>JACONH010000001.1:0-17500 GCA_014323835.1 Alphaproteobacteria bacterium GM202ARS2
GGGCGTGCCCCGCGCTCGGAGTATTGGTGGTTTGTCTTGTTTGAATTCTTGGCATTGATAGTTGCATCTACTCTTTTTGTCAGCATTGAAGCACTAGGCGACGGGTTAAGCGTGGCACTTCTCATCATAACGGTTTTGGCTTTGGTGTTACCGCATCTAGCGGTTACAGTGCGGCGGTTGCATGACATAGACGTAAGTGGCTGGTGGGTTGGGCTGTTGTGGCTGATTGCTGTGTTCGCATCGTCATCGGATGCGGCGCCTTTTGTGAATTTTTTGCTGACGATAGTCTTGCTTATAGCGACGCTTCTGCCGGGCAATAAGGGGCATAACCGTTTTGGTGACGACCCGCGCGACAGTAACCGATAGGCATATTTATAGGAATTGTTTCACGAGAAACAATGTCAGCTCAAAAATCGAATGTTTCACGTGAAACATCGATAAAAAAATTGTTTCGCGCGAAACATCGATAAAAAAAATTGTTTCACGAGAAACAATGTCGATAAGAAAAACGACAAAAAAACGATAATGTTTCACGAGAAACAATTGGGCAGAGCGGTGCGGGAGTCCTATATAATAAGGTGTTGGTGATAGGGTAACAGGGGAAAAGACGTGTGGGGATAAGACAAACGTTTTTTGCTGGCACAGTTTTTTATAGGAATTGTTTCACGTGAAACATCGATAAAAAAATTGTTTCACGAGAAACAATTTTGATAAAAAAAACGACAATGTTTCACGTGAAACATTTGTGTGTGGGCGTGATGGTTTTTTTTGTGGTAGGGTATTGGCGTGGGCGGTGTGACAGAGGTGTTGGGATAAGAGGGAGGTAGATTAAGAGAGGTGATGATGATTTCGTTTAAGGAAGCGGTGCTTTCCTGTGTGATGGATAAGTATGCGGTGTTTCGTGGTCGTGCGCCGCGTAGGTCGTGCCGTGATGAAACAGAAGGAGAGGATAAGTATGCGGTGTTTCGTGGTCGTGCGCCGCGGGCTGAGTATTGGTGGTTTGTCTTGTTTGAGATTTTGGCATTGGTGGTTGTGCCTTTTCTTTATGGTTTGTTGCATTTTCTTTTTATCGGCAGTGGTGTCATAGCGGAGGCGGCGGTCGTGGCTCTTGTCCTCACGGGTTTTGCTTTGTTGTTGCCGCATCTAGCGGTCACGGTGCGGCGGTTGCATGACATAGATATAAGTGGCTGGTGGCTGGTGCCGTTTTTCCTGACAGGTTTGTTCGTGATGGCATCGGAGGTGATATCTTTCGTGCATTTTTTGCTGACGATAGCTTTGCTTATAGCGACTCTTGTGCCGGGCGATAAGGGTCATAATCGTTTTGGTGCGGATCCGCTTGTTGCGGTAACGGATGAGGGGGACGAGGGGGACGAGGGAGGGGGGGTATGGTGATACCGTCGGGGTTGCGTGCTGTTTTGTTGAAGCAGGCGGATGGGTTGCGGGGTGGTGCGACTCGTTTGGACTTTGCTTGGTGGTCGTTGTTTGTTGCGGTGTGTTTGCCGTTGGCGTTTGTTGTGGATCCGTTGCGGTATCTCTACGACAAGCCTTTTTTGGCGGTGTGTGTGGCGTTGGCATTTTTTCTGCCGAATCTGGCAATTTTTGTCCGTCGCTTGCGGGGGCTAAGGTTCATGGGTGTGTCGGCGGGCTGGTGGCTCTTTATTTACGTGCTGTTTGCTCTTGTGGTTATAGATGTGGCTGTTATTTTAGCCAATCATGCAGCTTGGACGCAGAAGTCCTTTGTGATTGCCTTTAAGTATGCGGTGTTGGCTTTGGTTGTTGTTTCTATGCTGTGGTTTATGCTGGGCGTTTGGGCTTTTGCTGGTATTATGGTGGCTTTGCGGCACCTTGATTATGTTTTGACGAGGGAGGCGGGGGGCGTTGGCGATGTGGTGTTGGGTTTGTTTTTAGACAAACACTATCCTTTGTATGTGCAAGGGGCACAGATGCTGTTTGGCGAGCGATGGCAGAGCTGGTTTTGGTCGTTTATGCTGGCGACTCTGTTGGTGGGGGTGTTTGTTGTAGCGAGTGTGGGGGGGTGTTCTGTTGGGGGTGACAAGCCGTGTGCTGAGTTGTGTGATATTCATCGTATGAAGCAGGCGACGGTGAATGATGTGTTGTCGTATATTCGTTTGGGTTCGGATTTGGGGGCGCGGGATTACAAGGGTCATACGCCGTTGCATATTGTGGCGGGTTATAATGACAATCCGCGGGTTGTGGAGGTGTTGTTGGAGGCGGGTGCCGATACGGATGCGAGGGACAGGCACGGGCACACACCGCTGCATGGGGCGGCGAAGTTGAGTGGCAACCCTGAGGTGGTGCATACGTTGGTTGAGGGGGGCTTGGATCTGGAAGCGAGGGATATATGGGGCTTGACTCCGTTGCATATTGCGGCAAGGGACAATGATGCGCCGGTGATTATACTGGCATTGCTGGAGGCGGGTGCGGATGCGGGAGCACGCACTGAAGCGGGGGCAACGGCATTTGACTTTATTAAGAAGAACAAAGACCTAAAAGACACGAGCGCGTATTGGCGTCTGCGGGAACTGTCCTATCAGTGAGGAATCTTGTTTTAAGGGTTTGTATTGTTGCTGTTACGTGATTTTGTATAGGAGCTTGTTTTTTTGCTGACCTTTTTATACACTGCGTCGAAATGTGCGGAGGTCGGCAACGATGACACAACAAGAAAAAGAACTCTCGATTATTCTGCCAGATGGCAACCCGCAAGGGATTAAACTCGTTTCGTATGCCAAGCGTATAAGGGGAACGCCACTGACTCGTTGTGCGGTTATTTCAAAAGATAGCTTGTTAAAGAATGTGCGGAATTATAAGCACCTTAATGCGCTAGCGACACCTTGTGTTTATTTCTTATTGAGTCACTGGAAGGATGGCATAGGTGGAGTTCTTGATATTTATGTCGGTCAAGCCGAGAAGTTCTCTGGTCGCATCGACGAACATAAGAAAAAAAACTATTGGCAAAACACTTTAATTTTTATGTTGATGATAAGTCTATAGACAGTGCCCACGTTAAATTCCTTGAACATTACGCAATCAAGGAACTTAAGGCACTAGAGAGACCTATCAAGAATAAATATCCGCCGAGTGAGCCGACGCTTGCAGCAGATAAGAGAGAAGATAGTTTAGCCTTTTTTGACCACGTAACATTCTTTTGTTCGCTGATGGGCTACCCGATTTTTGAGGCATCTGAGCTTGCATCTCAGCCTACACCTGAACTTATCCCTGAATCTACACCTACACTTGCCCCCAAGACAACGTTACTTCCGCCAAAAGAATTGGATGATTATGAAATCATAACGGAAAAGGCTAAAAATGACACATATCAGTTTTTTAATCTCGATAAAGATAAAATAGAAAAAATACCTACTAATCAAATTCGAGTTATACTGAGGGAAGGAGGCTTTGAGGAAGGTAGGGTATATAACTATGAAGAGATTGAAAATCATCTTCAGCGAGTAAAAGATTCTGGTGCTTGGGTTAATCCTCGTAATTCTAATGAGCCTTATGACCAAGAACCCATAGTAGTATGGGACTGGTACGCATACCGAAAACCCAAGATGCAAGAGCTCGGCTTTTTGCGGATTTATAAACCACCTAAAACGACCGTGTGAAGGCAGCTGAATGACTTGTCTTATAAATAACGCCTGTAGATATTTATAGAATACGTACAGAATTTGAAGGGGACAGATATGTCGAAATTATTGTCAGAGCGCTTTATGAAACGGGCAACGCCCGATGATATAAAGGAACAGCTTGATAAAGGGGCAGATGTGAACGAACGTGACAGAGCTGGCTACTCACCTTTACATGTTGGGGCATATCGGAATCAAAATATTGCGGTAATTGAGACATTGACTCAGGCAGGAGCGGACGTGAACGCACGGGATAATAAAGGCTGGTCGCCTTTGCATGTGGGGGGCAGCATTTAATAAAAATCCCGCAGTGGTTTTGGTTCTGATTCAAGCAGGGGCGGACGTGAACGCACGAACTGGTGAAGGGAACTCGCCTCTACATTTGGCAGCTTTGGAAAATGATAATCCTGTGACGATTGAGATAGTGCTTAAGGCAGGAGCAAACATCAACGCACAGAACAAGGACGGGGAATCGCCTCTGCATTGTGCAGCCTTTAATAACAAAAATTCTGCCGTCATTGAGATATTGCTCGACGCTGGGGCAAGTACTTCCGTCAAAACAAAGTATGGGTATACTGCCGTTGACTATATGAAGGAAAACGAATCTCTAAAAAACACAGACATTCACTGGAAGCTGAACGACCTGTCCTACCATTAGACAGGCAAATTTTAGCGTTGAGGCTTAAAACACCCGCGCAAACATCCGTATTAGGGTTGCGTCCAGTTTCTCTTGCGTCACGCGCGGGTTCAGGGACGCGCTATCGATAACGTCTCTTCCGTCAAAGCCACACGGGTTCATCCCTTGAAAAGGCAACAAATCACCGCGCACATTGACGCTGATGCCGTGAAAGCTGATACCATGCCGTGCTCGTATGCCCATCGAAGCAATCTTCTTATAAGCTCCCCCATGCCACACCCATAATCCGCTCGTTTGTGTGCGTCTCACCGCAACAATCCCCAACGCCTCCAAGCTCAAAGCCAGCCACATATGCAAGCGCGCCACAAACCCATGCACGTTAATCGCGCCATCACACGCCATCGGCAACATCGTATAAATCGTGCGTTGTCCCATGCCGTGATAGGTATATCCGCCGCCACGTCCGCTCGAGTACATCGGCAGGCTGGTGTCGGTGGGCGCGTCTTGCGGGCGCGCGCTCATGCCTTTGCTGTAAAGGGGCGGGTGACACAGCAGCCAGACCATCGGCAAGGCGACACCCGCACGCATCAAGCACACGTGCTGTTCCATAAAGGCAACCGCTGACGGGTAGGCAACAGGGCTATGGCTGATACGCCACAGAACACCATGCTGTTTGCTAAGGACAGAAAGAGCCATGATTTACACCTTGAAGGGCTTTGCACTTAAGTATACAAAACAAGCAATGCGGTCGTGGCGGAATGGTAGACGCGCAACGTTGAGGGCGTTGTGGGAGCAATCCCGTGGAAGTTCGACTCTTCTCGACCGCACGTTCTATGTTACCATAGCGAGGGTCCGTATGCCTAAAACTTCTAAGGTGTCCAAGAGGGTTGCCCAGCCTTCCAAGCCTTCCAAGACTCACGTGCGGGCAAAAAGCAGACCCCGCCGTCGAGGGGGTGTTCCGTCGCGCCCGCTCGAAGCCCGTAGCACGTTGGCGCGGGTAGACGTCCCAGTGCAGACGTTACATGCGGTTCTTAACGAGGGCGATACCAAGGCGTTAACGTCCTTCATCGATGGTTTAGAGTCAACACAGCGGGCTCGTTGTGTCGACCTACTAGATGGCGACAAACGGCAGGTGTTTCTGGCTGCGTTGCAGACGTATGCTCAGGATAAGAAGGCGCCGTCTCTGATAGCGGAGGTCTTAAGCTTACTGACGCCGTCTGTGCAGGCACATGTGGTTGAGTCCTTAGGTGTGGCAGGCACAGCGCGCATTGTCGGGCATTTAGAGACCGATGACATTCTGGCTATTTTGGAGGGCTTGGAAGCGGACGTGCGGCAAGCCATTCTCGCTAAGTTGCCCAAGGGCGCGCAAGAGTGGCTCAAGGAAAGTCTGAAGTATCCCCAGCAGAGCGCCGGGCGGTTGATGCAACGAGAAGTCGTCGCGGTGCCGATAACGTGGCGCGTGGGCGATGTGATTGAGCATTTACGGGAAGACCGCGACTTGCCTGACGATTTTTTCGATGTGCAGGTTGTAGACCCGAGGCAGCATCCGTTGGGGATGGTGCCGTTGGGGCGTTTGCTGCGAGCCAAGCCACAGACGCAGGTGCAGGACATTATGGAGACGCACATGACGCCCATACCAGTGCATGCCGACCAAGAAGAAGTGGCATTCTTGTTTCGGGACAAGGATTTGACGTCTAACCCGGTGGTGGATGAAGACGGCAGACTGGTTGGAGTTGTGACCATCGATGATGTTGTGGACGTTATCGATGCTGAAGCGGGCGAGGATTTGATGCGTCTGGCGGGTGTGACGCAAGAGAGCTTTCACAGCACGTGGGCAGCGAGCGTGCGCAATCGTTTTATATGGCTAGCGTTTAACTTGGTGTTTACGTTTGTGTCGGCTTATGTGATTTCGCGCTTTACCGATGCTATCGATAAAGTAATTGCTTTGGCGGTGTTGATGCCGGTGGTTGCCTCTATGGGCGGCATCGCCGCGGTGCAGACGCTGACGGTGACAGTGCGGGCGTTGGCGATGAAGGAGCTCGTCTATGGCAATCGCTGGCGCAGTATCGTTAAGGAGTTCATCTTAAATTCGAGCAATGGCTTGCTGTTGGGCGCGTTGGCGGGCTTGGTGGCGTGGTGGTGGTATCAAGACGTTGGCTTGGGCGTGATTATTGTCGCGGCGGTTGTGGCGAACATTGTGATGGCGGGGCTGTTGGGGACGCTGGTGCCTCTGTTGATGGAGAAACTGGGCATCGACCCGGCGGTTGCTTCGGGCCCCGTTGTGACGGTGGGCACGGACATTTTTGGCTTTTTGATTTTCTTGACGCTGGGTGCGGTGTATCTGGTGGGGTGAGGCGTTTACTTTTTGGGGGATTGAGCCTATATAAATAAAAGGGGTCTTATGAGGTGATAACGCTATGCTATCGAAAGAGGAAAGACAAGAACGCTTGCAGGTGGAAGTTGATTTTGTCAATGAGAACGCGCAGGCACTTCTTAAGAAGTATCGCGGCAAGGTTGTCATTGTTAAAGACAAGAAGGTCGTGAGCGTCCACGATGATTTTAATCTTGCAGCGGGGAAGGCTGCGGAGCTGTATGGCCCCGATGATGTCTATGTTGTTCGAGAAATAACGGAGCATAAACCGCACTTTCGTTATATGTTGATAGACGGGGAGCGTTGACGGTGCCTGTTGTTCAATGGAGTCATGCTTCTCGTGCTCCTGCTGATTTTTTGCAGTTAAAAGGCCCGCTTGCTCGTGTGAAAGTGGGTAGGCATATCCCGCATCCCGAGCGTCCCTTACAGGAGCGGACTCAGTGGTTAAAAGATATACAAAGCAGGTCTGAGGTTGATGCTCTTGTTGATACGGGCGCGTTTGTATCGTGCATCGATACTGACTTTGCTGACCTTTCGGGTTTACAGGTTATAGATACGGGAGAGGTAACTGTGCATGGTGTCGGCGGGGCAACAAAAGCGAGTGTTTATATGGGTTTGATTTTTGTTTCGGCATCTCCTGATATTCATTTTAATGGGCGTCTTTATGGTATTAAAAATTTGGGCAAGAATTCGAATCCCGTGATTATTGGACGTGATTTTTTGAAGCGCGGGCTTTTGGTTTATAGCGGTTTCACAGGGCAATTCAGTTTTGCCATGTAGGGTATATGTAGGGTATAAAGGACGCTGGGTGCGGGGGGTGATTTTTTATCTTGACTTTTTTTGTTTGTTAGATTATAGACTTTGTCCCTGTTTACCCCTTATGGAGATGTGTTCGATGACAGATGTGTGTAATGAAGATTTTATGACTCGGGCGACGCCTGATGATGTTCGGCGGCTTGTTGCTGAGGGTGCAGATATGAAGAAGCGTGATAAGGATGGTTTCACGGCTTTACATTGGGCGGCATCGTTTAATGAGGATCCTGAGGTTGTCGCTGTTTTGGTTGCAGCGGGTGCGGAGATTGAGGCGCGGGACAATATTGAGCGGACTCCGTTGTATCTTGCGGCGCGTCAGAACAAGAATCCAGATGTGGCGCGTAAGTTGTTGTCGTTGGGTGCGGACGTGGATGGCGAGGCGCGCTCGGGCAGAACGCCGTTGCATGCGGCGGCGGCATCGAACAATAATGCCGAGATGGTCAAGGTCTTCATTGAGGCGGGTGCCGATATAGAAGCACGGGAGGCACGCTTTGGTGGCACAGCGGTGCAGGGGGCAGCATGGCATAGTGGCGACCCGACTGTGGTGATGACGCTGATTGATGCCGGCGCGGATGTTCATACACGCACAAAGATGGGTCAAAATACCCTCGATTTAATTCAGACAAGAGAAGCCTCAGACTTCGAGAAGCATGCGGGCTATAAGAAACTCGTGGACGTGCTGAATAAAAAATGACGCGCTTGTGAGCTCGCGGCGAGACGTGCTGTTGGATAAAGCCTTTGCGAAGGGGGCGACCGCTGAAGCAATACAACGTCTGATAGCTGAAGGGGCGGATGTGAACGCACGTGATAAGGAGGGCTTGTCGTTTTTGCATTGGGCGGCGGCGTATAACGAGGATCCTGATGTGCTACGGGTCTTGCTTGCGGCGGGGGCGGCGGTGAATGCACAGAATGAGGATGGTTGTTCGCCTTTGCATTGGGCGGTGTGGTGGAATACCAATCTTGAGGTGATAGGGGTTTTGATTGCGGCGGGGGCAGCGGTGAATGCACAGAATAAGGATGGCGAGTCACCTTTGCATAGTGCGACAAGGAACACTGTTGAGGTGATACGGGCATTGCTTGAGGCGGGTGCGGATGTTCATGCGCGGGCGAAATATGGCATGGTGCCTTTGCATTGGGCGGCGTGTTTGAATAAAGACCCTCGAGTCATTACGGCATTGGTTGCGGCGGGAGCGGACGTAAGTGCGCGGGCTGAGGATGGCAGGGTGCCTTTGCATCGAGCGGCGCGCTGGACGAGAAACCCTGATGTGCTACGGGCGTTGATTGATGCGGGAGCGGATGTGAATGCTCGGGCTGATGATGGCAGGGTGCCTTTGCATCGGGCGGCACGGTGGAATAGGAACCCTGAGGTGATACGGGTTTTGATTGCGGCGGGAGCGGATGTGCATGCTCGCACGAAGGAGGGCTGGACTCCTTTGCATCGGGCGGCGTGGAACAGAGACGTTGCCATGACGAAAGCTTTGCTCGATGGGGGTGCTGATGTCCACGCACGAGACAAGGATGGGTGGACTCCTGTGCATTGTGCTGCGGCAAAGAATAAAAATCCTGATGGGGTGTTGGTGTTACTGGAGGGGGGCGGGGATGGCTGTGCCGAGACAGGAAAGGGACAAACGCCCCTTGACGTGATAGAGCAGAACGATGCTTTGAGGCATACGGAGGCTCACCGTAGACTTGAGGAATTATCTCGTCGATGATGGTTACTGTTGCCTTGTTAGGTCAATTGTTCTTGCTTTACTTTTTTCCATCGCTTACCTATAGGGTGGGTGCGGGGTATAAGCCAAGAGAGGACACCGATGCAGTTATTGGACAGCACATTTATGGAGCATGCGACGTTGGCTGATATAAAAAAGCAGCTGGCTGAGGGTGTGGATATTAATGTTCAGAATGATGCGGGTTTTTCGCCTTTGCATGTGGCGGCGGCATTCAATAATGATTGTGCTGTGATTGAGGCATTGCTTCAAGTGGGGGCAGATGTGAACGCAAGAGATTACAGAGGGCAGACTCCTCTGCATTGGGCAGCGAGCGATAAAAAGCCTGCTGTGGTTGCGACACTGATTGCTGCGGGTGCGGATGTCAACGCACGTGATAAAGAAGGGGGTTCGCCGTTACATAGGGCAGCATGGTGGAGCAAATCTCCTGAAGTTATCGAGGCATTGATTGCTGCGGGTGCGGATGTCAACGCGCGGACGAGGAAAGGCACCTCGCCCCTGCATCGCTCAATAGGATGGGGCAAAAACCCTGAGGTCACCAAGGCGCTCATTCGGGCTGGAGCCGATGTCAATGCCAAAACAGACGAATTACCACCGGTTATTGCCGAGGCACAGAGGGAAATGCTTAAAATACAAAAAAGCCTATCGTGAGCATAAAAAACAAAGCCGATTGGTCGCAGCTGCATTGGGCAGTCATCGACAATGACCTTGCGACAGTGAAGGATTTAATTCGAGTAGGGGCAGACGTCAATGAACGCACGAAGAATGGCTATACATCTCTGCATGTGGCGGCGGTGTGGAACAGTGATGTTGCCATGACTAAAACATTGATTCAATTCAAGGCAGACATCAATGCACGGGATATAATAGGCTGGACTCCTCTGCATTTTGCTGCGGGCAAGAATAAAAATCCTGCTATCGTGGAGGCTTTGCTAGAGGCTGGTGCGCATGCTCATGCCAAAACAAATGGCGGGCAAACAGCCCTCGATTTGATACAGCAGAACGATGCTTTGAGGCATACGGAGGCTCACCGCAAGCTTCTTGCTTTATCTCGTCGATGATGGTTACTGTTGCTTTGTAATGAATGTTGATGTCAAAAGTTTGTCGGCAGCTGTGGTCGATGATGCCTTAGCCCTTTTGGCGGCAGAAAGATATATTGACGTGGGTCGAGCTGTGGCAGACAGCATTATCGGGGCACTCCCTGAGGACTTGACGGAAGAGCAGTTTGGCAAGCAATTTGCGCTAAGGTTGGCAACGAGGGTGCAACGCACTCGTAAGGGCAAGAAAAAAGCAACAATAGCGGTGGTGTCGCTTTCAAAGGGTGCGGGTCAAACCCTTCAGGGCGTGTTAGACAAATGTATTCCTGACGATTGGATTCGTAAGAGCAATGCGGTTGGCAGACTCATTACAGGCAAAATTGATGACGTTAAGCAATCACGTTATATCTGGGCATCAAAAGGCGTTTTTAGAGAAATAAGAGATATTTTAATTCATGATGGCGATTCGGTCATGACAGTTTATGATAAAATCGCAAGTGTCAATGTGCATGAATTCGCGCATCGCCTACAAAAGCTTTATCCTGATTTAGACATGATGTTTCAAAGTATTGTGCGCCGACGATTGCGAGATGGTGGCAAGTTTATTGATAGTCAATATGCTGACTTGTATCCTCAAAAAGGATACATCGAGGCTTTGCCCCTGTCTCTTGAGCGTCTTTTGGGGCAACATTTTGATTATTTACGTGACAGACCTGAGTTGGAGGTGCCTGTGTGGGGTCAAAAGGAATTTCTTGAAAAAGACCCCGAATTGGCTTACCTTACCATTGGGGTTTTGTTGAGGTGGAAGGAATGAGCGTTACCCAAAAGAAGAATACGGATAAAAGACGACCGACACAGTCGGCGCGCTCTGTTTCATCCCCTGCAACACTTACGTCACAGACTCGGCGGAAGAAGGGGGGGCTTGCGGGCGATGATCGCGTGCCTAAAACAAAAGCCGAGCTGGATAGAGAAATCAAAAGGTTTATGGCGTTATCGTAAATGACTGCTCCGTTAAAAAAGACGGATAAAAAGCGACCGACACAGTCGCAACGTCCTGTGTCACCTACGCGACAGACTCGGTGGAAGAAGGGCGGGCTTGCGGGCGATGATTACGTGCCTAGAACAAAGGCTGAAGCTGAAAAAGCGATAAAAGATTTTTTAGCTGTGACGAAGTCGTAAGCAACTTATTTTGGAATGGGGGCGTGGTTGCTTGTGCCAAAACAAATGGTAGGTAGGGGTGTGGCTCTATGAGCCACACCCCGATTCTCCTTTTTGGCTTTAAGCCCTCTTATAAAGATAATACTTTAAGTATTGTATTTTCTATAAGACAATGGGAAAAATCGTGTTTTTTCTTGCATAAAAACGGGTTACGTTCATATCTTTGTTATTTATGTAGGATGGTTGTGTCTTTGGGGCTTTTGCGGTGCATTGTGGGGTGTGGGGCATGACAGATGCAGCCGCGGTATGTGCGGTGGCGGGGGTAACTGTAGATAATGGGTGGGGATATAGGCAGAGTCGGCGTTGCGCGCGGTTGCCGTCCGCGTTTTGTCATTACCGTGCCGAGCGGGGTTTAATCGCTTTTGCGGGTGGCTTTGTTGGGAATGGGGGGGGCTGTGAAGGTAGCGGGATGCAGTCCAACACTGCACCCCGGTTCCCTCCTTTTTGGGTTTAGCCCTCTCTAATACTTTAAGTTGTAATCTTGCTATGAGTCAACAAAGCGAGTCATTTTTTTTGCCATAAAGACGAGGCAAAAACGGGTTACGTTCATAGCGTTGTTAGGTTTCGTGGATGAGTGTGTTTTTTGGGGTGTTTGCGGTGTCTTTTAAGGAACCGTGGGGTGCCGTTAAGCACCGCACCCCATCCTCTTTACGAGGTTACAGCCCTCTCTTTAATGCTTTAAGTATTAAACCTGTTATGCGTCAATCTGTTAATTGGGCGTGTGTTGCTTTTTTACTGATAGTCCTGTAATATCACGTCAAGAGGGCTTTTTAGCAACGTGCTTTTTGATGTGGAAAGCACTATAAGAGGTTTCTAATGGCAATAATCCGAGGCAATGGTACGAAAAGTGACCCCTTTCGACTCACGGAAGGGTATAATACAAATTATATTGTTGAATTACCTGGTCGTGCTGGCAACTCCTCCTGGTTTTTAGACATGGAAATGTTTATAAGTAAGCAAATTTATGATTCTATGAGCGATGCGGGAAAATTTGCTTTCATCTATGGTTTGCGGAAATGTGTTAAAGATTTTAATGCAGGCAAAGACATTAACGAAAAGTCGGTGCGTGAAGCAATTATAAATAGATTAGATCAAGAACCTGTTCTTATGCCTTCATTTTCACGTACTTGGTAATGGCAAGGTAGGCAAGTGGTGAGATTTTTATTTGTTGGGTCAAGCTTTTCTTTTAATCTCTATAGGACAAGTCATTCAGTTTCCAGCGGGCTTTTGTATTTTTCAATGCCTGGTTTTGTTGTATTAAGTCGAGGGCTGTTTTGCCGTCTTGTGTTCTGGCGTGCGTATCTGCTCTAGCATCTAGCAAGGCGAGTACCACCGCAGGATTTTTATTCCACTTTGCCGCCTCATGTAGAGGTGAACCACCTTTTGTTGTTCGAGCGTCTACATCTGCTTTTGCCTCAATCAATGCCACGACCATATCAGGATTTTCATGACCTGCCGCCCAGTGCAGAGGTGTGTTGCCACGTTTATCCTGTGCTTTGACATCTGCTCCTGCCTCAAGCAGTGTTTTAATTACTGCAGGATTTTTATTCCACCTTGCTGCCCAATGTAGAGGTGTCCTGTCGTATTTATCTCGTACGTTGACGTCTGCTCCTGCTTGTAACAGTGCCTTAATCACCTCGGGATTGTTGTTATACTCTGCTGCAAAATGTAGAGGTTGTGAATCGACCACAGTAGAATTGCTGCTAGACGTAGCCGACCAATGCCGATTCTTCATCCCAAATGTACTTCGTGCTTTGACATCCGCTCCCGCATCAATCAATGCCTTAGTCACTTCAGAATTTGTATTCCATTTCGCCGCGAAATGCAGAGGCGAGTTGCCAAAATTATCCCGCGCGTTGACATCAGCACCTTCATCGAGCTGTCTTTGTATATCCTCAGGTGTCGCCCCTTTTATAAATCCAATATCTAACAATAGCATGATAGCTACCCTCAGCACATATAAATCCTATGAAACGTTCTAAGTATAAAGCACTAAAAAAGTCAAGTAAAACAGTTAAACCTCAAGCACACGACCCTCATCACACCACCAAATTCAGTAACCGCTCTGGCACATAAATGACTTTCTTAGGCGATTGCTCGGCAAGTAACGCCTGAATACGTGGCAGAGCCCGCGCCGCGTCCACCGCCGCCTGTTCGCCACTGCCTTTCGGTAACGTCAACGTCCCACGCAGCTTGCCATTAACTTGCACCGCTATCTGCGCGTCATCCTGCTGCAAAAACCCGCTCTCACACACAGGCCAAGGTGTCCTCGTCAAGTCTGCCTCGCCTCCCAGACGCGCCCACAGCTCCTCGCACAGATGCGGCGTAAACGGATTCTGCAACACCAACAACACCTGTAAGCCCGATTTCAACAACGGAGCAACATCCTCATCGCCCCCATCCAAGCCAAACAGATGATTGCTCAAAATCCGCACCGCCGCCACCGCTCGATTAAAACGATGATGCGCCAAGTCCTCGGTCACATCACGTATCGCCTGATGAATCGCCCGCAACGTCGCCGTATCCCCATGCGATTTGCCAATATCATGGGCGCGCACACCCTTAAGCCCGACACACAAATCATCCAAAGTCGTATACAACCGCTTCAAATAGCGATGCACGCCCTTAATACCGCTATCGCTCCATTCCAGATCCCGCTCGGGCGGTGTATCCGACACCATAAACAAGCGCGCCGTATCACAGCCCCATTGCTCGATAATCGCCTGCGGGTCAATGACGTTTTTCTTTGACTTGCTCATTTTTTCCATGCGTCCCACCACCACCGCACGCCCGTCCTTATCCACCGCATTGCCCGCCTTGTCGCTGTGCACCTCCTGCGGTTCCAGCCACGTCCCCTCAACATCTTGATACGTGGGATGGCACACCATGCCTTGCGTCAGCAACCGCTTAAACGGCTCGATAGCCCCATCGGGAATCCCATAACCGCTATCCTGCAACGCCCGCATGAAAAAGCGCGCATACAACAAATGCAAAATGGCGTGCTCGATACCGCCAATATAGCAATCCACCGGCATCCACGTCCGCAAGGCTTCTTCGTCAAACGCCTGTGGGCTCTGCGGTGCTGTAAACCGCGCAAAATACCAAGACGACTCAAAGAACGTATCCAGTGTGTCGGTTTCTCGTGTGGCTTGGCCGCCGCACGTGGGACAGGTGACGTGCTTCCAGTGCGGGTGATGGTCAAGAGGATTACCCGACACAGAAAAATCCACATCATGCGGGAGCGTCACCGGCAAGTCTTTTTCTGGCACGGGCACGACTCCGCACGTCGGGCAGTGTATAATCGGAATCGGACAGCCCCAGTAGCGTTGTCTTGATATGCCCCAGTCGCGCAAGCGATAGCGGCGTTGCGCGCTACCCAGTCCGCGTTTGTCGAGTTCGGCAATGACTCGGGCTTTGGCTTGCGCGCTATCCATGCCGTCCAAAAAGTCCGAGTTACAAACGACACCATCGCCGACATAGGGCAAGGATTCGCCGTTGGGTGCGGTGATGACCGGGCGTATGGGCAGCTGGTATTTTTGGGCAAACTCGAAGTCTCTAGGATCGTGGGCGGGACAGCCAAACACTGCACCGGTGCCGTAATCCATCAGCACAAAGTTGGCAACATAGAGGGGGAGCTTAAGGTCGGTGATAAACGGATGAGCGACCGTGATACCGGTATCGATGCCTTGTTTGTCGTGTTCTTCCGAGCGGGCGTGGTGAGTGGCTTTATAGGTATCGATGAAGCGGCGCAGGGCGGGGTTGTTGTGTGCCAGATGGGTGGCAAGGGGGTGTTCGGGCGACAGTGCACAGAAAGACGCACCGAACAGCGTATCGGGGCGTGTGGTAAACACGCGCACGGGTTCGGGCAGTTTATCGCTGGTAAACAGCACGTTGGCGCCTTGGGATGCGCCTATCCAGTTGCGTTGCATGCGGGCGACTTTGGCGGGCCAGTCGAGGGGCTCTAGGCTATCCAGCAGATTTTGGCTGTAGCGGCTGATGTTGAGGAACCATTGCGTCAGTTGTTTGCGTTCGATGACGGCACCCGAGCGCCAGCCGCGCCCGTCGATGACTTGTTCGTTGGCAAGCACACTTTCCTCGACGGGGTCCCAGTTGACGTAGGCTTTTTTGCGGTAGGCGATGTTGTGTTTATAGAAGGCGAGGAACATTTTTTGTTCGTGCTTATAGTAGTCCACGTCGCAGCTGGCGATTTCTCGGCTCCAGTCGTAGGCAAAGCCCATGGCTTGTAGTTGGCGTTTCATGGTGTCGATGTTGGCGCGAGTCCATGCTTCGGGGTGTTTGTTGCTTTGTCGGGCGGCGTTCTCGGCAGGCAGCCCGAAAGCATCCCAGCCCATAGGATGAAGGACGTCAAAGTTCTGGGCGCGCTTGGTGCGGGCAACGATGTCGCCGAACGTGTAGTTACGCACGTGCCCCATGTGAATACGCCCTGAGGGGTAGGGGAACATCTCGAGGATGTAATAGGGCTTTTTGGTGGCGGGGTGCGCGGGCGTGGCAAAGGCTTGGCTGTCGTGCCAGTGCTTTTGCCACTTGGCTTCGATGGCTTGTGGCGCGTAGGGGGTGTTTGGGGGTGTGGTTTTTTTGTTCATGCTTCTGTATGGTTTTTTTTGCGGAAGGCGTCAACTGCTCCCATGCCGGCGAAGGGGTGGTGGCGTAGACGGCGGGAGGTTGTAGCGTTGATGCCGCCGAGGGCGATGATGGGCTTTGTGCTTGTGTGGGCGAGACGAAGGGCGAGGAAATACGGAAAGAGCGGGCGAGAAGCTGGGCTTTGGGTGGGGAAAAGGGGGGCGAGTATAATGCTATCGATAGCGGCTGTTTTGTGGGCGCGCCAGAACTGGCGCGGGGTGTGGGCAGACGTGCTACAGGACAGACGAGGGCGATAGCGTAGGTATAAGCCCCATTTGCTCAGGGCGGGGGTGGCAAGCAGCGGTGCGGGGATGTGGAGGGCTGAGGTGGTAAGGGGGGCGCGGGTAGAGGGCAACCAAGCAAAAGAGAGGGGATAGCGACAGCGATGGGCGCGCTGCCACGTGCGCGCGTGACGTAAGCGATGGGGATGATTATAGTGACGGTAGAGAAGAATGGGGGGCATGGAGGGCATGGACGTGACACCAGCGGGGACATGAATGTCGTGGATGGGGTCGGGGGTGCGGGTGTCGTCAGTGAGGAGCCACCATTGTTTTTTGTGGTGTTTTATTGGAGAGGGACGCATGATGGAAAAGGATAGGTTACTTGGGCGTTATCGGTCTTTGTTGGTGTCTGTTGAGCCGGCGTGTTTGGTTGCGGTATCGAAGACTGTGGATGTGGGTCGTATTCGGGTTTTGTTGGATGCGGGGCATCGGGTTTGGGGCGAGAACAGGGTGCAGGAGGCGGAACAAAAGTGGCGGGGCTTGCGAGACGAGTATAAGGGCATTGAGTTGCATTTTATAGGGCATTTGCAGAGCAACAAGGTGGGTAAGGCTTTTGCTTTGTTTGATGTGATTGAGAGCTTGGATAGGGAGTCGTTGGCTCGTGCGTGTGCGGCGGAGAAGGCGCGGCGGGGGATGTGTCCGCGCTTGTGGGTGCAGGTCAATATAGGCGATGAGGCACAAAAGGGCGGGGTTGATGTGAGGGCGTATGATGACTTTGTGGCGTGGGTGCGGGGTGACTTGGGCTTAGTGGTGGAGGGCGTTATGGGTATACCGCCGGTGGGCGAGGATGCGGGGGTGTACTTCGAGCGTTTGGCGGGGCTGGCGCGGGGGTCTGCGATGCGTTTCGTCAGTATGGGAATGAGCGGTGATTATGGGCAGGCGATAGAAAAAGGAGCAACGCACGTGCGGTTGGGCTCGGCATTGTTTGGGGCGCGTAAAGGCTAGGGGTGCTTAGGAGGGATGAACGTGCAGTTTTTTCCAGGGGTGCAGGTGGGGGAGCAGGGCGAGCATGGCTTTGGGGGCGAGGGCGATACAGCCGTGGGTGGCTTGTGTGGGGGTGGTTGCGGTGCCGGTGGCACTTATGGTGTTGAGGTGGATGAACAGGGCGGAGCCGCGTTTTTTGCGTAT
>JACONH010000001.1:17574-160805 GCA_014323835.1 Alphaproteobacteria bacterium GM202ARS2
GTTTTTTCCAGGGGTGTAGGTGGGGGTGGGGTAGGGATATGGCTTGGTTATAGTGGGGATGGCGGGGGTCGTGGCACCAGCCCATAGAGCGGATGATAGGATAGCGGGGCAGATGTGTTGCGGGCATGTTTACGTGGAGGCGGTCGCGTCGCCAGAGGATATAACGTAGGGGAAAAATGCCGATGGGCAGGGCGTGGTCGCCTTCGTGTTTGTGGGCGGTTATGCCGTTGCGCCCGATGGTGCAGGGGATAGATTGGTTGCTGTGGACGAGAGTCGCCGCAGGAGGACGTTGAGCGTAAAGATGGAGGGTCAAGAGAACAGGCACTCGTTATTTTTTGTAGGATAGGTCGTGTAGTTTCCAATAGGCTTGTGTGTTTTTCAAGGCATCATTTTCTTTTATCAAGTCAAAAGCAGTTTTGCCTTGAACTGTTCTGGCGTGGGTATCTGCCTTGGCACCGAGCAACACTAATACGATATCAGAGTTTTTATTGTGTTCCGCCGCTATATGCAGAGGCGAAGCGCCATCGTCATTGCGCGCATCCACATCCGCCCCCGCTTTAATCAATGTTATGACCACTGCGGGATTTGTATTCCGTTGTGCTGCATCATGCAGAGGTGATTTGTCGAACTCATCCTGAGCGTCCACGTCTGCACCTGCTCTGAGCAATAACTTAGCTATATCGAGATTTTCATAACGCGCCGCCATATGCAGAGGTGACGAACCATCTTCCCCTTGCGCGTTGACCTCTGCTCCTGCTTTGAGCAACAGCTTAACAAACGTGGGGTTTTCATTCTGTGCTGCAAAGTGTAGAGGCGACCACCAATCTTCAATTGGTGCGTTGACATCTGCCCCTGCTTCAATCAATGCTTCTAATACTTCGGGTTCTTCATTGTGTGCTGCCCAATCCAAAGGCGATTTTTCCCACTCACCATCTCGTTTTTCCACGTTTGCTCCTGCTTGAATCAGTGCCTTAATCACTGCGGGATTATCGTTCCTATACGCTGCCTTATGCAAAGGTGATTCGCCTACATCTTCATCATCCCATTCTTCTACATCCGCCCCTGCCTGAATTAGTTCTTTAATCACTTCAGGATTTTCAGTCCACAACGCTGCCCAGTCCAGAGGTGACTTACCTTTCTTATTTCTCACTGTGATGTCTGCCCCCACCGCAACCAATTCTTTAATTACTTTAGGATTGTTATTGTATCTTGCAGCATAATGTAGAGGAGAGAAACCAAGCCAATCACGTGCGTTAACATCCGCCCCCGCCGCAACTAACGCTTTGATGACTGAAGTTTCTTTGTTGCATATTGCCGCATAATGAAGAGGCATCATGCCACCCAATTTGTCCCGTGCTTTGACATCTGCACCTGCCTTGAGCAGTGCCTCGACCACCCCAAGGTTTTGACGACGACGTCGACTCACACCTCGATGCAGAGGAGACCTACCGTCTTTATTTCGTATTTTGACGTCTGCTCCCATCTCAACCAAGATTGTAACCACTGCAGGATTTTCATTACCCCAAGCTGCAAAATGTAGAGGTGATTTGTTTTCTTTAGTTAGCGCATTTACATCCGCGCCTGCCTGAATCAGTACTTTAACCACCTCAGGATTACGATTAGCCCTTGCTGCCTCATGTAGAGGCATTTTACTATTTTTAGCTCGCGCGTTTACATCTGCTCCCGCGGCAATCAATGCTTTAATCACAGCAGAATTTTCATTGAGAGTCGCTGCCCGATGCAAAGGTGACCTGCCGTCCTTATCCTGCGCGTTCACATCTGCTCCTTGAGCAAGCTGTTTTTTAATCGCTTCAGGTGTTGCCTGTCGCATGAATTCATAATCTAACAGTTTCATTGTTGTATCCGCTTATAAGACCGATACAGACTCTATAAATATTCCCTTAAAAAAGCAACATCATCAAACCGAAACAAACCGCCTCCATTCGCACGTGATTTATAGGCTTGACGAGGCACAGCATATTTTCTATGACAGGGGAGGGAGTCTTATGTCAGGGAGTGACGATGTTTTCAATTTTTCTTGCTCTTGCCGTTGCCAATTTTGCTGTCGCTTACGCCAAATACCGTAAGGGCGATAAGGATGGTGCTAAGATTTACGCTCAGTATACCATCTTAGCCCTATGCGTGGCGGCGATAGCGTATTCAATATTCAGACTCGTTATGGGATAACGTGGCACCATATGGCACCATGGCATCATGGCACCAGCATTTCTGTTACGCAGTGATAACCCCCTATGCGTTGAGGTGATACGCTACCACAGCGAGTCTGTCCTCAGTGTCCCGCTCCACCACCTTGCTTGGGGCGAGTCCTTCGCCCATGTTGCCAAAGACTCCGTCTCGTGCGTCATTCACGACAGCCCCCCTGACGTCCTCGATAGCACTGCCCGTTTCACCGACACCACCACCCTCACCGACTGGCAGCACGTCACCACAACCCACATCGCGCTGTTACCCGATTCGGCAACCGCCCTACAGTGGCCCCGCGCCGATAAAGTATTCTTCAAACCCGTTTCTCTCAATGACCTTTTCACAACTCTCGACCGCATCACGCACAACCAATCGATCAAAGCCATCTGGACATTACAAACCCCCGGACAAGCACAAGACCACACCACCTACCTGTTCGATGAGAACACGCGCCAGCTGTTCCACCAAGACGGCATCGAAGTGGACATAAGCGAACAGGAAAAAGCCTTTTTAGCCTTGCTGGTTGCCGAGCGTGGCAACGTTGTCAGCAAAGCCAGCCTACACCGTCGCCTGATGGGGCTTGGCACCGATGCGCAAACCCACAGCATCGAGACCCTCGTCTATCGTCTGCGCCGCAAAATAGAACAGGATGCCAGCCAGCCGATGCTCTTACAGACCGCGCCCAACGGCTACTACATCGACACGCCTGATTTTCATTCGGACTCGGGCTGACTCTGGCTGAGGGCGTTCTCTAGAAAAATATCGATGTTGCCATCGAGAACGCCTTGCGCGTTGCCCACTTCAGTGGCAAAACGCACATCCTTGACCATTTGATAGGGATGCAGAACATACGAGCGTATCTGGTGCCCCCAGCCGATAGCGTCTTGTTCGGCACGTTGCTTGCTGGCGTCCTGTTGCTTCTCGGCAAGAGCCAACTCGTAAAGGCGCGCCTGCAACATGCGATAAGCCTCCGCACGATTGCGATGCTGCGAGCGATTGTTCTGGCACTGCACCACAATGTTGGTGGGCAGATGCGTGATACGCACCGCACTATCCGTCTTGTTGACGTGCTGCCCGCCCGCACCGCTAGCACGATACGTATCCACACGGACATCCTTATCCAAAATCTCAACGTCGATGTCTTCGTCCACAACAGGATAGCTCTTAATCGAAGCAAAACTGGTGTGGCGGCGTTTGTTAGCATCAAAAGGCGAAATACGCACCAAACGATGAATCCCCGACTCGTGCTTGAGCCACCCATAAGCATTCATGCCTTGTATCTGCACGGTTGCCGACTTGATGCCGGCTTCCTGCCCGGCATTTTCCTCGAGCCATTGCACAGTGTAGTTGTGCTGTTCCGCCCACCGCAGATACATCCGCAACAACATTTGTGCCCAATCTTGTGCTTCGGTGCCGCCTGAGCCCGCCTGCACACTCAAGTAGCAATCATTTTTGTCGGCTTCGCCATCCAGCAGGCTTTCCAGTCGATAACGGGCAACCTTCTTCTGCAAAGCCAGCAACGCGCCATTAACGTCACTCTGCAGCGCGCTGTCTTGTTCGGCAAGCTCGTTCATTTCCTTGAGGTCAGCAAGCTCTTGTGTGATGGCTTCGAAGGTATCGATGACATCTTGCAGCGCGCTGCGTTGCTGCAGCAGCTTTTTGGCTTTGTCGCTGTCGTTCCACAGGGTGCTGTCTTCGCACTGCGCGTTGAGCGCACTCAGCTGCTTCTTGCGGGCAACGATGTCAAAGACGCCTCCTTATCAGGTCGATGTCTTTTTGTAGCGCGTCTAGTAAATCCTGATTGGTGATGTCCATGTTAATACAAACCGAGCGGTTCACTATCGAGGATAGGGTCGGCATTGACGACAGGATCCGCAATGTTGAGGGTCTGTTTTTTGTCGCCATCGAGGTTGGTGTTGGCTGTGCCGTCCAGTTGGTCGGCACGGAAGGCTTCGAAAATGGCACCGCGAGAGCCCGGATCAGTGGGTAGCCCGCTTTCTCGGTTGATACTGACGAGCCGTATGCCTGAAGGTATACGGAAAGGAAAAATCGGCTGGCTTTTCAGGGCTTCATTCATGAAGATAGAAAATATGGGGCCCGCTGCGCCTGCCCCTGTGCCTCTTTCGCCCAACGAGCGCGGCACGTCATAGCCGACATAGACGCCGACAACAATATCGGGGGAAAAGCCGATGAACCACGCGTCTTTGTGGTCGTTGGTGGTGCCGGTTTTGCCAGCGATGGCGTGCTTAATCGTGCGGGCAACATAATAGCCGGTGCCGCGGCGCATGACGCCTTCCAAAAGAGACACCATTTGATAGGCAAGAGGCGAGTCAATGACTTGCTCTTCGATGGTTTCAGGGTAGGGCGGACGCATCGATTCGCGCCACACGTCAGTGGCACACTTGGGGCAGACCCGCGGGTCTTTCTTATAGATGGTTTTGCCTTGCGAGTCCTGAATACGACTAATCAGACTAGGATGCACCTTTTTACCGCCATTGACAAAAGCAGCATACGCTGTGGTTAAATTAATCAGGGTCGCCTCGTGCGTGCCAAGGGCAATGGACAGATTGTTGGTCGGCAGATTATCGGTGATGCCGAGTTTTTTGGCAAAATCAGCCACCGGGCGTAGACCTATCGAGTTGGCAAGGCGCAACGTAATCAGATTGCGGGATTTCTCGAGCCCTTGTCGCAGTAGCGTCAAGCCGTAGAACTCTTTCGAGTAGTTTTGTGGTTTCCAGTCGGCATCCTCGTTGCTGTGTTTGTAGACGAAGGGCGCGTCCAGCACTTTGCTGGTGGGCGAAAAGCCATTATCGAGGGCAGCAAGATAAATGAAGGGCTTGAAGGCTGACCCCGGCTGCCGTTTGGCTTGGGTGGCGCGGTTGAACTTGCTGAGGGTCCACGAGTAGCCGCCGCTCATGGCTAGAATGTTGCCGTTGTGGGCATCGATAGCAATCAAACCGCCGTTGACTTCAGGCAGCTGCCTGAGCAAATAGCGGGGATGTTGGGCGTCTTTCGGTGACGTCTTGCGTTTATGGACGAGGATAACATCGCCGCGCCGCAACACATCGTAGGTTGCGGTAATCTCATCGCCGAGGGGGTCATCGTTGTTTTCTGGTGACTCGCGTGCCCATTGGATGTCATCGACAAAAATCTCGCCCATGGAGCCATCGCTGAGGCCAATACGAGCGGTATACTGCTGAGCATCGAGAACGACAGCCATGCTCCATTTTTCTGTGCCGACGGGCTGGTCGATTTGTGCTAGTTGTTGCTGCCAGTCGCTGAGGGTCGCCAAGTGGGCATGGGCGCCGCGCCAGCCGAGCCGACGGTCGAATCGCTCGAGGCCTTCTTGTAGGGCATCGTTGGCAATACGCTGCAAGCGAGGATTCAACGATGTGTAGACGCTGAGTCCGCTCCCGTAGAGGGTGGCTTCATCGTAGCGGCGCACCAGTTCTTGTCGAACATCTTCCGAGAAATAAAAGGACGACACGACTTCTTTGCCGACTTTGGGCAATGGCGTGAGGGGTTGCTTTTCAGCCTGTAGCCCTTCCTGTTGGCTGATGGTGCCGTCATCGACCATACGTGCCAGCACCCAGTTACGGCGCTCGAGGGCACGCACGGGATGCTTGCGAGGATGGTATGTGCTCGGTGCCTTCGGCAAGCCCGCTAGAAAGGCGGCTTCGGGCAGGGTCAGTTCCTCGAGAGTCTTACCGAAATAAATGTCGGCGGCACTGGCAACACCATAGGCACTCAAGCCGAGATAAATTTCGTTAAGATAGAGTTCTAGGATGCGTTTTTTGGGGAGGGCTTCCTCGATGCGCATGGCGAGGATGGCTTCTTTGATTTTACGCTCGATGCTGACTTCGTTGCTGAGCAGAAAGTTCTTGGCGACCTGCTGGGTGATAGTAGAGCCCCCTTGTGGTCGCTTGTTCGAGCCATAATTACGTAAATTACTCAGCGCGGCGCGCATCATACTGAAGACATCGATGCCGGGGTGCGACCAAAAGTTCTGATCCTCGGCAGCGACAAAGGCATCGATGACAATCTCGGGAATTTCATCGATGGCAACGAAGGTGCGTTTTTCGTAGGCGTACTCGGACAAGAAACCGCCGTCGCCGGCATAAATACGGGTCGTCATCTGCGGACGATACGTCTTGAGGTGGGCGTAGTCGGGCAAATCACGACCATACATCCAGACAATCGCCACGAACAAGACGATGCCCACAACAATAGCCCCGCCCAAAGCAAGAAGCCAGTAGGGCACCGAACGCACTCGAGGTTGTATCTCTGATAGGTAGGACATCATAACACCACGGCTAAAGATAACGTTAATAACGTATATCTCAAACAAAAATATGTGACATATATATAGCGCGAGAAACCAGAAAGGCAACCTTACGTGACAGATAAGTGGCAGCCCAAACACACGAGAGCCCTTAACCTCCTTTCAGTCCCTACGTCCGTCTTTGTTGCCATGTTGTGTATGCGATGATGGCTTTAGCGATGGCTTGTGCCATGCGGTGTAGGTATTGGACGTTGCGTAGTTTTTTTTCGTCATGTTTGTTGGACAGGTATCCGAGTTCCATCAGCACCGAGGGCACATCCGGTGCTTTGAGGACGGCGAATCCGGCGGCTCGTTGGGGTCTTTGCAGCGGTATAGCGACGCCGCGGACTTCTTGCAGGATAAAGTCTGAGAATCGCAGGGCGTAGTTCATGGTTTCTCGTTGGGTGAGGTCAATCAGGATGTGTGCGACTTCGGGGTGTTTTTGGTTGAAGTCGACGCCGGCGATGATGTCGGCTTTATTTTCTCGTTTGGCGAGGGCGGCGGCTTCTTTGTCTGAGGCGGTTTCGGACAGGGTGTACAGGGAAAACCCTTTGACGAAGTGTTTGGGGTGGCTATCGGCATGAATGGATATGAACAGGTCGGCATTTTTTTTGCGTGCGAGGTGGACTCGCTGTGCCAGCGAGACGAACACGTCGGTGGTTCGTGTCATGGCGACTCGGACTCGTCCGCTTTTCAGGAGTTCTCTTCTGAGCATTTTTGCGGTGCGTAGGTTGATGTCTTTTTCGGCGTAGCCGTTGACGCTGATGGCGCCGGTGTCGACTCCGCCGTGGCCCGGGTCGATCATGACGAGGGGTTTTTCTTGTGGCTTGAGAGGTCGTCTTTTCGCTGGTAGCGGCGGCAGAGGCGGTGGACGTAGCTGTTGCAACAGGGCTTCGTTGGAGGTTAGCGCGCCTTTTTTGCGGGCGCGGTTGAATGTGTCGGTAGTGGCTTTTTTCAGGTCGATGACAAGGCGATGGGGCAGGGCTTTGGTGCTATCGGGGGGCAGGCGGAAGATGCGGTCGATGACCACAAGGGTGTTGGCATCGAGGACGAGGCGACTGACCGAGGGCTGAAACGCGCCGTAGCGATAGGCACTGATAAAGCCTTTTTGTTTGTGTGTTTTGGGGGGCGTGACGTTGAAGGTGACGGCGGGCAGGTCGATGACGACGCGGGTGGGTGAGCCTAAAACGAATGCCTTGTAATCGAGGGGTGAGTCGGTATCGAGAACGACTCGCACGGCGTCGGGCGTGATGCCAAAGCGGATGT
This sequence comes from Alphaproteobacteria bacterium GM202ARS2, assembly GCA_014323835.1. Classification (GTDB taxonomy): domain Bacteria; phylum Pseudomonadota; class Alphaproteobacteria; order GM7ARS4; family GM7ARS4; genus GM202ARS2. The sequence continues at coordinate 25,367 of JACONH010000001.1, forward strand.
TCTCGACGGTGTTTGCGGCGGACAGGGACGAAGGCACAAGCAGGACACTTGCAAGCAGGGATAAAATGACGTAGAAACGTGAATTCATCGTAGTATTCTTTTGGGGTGGGTTTGTGGTGGTGTTTATGTTGGTGCGTGCGGATAACTCGGTTGTGTTTGTTGTTGATATACAGGATAAGCTGTTACCTGTGGTGCATGATAACGCATCTTTGCTGAAAAATGTTGTGTTGCTGCTCGAGACGGCATCGACGTTGTCGATACCGCAGTTGGTGTCTGAGCAGTATCCACAAGGTTTAGGCGAGACAGTCGCTGGGGTCAAACGAGTCGTGACTCAGGGCGGGCTTCAAGGTGCGGGGTTTCTTGAGAAGGTGTGTTTTTCGGCAGTTCGAGCGGATAGATTCGATGAGGCTTTAGCGCCGTATGATGATAGACGGCAAGCGGTGGTGGTGGGCATTGAGGCGCATATCTGTGTGTTGCAAACGGCACTGGACTTGCGGGTGCGGGGCTTCGAGGTGTTTGTGGTGGCGGATGGAGTGTCGTCACGGCGAGAAAGCGATAGGGATAAGGCATTGGCACGCTTGCGGGATAACGGCTGTCACATCGTAACCACAGAGATGGTGCTGTTCGAATGGCTGGGTAAAGCGGGGACACCGCTGTTCAAACAGGTGTCGAAAGCGATACGTTGATGATACGTTAATGATACGTTGACACGTTGGTGCTACAAATGAATGCTTTAAGTGTTAATCCGTCTGGATTATGGCTACTTTATTGTAACCACAGAGATGGTGCTCTAAATGAATACTTTAAGTATCATTGTAGCAATGTCTTTTTGTTTATGAATATCCTGCTATTTTTCTGCTTATATCGTCCCACGCATTTGGGTAACGATAAAACAATATCCATTGTTCTGCTCTTTGGATAAGGTGACTCTCTGTGTCGTCAATATCGACACGCATTAGGCGATACTCGGCAAAATCATTGTTCAATTTCCCCTCGTGCCATAATTTATCGACTTCCCATTCGCCGATAGGGAAACGGTTTATGGCACCGTCAAAATAATAAATGTCTAGAACTCTGGTTAAGTTATCCCGTTTTCGGCTTAAAACGCCATAATTGGATTCGTAATACCATACGCCTCGGACAAAATTGTATATCTGGCTTGGTGCAATGGGCTTGCCATAATACTTTTCTACGGCTTGCACTGCTTGGTCGTAGCTTTTTAGTCTTGTCTCAGAATTGTATTGAGCAAGGGCATTGGCAAATGGCAGGCACTGCCTATGGGACTGGGCGTTGAAACGTTGACGATAGGTGTTATTCATTTTGTGAAAGCTCAAGTAGCTTCTTGTGGGCTACTGTGTTTCTCAGTGCATCGTTTTCCTTTATCAAGTCGAGGGCTGTTTTCCCATCACCGAGACCGTGAACGCCATCTGTTTTGGCATAAACATCGGCACCGGCATCTAGCAATGCCAACACTACTGCAGGGTTTTCGTTGAACTGCACTGCCCATTGTAGAGGTGATATGCCACGATTTTCTCGTGTGTTGACGCATGCTTTTGCTTGAAGTAATACCACTATCACCGCATGACTATCATTGAATCGTGAAGCCCGAATCAAGGGTGTCCACCCATGATTATCGAGCGCGTTAACGTTTGCTCCTGCTTGAAGCAATAGCTCAATAATTATAGCATTTTTACACCACATTGCCGCCACGTGGAGAGGTAACAAGCCAACTTCACCTTGTGCGTTAACATCTGCCCCTGCTCGAATCAATGCTTTAACCACCGCAATATTTTTATTGCGAGCAACCGCTCCATGCAAAGGTGACCAGCCGTTCTCATCCCGTGCGTTTATAATCGCCCCCGCCTGAATCAACTCTTTTATTGTCGCAGGATTTTCACTGTAAATCGCTGCCAAATGAAGAGGTGAATTTCCATCCTCATCTCGTGCGTTCACGTCCGCTCCTTTAGTAATCTGCTCTTGTATATCCTCAGATGTTGCCCGTCTATAGAATCTTTTATTTAACAGTTCCATTGGTGCGTTCTCCTATTTTCAAAATCCACCCTCACCCTCGATATAGGTCATCAAAAAACCAAAACAAGACCATGAAAGCAAAAAATTATGGATTACCACACGTCATTTGTTTAGGCATGGGTGCCTCAATTGTTTCACGTGAAACAATTCCTATTCGAGCATAACCCAAAGCGTGCTATCTCCCCCACACGCTCCACCAGAGGGCTACCCCGCCGACAATGCCCCCCACGATACTGAGCTCTATCCCCGTCACCAGCATAACCCCCAAACAAAACGCCGGCAGCTGCTCCATGATTTTACGCCCCGACCAACCCCCCAAGCCCGCCACCATGCCATACGCAACCGATAAAAACCCCGCCACCATCGACACCGTCAACACATTGACAATCGACAACGCCACAGACGACCGCACCACCACAAAAACAACCCCCAAGACAACCGCAACCATCATGCCATAAAAAGCCCCAAAAAACGCGTTCTTTAATCCCTCAGACATAACACCATCCAAAAAAAAACAATTGTTTCTCGTGAAACAATTCCTATTCGAGCAAACCCCTCACTTCTTACCATACAGCGTATCTGGTGCCACTTCGACCTCGTGCGTGATAACCAGCTTCCCCTCCCGCCACTCTCGATAAAAGCACGTCCGTCTGCCGGTATGACAGGCAACCCCTTTTTGCTCGACCCGCACCAGCAACGTATCGCCATCACAATCGATAGCCATGCTCTTAAGGGTCTGCGTCTGTCCCGATGTCTCGCCCTTACGCCACAACGTCCCCCGCGAGCGCGACCAATAATGCACATCGCCACTCTGTAACGTCCGCCTAACCGCTTCCTCATTCATCCACGCCATCATCAGCACGTCCCCCCGCTTATCATCCACCGCCACCACCGCCACAAGCCCGTCGCCATTAAAACGCACCTCCCGCACAAACACGTCTATATCCGCACCCGCCATAATCTCACCCCTTCTTATTCAACTGATAGCGCGCCCGATGCAACAACAGATGATCACACAGCACAAGTGCCATCATCGCCTCCATCACCGGCACCGAGCGAATCCCCACACAAGGATCATGCCGTCCCGTCGTGGACACGCTCGTGTTCTCGCCCTGTTTCGTAATCGTTGGCGTCGGCGTGCGGATAGAACTCGTCGGCTTAATCGCACAGCGCATCGTTATCGGCTGACCGCTACTAATCCCCCCCAAAATCCCCCCGGCATTATTAGACGTAAACGATACCTTCCCCTTATCGCTCCGCATCCCATCGTTATGCTCTTCGCCCTGCATCGCAACCGCACGGAACCCCGCCCCCACTTCGACTCCCTTCACCGCTGGAATACTCATCATCGCCGCCGCTAAATCCGCATCCAAACGATGATAAATCGGCTCGCCCAAACCCACAGGCACGTTATCCGCCTCCACATAAGCAAGCGCGCCCGTAGACGACCCCGCCCGCCGCAACGCATCCACCGCCTCCTCCCAACGTGGCACGCTCGCTACATCCGGACAATGAAACGGGTTTTTGGTAACCTCATCCCAATCCCATTTGTTCTCATCGATAGCATGCCCGCCCAACTGCACCAATGCCCCCCGCACGGTTATCGGCAGAATAATCTGGCGCGCCAAAGCCCCCGCAGCCACCCGCACTGCCGTCTCCCGAGCCGATGCCCGCCCACCGCCGCGATGATCCCGCAAGCCATACTTTGCCTGATACGTGTAATCGGCATGACCGGGACGAAAACGCTCGGTCAAGTTGCTGTAATCCTTCGACCGCACGTCCACGTTATCAATCACCAGAGACACCGGCGCGCCGGTGGTCATGCCATCAAAAACACCCGACACAATCCGCACCGCATCAGGCTCACGGCGCTGAGACGTAAACCGAGACCGCCCCGGCTTGCGTTGGTCAAGGTCACGCTGAAGCAAAGCCTCATCGACAGCAATGCCAGCAGGCACACCATCAATGACACAGCCAATGGCTTGCCCATGACTCTCGCCCCAACTCGTGATACGAAAAAACGTCCCGAAAGTGTTCGCTGGCATCGCTAGAGTTAAACAGGCTAAACGAGGGCAATATCCGGGGCATCAACGGCTTTCATGCCGACAACATGATAGCCGCAATCGATGTGGTGGACTTCGCCGGTAACGCCCTTCGACAAATCACTCAGCAGATAATAACCACCCCCCGCGACATCATCGAGGGACACGTTGCGTTTCAGCGGTGCGTTGTGCTGGTTCCACTTGAGAATCAGATTCAGCCCACCAATGCCCGATGCCGCAAGCGTCTTCAAAGGCCCCGCCGACAAAGCATTCACCCGTATGTTTTTGCCCCCCAAGTCCACCGCCAGATAGCGCACGCTCATTTCCAGAGCAGCCTTAGCAACACCCATGACGTTATAATGCGGGATGACTTTCTCAGCCCCGTAATAGCTCAACGTCAACAACGACCCGCCTTCAGCCATCAACGGCACACAGCGGCGCGCCACCGCCGTAAACGAGTAGCAGGAAATCAGCAAACTACGGGTGAAGTTCTCTTGCGTTGTGTCGATATAGGGCCCCCGCAGCTGGTCTTTATCCGACCAAGCCAACGAGTGCAACGCAAAATCCAGCTGCCCCCATTGCTTTTTGAGCTGGGTAAACAGCCCGTCCATCTGTGCCTCGTCTTCGACATCGCAGGGCAGAACAAGAGACGACCCGAGCTCTTGTGCGAGGGGCGCAACGCGCTTTTCTAGAGGCTCGCCCTGATACGTAAAAGCAAGCTCCGCACCCGCATGACGCAGCTTCTCGGCAATCGCCCACGCAATAGAACGCTTGTTAACCACCCCCATGATAAGACCCTTCTTGCCCTCCATAGATAACGGATAACCAACCATAGAACCGTTGAACTCCCGATAAAAAATAAAATAGAACAAGCCCCATACAAAGCAATTACGAAGGCTTTGTCAAATTATGCGTCAATGACACGCTACAATGTTTCGCGCGAAACATTTTGAGGAATTGTTTCCCGTGAAACATTATTTTTTTTGCTGAAATTGTTTCCCGTGAAACATTATTTTTTTTGCTGAAATTGTTTCTCGTGAAACATTATTTTTTTTTGCTGAAATTGTTTCCCGTGAAACATTATTTTTTTTTGCTGAAATTGTTTCTCGTGAAACAATTCCTATTTTTACTTATAAGCGTCCTCGCACGCTGACTTCGTACCAAATAGGGCTGTGGCGGTGGCGACAAGCCGACACAAGGCGTTTTTTGCCCCCGTGACGTTTTTTGAATCGGATGATCTCGCGGAATTGGCGACAGCGATAGCCGTGTTTCACCCGTAGACGTTTGATGGGGATGATGACGCCATAGTAACCGCTGTGGCGGTTGTGCCACCGCACGTGGTGGTGCAGCGATGCCGATAAGGCTTGGTGGCGAGCGGTGGTGATAAACGAGTGGTCTTGTGGGCTGAGGGTGTTGGCTTCGGCACCGAGCCACGCACCCGCGGTTGCTCCCGCTACTATGGCGGCGGTATTGCCTGAACCGCTGCCGATGGTGCTTCCCAGCAACGCCCCGAAGGTCGCCCCGGTCAACGCGCCAAAAAAACGACCGCTATCGAAGTAGATACGTTGATCTTCCCGAGTCGCCAGTTCTGTTTGCGTCAAGTCTGCCCCGAGATACAGTTGTCCCTCATCGATGGTGTAAGGCACGGGCGCGGGCGCGGCTTGATAATAGACGCACCCGCTCATAACGGCAATGACGCACGCCAAAAGAGTCACACGTAAACCCATATTTCCCACCACATTTCTATGAACAATCATCATCCCGCACGACACTCAAAGAGACACATGTTAACCCTTACTATATAGAAGCGATTATGCCCATTTCTAGTAATATGAGCACAGTGTTGCTGGCTCTGCGCATATCCCATAAAGAGAGGGATGTGCGTTTTCAACAAACCCAACTGGTGCGCAACACGGGCAATACGTCTGCTTCAGCGCATGTGTCTCGGGGTAACTGGCAGACAGTGCCCGAGAGTCGCAAGACCTTGCATGATCACTTTATGGCGCATGTGACCCATCAAGCCACCCATGCGATAGAACACAATAACGGGCATATACCGAGGAAAGTTGTTAAACGCTATCGCACGTTGCTCCGTGATATCGAGGCGGTCAATCATCCCCGTTTACGCAACAAGCCCCTGAAAGGGCGCGCCATACGTAAGCTGGCGACTCGCTTGGTGGATGTGACCTCACAGGTGACATACTTTAACGGTAAAGGCAGGGATGCAGCAGGCGCGACAGGTGCGGGCTTGGATCGTGGCTCTGTTTTGTATGATGCGGTTGTCCACGATAGCAAGGGGCAGCTGACTCCTGTGCGCACGCCTTTGTTGCATCGGGCTTTCAAGCGTATTGCCTTGCGGTTTCAGTCGGGACGAGAGCATTATGCTAGGCGTGCCGCCGCGCAGTTTGCTCGTTCTCTTATCAACAGATACGGGCAGAGTGCCGCCTTGAGTGCCTTCGAGAAACAGGGGCTTGCCATACAGACGTATCTTGCTGAACTGGGCACCCGCAACCCATCGGTGCGTCTCTTATCAACGGACGATGTCCAAGCCATCGAGTCGCATATTGCCAAACCCTATCAAGACTCGAAGCGTTTGAGTCAACAAACCGACCAGCTGGCAAAAGAGTATGCTCTGGACGGAGACAAAGGCAAAATGATCTTTTCGCAGCTGGCATCAGTGGAGCAAGGAGCCTTATACAATCGTAATCGTAGGCAGTTGTTTTCTATTCGTTTTCGCACGATGCTCGAGGTTGCCATCGGCGACAAGGCTGAGCCCATCAGCAAACAAGAGGTAGAAAAAATCGCCCTCGAGACATGGCAGGCTCTTGCGGCAACGACCGATGAGGATGCCGCACGCCTCGCCAAAAATGACGAAGACAGAAACAATGCTCTGTGGCAGCATCAGCAACTGCTCGCCTATGGACAAATTAACGAAAGCTTAGCCCACTTGGCTACGTTCAATACCTTGGTTAGCCAGCTGCTGAAAGAAGACCCGATTGTTGGCATAAAAAACGTAAGAAACGTGAGTGCATCACACGTATCTGTTCTTGCTGATGTTGCCCGCCGTCCTCTCAGGAGTCTCGATGCGACACAAGCAGAAAAGACTGCTCTCGAGCTGGCGGGCAACGCCATGAAAGGGTGGGGGATTGCTGTTGGTATTCTTTATGCCGATGCGGGCAATGCGCTTGTCCCGCACTCGAGTCGTCCTTCTTCTCTGTTTTTTCCCTATCCCGCCGAGCACAGCTACGATGACCTTCATAACGAGCATGATAAACAGCAGTTCTTGCAGGCACAGGATGACTACTGGGAGCCAAAAAGTAGACTCGTCATGCAAAACGAGTTGTCCTTTTATCGTCTGACCGATGATATGCGTGTCGCGGGCTCGGATACGGCGCGGCGCAACGGCGAAAGCATGAACACCGCCTTCAGAAACGCTATGGAAGCAGGAAGACGCCTACGAGAAAACATCGCAGGTGACATACAACAGAGTGACTCGCCCCATAATGCTATCACGGAACTTGCCCGCCAAGCCTCACACTACAGTGGCTTGTCAGCGACACAACAACGGGAAATCATGGATACCATCGCACGGGGCGTCGATGCTGCCGATGAAAAGACGTCTTGACCGTGCGCGCTTTTTTGCGTTTATAGAAAGGAGGGGGCACATAAACATAACGGAGCATGAACCGATGAAAAAATATATCTGTAAAGTTTGCGGACATATCTATGACCCCGAAGAAGGCGACCCTGACGGGGGAATACCGCCGGGCACTGCCTTCGAGGATATCCCCGACGACTGGGAGTGTCCCGAATGTGGAGTCACGAAAGACGACTTCGAGCCCTTAGAGGAGTAAGGAGGAGTAAGGAGGAATAACCCCGCACAACAGCTTGTCAAAGAGTCCGAAACAGGCTACAGGTAGAGCGGGCAGGGACAAACAGGGAGACAACACGTTTATGCACGATGAGGCATACATGAGGCACACAACTATATGAGCGGCACCCCCCAATTCACGATGCGGCAGCTGCTGGAAGCGGGCGTTCATTTTGGTCATCGCGTTCGGCGTTGGAATCCGCGTATGGAGCCGTATATTTACGGCAAGCGGCAGAAGACCCATATTATTGATTTGCAGAAAACTGTTACGCTGTTGCGGGACGGCTTGGAGGCTCTTCGCCAAGCAGCTGCTCGAGGACAGCGTATACTCTTTGTCGGCACAAAGCGGCGCGCCTCTGCCGTTATTACCGCAGAAGCACAGCGGTGCCGCCAGTATTACGTCAATTATCGCTGGTTGGGCGGCATGCTAACCAACTGGGGCACGGTGTCGGCATCGATTGACCGACTGCGTGCTCTCGAAAAAGCCTTAAAAGACGACAACGACGGCCACACCAAAAAGGAACGCTTGCGTATCGAGCGAGAACACCAAAAACTCGAGCGCGCCATCGGCGGCATCAAAGATATGGGCAATCTGCCCGCTATTCTCTTCGTCATCGATACCGTCAAAGAAAACATTGCCGTGCAAGAAGCCTATAAACTCGGTATCCCCGTTGTGGCTGTCCTCGATTCCAACGCTGACCCCACGTGCGTTACCTATCCTATCCCGGGCAACGATGATTCCCTCAAAGCCATTCGCTTGTATGCACGCCTCGCTGCCGATGCCGTCCTACAAGGCTTAGCAGAAACAGAAGCCCAACGCAGTAAAGACGAGTCGCGCTACAAAAAGAATGGCGCGGGCGATAGCACGCCCGCCGATAGCAAGAAAGCCGACAGCAAGAAGACTGATAGCAAGAAAGCGGATAGCAAGAAAACGGATAGCAAGAAAGCCGACAGCAAGTCTGCTGACGGCAAGAAGGCAAAGGGGGACTCATGACGTCTCCTTCGATAGAGCAGATTAAGGCTTTGCGGGACAAGACGGGTGCGGGCATGATGGATTGCAAGGCAGCCTTGCAGGAGAGCGGCGGCGATAGGGGCAAGGCCGAGGATTGGTTGCGTAAGAAGGGCATTGCTAAAGCATCGCAAAAGTCCGAGCGTGCCACCGGCGAGGGCATCATTGCTGTTGCCCTCGAGCCGTCTCAGGCGGGCGTCATGATTGAAATTAATACCGAGACCGATTTTGTTGCTCGTAATGAATTGTTGCAGGAATTTGCTCGTTCCTGTGCGTCTCTTGCTTTGCGTGAGCGATGCGGCGACAAGGAGGCTCTGTTGGCTTTGCCCTATGGCACGGGTGATAGCAAAAAGTCGGTGCAGGTGGCTTTGACCGATTTGATTGCATCGGTGGGTGAAAACTTGGTGTTACAGCGGGTCGTCTTGCTGGAGGCAGGCGAGGGGACGTTGGTGTCTTATGTCCATAATGCTTACCAAGACAATATTGGGCGTATTGGGGTGATGTTGACGTTACGGGGGGAGGGGCAGAGCAATGGTGATTTGGGTAAGCAGTTGGCGATGCACGTAGCAGCCATGGCACCGTTGGCTTTGTCGGCGGAAGCGGTGCCGAAGGCGTGGGAGCAACGAGAACGAGACATTATTCTGGCTCAGGAGGACTTAAAGGATAAGCCTGCTGACATTGCCGAAAAAATGGCGGAGGGGCGTTTGCGTAAACGTTATCAGGAGGTGGTTCTTCTCGACCAGCTGTGGGTGTTGGACGGCAAGACCCGTATGCGTGATGTGCTGGCTCAGCATGGCGCGGAGATTGTGTCTTATGTGCGTTTTGCCCTCGGAGAGAGCACAGGCGACACTGATGGCTAAGCCTGTCGCAGAGTCGGCTCAAAAGAACGCCCCGTCTTTTCTGGGGCATCGCCGTATTTTGTTAAAGGTTTCTGGTGAGGTTCTCGGTGGCGGCGATGGACAGGGCTTCGACCCCGAGCAATTCGATAGGTTGGCGGGCACATTGGCGAGGGTGCAAAAACAAGGCATACAGCTGGCGGTGGTTGTCGGTGGCGGCAACATCTTTCGAGGACGGGAACGCAGCCGCTTGGGGCTACAGAGCCAGCAAATCAGCGATGATATTGGTATGCTGGCAACAGTGATGAATGGCTTGGTGTTATGGGAGATGCTTAAGGGCAAAGGGTGCCCGGCGTGTGTGATGTCCGCTCTGGAAATGCAGGGCTTGTGCGAGGTTTATCATCGCCGTCATGCCGATTCGTGCTTGCAGCAGGGCATGATTGTTATTCTGGTGGGGGGCAGTGGTCATGCTTTCTTTACTACAGATACGGCGGCGGCTTTGCGGACGTTGGAACTGGATTGCACCTTGCTCTTGAAGGGCACAAAAGTCGATGGAGTCTATGACAAAGACCCGATGCTTCACAAGGATGCCAAACGCTACGAGCAGCTGAGTTATAATCAAATCATCGACAAGGAGTTGCATGTTATGGATGCAACGGCGATGACGTTGATGCGGGGACATAAAAAATCTGTTATGGTCTTTTCGATACAGGAGGAGCAGGCATTAGACAAAATCATGCAGGGGCGAGGCAGATACACGTTAATTAAGGATAACTGAGGAGAGAACGATGATGGACTTTTCTGATGCTGAGAGTCGTATGAAAAAGACGCTGGAGGTGATGCACGGGGCTTTTGCGGGTATTCGAACCGGCAGGGCAACACCCAGCCTGTTGGAGCCGGTCAAGGTGGATGCTTACGAGCAAAAAATGCCCCTCAATCAGTTAGCGAGCATATCGGTGGCAGAAGCCCGCACCCTGACGGTGCAAGTGTGGGACGCAGCGATGGTAGCGAGTGTCGAAAAGGCACTACGAGAGTCCGAGTTGGGCTTGAATCCGATGACGGACGGGCAGATGATACGCCTGACGTTGCCGGAGTTATCGCAGGAGAGGCGGGTTGAGCTCAGTCGTCTCGCGGCGAAATATGCCGAGCAAGCACGGGTGTCGATACGCAATGTGCGGAGGGATGCTCTCGATAAGCTGAAAAAGCAGGAAAAGGACGGCGACATATCAAAAGACGATGCCCACCAAGGTTCCGAGCAGATGCAAAAGATGACGGATACGTATATTCAGCAAATCAACGAGTCTTTGACGCGCAAGGAACAAGACATTACGAATCCGCAGTAGGGGTGCGAAGATGGCAATTCCTCGCCCGTTACCTGTTGCGGTTCCGCGTCATGTTGCTATTATCATGGATGGTAATGGGCGGTGGGCAAAAGCGAGAGGCTTGCCGATTATCGAGGGACACAAACAAGGAATCACCGCACTGCGACGCTGTATCGATGTGTGTTGCCGATATGGGATTGATTATCTCACGGTGTTTGGATTCAGCGATGATAACTGGCGGCGACAGCAAAAGGATGTGGACAATTTGATGGACTTGTTGCGGTCTTACTTGATAGACGACAAGGATTGGAAAAAGGAGGGGGTGCGGTTACGGGTCATTGGCGAGCGTAAACGCTTAGGCGAGGATATTGCTCGCCTGATTGGCATGAAAGAGCAAGAAACCGCCGAGCAAACCCGCCTGAATTTGACCATTGCTTTGAGCTATAGCGGACGCAAAGACATTATGCAGGCGATGGAGCACTTGATACGGCAGAAAAAGACAATCTCGGAGGACAACGTGCGGGGCGTTTTGTGGACGTCTTTCATGCCGGATCCGGACTTGCTGATTCGCACCTCAGGCGAGATGCGGTTGTCGAACTTTATGCTGTGGCAGACGGCATACAGCGAGTTTTACTTTACGGATACGCTTTGGCCCGACTTTGACGAGCAAGCGATGGAACAAGCCCTCAGCAGTTATGCGGCGCGCCACCGTCGGTATGGGGCATAAGCGGTTATGCCGTCCCTCAGCCCCTTAGGTTTACGTCTGGTAACAGCGCTGTGGGGCGTGCCGTTGATTTTAGGGGTCGTCTGGTTGGGGGGCTGGCTCTATGGCGTGCTTGTCGCGGCGTTGGGGCTTGCGTCCCTTTATGAGCTGGTGCAGCTAACACAAAAAAAAGGCGTGTGGTTTTGGCTCGCTGGTGTTTACGTAACCGCTGCTTGTGCCTGTTTGCTGGCGTTGCCCTCGATGGCATTGCCACAAGTATTCGGTGCGGATTTTCCGTTGGTGATTGCCTTAATAACGTTGGTGTGGGTCAATGATACCGTAGCGTATGTTGGCGGCAAAGCCATTGGCGGTGCACGCTTGATGCCGGCTATCAGCCCCAACAAAACATGGGCGGGGCTGATGGTGTCGCTGGTTGTGACAACTGCTTATGGCGCGGCTTTTATTGTTTGGTGGACGCAGGAGGTCTCGTGGGCAGTCGCCCTTATGGTTGCTTTTGGTGCTTCTGTGGTTGCCCACGTGGGCGATGCCGGCGAATCCCTCTATAAGCGGTGGGCGGGCGTCAAAGATAGCGGCGCGTGGCTGCCCGGGCATGGTGGCATTCTCGACCGATTCGATTCGTTGTATGCGGTTGCTCTTGTCAGTTTTGTCGTATTAACGTCTTTGCGTTAACGGCTTGGACGATTTATAGTAGCGACACTATTCACTCAACGGGAGGGATGATAGAACGTATGACACGAGTTACGAACAATCAAAAGGCACAGGGACGTAGAACGGTTACGGTGTTGGGCTCGACGGGCTCTATTGGTTTGAGCACTGTTGATGTTTTGCTTCGTGAGCGTGATGCTTATGACATTATGGCGTTGACGGCCCATAGCCGTGTTGATGCGTTGATTGAGCAAGCGTTGCATGTGCGTCCGCGCCGTGCGGTTATTGGCGATGAGCGTCACTATGGGCGTCTGCGGGAGGGCTTGGCGGGCAGTGGCATCGAAGCGGCGGCAGGGAGCGATGCCGTCGTCGAGGCTGCTTGTATGGATGCCGAGTGGGTCATGGCGGCGATTGTTGGGGCGACGGCGTTACGGCCCGTGATGGCGGCGGTGCAACGAGGCTGCACGCTGGCTTTGGCAAACAAAGAGACGCTGGTATGTGCGGGTCATCTTATTCTCGAGGCTGCTCGCCGTCATGGCACCACCATTATTCCTGTGGACTCGGAGCATTCGGCTATTTTCCAAGTCTTCGAACAAGAGCACATCGACAGCATCGATAAAATCATTTTGACCGCATCGGGAGGCCCCTTTTGGAACTGTCGCCAAGCTGAGCTTGTGCGTGTAACGCCGCGCCAAGCTCTTGCTCATCCGAATTGGGATATGGGGGCAAAGATTTCTATTGATTCGGCAACCATGATGAATAAGGGGCTCGAGTTTATTGAAGCCTGCCAGCTGTTTCCTGTTGCGCAGTCACAGATAGAGGTTGTGATTCATCCGCAATCGATTGTTCATTCGGGGGTGTGCTACAAGGATGGCTCGTTTTTGGCGCAGATGGGTGTGCCGGACATGCGCACGCCTATCAGCTACGCTTTGGGCTGGCCTAGACGTATGGACTCGCCGGTGAAAACCCTTGATTTGACGGATATTACCACGTTGACGTTTCACAAGACGGACGATAGCAAATTTCCGTCGTTGGCTTTGGCACGGCAGTGTCAACAGCAGGGCGGCAGTGCGCCGATTATTTTGAATGCGGCAAATGAAGTAGCGGTAGAAGCCTTTTTGCAAGAGCGCATTGGCTTCTGTGACATCTTTGCGGTTGTGGAAGAGACGCTGGCAGACAGCACCAGCAACAAGCCGACAACTCTAGAGGACGTCTTTGCCTGTGATGAAAAAGCCCGCCAAGACGCTCGGGCGTGGGTCACGCACAAAAACACCCACATGCGTGCTTCGGTGGTGGGGGGATAGATGGATATTCTCGCAACGCTGTCCTCAGGGATTGGGGGCATTGTGCCGGTGATTCTGGTTATTAGCGTCTTGGTTTTCGTTCACGAGTGGGGACACTATGCGGTTGCCCGCTGGTATGGCGTGCATGTGGATGTCTTTTCTATTGGCTTTGGGCCCGAGCTGGGGCATGTCATGGATAAAGCAGGGACACGCTGGCGGTTTGCCCTTATTCCTTTAGGGGGTTACGTCAAGTTTCGTGGGGACGAGGATGCCACCTCGATGAAGGCGGCACAGCCGACTGAAGCGGGCGACATCCAGAGCGGACACTTTCACGCGCAGCCGTTGCTGCCGAAAATCTGGATTTTGCTAGCGGGGCCCGCTGCCAACATTGTTTTTGCTCTTCTTGTGTTATGGGCGTTTTATTTCAGCCATGGCATTGCGGTCATCGAGCCCATCGTTGGCAAAGTCGTCCCTGATAGCCTTGCCGAGCGTTATGGCATACAGGAAAACGACCATATTCTTGCTATCGATGAACAGGATGTTGATGACTTTCTTGCGATGCGGGCGTTGATTCAGAGTCACGAGGCGGGCACGGACATGACGATTGTGCTGTTACGTGAAGGTCAGCAGCTGAGGCTGGTTATTCCTGAAATGGCGAGTTCGACGTTGGGTTTTTATGCGACGGGTTCTGTGCGCGAAAAGGATGGGCAGACTCAGCTGCAGGAGACGGGGCTAGGCGATAGTCTTGTTTTGGCGTGGAATGAGACGTGGTTTATCAGCGGGGCGATTATCCGCTTTATTGGCAAAATTGTGCGCGGCGATGGCTCGATGGACGATGTCGGCGGGCCCGTGCGCATCGCCGAAGGCACTTCGATGGCGTGGGAACAAGGATGGGCATCCCTCGTGCGGTTGGTCGCTCTTATATCGATTAATCTCGGCATTTTTAACTTGCTCCCCATACCGCCCCTTGACGGCGGACAAATTTTCCTGTATGTGGCAGAGAAGGTCGGCAAAAGAAACAGCGAAGCCCTACGAATCTGGGGCTATCAACTCGGGTTTTTCTTCCTTATCACAGTGCTTGTTTTTGTTACATGGCATGATATCGTGCGTCTCATCGGTAACGGCTAAACAGGGGCGAAAGGCGACAAAATGACACCATACGTTCAAACCTTACGTGGCTACAAATACGCCGTTGCTACGCTCGTGTTGGCAACAGCCGTGGCGGGCGTCTTGGCGACTCCTCTTCCGGCAGAAGCTGGGGGGACAGGCGGGGCTGGCGGGGCAGGGAGGGCAGGGGGGGGTGGCACGCAAATCCCAGAAGGCTCACGGGTCATCAAAGACATTATCGTTAATGGCAATCAGCGTATCGCTTCCGAGACGGTGATTTCCTATGCGGGCATCGAAGTGGGGGGGCCCTATAATGACGAGATTTTTTCTGCTGTGGTTAAAAATCTCTTCAAAACGGGCTTTTTCGGTGATGTTGCCATTACCGCTAATCCTGATACGGATGTGGTGGTTATTTCTCTGCAAGAGAATCCGATTATCAACCGTATCGTTTTTGAGGGCAACAACGACATTAGCACCGAGAACCTTATGAACGAGGTTAATTTGCGTCCGCGTGTGGTTTATACCCGCACGAAAGTGCAACAGGCAACGGAGCGTCTCTTGGAGATTTATCGCCGCAGTGGACGCTTTTCAGCGAGGGTGGTGCCCAAGATTATCGAGCGTGCCGATAATCGGGTGGACTTGATCTTCGAAGTCGATGAAGGGCAGGTGACTCGTGTGTCTCGTATCATTTTTGTGGGTAATCGTGCTTTTGCCGACTCGACGTTGAAGGGCGAGATTCTGACGGAAGAGTCACGCTGGTATCGTTTTTTCAGTAGCGATGATACGTATGACCCCGACAGAGTGGCGTATGACCGCGAGCTGTTGCGGCGTTTTTATCTGCGTAATGGTTATGTTGATTTTTCGGTTGTGTCGGATTTGGGGGAGCTGACTCCGGATAGGCAGAGTTTTATCATCACGTATACGTTGCGGGAGGGTAAGCGTTATCGAGTGGGTAAGCGTTCGGTTATTAGTCAAGTGGATGACCTTAAGACGGTGGATTTTTCCGATGATATCGAACAAGATGAAGGCGATTGGTATTCGTCCGATGATGTCGATGTGACGGTGCAGAACATTACGGATAGGGTGGGGGCGCGGGGCTATGCTTTTGTGTCGGTGCAGCCCCGTATCGAGCGCAATGTCGAGAAGGGGATTGTCAACGTCAATTATCACTTACAGGAAGGGGAAAAGATTTTCATCGAGCGTATCAACATTGTTGGTAATAAGCGCACGTTGGACGAAGTGGTGCGCAGAGAATTGTTGGTGCAGGAGGGCGATGCGTTTAATACGGAGCTGATACGGCGGTCGAGGGAAGAACTGAATCGTTTGGGTCTGTTTTCTTCTGTGGACGTGCGTAATCGTCCGGGCGGTGTGCCGGACAGCACTGTTATTGATACGGACGTGCGGGAAACAGCCACTGGCGAGTTGTCGGTGGGCGCGGGCTTCTCAACGACGGATGGCGCGATTGGCAACCTGCGTATCCGTGAGCGTAATTTTCTTGGCAAGAATCAGGACTTGCTCTTTTCCTTTAACTTGTCGTCAAGGCGACAGGACTTCGATGTGTCGTTTACGGAGCCGTATCTTTTTGACCGCAAGGTTTCAGGGGGTATTGACTTATACCGCTTGCGGCGTGACTACGAGGACGAGGCTGGTTACATCAGCACCACTGTTGGTACGGGGTTACGTTTTGGCTATCGGATTTTTCCTCGTTTGACGCAGAATTGGCGCTATAGCATCGATTCATCGAGCATCGATGAAACCAATCGTGAGAATTCGTTGTTGCGCAGTGATGATGGCTCGACGTCGGCTTTGACGCAGTCGTTGATTTATGACGATAGGAATTCGACGTTTAATCCGACGGAAGGGTTTTACTCGAATGCGAGTGTTACGTATGCGGGCTTGGGTGGCTCTTTTGCTTATTGGCAGTTTACGGCTCGTTTGGCGTATTATTATCCGTTCGCGCCGGATTGGATTGGTCGCCTGCAAGCCCACGGCGGCCACATTCAAAAAGCACGAGGAAAAGTCATTCGAACAACCGACCGATTCTTTGTTGGCGGCGATGACTTCCGTGGCTTTGAGTTTTACGGCATAGGGCCTCGAGATAGAAACAATGACGACTCCCTTGGCGGCGAGACGTATTATGTTGTCCAGTATGAGCAAGGTTTTCCGATTGGTTTGCCGCAAGAGTTGGGCATAGAAGGACGTGCTTTTATTGATTTTGGTTCGCTGTTTGATGTAGAATATAGTGACCTCAGCGATGATGACTTGCAAGAGAGGGCATACCTTGATAAAACGCCAAGGATATCTATAGGAGCTGGTTTTGCGTGGTCTTCGCCTTTTGGGCCTGTGCGCATATACTTTGGCTTTCCTATTAAGAAACAGCCTTATGACCGCCGCGAGACGTTGCGTTTTACGTTTGGCACTCGGTTTTAAGGGGGTGGGAGGGGTAACCGTAACAACAAGGAGATGATGATGATGCGGAACTATACGATGGTCGTGCTGGCGATGCTGGCACTGGTGGCTCTGCCGAGCGAGTCTGTCGCGGGCGGAAGCAGTAAAGGCAAGAAAGCCGAGATTACTGTCCCGGGGACGCGGGTGGGCGTGATCGACATTCAGGCGATTTTGCGTGACTCGAAAGCCGCTCAAAGCTTGCGAGAGCAGGTGGACAAAGAGACCAGAAAATACCGTGACCAGTGGGTCAAACGGCGCGACAAGATCAAAGACATGCAGCAAGACCTCGAGCGTCAGCGCGGTCTTTTGTCGCAGGATGCCTTCGACAAGAAGTATCGTGAGTGGGAAAAAGAAGCGACCGCCTTTAACCGCGAGGTGAAAGGACGGGAAGACGAGCTCACGCTTGCGTCTAACGAGGCACTGGCTTTGCTGAACGAAGACCTGTTGAAGATTATTCAGCAGCTGAAGCTGAAGAGTAATGTCAATCTTGTTGTGGGACGTAGTCAGGTTCTGATTATGGACGACCAGATGGATTTGACTCCGCATGCGTTGAAGGCTCTGGATAAGGCTCGTCCCAAGATTAACTTGGATATCGCTAAGGCGTCAGAGAAGCTGAAAGAAGTCCGCGAGAAGCAACAGCAGCAAAACAACTAGTTGGCTGTTGGGCATCCTATCACACGCATGTAGAGTGTAAGGTGCCCCTATCACACGTGGTGTGGATGGAATCTGTTGATGGCGGATGAGCGTTTGTTTCACAATCATGGTCCCCTCCCCTTAGGCGAGATAGCCGAGCGGGTGGGTGCTCGCTTGGCGGAGTCGTCGCATGGGGCGCGGGTCATTTCTTCGTTGTCGTCTTTGGAGTCGGCAACGGAGGATGACATCAGCTTTTTCGATAACAAGAAGTATTTGTCGGCTTTTCAGGCGAGTCGTGCGGGTGCGTGCATCGTGCAGGAGTCGGTTGTGTCTTCTGCTCCGGCGGGCATGGCTTTGTTGTTGAGCGCGATGCCTTACTTGACGTATGCTCGTGTGGGGCGGTTGTTTTACAGCGAGGTAACGGCAGGAGGGCAAGGGGGAAAGAACGTGCATGAGTCGGCGGTGGTTGCCCCGGGCGCGCAGCTGGGTAAGGGGTGTTCTCTTGCTGCGGGCGTGGTTATCGAGAATGGCGCGCAGATAGGTGAGGGCTGTGTCATTGGCGCACATAGCGTTATTGGCGCGCACTGCACTCTTGGGCGTGATTGTATCTTGGGGAGTCATGTGTCGTTGTCTCATGCGGTGGTGGGCGAGCGAGTCCATATTCATGCGGGGGCGCGTATCGGGCAGGAGGGATTCGGCTTTGCACCGGATGGGCAGGGCGGATTCGAAACTGTTCTGCAGTTGGGGCGTGTGGTTGTGGGCAACGATGTTGTTATTGGCGCGAATACAACGATAGATAGGGGCAGCTTGCAGGATACGGTGATTGGCGCGCATTGTCGCATTGATAATTTGGTGCATATTGCTCATAATGTGGTGTTGGGCAGGGGCTGTATATTGGCAGGGCAGGTCGGCATTTCTGGTAGCACGCGCTTTGGTGATTATTGTATGATTGGCGGGCAGGTCGGATTCAGCGGTCATTCGAAGGTGGGCTCAAAGGTCTCTATCGCAGCAAAAAGTGGAGTCATGCGAGATATTGCCGATGGAGAAAAGGTCGCGGGCATACCGGCGGTGCCGGTACGGCAGTGGCACAAACAGACGTTGGTGTTGGGGAAACTGGCGGGGCGTCATTCGGGACATAAGCTGGCACAGGTAAAAAAAGAGACGTAAAAATGGCGGACGACAAAGCTGCGATGATGAAACGAACGACGCTGTCCTGTGAGGATTTACAGCGTTTGCTTCCGCATCGGTATCCTTTTATGATGTTGGATAGACTGACGGATATTGTGCCGCGTGAGCGTGCATTGGGTATTAAGAACGTATCGATTAACGAGCCTTTTTTTCAGGGTCATTTTCCTCGTAAGCCGATTATGCCGGGGGTGTTGATTCTCGAGGCGTTGGCTCAGAGTGCGGGTGCTTTGGTGATGCACTCGTTGGGTTATTATGATGAGGATAGGATTGTTTACTTCATGTCGGTAGAGAAGTTACGTTTCCGCAACCCGGTGTATCCGGGGGATGTGCTTTTGTTGCAGGTAGAGAAAGTGTTTCAGCGGGGTGCGGTGTGGCGTTTCAAGGGTGATGCGATTATAGACAACGAGGACACGAGCAAACGAAAAATCGCAACAGAGGCTGTTTACACGGCAATTATATCGGACGACTAGATGACGAAGATAGCAAAAACCGCGGTTATAGAGCGAGGGGCTCATCTGGATGACGATGTTCGGGTTGGTGATTATAGTATCATTGGTAGCCGTGTGCGTCTGGGTAAGGGCGTGTGCGTTCACTCTCATGTGGTTATTACGGGCAACACGCAGATAGGCGAGGGCAGTGCGGTTTATCCTTTTGCGTCTTTGGGCGGTAAACCGCAGGACTTGAAGTATCGAGGCGAAGACTCGACGTTGGTGATTGGTCGCAACGTGACCATACGTGAGCACGTAACCGCGCATCCGGGGACGAAGGGCGGCGGCATGGAGACACGCATAGGGGATAATTGTTTGGTGATGATTGGCTGTCATATTGCCCATGATTGTGTGTTAGGCAAGCATGTGATTATGGCGAATGGTGCGGCTTTGGCGGGGCATGTGGTGGTGGGCGATTACGCGGTGCTGGGCGGCATGAGCGCGGTGCATCAGTATGTCCGTATTGGCAAGTATTCGATGATTGCTGGCTTAAGTGGGGTTGGCAAGGATGTTGTGCCGTATGGCTTTGTTATGGGCTATCCGGCGGGCTTATGTGCCTTGAATTTGGTGGGGTTGCGCCGTCATGGCTTTAAGCAGGATGCCATTTTTGCGTTACGTAAGGCGTTTGGTGCGTTGTTCAAAGGGGGGGTGCCGCCTAAGCAAGCGAGTGCTGAGGTGGCAAAGCAGTATGCTGATAATCCTTTGGTGATGGACGTGATTGCTTTTATGCAGGACACCAAGCGGGGGGTTTGTGACTATACGACGCAGCGTTATGGTGTGCGTGATGATGACGGGGCGTAAGGAGGGGGATAAGGGAGGGGGAGGGGGGGTTTGTATTATTGCTGGCTCTGGTGCGTTGCCGCGGCGGGTCTATGAGTCGTGTCGTCAGAGCGAGCATTACCGTAACGTGCGTGTTCTGGCGTTACGGGGCATAGCGGATAAGGATTGGTTGGGGGCGGATGTTGTCCATGAGTGGACGGCGTTGGGGCGTATTGTCAGTGCTTTGGAGCGTCTGCGGGACGAACACCACGTTGATAGGATTGTGATGGCGGGAGCGGTTACGCGTCCGTCTTTGTCGGCGTTGATGTTGGGAGCGGATAGGCGCACGTTGATTTTTATCAAGCGTTTTCTGCAGCGTCGGGGCGATGATGACTTGTTGCGGGGCATTGTTGTTGCTTTGGAGGCGGATTTGGGCTTTCGTGTTTTGGGTATCGAGGATGTGTTGCAGACGTGTTTTGCGCCGGTGGGCTTTTGGGGTCGCCATCGTGCGGATAAGGAGGCGTTGCAGGATATAAGCCGTGCGGTCAAGGTCGCTTATGTGTTGGGCTCGCAGGATGTGGGACAAGCGGTTGTGGCACAGCAAAACATGGTGTTGGGCGTCGAGGGCATTGAGGGCACACAGAATCTGATAGAGCGGTGCGGGGCGTTGCAGCGCGAGGGCGCGGGGGGTGTGCTGGTGAAAATCAAGAAACCACAGCAGGAACGCCGTGCTGACTTGCCGGTTGTGGGCGTAGAGACAGTGCGGGCGTGTGGACAGCAGGGCTTTCAGGGTATTGCCGTTGAGGCGGAGCACGTCATTGTGATGAATCAGGAGGAGATGGTGGCGATGGCGGATAAGAGCGGGCTGTTTGTGCTGGGCTTGCGGGTGGCTGATTATGTCGAAAAAAAGCCTTGAGACGATAGCTAAGAAGACCCCATCTGGGGCGGGTCACGTCTATCGTGTTTTTATTGTTGCGGGCGAGAATTCGGGGGATGTTTTGGCGGCGGGGGTTATGGAGTCGTTGCGGCGGGCGATGCCGCAGGCGCGCTTTGAATTTGAGGGTATTGGTGGTGCGGGTATGCGGGCGGCGGGCTTGCGGGTGTTTGCTGATATGCGTGTGCTGTCGGTGATGGGCTTTTTTCAGGTGGTGCCTCGTTTGTGGGCGATTTTGCGGTGTTTGCGGCAGACGGTGGCGCGTATTGCCGAGGCGCGCCCGCACGTGGTGATGACTGTGGATGCGCCGTCTTTTGCGATGCGTTTGGCGGCGCGGTTGCGGCGGAAAAAAGAAACTCGGGATATGTGTTTGGTGCATTATGTGGCGCCGACTGTTTGGGCGTGGAAGTCTTTTCGGGCGAAGAAGATGGCACGGCTGTATGATCATTTGTTGGCGTTGTTGCCTTTTGAACCGCCTTATTTTGAACGTCATGGACTACCGACATACTTTGTTGGACATCCGTCCGCATGGCAGGAAAAAGAGGATAAGAAGGACAGTAACAAGGATAGAGCGGACTTTTGTCGCCGCCATGGCTGGCTTGAGGAGGATACGTTGCTGTGTGTGTGTTCAGGTTCGAGGGACAGCGAGATAAAGCGTCATAGGCGTGTCATAGAAGCCAGCGTGCGGGGGGTGCGGGCGCGTCTGGGGGATAATCATAGGTTGCGCGTGGTTGCGGTTGCGGCGCAGGGCTGTGAAAGGGCTGTGGACAGGGCGTTAGGAGGGAGTGTTGATGTGGTTGTGACGGAGGATGACAAAGTGCGGGCGTTTTGTGCGGCGGATGGGGCTCTGGCGGTATCGGGCACAGTGAGCGTTGACTTGGCACGTAGAGGTGTGGCGATGGTGGTCATTTATGCGATGGACGGGGTGAGTGCTTTTTTGCTAAGGCGGTTGGTGCGGGTGCAGTATGCGTCTTTGTTGAATATTTTGGCGGATAAGGTGGTTATTCCTGAATTTTTAATGGAAAAATGTCGTAGTGAGCTTATTATAGAAGGATTATATCCTTTGTTGGATAATGAAACGTTGCGGGCAGAACAAACACGCACAATGACAGCATGGCTCGGTAAGATGCTTGTTGATGATAGGGTGTCGCCATCGGTGCATGCGGCTTGTGTGTTGCGGGATAAGGTTTTTATGAGGTTAACGGATTGATGGTGGATAAGGAACAAAGCCAGCGTGATGGTTGGGATACGCTGTATGATAGTGTTTTGGGGGTATTGGGTCTGGCGTGTGCGGCTTATGCGTTGCATGCTGGCTATGTGTGGAGTGGCACAGTGGTGGGGGTGGTGAGTTTGATTTTGACGAGCTTTAAGCTGAGTGGTATGTCGCGGCAAGGGAGGGGCTCAAAATGAAAGGCAGTGATTTTCTGTTGTCCTGTTTGGGACTGGCGTTGGCTACGTATGCCTTTTACTTGGGCTATGAGTGGCATGGGGTTGTGATTGGCTTCGTGAGCTTGTTCGATAGACGTGGCTTCTTTATCAGGAACGGCTAGAGCGATAGGCTTCGAGTGTTTGTTCTGTGGTTCATTGGCTTGTCGCTGATTGCTGTTATTGGCATGGGTGTTCTGGCACTGTTGATTGCGCTTGTTAATTAGGCGCGCTTTTTGCTTGTGGGGATAATTGATTACCTAGCGATAGCTCGCAAAAGCCTCTTTTTTTCTTTGACCCAGTCATCTTTTGTTTCAATTGCGCGGCTTTCACCAATTAAAGCAGGCTTTTTTCGACGCGCTTGTCTAGGTGCTGGCATATGCCGCATTTTTTTTTGATTTGTGTTTTTTGGTTGGACTCCGCTCATCACTTCCACCCGAACAAAACCCCAATAACAAGATACGCTAGCTCGGTGTCTTTTTCAAGGAATTCCTTTTGTCCCCACACGGGACCTTCCAATTCAGGTCGGTGACGCAAATAGTCACAATGTTGCCCTAAAATACGTTCAAGAGATAATGGCAAAGCTTCAGCATAACCTTGCTTGGAATCAAAATCAGCAAAGTAAGAATCAATGAAAAGGCTACCAAGTCTCTTTTTGTTGTATTTTTTTACCTTTTCAATCCGTTTTTGAATAATCGTCTGAAACATCATATCCATGTCTGGATACAAAAATTTTAGACGATGGGCAAATTCGTGTAAATTGACGCCAGAAATTTTGTCATAGACGGTCATTATTGAATCGCCGCCGTAAACAAAAATGTCTTTTATCTTGTCAAAGAAATCTTTAGGCAGAAAAAGATGGCGCGCTTCGGTGAGGTCATCAACTCTTCCAACAATAATTCTGCCAACCTCGTTGCTTTTACGAATCCAATCGTCGGGGATATATTGGTCTAAGACGCTTTGCAATGTTTTACCCGCGCCCTTGGACAGCTCAGCGACCGCTATTTTTTCTGGTCTCTTGCTTTTGCGGGTGTGTTGCACTGTCGTTGCCAACGCAAGGGCAAACTGCTCGCCAAACTGCTCATCTGTTAAGTTGTTCGGTAGTGACCTGATAATGCTATCCGCCACGGCTTTGCCCTCGTCGATATACCTTTGTGCTGTCATTGTGCTACCACCCGAGCAGTGAGATTTCTTGTATTTGTTTTAATCAAAAAATCAGCTATCATTAATTGTTTTTTTTACTTTTGTGCGTTTCTTTGCTTTTTTGCTGACCTCTTGCTTTATGGGAGGGTGTGTGACGGGTGTTGTTCCTTGTTTATGCAACTACGCGATAAGATATATTATGGTAAGTCAACGAGCGCGGTGCAAGTGGCATGGGGGTGCGGGTTGTAACGGTTGTGTAGCGGTTTTAGCGGTTGTAGTGCAGGATAGCACGGACAGCACGTAGGGGGCGATTCATTACCCCTTCGCTCGTGGCGTTGCTGTTGCGCGGCGCGGCTCCTTGTCTTCGTTAAGAGTGCGTATCCGTTCTATGTTGGCAACAACTTTTTCCACTTTGTCTGGTGATACAGACGTCATGCGCTTTACACCATTGCGTGTTCCAAGATAAAACGACACGATAGCTGCCAGCACCGCCCACAATTCCTGCGGGATAAGTTTCATCCCCTGCATGACGACCGCAAACTGAATCGGGTCGACCGCAACAAGCCAGAACAACGCCAGCACCGATATGACCAGCGAAGGACGTATAAGACGATTGATGCCGTCCACAAGCGAATCAAACCACGTCCGCCCCTGTATAGCCCGCCACTCGGCTTCAAACCGCTTGCCCGCTGCCAAATTCTCTTGGTGCTTACGAGCCTGCTCGTTTTCCGTATTGCCAAATATCGAAGACCATAACTTACGCCCGCCATCAAGTATACCAGACCACATCACAGCTACCCCGATTGAGCCGACGACGAGTCAATCATCTTGGCTCGAGGACGGAACGCCGCATCGAATTTCTCCAACATGGTAATAAGCCAATCGTGCTGATGCTGCCACGTATCCTTATTGTTGGGGTCTGCCGTCTTAACCAACACCACATGCGGGAATGGACGCCCGGGCGAATCCAACCACTGCAGATTGACACCCACCTCCCACTCGATTTTTTCCTTTTGCTTCTGCAACAAGCCAAAATTCCGCCGCGCCTCAGGCCCCTGACACACCAAAGCAACAGAAATAGAGGATGGCTGCGAAAAATTCAAAACAGCAATCAAATAAAAGTTATGACAGCCAATATCATAGCTCGTCCATTCCTCAGGTGTCGCATTCGGCACAGAAAGCGCACTGCCCTTCTGTGTGATACGATCGCGCAAAAGCTGCCAGTATTCTTGTGTCATCGGTATCTGTTGCTCCTCCTGTTGAGGGTCTGCCGCCGCCTGCCCAATAGAAGCAATGAAATCACTCGGTATATGATGCGGCACACCCGTGTTCGTGTTCGCCGCCTGTTGAGCGGGGGCTTGAGGCTGGGACTGGGGCTGAACGGGAGCAGCAGCAGGAGCAGGAGCTTGAACGGGTGCCGCCGCCACCGGCGCTTCTGTCGCCACCACCGGAGTCTCTGCCACAGGCGCGGGACTCGGCGGCACCGCCGCCGGAGTCGCCTCAGCCGCTTGCTGATTACCCGCATCACGTGGATTAGTATGACCAGCCGTGCTCGTTGCCACAGCAAAACCCGCTGGTTTCGACACGACATCCAACCAAACCGCAGGGTCAGATTTGCCAATACGCCACATCCCCAATTCAACCCCAAAGAAGTTAATGCCCTCCTTCGTCATAAGATTCAAATTATCAAGAGCCTGTCTATGCTTATCGGTGAAAGGTGATGCCACCCACACAAACGTCAAATGGCGGATGCCGTCAATATCAGGGATAAGACGCTCTAGATCATCATGAGGATTCGGCGGACTATCGCCCAAGCGCGTCTGAATAGCGACAATGTGCTCTTCTTCGCCCTTCTCTCCTGCCACACGGCAGAGAACATCAGCAACAATGGGATGCTTGAGCTGCGCGCCATCGATACGTTCCAGCTTCAAGCCAAGAAAATCGCTCAAAGACACCAACGTATCAGGCTCCGCCAACCACGACACAAAGCCCGCGTGACCATCACGCCAGACCTCCTGCGGGTTGACTGCCTCCAAGTTCCCTATACGAATGCTCATTATTGTTCTCCTTTTCCTGAGCTAAACACTAAGCACGTAATGATACAGCATTTATGTGTGTTTGTAAACATAAAAATAGATTAACATTTTTTATAGATTCCATCATTCATACATGAATAACCATGCCGTCCCATGCTGGTTCTATCGGCTTTGGGGCGAGTTTGCACAGCTGGTCATAGTCACTTTCGTGGCTCATGTGCGTCAAAACAACCCGCTTCGGCTTCAGCTGTTGTGTCCATTCAATGACTTGTTCTAAATTAGCGTGTGTCGGTGATTTCTCGACCCGCAAGCAATCGACAATCCACAGCGACAAATCCCCCAACAAAGCCAACGACTCCGCCGGCAGACGCACAACATCAGGCGAATAAGCCATCGCCCCGCAGCGAAAGCCGGTCGTCAAACAGACTCCGTGGTCTTGGCAGAAAGGCACCAGCGTCACATCACCAATGGTTATCGGCAGTCCGTATGTCAGTTCGTGCGGTATCAAGCCCGGCTTAAAGAAACGCCCGTGCTTATCCTGTGTCGGCAACGTAAACAAATAAGGAAAGCGTTGCCGCATAGCATCAAGGTCGGGCGCACTGGCATACAGGTCAATGGTCTTTGCCGTGTGGTTATTGACGACTCGCAGGTCATCAATGCCGTTGATGTGGTCGGCATGGGTGTGCGTCAATAACACCGCATCGATGCGGCGGATGTTGGCATCGATAAGCTGCATACGCAAATCAGGTGTGGCATCGATAAGAATCGTCGTTGTTGCACTCTCGAGCAAAAGAGAAGAACGTCTACGATGATTTTTGCGGTTATGTCGGTCGCAAGCCCCCCACTCGGGCCCAATCAAAGGCACGCCCCCAGAGGCACCACTACCGAGAAGCGTAACTTTCATGGTGCCAGCACCGCATCCGCCCGTGCTTTACGGAACAAACGGAAAAAGTTATCGCTGGTCTGGCGCGCCAGTTGCTCAACAGACATATTTTTCAGCTCGGCAACTTTTTCTGCCGTATGCACGAGAAACGCCGGTTCATTGCGCGCGCCTCTTTTGGGGGTCGGGGCAAGAAATGGCGAATCCGTCTCGAGCAAAAGATGCGAGGCAGGCACATGCTCACGCACAATCGGCAGAAGAAACCGACACGAGTTATACGTAATCAGCCCCGACATCGATACAAAAAAGCCCCACTCGACCGCCTTTTTGGCGAGCACCGCACTGCCACTAAAGCAATGCAGAACGCCCCGCAGCTCGGGATGGTGTCGGCGAAAATCATCGATAAGGGTAATCAAATCCTCCTCAGCATCTCGGACGTGGATGATAATCGGCAAATCGCACTGACAGGCGACCTGTAAGTGGATACGAAACAGCCTTTTTTGTTTGTCTTTATCGCCGCGGGCTTCCTTGTAGTCGAGGCCACTTTCGCCGAAGGCAATGACTTTGTCGTGTTGCGCGCAGGCACGCAGCGTATCGGCAAGGGTGTCTTCGTCTGTGCCTTCCTCTTCCGTATAACAGGGATGGATGCCCACCGAGCACCAGACATTCGGGTACGCCTGCACAAGCCCATGCAACGAGGCAAAACTCTTGGGGTGCGTGTTAATCGACAGCATGGCGTTGACGCCCGCCTCGTGCGCGCGGGCAACGACCGCATCACGCTCATCGGCAAAAGACCGCCAATCGAGATGACAATGACTATCGATGAAGGAGGGGCGCGTCATACGTCTACTTTGGGGGCTCGACTCGGGGAAACAACACGTGCGGGGCGGGTAGCGGTGTGCCGCTGACAAGGCGACTCTGCCAGTGTTGGAAGTTACGTTGGCTTGTCTCAAGGCTCAACATCGAACACAGCGCGTCCATCTGTTGCGGCATGAAGGCTAAACCCACAAGGGCTATCGAGCGAAGCACATCGCTGAGGGTATAAAGCACCACCTTCATGCGTGCGGGGTCGCTGTCTTTCAGTCGCCAAGGTTGCTGTTGGTCGATATAACGGTCGCTGGCGGCGATGAGCTGCCAGATATGGTCGAGAGCCAAGTGAAAGGCTTGGTCATCGAGGTAGCCCGCAACAACGCCATAGAGCTTGTCGGCTTGTGCCAGCAAGGCTTTGTCGGGGTCTTGCCACTGCTCAGGCGGGCAGGCTGGCACAGAGCCATCGCATTGTCGTTGAATCAGGGTCAGCACACGCATGCTCAAGTTGCCGATACCGTTGGCAAGGTCGCTGTTGATGCGGGTGATAAGGGCGGAACGGGAAAAGTTGCCGTCCATACCAAAAGGCACCTCTCGCAACAGAAAATAGCGGATAGCATCGACTCCCCACTCATCCACAAGAGCAAACGGGTCGATGACGTTGCCAACGGATTTCGATATTTTTTGCCCTTCGTGGGTCCACCAGCCATGGGCGAAGATACGCCGCGGCGGGGGTAGCCCTGCCGACATCAGCAACGCTGGCCAATAGACCGCATGGAAACGCAAAATATCCTTACCAATAACGTGCAAGTCGGCAGGCCAGCGTGCCTTCTGTTGTGCCGACCCGTTGGGATAGTTAAGGGCGGACAGATAGTTGGCGAGCGCATCAATCCACACATACATGACGTGCTTGTCGTTGCTTGGCACTGGAATCCCCCACGTGAAGGTGGTGCGGGATATGGATAAATCCTTTAAGCCCGATTCGATGAAACGCACCACTTCGTTGAGGCGAGAGGCTGGGGCAATCGCGTCAGGATGGGCGCGGTAGTGATCCAGCAAGGGCTTTTGCCAGCGAGACAAGCGGAAAAAGTAGCTCTCTTCTTCCACCCACTCGACATCGGCACCGCTGGGGGCGCGCTTGTGTCCGTTAGTGTCTACGATGAGGTCGCTTTCGGCAACGAAGGTTTCGTCTCGAATGGCATACCAGCCTTGATAGCGGTCAAGGTAAATGTCGCCCTTCTCTTCTAACGCCTGCCAGAGAGCGGTTGCACTATGCTTGTGACGTGGCTCGGTGGTGCGGATAAAGTCATCGGGGCTGAATTGCAAGCACGCTATCAGCTGTTGAAACCGCTTGGAGACGTCATCGGCAAACTGCTGGGGCGGCAACCCAGCCTGTGCTGCGGCTTTCTCGACTTTTTGCCCGTGTTCATCGGTGCCGGTCAGAAAAAGAACGTCGGTGCCTTGCAGACGCTTAAAGCGCGCCAACACATCGCACGCCAAACTCGTATAAGCATGGCCAATATGCGGCGAGTCATTGACGTAGTAAATCGGAGTCGTAAGATAAAAGGAGTCAGTCATACAATACGCGGGCAATAAGCGGGGGATTGATATCGACCCCTATCCGAGCGAATTCTCTCATCGTTGGAATATCATTATCGATGGCTGCCCAATGCAGAGTCGATAAGTCAGAACCACCACTTTTTACGCTCATGTTTTTTCTGCATTGCCAGCATTTGTTTCACAGGGAAGCCGTCATTGAAGTCAGCACTACAGCGCGCGTTGGCATCTGCTCCTGCATTGAGCAAGACCTTGATGACATCATGCTTCTTATTGAACACAACGGCAAAATGTAACGGCGTCGCGCCATGCTTATCCCGCGCGTTAACATCAGCCCCAGAATCGAGCTGGTGCTTGATATCTTCAGGGGTTGCCCGTTTCATGAACTCTTTATTGAGTAGCTGCATCCTTCGTCTCTCCCGTTTGAGAACCACTATACCCTATATAAGCGCGTTCAAAAGACAAATCAAGACCACGCCCTAAAAAAATAGGAATTGTTTCACGTGAAACATCGTTTTTTTTACTGTGGTAATTGTTTCACGTGAAACATTATTTTTTTTTGCTGCGGTAATTGTTTCACGTGAAACATTGTTTTTTTTTACTGTGGGGGGGTGGTAATTGTTTCACGTGAAACATCGGGGGGGTGTTTTTTTTGTTACGGCAATTGTTTCACGTGAAACATTCGATTTTTTTTGCTGTGGTAATTGTTTCTCGTGAAACAATTTTGGCATTTGCTTTACGTTTTCTGGTTGTGTCCTTGTGCGAGGGCGTGGTGGATATGGAAGAAAACCGAGATGACTGTTTGTCCTCGTGCTAAATATAGGCGTTCACTGCGTTGATAGAGAGCGAGCAGTCGACTCCATGTGGCAAAAATCGGGTGGTGAAAGTGTATTGGCGTTGTGGTGATGTGTTGGTGGAGCCAGTGAAAGATTCTGTCCCAGAACAACAGCCATAAGTTTTGGCTGGTGTCAGCACGGGCATCTTTGTCGATGATGGTTGCCAGACGTAGCAGGGGGTCGTGGGGAATAGGCATTGAATTTGTTAGGTTCTTAAGGATATTCTGTAGAGGCACAACAAACGTCTCTTCTTGTTGATTGAGCCATAGCAGGGCTCGTCCGGGCACGCCGCCGCTGAGCTGATAGAGTTCCTGTTCGTTGATGGTTGTGGGTAGGTCTTGAGTCTTAAGGAACGTGCTGAAATCGTCAAAGCTGAGGGGAACGAGGCGTTGCAAGCGACAACGAGAGCGAATGGTTGGCGGCACTGTGTTGATGCTGTGTGCCGTTAGAATAAACAGGGAATGGGGCGGTGGCTCTTCGATAATCTTAAGCAGAGCATGCCCACCAGCAGGCACAACCGCATCGAAGGGGTCAATCACAACGACTTTGGTGTGACCCTGTAGCGCGGTGAGGTTAAGAAAATCGTGAATCTGGCGGATAGACTCGATGGAAATGGATGCGGTTTTTGCTCCTTTGCCGACGGTTGGGGTTACCGCAAGGAAGTGGTGGTGGCTCCCTGCCAAGATACGTTTGATGGTGGGTTGCGTTGGGTCGAGTTCAGGCAAAGTGTCTGGTGGGGCGGGGCTGGCGGGCGACGTTTGTAAGACGAAGGCAGCCATTTTGTAAGCCAGGGCGGTTTTGCCCAGTCCACGGGGCCCATAGAGCAACCAACTATGGTGTCGTTGCTGGCTATCGCAGGCGCGGCGAAAGTCCGTTTCACAGGAACGCTGACCATAAACAACGGGGGGTGTAAAAGTCGTCATGACAGATAATCTTTAAGGGAGGTTTGGATGTCTTGGGTGATGGTATCGATGGGCTGGGTTGCGTCGATGATGACGCAACGTTGTTTGTCTTGGGCGGCGCGGGCAAGAAGCCCTTCTCGCACCCGTTGGAAAAAGGACAGGTCTTTTGCTGTTTCGTAGCGGGCTTCCGCCTTTTCTTGTGGACGAGAAAAGACGTGTTCGGCAGGCATATCGAAAATAAACGTGCGGGTCGGCATCATGGTGCCGACAACCGCTTGCGAGACAGCATCGATGGGGGCTTTTGCGATGCCCTCGCCCGCGCCTTGATAGGCATAGGTCGAGTCGATGAAGCGGTCGCATAGCACCCACGCCCCTTTCTCAAGGGCGGGCTTGATGACGGCATGCAGGTGCTCGTTGCGCGCCGCACTAAACAAAAGCAACGCACTCAAAGGATGCCAGCCCTGCGACGGCGATACCAGCAAATGACGCAGCTGTTCCGCCTGTGGACTGCCCCCCGGCTCACGGGTCGCCACCACATCGGTGCCCCGCTCACGTAGCCACGCAACGATACGACTCATCTGTGTGGTCTTGCCACTATTATCCAAGCCTTCGAAAGTAATGAACGGGGGAGACGGCATAGAGAACAACACACTTTAAGTATTATTATTTCGAATCAACAATAAAGGCATCGTTGAAGCCTTGTCGGTTGGCTTGATTCAGGATGGTTTGTGCCTGTTCGCGAGTCGTAAAGGGGCCTAGACGCACCCGATAGAAACGTGTGCCGTGCGTGTTTTCGGTTTCTTCGATGATGACGTCGGGCGTGCTGATACGGGTATCAATCAGGTGTTCGGCTTGCCTACGGCTACGATAGGCAGCAATTTGGACGTAGTGACGACCCGCAACGGATGGCTCGTCTGGGTTGGGTTCATAAGGGCTTGGCTCTACGTTCAGCATTTTTTCTGCTAATTTATTGCCAGCGCGGGCGGCGGCTTCTAGGCTTTTGCGTCTGAGGATTTGCACCCGCACGAGGGTTTTGCCTTGTTCGAGAAAGCCCAGTTCTCGTGCCGCCCGCCGCGACAGGTCGATGATACGCTCGCCGATAAAGGGGCCTCTGTCGTTGACCCGCAACACAATGGTGCGTTTGTTGCTCAGATTGGTCACACGCACGTAACTGGGCATCGGCAGAGTCTTGTGGGCGGCGGTCAGCTGTTCGGGGTCGAAAATCTCGCCATTTGCCGTTGGCTTGTCGGCAAACTCATCGCCATACCACGAGGCAATACCGGTTTCATCGTATTGGTAATCGATTTTTGGCACATAGCGTTTGCCGTCAATGACGTAGGGGTTGCCGACCTTATAGATGGGGCGCGGTTGAAATGGCGGTGGTGACTCGCCGGATGGCACCAGCGCACAGCCACTGCTTACAACGATGATGATTGCAAGAAGAACGCGCATATCAGGGCTGGAAACTGTCCGAGAGCATACCGATAGCGATACCGAAGTAATCGGAGCGGTTCCACAACAGAATCGTGTTGAAGTTGGCGTACACCATGAAGGCACGGCGACTTTTGCGCTCCGGTAGGATAATCGCGGCTTTTTGTTGGCTAGCAGGGAGCGTATCGGTGGTCGTGTCTTGTGTTTGTCCGTTGGGCTGTTTGGGGCGGACACCCAATTTGTGCCATTGCTCGATGGTGCGCCACTTGTCGGGCTGTCGCCCTGCCCATGCTTTCTTGAACTTATCGGGTAGGATGACTTCCTTTCCCCACGATTCGTTGTCGCGCCAGCCGAGTTGCCGTAGCAAGTTGGCGGCGGATGCCAGGGCGTCGCCGATGTCTTGCCAGATATCTTTGTCGCCGTCTTGGTCGTAGTCGATGGCATAGGCGTTATAGGTGGAGGGAATGAATTGCACCTGTCCCATGGCGCCTGCCCACGAGCCTTTCATGCCCTCCATAGAGGCATGGCCGGCATCGATGATTTTCAGGGACTCGATGAGTTGCTTGCGGTAAAATTGTTGGCGGCGGCTACCATAAGCGAGGCTGATAAGGGCGGGAACGATGGCGTGTCGTCCTTGATAGCTGCCGAAGTCGCTTTCCGCGCCCCAAAAAGCAAGCAAAACGTGGCGCGGCACGGAAAAACGCTCTTCGAGGGCTTGCAGCAGTGGCGCATGCTTCTTGGCAAGACGCTTACCCTCGGCAATACGCTGGGGGTCAACCACACGCTTAAGATAGGTTGCCAGCGTCAACGTATATTCGGGCTGATTGTTATAGGCTTTGAGAATCGCAGCATTGGGCGCGTGAATGTCGGCTAAGGCTTGCGTCAGGGTTGCCTCACGGATGCCGTGCGTGCGTGCGTCCGCCCGCACCTCGTCAAGCCAACGCATAAAAGGCGGCACAGGTGGCGGGGCAAATGAGTCAGACGAGTCGTCAGCGGGGGAAAAAAAGAAAAAGACCAACGTGGCGGTGACAACGCCAAGGGTCATGCCAACCGCACTGCCGAAGAGAAAAGTCGTAAGGGAGGATAAGGGAGGCATAATAATTTGTGGCGGGCGGGGGGGGCGGGGGGGGTTACGTTGTTGTCAAACGGGCGCTGATATCGGCGGCGGGGGCTGATAGCGTTAGGGCTCCGACAGAGACATAATCGACACCGCAACGGGCGACGTCTTCGATGGTATCGAGGGTGATGTTGCCGGACGCCTCGATGGTGGCGCGGTTATCGATGAGTTGGACGGCTTGGCGCATATCAGCAAGGGACATATTATCGAGCAAAATATGAGGTACGTTGTGGTCTAGGGCGGTTTGCACCCGTGTTAGACTATCACATTCGACAATCAAGGTCGACAAGAGCGCGGGGTCAAGGTTTTTGCGCATGGCGGATAGGATAGTAGCGAGATTGCCCGCACAAGCCGTCCAGTGATTGTCTTTGATAAAAAGGGTGTTGTGGAGGCTGGTGCGGTGATTCTGCGCACCGCCCAGTCGGGTGGCGTATTTACTGAGGTGACGCAGGGCGGGGATGGTTTTGCGGGTATCGAGTATACGTGTTTTGTGGTTGCGTAGTTTGTCGCTGTAGGTGCGGGTGAGGGTTGCGATACCGCTGAGGATTTGTAAGCTATTGAGGCAGCTGCGTTCTCGTGCCAGTAGCGTCTGCGTTGTGCCGTTGATGGTCGCGAGGGTTGTGCCGGTGGCGATGAGTGTGCCGTCTTGTTGCTGTAACGTGGGTTGACATGGGGGGGGAAACACGAGGGGGACGAGGGGCAAGCCCGCCACCACCATGTTTTGTTTGGCGACGAGGGTTAACGTGCCTTGTTGCTGGGGGTCGGGGGTAAGAGCGTGTTGGCTGGTGGTATCGTTGTTGGCATTGTCTTCTGAGAGGGCGCGGGCGATGAGCTGGGTGGCTTCGGTGCGTTCAAGGGGAGTTAGGGATGGCATACAGCACTCGCCCTAGCTGGCGGGCGGCGACATATCGAGCATGCGCATCAGGGGTTTGTGTGCGGCGCGGCGCAATTCGGCATCGAGGGTAATCGCGGGCTGCATGGTGGCAAGGGCGCGATACAGCTTCTCCATGCTGTTAAGAGCCATATAGGGGCAACGAGCACAATTACACGAGCCATCAACGCCGGGGGCGGTATAAAACGTCTTATGGGGGGCGGCTTTTTTCATCTGGTGGATGATATGGGTTTCCGTGGCAATGATGAATTCATCGGCATGGGAGGTGCGGACAAAATTCAGCATCGCTGAAGTGGAGCCAATATGATCGGCGTGCCGCAACAGATGCTCGGGACATTCGGGGTGGGCGGAAATGAGGGCTTTCGGGTGGCGGTGCTTTATTTTAATCATCTCGCGCTCTGAGAATTGCTCGTGGACGACGCAGGTGCCGGGCCACAGAATCATGTTGTCTCGACCGCTTTGGCGTTTGAGATAGGCACCCAGGTGGCGGTCGGGCGCAAACAGAATCGGCTTGTCCGCAGGGATTTGCTCGATGATACGCAACGCATTGCTCGACGTGACGATAATGTCCGACAGGGCTTTGACATCGGCAGAGCAGTTAATATACGTGATAGCCACGTGGTCGGGGTGTTGCTGTCGAAAGGCTTTGAACTTGGCGGGCGGACAGGAGTCTTCCAGCGAGCAGCCGGCTTTGGCGTCGGGAATAATCACGTTCTTGTCGGGCGACAGAATCTTGGCGACTTCCGCCATAAAACGCACACCACAAAAAACAATGGTCTCGGCATCGGTTGATGCTGCCTTACGGGACAGGTCAAGAGAATCACCGACAAAATCGGCAATATCTTGGATGTCTTCGTCTTGATAGTAATGTGCGAGAATGACGGCTTTGCGTTGTGTGCGCAGGTCGTGTATCGCGTCTTCTAAATCCGCAGGGGGCGGACTCGCAGGAGCAAGGGACTCAGAAGCGAGCGGCGGGGATAGCGGGGGCGAGTACGTATCGGGCATGCGTATCCTACCAAAACAAGAACCGGTATACGGATATAAGGACGTTACGACGGTTTTGCAAGGGGTTGTGTGGTGTGGGGAAAGGCTTTTTTGCCGTCATACAGCGCGCTTGCTCCCAGTTGCTCTTCGATACGGAGCAGCTGATTATACTTAGCGAGACGCTCTGAGCGGGCGGTCGAGCCAATTTTGATTTGCGGGCAGTTAAAGCCAACCGCGAGGTCGGCGATGCTGGTGTCTTCGGTTTCTCCTGAGCGATGTGACATGATACGTCCCATTTGGGCATCTTGCGCGAGGCGTATGGCTTCTGCCGTTTGTGTCAACGTGCCAATCTGGTTAATTTTAACCAGCAGAGCATTCGCCCAGCCCTCAGCGATGCCTTGGCGCAGACGCTGCGGGTTGGTGACGAACAGGTCATCGCCGACCAGTTGGACGTGGCTACCGAGGATGCGTTGGGCGTTCTGCCAGCCTGAGAGGTCATCTTCTTGTAAGCCGTCTTCGATAGAGACGATGGGGTATTTTTTGCGTAGCTGCTGATACCAATCGATGAGGGCATCGCTGGTGTAGGTTTGTTGGTCGATGGTGTAGGTTTTGTTGTGATAGAGTTCGTTGGCGGCGACATCGAGGGCAAAGGCGATATCTGTGCCGACTTTTCGGCTTGTTTTTTCGATGGCTTGGCAGAGCATATCGAGGGCTTGCGTGGTGTCTTTGAGGGGGGGTGCGAATCCGCCTTCGTCGCCGACAGCGGTAGAGAATCCTTTGTCTTGTAGGAGGCTCTTGAGGGCGTGAAAGCACTCTGCTGACCAGCGTAGGGCTTCGCTGAAGGTGTCTGCTCCCCATGGCACGAGCATGAATTCTTGTATATCGAGGGCATTATTGGCGTGTGCGCCGCCGTTCATCACATTGACGAGGGGAACAGGCAGTCGATGTGCGGTGTTGCCCCCGATGTGGCGATAGAGGGGCACACCGCTGTTGGTTGCGGCGGCTTTCAGGCAGGCGAGCGACACCGCGAGTAACGCGTTGGCACCGAGGCTCTTTTTTTCGGGGGTGCCATCCAGCTGGCACATAATGGTATCGATGTTTTGTTGCTCGTAGACGTTGTGTCCTTCGAGGGCATCGGCAAGGGTGGTGTGAACGGCATCGATGGCTTTGAGAACGCCCTTGCCGAAATAGCGTTTGACGTTGCCGTCGCGCTTTTCGTGGGCTTCATAGCGTCCTGTGGATGCGCCCGAAGGCACGGCAGCACGTCCGATGACGCCGTTGTCGAGGGTTACATCGACTTCGATGGTGGGCGTGCCGCGGCTATCGAGAATTTCACGGGCACGCAGGTGGGTAATTACTTGATACATGACAAATCCTTTTTAACAAGAGAATCAATGGCGGTTACGTGGGCTAAGAGGGTATCGATTGTTTTGAGGTTAAGCATATTGGCGCCGTCGGAGGGTGCGTTGTCTGGGTCTTGGTGGACTTCGGCAAACAGGCAGGCAACGCCGACGGCAACGGCGGCTCGAGCCAAAGGTTCGATGGCGTCTCTTTCGCCGCCGCTTTGTCCTTCGCCTTGTCTTCCGCCTGGGCTCTGAACCGAATGTGTCGCATCAAAGACGACAGGATAGCCCATCCGCACCATAAAAGGCAATGCGCGCATATCATTCACCAACGTATTATAGCCGAAACTACTGCCTCGCTCGGTGATAAGAATGGTGCTGTTACCTTGTTGAGCGACTTTGTCGATGACGTGGGCGATATCCCAAGGTGCCATGAACTGCCCTTTTTTGATGTTAATTGCTTTTTTTGTGGCGGCGGCAGCGTGAAGAAGGTCGGTTTGACGACAAAGAAAGGCTGGAATTTGCAGAATATCGACGGCTTGTGCCACAGGAACACACTGCGCGGCTTCGTGAACATCAGTGAGGACGGGACAGCCGTATTCTTGTCGAATGGCAGCGAGAATCTTTAAGCCCTCGTCTATGCCGATGCCGCGTGGGGACGTGCTTTTTGAGCGATTGGCTTTATCGAAAGAGCCTTTGAAGATAAAGCCTACGTTGTGTTTATCCGTCAGCCGACAGAGTTCGTCTGCGAGCATACGGGCGTGGTCGAGGCTTTCCAGCGCGCAGGGGCCACCAATAAAAGCCAACGGCTCTTGATTGTTCAGACGCACCTTTTTGTTCAGGGTGACGGTGCGTTGCTTGTGCGCGGGGATATGCCAAGGAGAACGAGCAGTCATCTCAAAGTAACAGGCTATGGTCTAAACAGGCACGGATATAGTCAACGAAGAGCGGATGCGGGTCAAGCGGACGAGATTTAATCTCGGGATGAAACTGCACGCCAATGAACCACGGATGAGATGGCACCTCAACAATTTCGGGCAACTGCCCGTCTGGCGACAAGCCCGACATAATCATGCCTGCTCCTTGTAACTGCTGTTGATAGCGGATGTTGACTTCATAGCGGTGACGGTGGCGTTCACTGATAGCCTCTTGTCCGTAGATTCGATAAGCTTGGCTGTCTTTGCTGAGGCGGCAGGGATACGCGCCCAGACGCATAGTGCCGCCCATCTGCCCATTTTTGTGGGCTTTGATGGCTTTGCCTTGGCTATCTGTCCACTCGTTAAGCAAGCCAATGACGGGATTTGTGCATGTTTCCAATTCGCTCGAGCCAGCATTGGGGATTTTTGCTACGTTCTGGGCGAATTCCACCACCGCCATTTGCATGCCGAAGCAGATACCGAGATAGGGAATAGCGTGCTCACGGGCATAACGTGCGGCAATCATTTTTCCTTGTGTGCCGCGTTCGCCAAAACCGCCGGGGACGAGGATGCCACTGATACCATCGAAGAAGGACGCATGTTCCGTGCTGGTTTCGATGTTTTCGGCATCAACCCATTTAATGTCCACCGCACTGTTCATCGCACAAGCACCATGGGTCAAGGCTTCCGCCAGCGACTTATACGAGTCTACGAGGTGCGTGTACTTACCAATAACCGCAATAGAGACGTTTTTTTCGGGATAATGCAACCGACGGTGTAAGGCTTGCCAAGGCTTCAAGTCTATGGCTTTTTTTGTCTGCCAGCCGAGACGCTTGCCGATGACCGTGTTGAGCCCTTGCTCGTTATAGCTGAGGGGCACATCGTAGATGCTCTTCATGTCTTGGGCAGCGATGACGTGGTGGGCGGGAATGTTACAAAACAAGGCTATCTTTTGGCGGGCTTCATCGCTGAGTTGTTGCTCTTTATCGATACGGCAGAGAAGAATATCGGGCTGAATACCGACACTCTGTAGGTCTTTGACGGAATGTTGTGTCGGCTTGGTCTTGAGTTCACCCGCCGCATCGAGCCAAGGCAACAGCGTCAAGTGAATAAAAAGGGTCGCGTCATGCCCCTTCTCGTTGCGTAACTGACGGATGGCTTCGAGAAAGGGCAAACTTTCGATGTCGCCGACGGTGCCGCCAATCTCACAGATAATAAAGTCGTAGGTTTCGTGGTCTCGTGTGATGAATTCTTTGATTCTGTCGGTGACGTGGGGGATGACTTGCACGGTGGCACCGAGATAGTCGCCTCGCCGCTCTTTTTCGAGCAGCTGGGCGTAAACTTGCCCTGCGGTGATGTTGTCTTTTTTGCTGAAGGATATGCCGGTGAATCGCTCGTAATGGCCGAGGTCGAGGTCTGTTTCTGCGCCATCATCGGTAATAAAGACTTCGCCATGCTGTATCGGGCTCATGGTGCCGGGGTCGATGTTCAAATAGGGGTCGAGCTTACGGAGGGTAATTTTGGCGCCGC
Source organism: Alphaproteobacteria bacterium GM202ARS2 (assembly GCA_014323835.1). Classification (GTDB taxonomy): domain Bacteria; phylum Pseudomonadota; class Alphaproteobacteria; order GM7ARS4; family GM7ARS4; genus GM202ARS2. The sequence goes on from JACONH010000001.1 coordinate 64,487, forward strand.
CTGCCTGCAGGAGAGCCCCAATCGCCGCGGCACACACACCCTTGCCGAGAGATGAAACAACGCCCCCGGTCACAAAAATATAGCGCGTAGACTCAACGGGTCGAGACGGATGATTCAGGGGTCACCTATAGGTGGAAGGGGGGGCAACGAATCGCCCTCAAGAGGAATAAGAGGCAGACCATCGAAGCCATCATCATCCTCGACATCGATAATCGAAGGCGTATCGATGCGCGATTGCGACGTCAACGTCAAAATCATGCTGAGGCCCATAAATATGGCTGCCAGAACGGCTGTTGTGCGGGTCAAAAAGTTGCCGCTGCCGCGCCGAGACATAAAATCGCCGCCGCCGCCAATGCCAAGACCGCCGCCCTCGGAACGCTGAAGCAAAATAATGCCAACCAAAGCCGAGGCAACAATCAGATGAATGATAAGAAGGGTCGTAGACATGATGGCATAATAACAAGATTTCTCGTCAAGGGTCAATTGTTTGTCGCAACGCGGCGGTGAGCTTGCCCCGCTACATTACGCTTTATAGGATAAATCGTTCAGTGTCCAGCGAACGTGTGTGTCTTCTAGGGCTTCGTTTTTTACAATCAAGTCGAGAGCTGTTTGCCCGTCATTTGTTTTTTCTGGAATGAACGTATTTCCTCCAGCTTGTCGGATACGCCATCTTTGATATCAACACTGCACGTTGCGTTGACGTCTGCCCCCGCTTGAACCAATACATCAATCACGGAAAGATTTTTGTTGAATAACACAGCATAATGCAAGGGTGTCGCATCGTACTCATCGCGTGCATTGACATCTTCTCCAGCATCGAGACGCTTTTTGACATCCTCAGGGGTTGCCCGTTTCATGAACTCTTTATCTAATAACTGCATGGCGTCCGCTCTCTTTTAAGCCTCATACCCCCGCACCTACGGTATAAATAAGCCAATAAAAAAAGCAAAGCAAGGCAATAAATGAAAAGAGCAATTGTTTCCCGTGAAACAATTGCGCGCACACACAAAAAAGCGCGCCCATCAAGCCAGCATACAATCAGTTATTTTTGCCTTTATTCGTGGGTGGCTTGAACCTCTCACCAATACGTGGGCTTCCAACAAGGGGAGGAGCATCAGGCGGTCCACCACCAGGCAGGCTATCAGCAAGTAAGCCACGAACAGGTTGGGTCGAGCCACCTCTCAGTTGGGTAGCAATAAGGTCACCAGCAAGTGGGCTACCCGCAGCCGCAGGAAGGCTATCAGCAAGTAAACCACGAACAAGTTGGGTCGAGCCACCACTCAGTTGGGTATCAATGGTTGGGTCATCAAGAGGGCTATCATAAACAGGTGTTTTGTTATCGGCACTCATGATTAAGTCAAGTGTAAGCAAGCAGTTTCTCTTGCTGGCATAGCCCTCGCTATGGACGATGACGGTGTTGCTCTTTTCATCTATTAAATCCCAACACCACTTACCCGAAATTTTAGGATAAACATCAAAAAACGTTCCAGGAGCAGATGCTTTTTTATCGCCGCTTATCAACGATTGAAGACCCCGTGCGTGGCTTTCATCCTCATGAACAGGCGCACTTTGATTGGCATCGGTCACTAAGTCAAGAATTTGCAAGCAGTGCTCCTTATCTTTATACCCCCATTTGCTATTGGCAATGGCTTTACCTTGATCCGACATAAGTTTCCAGCGCCACTTTTTATCTGAATCTTGATACAGGTCAAAATACAAGCCCGCTCCCTCTGTCCCCGTCTTTTTTTTGCCACTTTCACGAAGAGGTGTTTTGTAACTGGTGTACTTCACGAATTTAATAGCATCAAAGCAGTCTTGCTTATCCGTATACCCCTCGCCACGGGCAACAATAGCGCGATTAGCGTTTTTCAAGTCCCACTGCCACTTCCCTGCCTCTTCATAAACGAAAAAATAGACGCTCGTTTCTCTCGCACGAATAATTGTGCCGTCATGGGTATCCTGCACCAGTTGAACAGCACCCCGACACGCTTGCTCGCTTGTATAGCCCTCCTTATGGGCAATCATTTCGCGGTCTTTATCGTGCAAGTCCCAACGCCACGCACCAAAAGAAGTAGAATAAACAGTAAAAAACATGATGACTCCTGTCTGTAAAAGATAAAGTTTAATACTTAAAGTATTACAACCTAAATAAAGCGGAGTCAAGAAAAATTTATGGGTTACAGCAGGCTTGGGCAATGGCGTAAAAACGCTGTGCATCGAGGGATTGTCCGCCCACCAGCAAGCCGCGATAGATGCCGGAGGCGACAAAATCACGAGCATTTTTGTCTGTGACCGACCCGCCATACAAAAAAGTCGCTGGTTGATGGTTCAGGTGTGCGTTGACGGCTTGTGCTACGTCATCGATGTCTTGTGGTTGTGGCGTTGTGCCACTGCCGATAGCCCAAATGGGCTCGTAAGCCATGACGTAGTTACCAGAGATGCCGTGAGTCGATTCCTGTGCTTGTTGTTTGAGGGCATCGAGGGCATGTCCGCTGTCTCTTTGTTTGCGTGTTTCGCCGATACAGATAATCGGGCATAAGCCCTGTTTTTGTGCTTGCTGTGCTTTGCGAGCCACCTGTTCGTTGTTTTCGTGGTGAGCGGCGCGCCGTTCGCTATGTCCCAGCACGACAAAGCGACAATCCAAGTCCGCCAGTAACATCGCACTGGTATCGCCGGTATAAGCCCCCTCTTCCTCTGGGTGACAATCCTGTCCGCCCAGGGCGATGGTCTCATCGCAAAACGGACGCAAAATCTCGAGCAACGCAAAAGGCGGGCATAACACCATACGAGCAGCGGTCGGTTGTTGCTTGTGTAAATGCGTGAGCTGGCACACCCACTCGATGGCTTGGGCGCGGTTTTTGTGCATCTTCCAGTTGGCAACAATAAGCGGGCGCATAGTCTTATGGTGTAAGGGTTGGTGTAAGTGTCTTCTTGCCGTTCATGTAGGGCTGGAGCACCGAGGGTATCTCGATACTGCCGTCTTTGCGCTGATAGTTTTCCATGACGGCAATCAAGGCTCGTCCCACCGCGACCCCTGAACCATTGAGCGTATGGACGTAGAGATTTTTTGTCGATGCCGTATCCTTAAAGCGTGTTTTCATGCGCCGCGCCTGAAAGTCGAGGCACAAGGAACAGCTAGAGATTTCTCGATAGCACTGCTGGGCGGGTAGCCACACTTCGATATCGTAGGTTTTGGTCGCGGCGAATCCTGTGTCTCCTGCACACAACAGGACGACTCGCCATGCCAGTCCGAGTTGTCGGAGCACTTCTTCGGCACAAGCGGTCATGCGTTGCCATTCGTCTTGGCTGTTTTGGGGATGGACGATAGACACGAGTTCTACCTTGTCGAATTGGTGTTGCCGTAGCATGCCGCGGGTGTCTCGCCCCGCCGCACCCGCCTCAGAGCGAAAACACGGAGTCAAGGAGGTTAGACGCAACGGCAGAATCTTGTCCGTAACAACAGCGTTGTGGGCATAGTTGGTCAGTGGCACCTCTGCCGTTGGAATAAGCCACTGACCATTGTCTAAGCGATAGAGCTCCTCTCTGAATTTAGGCAGTTGCCCCGTGCCCTGCATCACCGCGTCATTGACGATAAAGGGCGGGATGACTTCTTGATAGCCGTGCTGTTGCGTATGCAGGTCAAGCATGAATTGTCCCAGAGCCCGATGTAGGTGCGCGACAGAGCCTTGTAGCCACGTAAAACGGCTCCCTGCCAGCTGCGCGCCTTTTTGGCTATCGATGCCACGGGCAAGGGCTTCACCAAGCTCAGCATGATCAATCGGCGTAAAATCAAAGGAAGGCAACGTGCCCTCCTCTCGTATGACGACATTGTCATGCTCATCACGTCCTGTTGGCACATCATCCGCAAGAACATTGGGTATCGTCAACATCAACTGGTGCAGCTGGTCTTGCAGCTGTTGTGCTTGTTTTTCGCTTTCGGCAAGCAACGTTTTAATTGCATCGATGCGAGCAAGCAGTTCCGCTGGCGGCGTTTTGCCCGCTTGTTTGGCGACACCAATCTGGCTCGACAGGGTCTTGCGTTCATTTTGGGCTCCCTGCTGTTTATGCAACAAGGCACGATGCTCTTTGTCGAGGGGAAGGAGAACGTGCGAGCCCACCTGCTGGCACAAAGACGGGTCACGGCGAGCAAGAGCCTTGTCGTAGTCTTGCGGGTGATCGCGAATCCACTGGAGGTCGAGCATCGTTGTCGTCTGCTGGCTATCCTCGACGAGACCGCCAAGGGCTAATAATCAGGATAGATATTTCGTAAAGAACCAGCAGAGGGATGGCAAGAAGTATTTGACTGATAATATCGGGCGGCGTCAGCACCGCCGCAGCGATAAAGGCAACGATGATGGCGTAGCGTCTTTTTTGTCGTAGCCACGCAGCATCGATGAAGCCTGCGCGCGCACACAACGCCAGCAACACGGGCAACAAGAAGGCACAGCCAAAAGCAAAGAGCAACGTCATCGTCAGACTGAGGTACTCGTTGACTTTGGCTTCCAGCCGTATGGGCAGCGTTCCATCGCTTACGGGACTCTGGAAGTCGATGAAGAACGCCCATGCTAGGGGCAACACGACTGTATAGGCAAACATGACACCGCCGAGAAACAGAAACGGCGTCAGCCACAAGAACGGCAGAAAGGCTTTTCTTTCTCGTTGATAGAGCCCCGGGGCAATGAAAAGCCACAGCTGGTTCATCCATACCGGGAAAGATAGAATCAGCGCGGCAAAAAACGCGCTTTTGACGTGAGTCAAAAACACTTCGGGCAGTGCCGTAAAAATCATGCCGGGTTTGATGTCAGCACGACTCAAAGCATCATCGAGGGGGGCAGCGAGAAACTGATAAAGGGCGTCAGCATAGACAAAACAAACGGCAAAGCACGCCACAAAAACAACCAGCCCCCGCACAAGACGCACTTTTAATTCGCGCACATGGCCCGTAAGGGGCTGATGAATCTGGCGTGCCTCATGGTCGTGCTTTTTTGTCATTGTTTCGAGGCTTATACGGGGTTTTCGGCTGGGTTTTCGCCTGTTTCTTGGTTTCGGCTTGGACGTGCTCTTCGTTTTCTATGGCAAAATTGATTTGTTGCTGCCAGTTATCGATGGTGTAACGCAGACGACCAAAGGCACGCGCCGTCGAGGCGACCAGCGAAGGAAAATCCTTAGCAGGAACGCTGATAAGAGCAATAATAGCAATCAGCAACAGCTCCCATCCGCCAATATCGAACATGGTGCCCTCTTACTTCTTTTTGGTGACTTTGCGTGGCGGCTTTTTTTCTTCTGAGTCGCCACTGTCGTTCAATCCTTCTCGGAAGCTACGGATGCCTGTTGCCAGGTCACGCATAATCTGGGGCAGACGGCGCGCACCAAAAAGTAAAAAAATCAAGCCAAGAATAAGAATAATCTGCCAGGGTCCAATGCTCATGACGGGGTCTCCTTTGAGGGGGGGGAGGGGGGCGAGGAGGGGGGGGGAGTCGGGTCGGCGACGGGAGCTTGGGCCTCAAACGGAAGCTCGTTGTCATCAGCAGGTTGATGCGATAGGGACATCAACGTTGCTAACTCATCGAAGCCGGGTAAATCTCTTGGTGAGCCCAGACCAAAGTGGTCGAGAAAGGACGTTGTGGTGACGAACATCAGAGGACGACCGGGGGTATTGCGTCGTCCTTTTGCGGTCATCCAGCCGAGCTTCATCAGCAGCTCTAAGGTATGGGGTGCGACGCGGGTGCCGCGGATGGCTTCGATATCGTGCCGAGTCACCGGTTGGTGATAGGCACAGATAGCCAGAGTCTCAAGGGCTGCCTTTGATAGTCCACGTTTGGGCTTGCGTAGAGCCGTCAAGGAACAAGACAGTTCTGTTGGCGTGCGCATCGCCCACTTATTGCCTTCGACGCACACCAGACGGATACCGCGGTCTTTGTAGTGTTCTTCTAGGGTTGCGAGGAGTTTGCGGACATCCGCGCTGCCGAGCCATTGTTGCAACGTGGATTCGGCAATCGGCGTGTCGTTGGCAAAAAGAATCGCTTCTAACTTCTGTAGGGGAGAAAACTGGGTCGTCATGGCTCAAGCGTGTTTAATCGTGATGTCGTTTAAGTCATCTGTTTGCTGAATCGATAGAACGCCCTGCCTGCTGAGTTCGAGACAGGCATTAAACAGGATGATGATACGCATTTTCACAGAGACACTATCATCGATAGCCAGTTGGGGCAAAAGCGCGCTCATTTTTTTTTCTCCTCGTTGCCGCGTCATATAGGTGCGGATGTCCTTGCAGGCATCATGGACGGTATAGCGGGGCATGGTTATGGTCAAGGGTTGTCCTTTGTCGGCTTGTGTTATATTGCGGCGGTAGGCTGCTAACAGGTCATAGAGGCTTATATCGATGAGCGATGCGGTTAAGCCGCTGGTGTCGTCCGTTGTCTCATCCACGAGACCATAGGTGCCGCGAGCAAAGAAGTCGTGTCCTTTTTGTGGTAAATGGGCAATAAGACGCGCCCGCTCTTGAATCACGGCATAATGGTGTAGGCGCTGGCGTAAAATCTCTTCTTGTTGATAGGCAGGTAGCGGGTCTTTTTCTTGTTCTTCTTTCGGCAGAAGCAAACGAGATTTCAGCCACGTAAGCCATGCTGCCATCAAAAGATAATCGCTGGCAATGGTCAAATTAAGGCGTTTGCGTTCTCGAATGAACGATAAATACTGGTCTGCCAGCACAGTCATGGGAACGTGCAGGACATCGAGCTTTTTTTCTCGAGCAAGATTCAGCAAAGCCTCTATGGGCCCTGTGTAAACATCGAGGTCAACGACAAAAGGCTGTCCTTCGTAGCCTTCGTTGACGATGGGTGGCGGCTCGTCTGGTAGCAAGGTCATCGTGTTGCAGTTGTTGCGTCCCCTATTTCAGTGTAACGTGGTTGGCGTATCAGTGCAAATTCTGTTGTAACCTGACGGAGACACAATCATGTCGTTACGTATTGCTTTTATGGGGTTGGGGCGTATGGGTTTTCCTATGGCGGGTCATCTGGCGGCAAAAGGCTATCCGGTTGTTGTCTATAACCGCACCGCTGACAGAGCAGAAGCGTGGCTGGAAAGCTATCGCACGCATAACGTTGAAAGAGCCGAAACACCGCAAGCATGCGTGCAAGACTGTGCCGCGGTGTTCTGTTGTCTCGGTAACGATGACGATGTTGCCGACGTGCTGTTGGGCGAGCACGGGGTGCTTGCTTCTATGGAAAAAGGAGGTCTACTTATCGACCACACCACAACCTCAGCTCAGTTGGCGCGCCGTGTCTACGAGCAAGCTCACCAACGTGGCGTTGCTTTTTTGGATGCACCGCTTTCTGGCGGCGAAAAAGGGGCTATCGATGGCAAACTCGCTATTATGGTGGGGGGCGAGGAACAGGCTTATGCCCGGGCGGTGCCTATCATGCAGGCGTATGCGAGTCGTATCAGTCATATTGGCGCGAGTGGTAGCGGGCAGTTGGCTAAAATGGTCAATCAAATCTGTGTGGCGGGTGTCTTACAAGGTTTAAGTGAAGGTATCGCCTTCGCTGAAGCTGCTGGAGTCGACCACAAACGAGTCTTCGATGTTGTCGCACAGGGCGCGGCGGCATCGTGGCAGATGAGCAACCGCCACGAGACAATGGCACAACGCTCCTTCGATTTCGGATTCAAGGTAGACTGGATGGTGAAAGACTTGCAGTATTGCCTTGACGAATCGCAACGCTGTGGGTGTCCCCTTCCCTTGACTCGCTTTTTGCATGCCTGTTACCAAGAGCTGCAACAGAACGGACACAGTGCCAGCGATACGTCTAGTCTCATTACGTTGCTACGTCGCGACTCATCCTGAGGTCGGGAAAAAGCTTACAGAAACGCTGTTTGTCGGCAGGGCTCAGATGCAAGGTAAAAGATGCACCCTCGCCTTCTTGCTGGTGCGTCACGTGGTGGGCGTGCTTATAAAGCCATGATGCAGCGGGGGCGTGATAGGACTTCATCGTTACTCGGTAACGTCGGTGGCGTGTCGCCAGCATGGCTGACAAGTGACGATAGAGCTTTTGGCAGGCGTCAGGGTCTAAAGCCGATAGGCTGAGGACGGGGCGTCTATGGGCGTAGCCGTTACATTCTTGTTCGATGGTGCGTGCCAGAGACGCAGGCACAAGGTCGATTTTATTGAGCACCTCGATATAGCGTAACGGGTTGCTCATGGTTTCTTCCAATCCCATAGAGGTAAGCACCTGTTCCACAGCAATACGCTGATGGGCACCAGCGGTGCAGTCACGCACATGCACGATAATGTCGGCACGTTTGACATCTTCTAAGGTTGCTTCGAAGGCAGCAATCAGGTGGGTTGGCAGGTGCGAGATAAATCCGACTGTGTCGGTTAAGATAATTTTTTGTGTCGGGTGGCTATCATGGATCGCGCGCATGGTGGGGTCGAGAGTCGCGAACATTTGGTCTTTGACGAGGACGTGGGCTTTCGTTAAAGCACGAAAAAGAGTCGATTTACCGGCATTGGTATATCCGACGAGGACGACGTGGGGCAGATTGGCACGTCCTTTGCGTTGCACGCGACGTGTGCGTTGAATGGCTTTGAGACGAGTCTTGACTCGTGTTAGTTCCTGTTGAATTTGTCGTTTGTCGCTTTCTCTTTGGTGCTCGCCGGGGCCCGCAAGGGCACGTGTGCCGCCAGTGCCGCCGCGTTGGCGTTCCAGATGTGTCCATGTCCGCACCAAACGGCTTTTTTGATAGGTCAGTTCCGCCATACGCACCTGCAAACGCCCCTCAAAACTGCGGGCATGGTCGGCAAAAATATGCAGAATAAGGGCTGTGCGTTCCAAAACTTTACAATGCCACAAACGCTCGAGATTGCGGTGCTGTATCGGCGAAAGAGACTCATTGACGCAAACAATATCGATGTGCTTGGCACGCACCAGACTGCCTAAGGTGCGACACCATCCTGAAGTAAAAAATGTAGACGGACGCACGTTTCTGATAGGAACAAGGGCTTTGTGGCTTATGTGACAATCAAAAGCTTGTGCAAGAGAAACCGCTTCTTGTAGAAGACAGGCGGACGAGGCTTGCAATGGGTCATGCCCGTTAAGACTATGGGGCTGTTTGATGACGGGATGAATTACCATCGCACTAAGAGGGGCCTTGGGAGGGGCTTTCAGGCGGGAATTGTCAGGCATGAGAGTCAGGCGAGGAGGAGGAAGGATAACAGTGGTGCAAGTAGGCATCAAAAAGACGTTGAGTCGTCTCACCGACTTTGCCGTTGCCGACGGCTACGTCATCGATGTGGCTGACTGGCGAGACAAACAGCGTGGTGCTGGTGAGAAAGACTTCTCGGGCGTTGCGTAGGGCATCGAGGGTAAAGGCTTGTTCTTGCACGGGCAGTTTGTGGCGTTGACACAGCTTCAGCAAGGTCTGGCGGGCGACTCCGTGGAGGATGCGATTGTCGGCGGGGTGTGTGCAGAGTGTGCCGTTGTGTGTAACCATCCATGCGTTGCAGGATGCGCCTTCGGTGATGGCTTGTGTGTCTTTATCGAAGAACCATGCTTCGTGCGCGCCTTGTTGTTGGGCTTGTTGTTTGCTGAGGACGGCTTTAATCAGTGCCGTTGATTTAATGTCGCAATGCCGCCAGCGTTCATCGGGCAAGGTTATGACCTTGAGAGGTTGGCATTGTGGTGGTGGTGCGTGGTGGGCACTAATCATCAGCGCGGGACGACCACCCTTCTCTGTAGTCGTGATACGGTGGTCACGGGTATACGAGTGTTTGCGGTTGATTTGCAGATAAACGAAGCCGTTGTTGAGGTTATTTTTGCGGATGACCTCAAAAATAAGGGTGCGTAAAACAGCAGGAGACCAGGGTATCGACAGGGATACAGCAGCAAGAGAGCTGAGCAAGCGGGTATGATGGTCTTGCCAGTCCACGAGGGCGCGGTTGGCGACCCAGATAACTTCATAGATGCCATCGGCAAAAAGATGGGCTCTATCGAAGACGGACGTCTGTGCCTGATGACGAGGCAGATAGCGTCCGTTGCTATAGACGATGCTTGCCATATCAAAACAATTCGAATCGTGCGGAAAAAGACCGCTCGATATCTTTAATCCAGCGCGACGGCGAAAACAACGTGATGCGGTCTTTCGGCTGAATGATGCTATCGCTGTCCGGCATAATCAGCTCGCCGTCTCGTAGCAGGACGCCAACACGCACATCCGCGGGCAGATTAAGATTCTGCAGGCTTTTGCCAACGATAGAGGATTTGGCTAAAGCTTCAAATTCGATGATTTCTCCTTCGGGGTCATTGATGGCGTAAACAGAAAGGATACGTCCGCGGCGAATGTGCTGAAGCACTTTCGATATGGTAATATCGCGAGGATCAACAAAGGTATCGATGCCGATGCGTGTGACCATGCCGCTGTAGACTCGGTTGCTGATAAGGGCACTGACATGCTCGCAGCCGTAGTGTTTGGCGAGGAGCGCTGCTAGAATGTTGTTTTCGTCTTCTTGTGTGACGGCGACCATGGCTTGACAGCCTTTGATGTTGGCTTCTTGTAGGACTTGTGGGTCGAGGGCGTTACCGTGAATGATGATGGCATCCTCGAGTTTCTCGGAAAGCTTTTTGGCGCGTTCGGGGTTTTGCTCGATGATGCGGAGATTGACGTCATGGATGCTGTCTTTGATGAATCGTGCGAGAGCCAGCCCGATGTTGCCGCCGCCGACAATGACGATTTGCCGTGTTTGGCTGGGATTGTAGTTCATCGCGAGCATCAGACGCTCGACCATTTGGCTCGGCAGAGCCAGATAGATTTCATCGTGCTCTTGCAGACGCAAAGATGGCTTGATAGACAACAGCTGTCCGTTGCGACTGGCACGGATAATTTCGAAGCGGACATCCTCGAAGATAGCCCGCCACATATCAGACGCATTGTTGACGAGGGGATTATCGCCATTCAAACGCAAACCAAGAATGGTCGCTTGACCGTCGGCGGTATTGAGCGAATCAAAAGCGTCAGGAGTCTTAAGACGGCGGAAAATGGCTCCTGCGACTTCGCGCTCAGGCGATATGACAACATCGATGGCTTGTTTGTTATGTTCGCTCATGACGTGGGTATAATCTTTGTCGATATAGTGTTGGTCGCTGATGCGGGCAATTTTCATCGGCACTTTGAAAAGGCTTTCCGCCATTTGGCAGGCGACAATATTGACTTCGTCATAGGGTGTCACAGCAATGAGCATATCGGCGTCGTCGGCGTTGGCTTGCTCGAGAACATCGGGACGCGAGGAGGGCCCGCAGATGGCTTGTAGGTCGAGGGTTTTACTGAGTCGCTCGACTTTTTCGGGCGATTTATCGATGAGCACCACATCGTTGCCGTGGTGCGAAAGGTAATAGGCAATATTTTCTCCGACACTACCGCCGCCGCAAATGATGACTTTCATGGCATTTGCCCTTCCATAAAGAATTGCCGTATCATGGCTTGGACGGTGGGGGCATCCCACGTCTGATTGATTTTGGTGCGGAAAGCGGCACTGTTGTCCATGCCGTGGCTATACCAAGCAAGGTGCTTGCGGGCAATAGCGACACCTGTGCGTGTGCCGTAATGACTCAACATAGACTCGAAGTGCTCTTGTGCCAGTTTGCCGATGTGCTGACGAGAAGGCTCCGCTTGTTTTTTGCCTTCGTGTAGATAGCGGTGCATGGCATCGATGAACCAAGGTCTGCCGTAGCATCCTCGCCCAATCATAATGCCGTCAGCCTGTGAATGACGCAGGATTCTATCGCCATCTTCGAGAGTCTGGACATCGCCGTTGGCGATAAGAGGAATAGATATGGCGTTTTTGACGTTGGCAATGAAAGCCCAGTCGGCTTTGCCTCGATACATTTGACAGCGGGTGCGGCCATGCACGGTAATCATTTGCACGCCGCAGTCTTGGGCAATGCGAGCAAGCCTCGGTGCGTTGCGACAGCTGTCGTCCCAGCCCGTACGCATTTTTAGGGTGACTGGCACATCGACGGCTTTGACGGTGGCTTCGATAATGCGTGCTGCTTTTTTTTCGTCTCGCATGAGGTGTGAGCCGGCGTAGCCGTTGGTGACTTTTTTGACGGGGCAGCCCATATTGATATCGATGAGTTTTGCGCCTCGTTCACAGACGATTTTTGCTGCTTGTGCCATTGTAGTGCTGTCGCATCCTGCCAGTTGCACGGCAAGGGGTGCTTCTTCTTGGCTGTGGTCGCTGCGCAAGAAGGACTTGCGCACCTGTCGGACGGTGGCTTCGCTGGCAATCATCTCTGTGAAGACGAGTCCTGCGCCGAAACGCCGCACCAGTCGGCGAAAAGGTCTATCGCTGACGCCCGACATTGGCGCCAGCAGAACATTCGATGCAACAGACAAAGAGCCAATGGTAAGGGGTGCCGTCATCGTCATCGTTGCCCCCTTTTGCGTGCCAGCATGCGCAGACGTAGGGCTTGTAGGCGGATGAATCCTTGTGCGTCTCGTTGGTCGTAAATATTATCGGCTTCAAAGGTCGCTAAATCGGGGTCATAGAGACTGTCGGGCGATGCCCGCCCTTCTAGGGTGACGTTGCCCTTGTAAAGAGAAAGACGCACTTTGCCGTTGACGTGGTGTTGGCTGGCATCGATGGCTGCTTGGAGCATGGTGCGCTCAGGAGAAAACCACAAGCCGTTATAGATAAGTTCGGCGTAGCGGGGCATCAGTTCATCTTTGAGGTGAGCAGCCCCTTTATCGAGGGTCAGGCTTTCTAGACCTCTTCGGGCAGCAAGAAGCAACGTGCCGCCTGGCGTTTCATAAACGCCGCGGGATTTCATGCCGACAAAGCGGTTTTCCACCATATCGACTCGTCCAATGCCGTGCTTGCCCGCACGTTCGTTCAGAGTCGTAAGCAACGTTGCCGGCGTCATCGTTGTGCCATCGATAGCCACAGGATCCCCTCGTTCAAAGGTGATTTCTAGGGTGTCAGGTTTGTCCGGGGCTTCTTGCGGGCTTTGAGTCATACGGAAGATGGAATTATCGGCATGCTGCCAAGGGTCTTCAAGAATTTTACCTTCGTAGGAAATATGCAGTAAATTGGCGTCCATAGAGTATGGCGGCGTGTCATCGCTTTCTTTGTCGACGCTGATTTGGTGCTCTTGAGCATAACGCAGGAGGCTTTCTCGGCTGTTGAGCTGCCATTCTCGCCACGGCGCAATGACTCGTATGTCGGGGTTCAGGGCATAGTAGCCGAGTTCGAAGCGCACCTGGTCGTTGCCTTTGCCTGTCGCCCCATGCGAGACCGCATCCGCACCCGTTTCAGACGCAATTTCAATTTGACGTTTGGCTATAAGCGGACGAGCTATCGATGTGCCAAGCAAATAGACGCCCTCATAAAGCGCATTGGCACGAAACATAGGAAAAACATAGTCACGAACAAACTCTTCGCGTAAATCTTCGATGAAAAGAGACGTGACACCCATCGCTTGAGCACGACTGCGAGCACGCTCGGTTTCTGCTCCTTGACCAATATCTGCCGTAAAGGTTACCACTTCGCAGTTATACGTGTGCTGTAACCAGTGCAGGATAATCGATGTATCCAAGCCGCCCGAATAGGCGAGAACCACCTTCTTTACGTCTTGCGTCTCAGGCATGGTCATGACTCAGAAGGGGCATGCCTCGAGAGCACTGCGCCACGCCGATGAAAATCCTTTGAGGGAAAACTCATCGATGGTGGTGGTGTCTCGCCAGGACAGAGCTTCGACGGTGGCTTTGAGACCCGAGCGAAAGCCTTGAATGATGCGTCTATCCTGCTTTCTATCGAGGGACCAGGCGACTTCGCCTTGCGTGAAGCCCAGCTCATATGTTGCTTCATCGATGGTGAGGCTTGCACCTGTGGCTTTTTTATAGCGGTAGCCCGCTGTGTAGCTGACTTCGCCGTTAGGGGCAGCCCTCGACGCACTGACAATCAAAAATACCGCACCGCGGCGCGTGTAGTTGCCTTCTGACGTCAGAGGCTGAGAGGACACAAAACAGACTTGCTTGCGTCCTTCTCCGTCCGTCCAAGCGTTCCAATCATCGTAAGTGCCAATGTGACGAGTCGCCGCCTGAGCGGACGCACACGGCAAAAACAAAACGAACAACAGAACAAGCGCGCCCCAACAAAAAAATCGTACCCGTAAACACGTCATCTTTGCGAAACCCATAACAACATAATAGGGTCTGTTTACCACAGCCTGTCATAAAAAAAAAGCCCGCAGAAAAGATAGCGACTCGTCTGTCGGACGGTTTTTTCTATTTCAAGCATGTTATTCTCTTTTATCTATGCTACACAAAGGTATGACTCCGTTTCGTCTTGTTTTTATCTGCACGGGCAATATATGTCGTTCGCCGACGGCTGAAGCCGTCATGCGTGCTCTTGTCCACAAAGATGGCTTGTCTGACCGCTATCCCGTGGACTCTGCTGGCACCAGTGACTTTCATGATGGCGAAGGCATCGACCCACGTGCTGCTCAAATTGCCCAAGCCCATGGTTATGACACAACGGGTATCCGCGCCCGTGCCGTGCGGGCAGACGACTTTCTCGCAACAGGCATCATGTTCGCCATGACTCGAGAGCACTTACGCTTCCTAGAAGCGATGGCACAAACCATCGACGCACAAAAAAGACGCTGTCGTCTTGCTTTGTTTGCCGAAGGTTTGCCAGAACCCTACCCTTTAGATGTCCCTGACCCTTACTATGGTGGGCAAAAAGGATTCGAAGACGTCCTAACCATGATTGAAGCAGGCTGCCAGCACCATTGGCAGACCATAAAAGACCATGCGTAATCGCCGCAGCTTTTATACGTTATGTACGAAAGAGGTGTTTCGTTTTTTGAATGTGCCCTTGCAGACGGTGTGGGCGCCGCTTATGACATCGGTTTTGTTTTTGTCGGTGTTTACGTTGGCTTTACGGCGGGCGGATTTAACTATAGAGACCATTCCCTTTGCTGCGTTCCTCGCTTGTGGCTTGTTGTCCATGAGTATCATGCAGAACGCCTTTGCTAATAGCTCTTCATCTATCATGCACAGCAAAGTCTTAGGCGGACTCAGCGATGTTCTTATGGCGCCCCTGAGCCCCTATGAAATCGCTACCGCATGGATTTTCGGCGGAGTCGCACGAGGACTCTTTGTCGGTATCATCAATTCTGTGGTGCTCGTGCCCGTCATTGCTTTTTATTATGATCTGACCGTCAACGTGTGGGTGTTGGCCTATTATGCCGTCATGGCCAGTATCATGATGGCTAATTTTGGACTCATTGCTGGCTTGTATGCACAAAAATTCGATCAAATGGCGTCCATAAGCACTTTTGTTATCATGCCGGCAACGTTTCTTTCTGGGACATTCTATTCGGTGCGTGATTTACCTGCGTCCTTCCGTTTGTTCGTAGACGCCAACCCCCTGCACTATGCTATCGATGGCATCCGTTATGGCTTGATAGGCTACCATGACAGCAATCTTGTTATTGGTGCGTCGGTCATTGGCATCAGCGCACTGAGTGCGACTGTTCTTGCTTTTATTCTTGTGGTGCGGGGCTGGCGCATTATCCCGTAAAATTACAGTGTGGGCTTTTGCTGGAACGGCGTGTGGGCATCACTGTCGTCATAAGAGTCTTGTTCTATATCTGTGACCCGTGCGAGAGGCGGCCCCTTGCGTGCCCATTGGCACATTTTTTCGATAGTCGCGGTATCGCCGCCGAAGACAGCTTCTAGAGAGCCATCGGAGCGATTACGCACCCAGCCTGTTGCATTTTCTTGTTGGGCTTTGCGCGTCAGCCAATCTCGAAACCAGACTCCTTGTACTTTGCCGCGCACAATGACCCGCATAGCGGTTGTTTTACTTTTTGCTGTCATCTTTGAAACGCAGAATCGACTGATCCACGTCAAGCGAGTCGCCTACTTTGGCTTCAATCACATCGATGATGGCGTCCTTTGAGGCATGCAGGACATTCTCCATTTTCATGGCTTCAATCACCGCCAGAGCCTGTCCGGCGTGCACCTTGTCGCCTTCTTTGACTGACAAAGATACGAGTAAACCGGGCATCGGCGCCAACAGGAAGTTCGACAAGTCCTCCTGTTGCTTTATGGGCATGTAATCATACAGCTCCGCCGTGTCCGGTGACACAACATGGGCATACAAAGCAAAGCCAGAAGCATGCACCACAAACTGATTGTCGTTCAAACGGACAACATGAAAGGCGTGCTCTTGGTCATTCACCACACAACGGAGCCTATGGTCTATCGGCGACCATGTTCCGCTTAAGCGATACGTCTGCTTGTTGTCGTGGCGATAAATCGCTAGCGTATCGTTGTCCTCTTTGATTGTGACCTTTGTTTTCTTTTTTTCGGACAGGACAATCCAGTTTTTTGGCGTGTTGCGGTGGTGTCCGGGCATTTGCCCTTCGATGCTGGTTTCGAGGCGGGCGACCTGATAGCGTAAAAAGGCGACAGCAGCGATGAAAGCACCTTCGTGGGCTTTATCGGGCGGCGGCGGGCTATAGCCTTCGGCAAAGTTATCATCGATATAGTGCGTCGTCGCTTGCCCTTGCGTAAATATGGGGTCACGCAGAATACGAGACAAAAAATCAATGTTATGGGCGACTCCCTCAATGGTATATTGATTGAGGGCTAGACGCATTTTGTCAATAGCTTCCCCGCGGTTGGGTGCATAACTACATAGTTTGGCAATCATCGGGTCATAGAACATGCTAATGGTGCTTCCGGCTTCGATTCCGCTATCGATGCGCACAGCATGGTCATCCGTTGCGTAGACATCGGGTTGTTGGTAACGACTCAAGCGACCAATAGAGGGCAAAAAGCCCCGTTTTGAGTCTTCGGCATAAATACGACACTCGATGGCAGACCCTTTTATGGTGATGGCGTTCTGTTGGATACGCAGTTTTTCCCCTGAGGCGATACGCAGCATCTCTTCGACGAGATCAATGCCGGTCGTTAGTTCGCTCACTGGGTGTTCTACTTGTAGGCGCGTATTCATCTCTAGGAAGTAGAATTTTTTGTCATCGCCCACGACAAATTCGACGGTGCCTGCGGAGGCATAATTGACGGCACGAGCGAGGGCGACGGCTTGTTCGCCCATATTTTTACGCATGGCGGCATCAACAAAGGGACTGGGTGCTTCTTCTATGACTTTTTGGTGTCGTCTTTGTATCGAGCACTCTCTTTCGCCAACATAGATGGCGTTGCCGTGTTGGTCGGCAAGCAACTGAATTTCGATGTGGCGTGGGTTGGTGATAAATTTCTCGATGAAGATGCGGTCGTCGCCGAAGCTGTTGCGTGCTTCATTTTTTGCTCGTGTCATGCTGTCTTTGAGGTCTTCTTGTTTATGGACGAGTCGCATGCCTTTTCCGCCGCCGCCAGCGGAGGCTTTAACCATGACGGGATAGCCGATATCTTTTGCGATACTCAGGGCATGATTATAGTCTTTGACGACTCCGTCATAGCCGGGAATGGTATTGACTCCAGCCTTTTTGGCGAGCTGTTTCGAGCGTATTTTATCGCCCATAGCAGCAATGGCTTCGGGGGGAGGCCCAATAAAAACCAGCCCGGCTTTGTGGACCGCTCGAGCAAAGTCGGCATTCTCCGACAGAAAGCCATAGCCGGGATGGACACCTTGCGCGCCGCTACGCTTCATAACATCGATAATCACGTCACCTCGTAAATAGCTGTCTTTCGGTAACGAGCCACCAATAGCAAAAGCCTCGTCAGCCATCCGCACGTGCGGGGCATCGGCGTCCACATCGCTGTGGACGGCAACCGTCTTAATGCCCATTCTTTTGGCGGTGCGCATCACGCGACAGGCGATTTCTCCTCGGTGGGCAATCAAAATTTTCTTAAACATCAACTTAGGGCGATTTAGAGCGGAATGTTGTCGTGCTTTTTCCACGGGTTGGTCAGTTTTTTATCCCGTAGCATGACCAATGAGCGACATAAACGCTTGCGGGTTGCGTGCGGCATAATGACATCATCGATAAAGCCGCGGTGTCCAGCGATGAACGGATTAGCGAATCGCTGGCGATACTCTTCGGTGCGTTGTTCCAGCAGTTGCGGGTCGTGAGCATCTTTGCGGAAAATGATTTCGACCGCCCCTTTGGGGCCCATGACGGCAATCTCGGCGCTGGGCCAGGCAAAGTTGACATCGCCCCGCAAGTGCTTTGAACTCATGACGTCATAGGCACCCCCATAGGCTTTGCGGGTAATGACGGTGACTTTCGGCACTGTGGCTTCGCAGTAAGCAAAAAGCAGCTTGGCACCGTGTTTAATAATACCACCATACTCCTGTTGCGTGCCGGGTAGAAAACCCGGCACATCGACAAACGTCAAAATGGGAATGTTGAAGCAATCACAGAAACGCACGAAACGAGACGCTTTGCGAGACGAATCGATATCCAAGCACCCCGCTAAAACCATGGGTTGATTGGCGACAATGCCGACAGGCATACCCTCCATGCGCGCAAAGCCAATGATAATGTTGCGAGCAAAACTCGGCTGAATCTCGAAGAAGTCATCGTCATCGATGACTTTGTGAATCAGTTCGTTCATATCATAGGGTTTTTGAGGATCATCAGGAATGAGATTGTCTAAGGACATATCTGCCCTATCGGGGTCGTCGTGGCTGGCCCGCCTCGGCGGTGCGTGGCGGTTGCTCGTGGGCAGAAAATCCATCAACCTGCGTGTATGTAACAAGGCATCGATATCATTATCAAAGGCAAGATCGGCAACGCTAGAACGGCTGGTATGAGTCTTTGCACCGCCCAATTCTTCGTGAGTCACCTTTTCATGGGTCACTGTACGCACCACATCAGGGCCGGTTACAAACATATAAGAAGTATCTTTGACCATCAGGATAAAGTCGGTCATGGCTGGTGAATAGACTGCCCCGCCGGCACAGGGCCCCATAATCAGGGATATTTGTGGCACGACCCCTGAGGCAAGCACATTGCGTTGAAAGACTTCGGCATAACCCGCGAGAGAAGCAATCCCCTCCTGAATACGTGCGCCGCCCGAGTCGTTGATGCCAATGACCGGTGCACCAACCGAAATGGCTTTGTCCATAATCTTACTGATTTTTTCCGCATGCGACTCCGAGAGCGATCCACCAAATACCGTGAAATCTTGGCTGAACACGAACACGAGTCGCCCGTTAATCGTGCCATAGCCCGTAACAACCCCATCGCCAGGCACTTTTTGTTTGTCCATGCCGAAGTCTCGACAACGATGCTCAACGTACGTGTCCCATTCCTCAAAAGAACCCTCATCGAGAAGAACTGCTAGACGCTCTCTTGCCGTCAGCTTGCCCTTTTGGTGTTGCGTATCGATGCGTTGTTTGCCGCCGCCCATGTGGGCACGCTCACGCATCTTTTTCAGTTGTTCCAAAATCTCTTGCATAATCGTTATCTCACTCGTTGTTTTACTGGGGGCGACACAAACGGACAAAATCGAAGAGAATCCGCCATTGCTGTTTTAATGCGCTCAGGCGTGCCTCGAGCTCGGCATCAGCCCCCCACGTCTCCAGCTGGTGGCATTCTTCCAAAGTGGCTGCGTCATAAAAGCTATCTAGGGTCATGGTCGTCTCCATAAGGCACAAAGGTAAAACAAGAGAGCCGCTACTTGTTGTCATATCATATAAAGCGGTTAAGAGATAATTATCATAACGGTCGATGAAAGTGTGCATGCTTATGACATCCCGTTGTGAAGCAACGACTCCCATCATAGAGGAAGAACCATTTATATTCAATTGTAGATTGATTGTATATTGCTTACCAAACCAGAGGAAAGGCTTGTGCCATGCTTTTTGTTGTTTCTGCCCTAAGGGTGTGTCGAGCGAGTCGCGGTAGCAGATTCGCTCAAAGGAGAGGTGCCCGCTGATTGTTGTGATGATGTCGGTGCGTTGCTGGGTGCTTGTGTTGTGGGCTCGATGGGCTAACAGGAACAAAGGCATTTTCGAAAGGCGGTCTTTTGGCGGCAGAGTAGCCAGCTTTTGTTCCTCTTGCTGGAGGGCATCGGCAAGAGCCTGAGTTGCCACAGGCATCGGCCCATGATTGCCAACATGAACAACAATATTCATCGAGAACAAAGAGCAAGGTTGGCAAAATGACCTTCAGCCTGCTCGTCAAGGGCCACGTATGCCTCAGGTTGACACCAACCCATCATATGAGCAGGAGGCTCAGCCCGCAACGTCATGATATCACCTGACACGGGGTGGTGCAGAGTCATGCTACGGGCATGCAGATGTAGGTGTTTGTGGGGCGTGTGCCATAGGCGGCGATGCTTCGAGCGGGATACGCCTTCAAACAGGCGCGTCTCGCCTAAAATAGGATGACCAAGAACCGCACAATGACGGCGCAACTGATGCTTACGGCCCGATACAGGACGCAAAGCCATCAGTGATACGTCATCACATACCTTGAGCGTCACGTAAGACGTTGTGGCTTGCTTGACTTTGTTTTTGTCATCAAGAGGCTTATCGATGATTCCTTGTGGCGGCATGAACGCACCATGGCAGAGTGCCCAATACGTTTTGATAATGTTGCGGTTACGCAACTGCTGTGCCAAATGCGCGGCGACAGATGCGTTGCGAGCAAGCAGTAACACACCAGACGTTCCTTGATCGAGACGATGAACAAGGCGCGGCACCTCGCCGCCGTCGGCAAAAATCCA
The DNA here is from genome assembly GCA_014323835.1 of Alphaproteobacteria bacterium GM202ARS2. Lineage (GTDB taxonomy): Bacteria > Pseudomonadota > Alphaproteobacteria > GM7ARS4 > GM7ARS4 > GM202ARS2. The sequence goes on from JACONH010000001.1 coordinate 85,184, forward strand.
CGCGTAGGCATCCAAGTGACGGGTAACTTTGCTCCCGCCTTGTGTTGCTAAGCCACAAGGCTTGTTTAAGGCGATTATCGCCTCGTCTTGGTGAATCACCGCATCGTGCAGCTGTTTTTTGAGTCCTGAGGACATAGAGAGCCGAGAACGTGGCTTGGCAGAAACATCAGGAGAAAAGACAGGCATACTGATACGCTGTCCGCTTTTCAGACGTATACTCCCTTGGGTTTTCGTCCCATCGAGACGCACAAGGGCACGGCGACATAAATTGGCAAAATGGCTGTAGGGCACATCACGGAAATGACGGCGGAACCAGCGGTCGAGACGTAAGCCCTCTTCGCTGGTTGTCACCAGATGGTGCTGCATGGTGTCAGTTTTCATGGTCTTTGGCTTTTTTTTGTCGTTGTTTCTGCCACCATTCGAGGCGTTTGTTGATGTCTCGTTCGAATCCTCGTGGTGCGGGCTGATAGAATTGTCGTCGCGCCATGTTCTGTGGAAAGCAATCGTAGCCAGAAAAGGCGTGCTCGTGGTTGTGGTCGTACGCGTAGCCTTTCGCGTAGCCCATTTTTTTCATCATGTCTGTGGGCGCGTTCAACAGAGCCATTTTTGGCGGCAGAGACGGTGTGTCTTGGGCTGCTCGCTCGGCATCCTGCCAAGCACGATAAGCCGCATTCGATTTTGGTGCTGTCGCCAGATAAATGACGGCATGGGCAAGGGCAAGGTCTCCTTCGGGAGAGCCCAGTCGCATATAAGAGTCCCATGCTGCTAAAGCAACGCCCAAAGCATGCGGGTCGGCAAGACCAATATCCTCGCTGGCAAAACGAGTCAGACGTCGAGCAACAAAAGAAGCGTCCTCGCCTGCGTGCAACGTCCGAGCCAGCCAATACAACGCCGCATCGACATCCGATGCCCGCAACGACTTGTGGAGCACGCTCGCTAAATTATAGTGTGCATCTCGGTCTTTGTCATGCAACGGCAGATGCTTGTGCACCAAACGCTCGACGTCCTCCCAAGCCATCACGCCCTTATCCTTGCGACTCTCGTTATAAGCATAGAGAACAGCAAGACGATTAAGCAAAACCCGCGCATCGCCCGAACACAAACGAATCAATTTGTGTCGGTCTTCTTGTGCTAAGGGCAAAGGGGTTGCGGTCTCCTTTTCTGCTCGCGCAAGAACACGGAGCAAAGCATCGTCACTTAAAGCCTTCAGGCGCATAACATGACAGCGAGATAAAAGCGCGCCGTTCAATTCGAAGGAAGGATTCTCGGTGGTAGACCCCAATAACACGATTGTGCCGTCCTCGATGTAGGGCAGAAACAAATCCTGTTGTGCCCGATTGAAACGATGAATCTCATCGATAAAGAGGATGCTCCCCTGCCCTTGTTGCTTTCTTTTTTGGCTCTCCTTAAAGAGAACACGCAATTCGCTTGTGCCACTGGCGACTGCAGAGACAACCATGACAGTATGCTGACTTTTTTCAGCAATCAGACGAGCAAGGGTCGTCTTGCCACAGCCCGGCGGGCCCCATAAAATCAGCGAAGCCATCTCGCTAGAAGACATGGACTCGGCAGGGGATTGAGTCAACTGGCGGATGAAACTGCCCTCTCCTTGTTCATCGAAAAGATGCTCCTGTCCATAAAGGTCTTCGAAACGACGTGGACGCAATCTTTCTGCCAAAGGAGCCCTTACGGGCGGAGACCCTGCGGTCGTAGACCCTACGGGCGGAGCCCCCAAGGGCTTGCCCTGTTGGCTCTGTGCGGGGCGGGGCGTATCAGAAAAAAGCGAGGATGACGACAAAGAAACAAGCCTCTCACGCTATAATCGTTTTACTTCTTTTTGGGCGTATCGTGCTCTTTTTCGGAGGACGGCGGGGTGGATGACGGCACCTTTTCCGGACGTTCTAAGAGTTCGATGATAGCCATAGGTGCGCCGTCGCCATAACGGAAGCCTGCTTTGATGATTCGTGTGTAGCCGCCCGCTCGCTGTGCGTAGCGTGGAGCAAGTTCCTTATAGAGTTTTCGCACGGATGCGCCGTCTCGCAAATAAGCAAAGGCGCGTCGTTGCCGATGGAGCGTGCCTTTTTTTGCTCCGGTAATAAGTTTTTCCACGACCGGGCGTGTTTCTTTTGCCTTCGGCAGAGTCGTCTTGATAGACTCGTGCTCAATCAGCGCTTGGGCTAGACCGCTCAACAACGCCTTGCGTTCCGATGATGTGCGCCCCAAAAGGCGTCCGTGCATTCTATGGCGCATCTACAAAATATCCTCATTCACTTTTTTGACCAGCTCCTCGATGTTCTCGGGGGGCCAGCCCTCTACGTGCATGCCAAGAGAAAGACCCATCTGCTGCAGCGTGTCTTTAATCTCATTAAGAGATTTTCTCCCAAAATTAGGCGTGCCAAGCAAGTCATTTTCCGTCTTTTGCACCAAATCGCCAACATAGTGGATACGCAAATGCTCGCTCTTCAAGCAGTTGGCAGAGCGTACCGACAACTCCATATCGTCCACCTTGTAAAGAAGAGACTTCTGGAACGGAAAGTCGCTCTCACGCTTTTCTTGGATACGCTTCTTCGGCTCTTCAAACTGAATAAAGACTTGCAATTGATCCTGCAAAATACGCGCCGCATAGCCAAGAGCCAACTCAGGTGTCACAGAACCATCCGTCTCCACATCCATAATCAAGCGGTCATAATCTGTCTTATCATCCACACGAGAGTCTTCCACAGTGTAATTGACATGACGCACAGGAGAATACAACGCGTCAATAAGAATCGTACCAAGAGGCAAGTCAGTTTCTTTGCGGTTGCCGGCGAACACGTAGCCTTTGCCATTTTCGACAGTCATTTCCATCATAAATTTGACGTTACTATCGAGGGTGCAGATGACGTGCTCGGGGTCGAGAATATCGATTTTATGTGTCTGTTCGCAGTCTTTTGCTCGCAGGGGCCCCGCTTTGTTGCCCTTGAGAATGAGTTTTGCTGGTGCTTCGCTGTTCAGTCTGAGGCGTAACCCTTTAATGTTAAGAACAATGTTGGTCACGTCCTCTTCGACTCCATCGATAGACGAGAATTCGTGGAGGACGTTGTCGATTCGCACTGTTGTGACGGCAGAGCCTTGCAGAGATGACAGGAGTATGCGTCTTAGGGCGTTGCCTAAGGTTAAGCCAAATCCTCGTTCTAGGGGTTCGATGGTGATTCGCCCTCTTCTGTTGCGCTCATCGAGTTCTTTGATGGTTCTTCTTTCAGGCTTGATGAGTGCTTCCCAGTTGTTTTCTATCATGGTCTCCTCGAGTGGATAGTGTTCTTGTTTGTAGGTGGGGTTGGTGTCAGCATGGGTCTTATGTTTAGACTCGCCGACGTTTTGGTGGTCGACATCCGTTATGGGGAATGGGTGTTACATCACGGATAGATTTAATGGTAAACCCGACAGCTTTCAAGGCTCGTAAGGCTGATTCTCTTCCTGATCCTGGCCCGTTGATGCGGACATCGAGGAACTGCATGCCATGTTCCTGTGCTTTTTCGCCGGCTTTTTCTGCTGCCACCTGTGCAGCATAAGGAGTCGATTTACGCGAGCCCTTAAAACCTTCGCCGCCAGCTGACGCCCACGATATGGTATTACCATTATTATCGGTGATATTGATAATGGTATTATTGAACGTGGCGCGCACGTGAGCGATGCCAGCAATAATGTTCTTGCGTTGCCTACGCTTAATGCGTTCTTTGCCCTTTGGTGTTGCCATTAAACTTTCTTGCCCGCAATCGGTTTCGCACGCCCTCGACGGGTACGAGCATTCGTATGAGTCCTCTGACCACGAGTCGGCAACGAACGGCGATGACGCAAGCCCCGATAGCAGCCAATATCCATCAAGTGCTTCATATTCATCGAGACATCTCGCCGCAAATCGCCTTCGACCTTATAGGATTCTTCGATGACATGACGAATTGCCGAGACTTGCTCATCATTCAGCGAATCGACGCGCGTGCTCCCTTCAATGCCCGCTTGGGCACATATCTTCGCACCCGTCGTCAGGCCTATCCCATGAATATACGTCAAAGCAATAGAGACGCGTTTATTGTTCGGTATGTTCACACCGGCAATGCGAGCCATCGTATGGTCCTCGTGAAAGTAATTATCTCAATAGACACTAAAATGCTTCTAGCGTCAACATGTTTAGGATGCAAGCACTGAATCAATGCGTTTTTGCACCGCAGCAATGTCAGCCATCGCATCAATATGGCTGATAGAACACGCCTGTTCTTGATAGTAAACAAGTAAGGGGTCGGCTTGTTGGTGATAGAGGTGTAAGCGTTCTCGCACAACCTCTTCTTTGTCGTCACTACGCTGTTTCAGGGTGTTTTTTCTACCACATCGGTCGCAGGTATCCGCATGCTTGGGCGGATGATAGAGCATATTATAGACCGCTCCACAATGGGTACAGGAAAAGCGATGGCTAATGCGTTTCACCAACACATCATCATCGACATCGAGAACAATAATTTTGTCGATAGAAGTGCCCTCCTCTCGTAGCATCGTCTGTAACGCTTGGGCTTGTTGTGTGGTGCGGGGAAAACCATCGAGAATAAATCCTCGTTGCTCTCGCACCAGCCCATGGATAGGGTGGCGAATCAATTGAATCATCGTCTCGTCATCGACGAGTTTGCCCTGTTCGAGGATTTCTTTGACTTTTTTTCCCAAAACGGAAGCTTTTGCGACTTCTTCTCGGAGGAGATCGCCGCTGGCAAGCCAATGGAGATGATAGTGCTGATTGATGTACTGCGCGTTGGTGCCTTTTCCTGCACCGGGTGGCCCTATGAGGAGCAGATTCATCGTCTTGCGCGAGCACCACGCAGGCGGGCGTGCTTGATAAGACCTTCATATTGGTGCGCAATCAAATGGGATTGCACCTGAGCCATCGTATCCATGCTGACGCTGACGACAATCAGAAGAGACGTACCGCCAAAATAAAATGGTAAGGCATACTCCGCTATCAGATACTCGGGTAGCAAGCACACAGCAGCAAGATAAATTGAGCCGAGGGTCGTCAAGCGAGTCAAAATGTAGTCGATATAGTCTGCCGTATGACCACCCGGACGTATGCCCGGGATATAACCGCCATGTTTCCGCAAATTTTCTGCCGTCTCCTGCGGATTAAAAACAAGGGCGGTATAGAAAAAGGCAAAGAAAATAATAAGAGCCATATAGATGCTGGTATAGACGGGCTGCCCGGGCCCGCCGAGAAACGTCGAGAAGTTATAAAGCCATTCGGGGCCCCCCGCGGCGTTGAGTTGTCCGACAGTGGACGGCAAAAGCAACAAAGAACTGGCAAATATGGGCGGAATAACTCCTGCCGAATTCAACTTGAGAGGCATGTGACTGGCTTCACCACCAAGAATTTTATTGCCACTTTGTCGCTTGGGATATTGCACGATAAGGCGTCTCTGGGCGCGTTCCATAAACACAATGAAAGCGATAACAGAAATCGCCATGAACAGAAAAAAGATAAGCAGACCCGTAGACAAGGCACCGCTACGTCCAAGGTCAAAGGTAGCAGCAAGAGCCGAAGGAAGCTCGGCAACGATACCAGCAAAGATAATCAGCGATATGCCGTTGCCAATACCGCGCTGGGTAATTTGCTCGCCAAGCCACATCAAGAAAATAGTGCCGCCAACCAGCGTGATGACCGTCGAATAGCGGAATAAAGCCCCCGAATCGATGACTACAGGGCCAAAGGACGCCTGAAATGTCTCCAAGCCAATAGCGATGCCATAACCCTGCAGAGCAGCAAGAAAAACCGTGCCATAGCGTGTGTATTGATTGATTTTTTTGCGTCCTGCTTCGCCTTCCTTACGTAACTGTCCGAGTGTCGGGCTCGATGCGACGAGCAATTGCATGATAATCGATGCCGAAATATACGGGATAATGTTAAGAGCAAAAATCGTCATACGCCCGAGGGCACCGCCAGCAAACATATTGAACATGCCGAGTATACCGCCGGCATTTTGCTGAAAAATTTCCTCAAGAGCCCCAGGATCGATACCCGGAATCGGAATATACGAGCCAATGCGATAAATAATCAGCGCACCAAGCGTAAACCACAAACGCTTCTTGAGCGTTTCCGCTTTTGCTAGCACACCAAAGTTAACATTGGCGGCAAGACGCTCTGCCATAGAAGCCATCGTGCATGCTCCCTAAGATTGATTATCCCCAGAAGGCTTTTCAGTGGACGCATCAGAAGACGGGTCAGATGGTGTTGGGGCATCTTCTGCCCCACCAGACTCAGATGCCCCAGATGCTTCCGCCTCAAGGGTCTTTTCAGGGGGCTTTTCTGCCGTTGTTCCCGTCTCTTTATCCGTCTCTTGAGTATCTGTTTTTTCTGCCGTTTTTTTCTGCTGTGGGCGTGCTTTCTTTTTTTCGCTTGCCACCCGCACCGAGACTTTTCCTCCTGCTACTTCGATGGCTTTGACGACCTGACTGCTGGCAGAGGTGATATCGAGGGACAAGGGTGTGTCAATGGCACCACCGCCAATCAAGCGGACACCATCATAGAGACGTTTGATGATGCCACTTTTGATAAGCATGTTCTCATTGATGGTGGTATCGGCTTTGAGTGCGCCTTTTTTGATAGCGTGCGTGAGACGGGCGACTGTCAGCTCGTTATAGCGTTTTGCCCGGGGATTACGGAAGCCTCGTTTGGGCAGACGCATGAACAAAGGCATCTGTCCGCCTTCGAATCCGTTGATGGCGACACCTTTGCGTGATTTTTGTCCTTTGACTCCTCGCCCGCACGTTTTTCCTTTGCCGCTTCCGCTGCCTCGTCCGACTCGCGTAGCGGCGACATGAGCCCCTCGATTGTCGCGTAGTTGGTTCAGTTTCATGGCTCGTCAGGCGGGGTCTATACGCACGAGGTGGCGCACTTTGTTAATCATGCCGCGGATGGCGGGGTTGTCTTCATGAATACGACTCTTGCCGATACGAGTCAATCCTAAGCCAATCAACGTTGCTTGTTGGTCTTTGGGTCGGCGAATCGCACTACGCACACGGGTTACTTTGATTTTGTCGGTCTTTGCCATCATGATGACTTACTCTCTTGAGCCTCTTGCTTTTTTGGTGGACGTTCTGGACGTTTTTTTTGTGTCGGCGGCGGTGCGAGTCTTTTTATATCGATTTTGCGTCTGGCAGCAACCAGTCTGGGCGAATGAGTCCGCTTGAGGGCTTGGAAGGTTGCTCGCACCATATTGTGTGGATTGGAAGAGCCTATGGACTTTGCTACGACATCCTCGACTCCCAAGACTTCGAAGACGGCACGCATGGGCCCGCCAGCAATGATGCCTGTGCCGCTCCGTGCCGAGCGTAACACAACCCGTCCCGAACCAAAGTGTCCGGTCACATCGTGGTAAATCGTCGTGCCATTACGCAAGGGCACATCAATCATGCTCTTTTGTGCTTTTGCCAACGCCTTTCGAGTCGCTTCGCTGGTCTCTCGAGCCTTGCCCGTGCCGAAGCCGACTCGTCCGTTGCCGTTGCCTACAACCACGAGCGTTGACACGCTGAATCGCCGTCCACCTTTGACCACCTTAGAGACTCGGTTGTTGGAAATTGTCCGCTCGAGGAGTTCGCTTTCTTCTTGTCCTGTGCTACTACGGCGCGCCCCACGCCGAGAAGCCGACCTGCTACGTCCTTTTCTTTTGTCGTCGCTGGTCGCTTCTGCACCGCGCGAGGCACCGCCAGCACCAGCCGTGCCACCGTTCCGAGACGTGCTTTTTTGCTCCTCTTGAGGCTGTACCTGTTCGGTCGTTGGGGTTTGTTTATCGTCTTTTGCCATGATTGAGTATCCTTAAAAAGACAAGCCCCCTTCTCGGGCAGCATCAGCAAGAGCCTTGATGCGTCCATGATAGGCAAAACTTCCCCGGTCGAGGATGACGGCTTGTATGTTCTTTTCTTTTGCTCGGTTTGCCAGCAATTGTCCCACCTGTTGAGCAGCAGAAATGTTGCTTCCTGATGCTTTTTTGGAGGCTTTCTCGCCCCGTAGTGTTGTATCTAAACTGGATGCTGCAACGACTGTTTGAGCTTTTTTGTCGTCAATAATCTGTCCGTAAATATGCTGCTGCGAGCGGTGAATACACAGACGTAGGCGTCCGCTCCGCCGTGCTTGCGCGCGCATACGCTCGTGCTGACGACGTCGGCGGCGATGATCGGCATGTTCGTGAACGGCAAAACTCATGGCTATTTTTTCTTTTTTCCTTCCTTACGGAGAATGACCTCGTCCTGCAAGCGCACCCCCTTCCCTTTATAAGGCTCAGGCGGACGAAACGCACGTATTTCAGCAGCTACTTGCCCCAGTTTTTGACAGTCGTGCCCCTGCATGACAATTTGTGTTGGTTGCGGACATTTTGCTTGAATCCCTTCAGGTAAGCCATAAACAACTTCATGGCTGTAGCCCAGTTGAAGAACAATATCGTTGCCTTTGACCTGTGCTCGATAGCCGACCCCCTCAATGAGCAAGGTTATCTGGAATCCCTCGCTGACACCTTTGACCATGTTGGCAATGCGAGAGCGCGCTGTGCCCCATAGAGTGCGTGTTTGCCTCGAACTGTCTTGCGGTTGAATGATAATCTGCTTGTCTTTGTGCTCGATGGATAAGCCGTCAGGCACGGTAAATTGCATCTCGCCACCTTTGTCGGACACCTTCAGCGTTTTGTTCTGCAGGTCGACTTTTGTCGTGTCTGGGAGCATGATAGGGGTTTTGCCGATACGTGACATGTTAGAAGACCTGACAGATAATCTCGCCGCCGACGCCTTTTTTACGAGCATCGTGGTCAGAGAGAATCCCTTGTGATGTGGAGAGAATAGCAACGCCGAGTCCGCCATAGACTTTGCGCAAATCTTTAATTTTGGCATAGACTCGGCACCCCGGCGTCGATATACGCTTAATCTCTTGAATAACGCCCTGCTGTTTGTGATAGCGCAACTCTATCACAATCGTAGGTTTTTTAGGGTCGTCCTTCTTGTTGACAGTGTATGAGTCGATGTAGCCCTCCTGCTTGAGAACATCGAGAATACGGCAACGCATCGTCGATGACGGGCATGACACGCTCTTTTTGTGAACGGCTTGCCCGTTACGAATACGGGTGAGCATATCGGCTATAGGATCGCTGATTGTCATGATATTACCAACTAGAGCGGACAGTGCCGGGAATTTCGCCAGTCGCAGCCAGCTCACGCAGAATGATACGTGAAAGACCAAAATAGCGATAGACGCTACGTCCTCGCCCGGTGACGGCACAACGGTTGTGACAGCGTGTTTTTGACGAATCCCGCGGCAACAAGGCGAGTTTCTGGGCAATCTCGAAACGTTCCTCGACGCTGAGGGTTTTGTCATGCATTTTCTTTTGTAGAGCGAGGCGGCGTTTGCGATACTGCTTCACCATGCGGCGGCGCCGTCGATCTCTTTCTACGATACTTTTCTTTGCCATGATTTGCCTCGTCTATTCGTCAAAAGGGAGCATAAATCCAGCCAAAAGAGCCTTACTTTCGGCATCAGTGTTGGCTGTCGTAACAATCGTCACATCGAGCCCACGAATCTTGTCGGTCTTATCATAATCGATTTCAGGAAAAATGATATGCTCGCGTATCCCCAGAGAGTAGTTGCCCCGTCCATCGAATCCTTTGACGGATACGCCATGAAAGTCTCGTACCCGTGGTAAAGCAATGGTAATCAGGCGATCAAGGAATTCATACATGCGTTTGCCACGTAAGGTGACCTTACAGCCGATAGCCATGCCTTCGCGCAGTTTGAAGCTGGCAACCGACTTGCGTGCCCGTGTTGTTGCGGCTTTTTGTCCACTGATAGCCGCCAAATCCTTGAGAGCAGACATAATATGTTTTTTGTCGTCTCGCGCTTCGCCAACACCCATGTTCAGGGTTATCTTGCTCAGGCGCGGGACACTCATGACGTGCCCATACTTGAAGGTGTCCATCATTTGTGGCACCAATTTTTTGCTGTAATGCTCTTGTAAGCGAGGAAGAGTCGACATAATCAATCCATAACCTCCTTCGATGATTTGGCATAGCGCAGTTTTTGCCCCTGCTGGTTAAAACGATAGCCAACGCGAGTCGGCTTGTTGTTTTTAGGATCAACAAGAGCAATGTTAGAGCGATGAATCGAAGCCTCCTTCTCATCGATGCCCCCCGGCGTGTCAACCGCAGGCTTGTTGTGACGCTTGACCATCTGGACTCCCTGCACGAAGACGCGGTTTTCTTTCGGCATGACTCGTAAGACCTCGCCAATTTTGCCACGATCCTTGCCACTGATAACAATGACTCGGTCGCCCTTTTTAATGGACATTTTGCCACTGGTATGACTCGACAGCTTTGCCATATCACAACACCTCAGGGGCTAGGGAAATAATTTTCATATAGTTGCGGGTGCGTAATTCTCGAGTCACGGGACCAAAAATACGCGTGCCAATGGGCTCGCCCTGATTATTAATCAAGACCGCAGCATTCCTGTCGAATCGAATAGACGTGCCGTCCATGCGGTGAACCTCTTTTGCGGTGCGGACAATAACAGCTCTGTGGACTTCTCCTTTTTTGACTCGAGCGCGAGGAATGGCACTTTTGACGGAAACAATGATGACATCGCCAATATGCGCGCTGCGCCGCTTAGCACCGCCCAGCACCTTAATACATTGAACCAGACGAGCACCCGAATTGTCGGCAACAAAAAGATTTGTCTGCATCTGAATCATGAGCCCGACACCTTGCTAATAACCTTAAAACGCTTGCTCTTCGACAACGGCGCACATTCACGAATCACAACAACATCACCAACATGATGCTCGTTGTTCTCGTCATGAGCAGAAAACTTTTTCCGCCTACGTATGTATTTCTTATAAAGCGCGTGCTTGACCTGGCGCTCAATCAACACGGTAACCGTCTTGTCACAGGAGTCGCTAACAACAGTGCCTTGCATTGTTCTTGCTGGCATGGCTTAAATCTCCTTTTTTGGGCTATCTGCTGGCGCAGAGGCAGTTTGTTTGTCTTTGCCCCGTTTGCGCTGATGCAGAATGGTTAGGGCTCTTGCATAAGCGCGCCTGTTTTTGCGCAGCTGAGCGGTATTATCCAGCTGGGCTGTGGTGCGACTAAACCGCATCGTCAACGTCTCGCTGGCAAGCGTTTTCAACATAGAGACCAGCTCGTCCTGAGTCATGTTTCTCATTTCTTCTGCCTTTTTCATGAGGAATCTCCTATGCGTTTGACCAGCCGCGCCTTCAAAGGCAGTTTTGCCGTTGCCAACTCAAAGGCGCGTGCCGCCAACGCTTGCGGCACACCATCTAACTCGAACAAAATGCGCCCCGGTTTGACCCGACAAATCCAGTACTCAACGGGGCCCTTACCCTTGCCCTGCCGCGCCTCCGCGGGCTTCTGACTAACAGGGACATCCGGAAAAATACGTATCCACATCTTGCCACTACGCTTCAGGTGACGAGTCATCGCACGGCGCGCTGCCTCAATTTGACGAGACGTAACCCGAGCAGCATCCAGCGATTTTAAGCCGTAAGCACCAAAATGCAAGCGATAACCACCCTTGCTCTTGCCACGAATACGACCCTTATGAGCCTTACGATATTTCGGACGACTAGGTAGTAACATCATCACGTCTCCTTCTTAGCTGCTGTGCGAGACTTTTTGCTCGTTGCCTTAGGAGTTCCTTGAGCTGTCGCCTTTTCGGGGGCTTTTTTACTTGCAGTTTTGCTCTTGGTCGCTTTTTTTGCTTCTGCCTTATCGGCACCGCTGTCCTTGGCCGATGCTGGAGTCGCTTTGCTGTCGGAGGCTTCGCTATCTGCTGTTTTGCTGTCTTCTGTCTTGCTTGTGGTTTCGTTGCCTTCAGCCCTACTGTCTTCAGCCTTAGAGCTTGTTGTTTCGCTATTTGCGGTGCTACTACTTTTTTGGTTACGCATGATTCGTCGTTCTTGTGCCATAGAGTCATGTTCGTAAATGTCGCCATGGTAGACCCAGACTTTGACTCCGCACGTGCCGTATGTGGTATGGGCGACGGCTGTGCCATAATCGATATCGGCACGCAAGGTATGCAGTGGCACTTGTCCATAGCGGAAGGCTTCGGTGCGAGCAATTTCTGCCCCGCCCAGTCGTCCGCCAACATGAATACGGATTCCTTTGACGCCCATGCGTTCTGCTGCTTGCATGGCTCTTTTGACAGCACGGCGGAAGGCAACCCGACGCTCCAGCTGATGGGCTATATTGTCAGCAATCAAGTGCGCATCAATCTCGGGTTTGCGGACATCCTTAATATCTAGGGCAAGATTGCCTTGTGATATGGCTCGTATGGTTTTGCGCAGCTTCTCGATATCAGCCCCTTTTTTACCAATGACGACCCCAGGGCGCGCCGCAAGAATGGTCACACGCACATCTTCGGCTTTGCGTTCAATCAAAACACGACTTAAGCCCGCTTGCTGCAGACGCTTTTTGAGAAAATGGCGGATTTTAATGTCCTCGCGCAGGAACTGCGCGTACTTGCGATACGCATACCAGCGAGAATCCCACGTACGGTTGATTCCTAGCCGAAAACCAATCGGGTTAGTTTTTTGTCCCACGACGCGCCTCCGTTGTCTTTTTGCCTGTCTCCGTCATGCGCTCACGCACGACCACCGATATGTTCGAGAAAAAACGTCTATAACGTCCCAACCGTCCCCGTGCTCGGGCACGCCACCGTTTCATAACAATAGACTTGCCCACCTCGACCCGTGCCACATACAACGAATCCACGTCCAACTGGTGATTATTTTCGGCATTAGCAATAGCCGATTCGAGCACTTTACTGACATCCTGTGCGATGCGACGACGAGAAAACGTAAGCCTCTGTAGCGCGTCATCCACATCGCGCCCCCGTATCAGTTGCGCAACAAGAGCCAACTTGCGCGGCGAGACCTTCAGCGTCCGAGCCTTAGCCATGGCTTCGCTTTCTTGGCGTAAATCTTTGCGGGGAGAGGGCGTGACTTTTTTACTCATGATGAAGGTATCCTATTTTTTCTTGCCACCAGCATGGCCGTGGAATGTGCGAGTCGGCGAGAACTCTCCCAGTTTATGCCCGACCATGTTTTCGGTTACATTCACCGGGATGTGTTTGCGGCCATTATGGACTCCGAACGTCAAGCCGACAAACGTTGGCAGAATGGTCGAACGGCGAGACCACGTTTTGATAACTGTGCGTCTTGTGCCTTCTTTGAGGGCTTTGTCTACTTTTTTGAGCAGTTTAGGGTCTACAAAGGGGCCTTTCCATACTGAGCGTGCCATGTTTACGAGCCCTTCCTGCGTCTGAGGATGAATTTACTCGAGGCTTTATTGCGTCTTGTGCGTTTGCCTTTTGTGGGCTTTCCCCATGGTGTCACCGGGTGTCTTCCGCCTGAGGTTTTTCCTTCGCCGCCACCGTGGGGGTGGTCTACGGGGTTCATGGCGACTCCTCGGACGACGGGTCGTCTGCCGAGCCATCTTTTTCGTCCTGCTTTGCCAATTTTAATATTTTTTCTATCGGGATTCGACAAGCTGCCGATGGTCGCCATACAGCGTCCCAAGATAAGGCGCACTTCTCCTGACGGGAGACGTACCATGACGTAGCCGGCATCTCGTCCGGTGACCTGTGCGCTGTTGCCTGCGGAGCGCACCAGCTGCCCGCCTTTGCCCGGCTTCATTTCAATATTATGAATGGCTGTGCCCAAGGGAATCTTCGATAGAGGCATACAGCACCCCGGGGCAATAGGCACATCCTCGTTTCCTGCTCGCACCTTTGCCCCGACTTTAAGGTCGTGGGGGGCAAGAATATAGGCACGTTGCTCGTCCGCATAACGAATAAGAGCAATAAACGCACTGCGATTGGGGTCATATTCGATACGCTCGACAACCGCATCCTGATCGACAATCTGACGCTTAAAGTCAATAAGCCGATAGCGACGCTTATGGCCACCGCCACGATGATACGAGGTAATACGGCCGTTGTTATTACGACCACCACTAGACGATGTGCCCCGAGTCAGAGGGCCATGCGGCTTGCCTTTCCACAAAGTGGTGCGGTCAATCGAAACAAGACCACGTAGGGACGGCGTTGTCGGACGGTAGGTAATCGTTGCCATGGCTATTTCAACTCAATTTTAGCGGTTAAGTCGATGGACTGCCCTTTTTTCAGCGTGACAATCGCTTTTTTGTAATCTGACCGCCTGCCCATGATGTTGCGGAAACGCTTACGCTTGCCCTTCATCACCAGCGTATTGACCTTATTGACGGTCACGCCAAACAGCGACTCGACAGCAGCACGTATGGCGCGCTTGTTGGCATCCATGGCGACCTTGAAGATGACCTGCCCATGCTCGTTACACGCGGTGGCTTTCTCGGTAATCACCGGCGAACGTATCACAGTCGCATAACGCAAAAGAGCAACATCACTTGCTTTCTTTTTCTGCGCTTTGCTTTTGCTTTTTGTTTTTCTACCGCCCAGAAGACTCATGTTAACGTTTCCTCGATGGTTTTGACGCTGTCTTTGATAATGACCAGTGTCTCTCGCCGCATGATATCATAAACGTTGAGCCCTTGCCGAGGCAAGACATCGACGTGCGGTAAATTGCGTGCTGCTTTTGATACATGGTCATCGATGGTATCGCCGCCGATGATTAACGCCGAGTCAATCTGGCAAGCGCGCAGACGCTGTGCGAGCAACGTCGTTTTTGGTTGGTCAAGGGCGAGCGTATCCCAAATAATCATCTTTTTTTCCTGACATCGTAAAGACAGAGCCATTTTCAAGGCGAGTCTACGAAAGCGTCGTGTCAAATCATGGGCATAAGAACGTGGACGGGGCCCAAAGGCTTTGCTTCCGCCTCGAAAATGCGGCGCATTGATGCTCCCTTGGCGGGCTCTGCCCGTGCCTTTTTGTCGCCACGGCTTCTTTTTGCCCCCACGTATCTCGCCTCTTGTCTTGGCAAAATGCGTGCCCTGTCGTCTCTTCGCCAACTGCCAGCGCACCATACGCGCCAAAACATCACGGCGCGGCTGCAACGCAAATATAGCATCACTGACATCCAGCATGCCAACATCAGTATTCTCCATCGTTTTTATCGGCAGCTGCATCGCCCTATTCCTTCTGCGGTTTATCCGTTGACGCTTCAGGCGCGGATTCTGCTTGCACATCATCCCCCGTCTGCTCAGCTTTTTCAGTCTGCCCCGTCTGTGCAGGGGGAGTCGTCTCGTGCTCTTGTGTTCGCTCCTCAGCACCCTGTGCTTCTTGCTCAGGGGCTGACTCCGTTGCCTGCTCGTCCTTTACTTGTTCCGTTGCCTGTTCAGTCGCCTGCTCCTGCTCCTGCTCCTGCTCCTGCTCTTCCTCTTGCTCTTGTCCGTGGAGCCCAGCTGGCCATGGTGCGTCATCAGGCAGGGGTTTTTTGTAGGCGTCTCGTATATCGAGGTAGCTGCCTTTTGGCCCAGGCACGGCCCCATGCACAAAAATCAAGCCGTTTGCACTATCGACTTTGACGACTTTGAGATTATGGTGCGTCACACGAGACGCGCCCATATGTCCAGCCATTTTTTTTCCTTTGAAGACTTTTCCGGGGTCTTGACATTGCCCGGTCGAGCCGTGGGCTCGGTGCGAGACCGAAACACCATGAGAGGCGCGCCCGCCACCAAAGTTGTGTCGTTTCATCGCCCCAGCAAAACCTTTGCCAATGGTGATGCCGCTGATATCGACGTATTGGCCAACCACAAAGTGATGCACATCGATGGCGGTGCCGACATCCAGCAAGCCCCGTTCGCTTACTCGAAATTGGCGTAGACGGGCACGGGGCGTTTGTTTGCTTTTCGCAAAGGCACCCCGCTGGGGCTTATTTAAGCGTTTCTCTTTAATGTCACCGAATCCCAGCTGCAAGGCATCGAATCCGTCCTTGTCGCGCTCGAAACGCCGCACCACGCTACAGGATTCCAGCCGCAACACAGACACAGGGACGTGTTGCCCTTCCTCGTTAAACAAGCGGGACATACCTAATTTTTTGACACATAAACCAACGCGCATCGTCTTTCACCTTACATTTGAATTTCCACATCGACCCCAGATGCCAAATCTAACTTCATAAGGGCATCTGTCGTCTGAGGAGTCGGATCCACAATATCAAGAAGACGCTTATGGGTGCGAATTTCCAACTGGTCTCTCGATTTCTTATGCACGTGCGGCGAGCGAGTCAAAGTAAACTTGCGGATACGAGTCGGCAACGGAATGGGCCCCCGCACCTTCGCACCCGTTCGGCGAGCCGTCCTGACAATCTCGACGACCGCACCGTCTAGAGTGCGATGGTCAAAAGACTTCAAGTGAATACGTATATGTTCTCGTTTCATCGTCCCGTATCCTTATTAACCTGTCGCCTGCTTACAGATTTCTTCCGAGACATGTTGCGGCACCGCTTCATAGTTAGAAAAAATCATGCTGTAGCTGGCACGCCCTTGACTCAAGGAGCGTAAATTGTTGACATAGCCGAACATGCTTGCGAGAGGCACTTTCGCTCGGACGACTTGTGCGACTCCTTGGCTCTCCATGCCGAGAATTTGCCCTCTGCGACTGTTGAGGTCACCAATGACATCGCCCATGTATTCTTCTGGGGTTACGACTTCGACGCTCATCAAAGGTTCGAGAAGAGTCGGTGCTGCCGTTTTAATGCCTTCACGGAAAGCCGCCCGAGCAGCAATCTCAAAAGCCAGAACGCTGGAGTCCACATCGTGGAAGTCGCCATCGGTCAACACAGCCTTGAAGTCAATCATGGGATAGCCTGCGATAACGCCATTTTCCATAGCAGAGCGCAGACCTTTTTCGACGCCGGGGATATACTCTTTTGGTACGCGTCCTCCGACAATCTTGCTTTCGAAGTGGAATCCTTCTCCCGGCTCTGTTGGCTCGAAATCGAGAATAATACGAGCATACTGCCCAGCTCCGCCCGTCTGCTTTTTATGCGTGTGGTCGATGGTCGTCTTTTTCGTGATGGTCTCTCGATAGGCGACCTGCGGCGCGCCCACGTTGGCTTCCACCTTGAATTCCCGTTTCATGCGGTCAACCAGAATCTCCAGATGTAACTCGCCCATCCCCTTAATGACGGTTTGTCCGCTCTCGTGGTCACTGGCAACTTGAAAAGAAGGATCTTCTTGTGCCAGACGCTGTAAGGCAAGAGCCATTTTCTCTTGGTCGCTCTTACTGGCAGGCTCCACCGCCACTTCAATAACCGGGGCAGGAAACTCCATGCGTTCAAGAATAATCGGGCTATCCACCGTGCACAGCGTATCGCCTGTGGTCAAAGACTTCAAACCCGCCAGTGCAACAATATCGCCGGCATAAGCATCCTTAATATCCTCACGGCTATTGGCGTGCATCTGGAGCATGCGACCAATACGCTCCTTCTTGTCCTTCACCGAATTGGTCACCGTCGCCCCGCTCGACAAGCTCCCGCTATAAATACGGCAAAATGTCAATGAGCCAACAAAGGGGTCAGTGACAATCTTAAAGGCAAGCGCCGAAAAAGGTGCTGTATCCGTGCTTTCTCGCGTGGCTTCTTTTTCATCGCGCGGGGTAATGCCTTTAACGGCAGGAACATCTTGTGGCGAAGGTAGGTAGTCAATGACCGCATCAAGCATCGGCTGCACCCCCTTATTCTTAAAGGCAGAGCCACACAAAACCGGCACAAATTGCGATGCCAAAGTGCCTTTGCGGATACATTGCCGTAGGGTGTCGTCATTCGGCATTGTGCCTTCGAAATAGGCTTCCATGGCTTTGTCGTCCTGCTCGACGGCGGCTTCCACCAGCTGTTCGCGCCATTTTTTGGCTTCATCCATCATCGCCGGGTCAATATCTTTTTCTTCGAAGGATTGTCCGAGGTCGTCTCCTTTCCAAATAATGGCTTTCATTTTGACGAGGTCCACAATGCCGACAAAGTCGCTTTCTGCCCCAATAGGCAGATGCAGGACAAGAGGGCGCGCACCAAGACGGCTTTTCATCATGTCGATGCAACGAAAATAGTCCGCGCCTGTTCTATCCATCTTATTGACAAAGCACATGCGCGGCACGTTGTATTTATCGGCTTGTCGCCAGACTGTTTCCGATTGCGGCTCGACGCCAGCAACGCTGTCGAACACACAAATAGCCCCATCCAGCACTCGCAAACTGCGTTCTACCTCGATGGTAAAATCAACGTGCCCCGGCGTATCAATAATGTTAATACGATGATCGCGCCAAAAACATGTGGTCGCCGCCGACGTTATGGTGATGCCGCGCTCTTGTTCTTGTGCCATCCAGTCCATTGTCGCCGCCCCATCATGCACTTCGCCTATCTTGTGCGACCGCCCCGTATAGTACAGCACGCGCTCTGTGGTCGTCGTCTTGCCAGCATCGATGTGTGCCATAATACCAATGTTACGGTAATGCTTCAGCTCAGTTTTACGTGTCATTTTTAACCCCTCCTGCTACCAGCGATAATGCGAGAAAGCCCGATTGGCTTCCGCCATGCGGTGCGTATCTTCTTTTTTCTTTAAGGCATTACCTTTGCCCTGGGACGCATCCAAAAGCTCTCGACTGAGGCGCTTTGCCATGCTCTTTTCGCTACGTGCTGACGCTGCCGTAATGAGCCAGCGCATCGCTAAAGCTTGGGCACGCTCTTCTCGTACCTCCATGGGAACTTGATAGGTCGCCCCGCCAACCCGCCGCGAGCGCACCTCAATATCAGGCTGAATGTTCGCAACCGCCTCGTGAAAGACCTCAAGAGCAGATACGCCCTTGTTTGTCCGTTCAATGTCATCCAAAGCACCATAAAGAATATGCTCCGCGACCGACTTTTTGCCGTCCTGCATCAACTTGTTCATAAAACGCGAGACAATCTTGTCGCCATAACGGGCATCCGCTATCACATCGCGCTTGGTCGCTGCTCTACGTCTGGACATGGTTCATTTCCTCACTCGAGCACAATCAATCACTTAGGACGCTTGACGCCATACTTAGAACGTCCCTTGTTACGCCCTTTTTGCACCCCTTGCGTATCAAGGGTGCCACGCACAATATGATAGCGCACACCAGGTAAATCCTTCACTCGACCGCCACGAATCGTCACAATAGAGTGCTCTTGCAGATTATGCCCTTCGCCCGGGATGTAACTGGTAACCTCGAAGCCGTTGCTGAGCCGCACTCTTGCCACTTTGCGTAAAGCCGAATTCGGCTTCTTAGGAGTCGTCGTATACACGCGGGTACACACCCCGCGCTTTTGCGGGCAACTTTGCAAGGCAGGCACCTTGTTACGTCTCATCACCTTACGGCGCGGTTTGCGCACCAACTGGTTGACTGTTGGCATCATTCGTCTCCGTGTACGTCTCAAAAACCACAGAAAAAAGCACCACCACGAACGCAAGGCATACCCTTACGCCCTTTATGTCCTACCCCTCAACTTTGGTAGAGCCTTCCGTTACTGCAGCACACCTTGTTATAAGCAGGGGAAAGGGGAGTCGTCAAGAAAAAATCATTCCTCGACTTCTTCGACATTGTCTGCCGTGTCGTCTTTTTTCTCTACGGGTGTTTCTAAAGCCATCGCCTTTTTATTGCGTTTTTCTGTGTGTTCGATGTCTAAGGCCCGTGCTTGTGCCATGACTCCTTGCACGTAGCGTCCCGTGCCTGCTGGCACAAGACGTCCAACAATGACGTTCTCTTTTAAGCCTTCCAGCTTATCGATTTTTCCAGACACCGCCGCCTCTGTCAGAACACGAGTCGTTTCTTGGAAAGATGCCGCCGAAATAAACGACTTGGTATGTAGAGACGCTTTCGTGATGCCCAAAAGAACAGGATGCGCTCTCGGCAGACGACGTTTTTCACTTTCTAACTTGGCACAGACCCGCTCAAAGTGGTACTTGTCCGGCTGCTCACCAATCATGAAGGTACTATCGCCGCTCTCGATAACTTCGACTTTCTGCATCATCTGCCGCACGATAACCTCGATGTGTTTGTCGTTAATTTTGACACCCTGAGCTCGATAGATGGCTTGCACCTCGGTTATCAGTTCATTTGCCATTTTCTCGACACCCTGAATAGCCAAAATAGCATTCAAAGAGGGCGTGCCGTCCGTCAACGGATCACCCCTATCAATGGGCGCGCCGTCTTGCACCTCGAGATACTTATCTTTGGCAATAAGAAACTCCTCGAGCATCTTGTCGTTGTCGTCAACAATAGCGACCTTACGCTTCGATTTATGGTCTTTCGTATCAATTTTGACATGTCCGCTGACGCCAGCAATAATCGCCTCATTTTTGGGCTTGCGTGCCTCAAAAATTTCGGCAACCCGCGGCAGACCCCCCGTAATATCACGGGTCTTCGTCGGTTCTCGTGCCAGTCGTGCTAAAATGTCGCCGGCTTTGACGTGCGTGCCCTCCTCCACAGACAGCACAGTGCCCACCATTAAGCCATAAGAGTGCATCTCTTCATCTTTTTTACCGTCTTTCGAGGCACGTATGACGATGCTCGGCTTCAATGACGACCCTTTCGTGCCTGCTTTGCTATCAATAATCACTTTGTTGGCAATGCCCGTTATGTCGTCCGTCTCCTCACGAATCGACACACCATCGACAATATCGTGGTAATGGACGTAGCCGTCATACTCGGTAATCACCGGCTGCGTATACGGTGCCCATTCGGCAACCAACGTGTTTTGCTTGACCTTAGAGCCGTCTTTGACGAGCAAGCGCGCCCCATAAGGAATACGGTGCTTGACACGTTCCTTGCCGTCCACCTTAAGAACAAGGCGCCCATGGCGTGACATGACGACTTGTCGCCCTTTTGAGTCTACGACCAGCCGTGAATCTTGCACTTCCACTGTGCCGTCAATACGAGCATGGATTCCCGATTTTTCCGAGCCGCGCTGTGCCGCACCACCAATATGGAAGGTGCGCATCGTCAATTGTGTGCCGGGCTCGCCAATCGATTGTGCCGCAATGACTCCAACAGCTTCGCCAATATTGACCAACGAGCCACGAGCCAAATCACGACCATAACATTTCGCACAGCAGCCGCGCGGCGATTGACAGAGCAACACCGAACGCACCTTGACGCGTGTCAGACTCGCATCCTCAATCTTCCTAAGAAGAGCCTCATCAATCAGGTCATTGCGCTTGGCAATAATCTTGCCACTTTCCGGGTCTTTCAGATCTTCGGCAAGACAGCGTCCCAAAATACGGTCGGCTAGGGACTCAATTTCTTGGTCGCCATCCGTTGCTGCCTCTATGACAAGGCCCTCCTCGGTGCCGCAGTCGTCCTCGCAAACGATACAATCTTGTGCCACGTCCACAAGACGCCGCGTCAAATAGCCCGAATTAGCCGTCTTCAGTGCCGTATCCGCCAATCCTTTGCGCGCACCATGAGTCGAGTTAAAATACTCGAGAACAGTTAAGCCTTCCTTGAAATTCGAGATAATCGGCGTCTCAATAATTTCACCCGAGGGCTTCGTCATCAAACCACGCATGCCTGCCAACTGTTTAATCTGCGTTGGCGACCCACGAGCACCAGAGTGTGCCATCATATAAACCGAATTTGTTTCTGTCGCCGTCGATAAGTCCTCCTTTTTGGGCGACATCTCTCGCATCATGTGTTCGGCAACTTTCTCGGTGCACCGAGTCCATACATCAACGACTTTGTTGTATTTCTCGCCTTGCGTTATCAACCCATCAAGATACTGTTGCTCGTATTCTTTCGCTGCTTTTTGTGCCGATTCAATCAGACGTCCCTTATCCTTCGGGATAATCAAATCATCCTTACCAAAAGAGATGCCCGAACGACAGGCTTCACGGAAACCAAGTCCCATCAATTTATCTGCCAGCACCACCGTTTCCTTCTGTCCACAATGGCGATACACTGTGTCAATAATGTTACTAATCTCCTGCTTGTCTAATACTTTATTAACAAGAGAAAACTTGATACGCGGGTGCCTCGGCAAAACATCGGCAATAATCATACGCCCCGGGGTTGTCTCCACCGATTGTGCCTGCACTTTGCCTTTCTCATCGACAGTAACGAAGCGGGAGCGAATCGGCGTATGCAGGGAACACGCCCCACAATTCAGTGCGTGCATAATCTCGCCAATATCAAGCAAAATCGGCTTGTTCGTGTCGCTTTGTTTATGCTCGTCAATCAGGCTTAAATAATACAGGCCCAGAACAATATCCTGACTCGCCCCTATGACCGGGTGACCATTGGCGGGCGACAAAATGTTGTTACTGGACATCATCAACACCCGTGCTTCGAGGCGCGCTTCCAGCGATAACGGCACATGCACCGCCATCTGGTCGCCATCGAAGTCGGCATTAAACGCCGCACAAACCAGAGGATGCAACTGAATCGCTTTACCTTCAACCAACAAAGGTTCAAATGCCTGTATGCCAAGACGATGCAACGTTGGTGCCCGATTCAGCAACACCGGGTGCTCACGGATAACCCGCTCGAGAATATCCCACACCTCACGTCTTTCCCGCTCCACCATCTTTTTGGCTGCTTTGATGGTCGGTGACGCATGGTGACGCTCCAGCTCAGAGTAAATAAACGGACGGAACAACTCCAATGCCATACGCTTAGGAATACCGCACTGGTGCAACTTCAAGTTGGGCCCGACAACAATGACCGAACGTCCCGAGTAATCGACTCGTTTGCCCAGTAAGTTTTGACGGAAACGACCTTGCTTGCCCTTCAGCATGTCCGACAAGGATTTCAGCGGCCGACGATTCGAACCGCTAATGACCCGCCCCCGCCGTCCATTATCGAACAGCGCATCGACCGATTCCTGCAACATACGTTTTTCGTTGCGCACAATAATACCCGGGGCACGTAGTTCCTCCAGACGCTTCAAGCGGTTGTTACGGCTAATGACCCGCCGATACAAATCATTCAAATCTGAAGTGGCAAAACGACCGCCCTCCATCGGAACAAGAGGACGCAAGTCCGGCGAAATCACCGGCAAAACATCCATAATCATCCACTCAGGACGAGAACCCGAACGGATAAACAGCTCAATGACCTTTAGACGCTTAATGTACTTACGCCGTTTCGTCTCTGATGCCGTCTCATAGATGTTTTTACGCAACGTATCTCGTTCTCTTTCTAAATCAATGTCCTGTAGCATCGATTGCAACGCTTCCGCACCAATGGATGCCTTAAAGGCATCGCCGTACTGGTCTTTGGCTTCTTCATACTCATTTTCACTGAGGAGGTGCCCGCGATGAAACTCTTTGATGGTGCCCGGCTCGGTCACAACATATTTCTCAAAATAGAGAATCGACTCAATCGCTCGCAACGTCATATCCACCATCAAGCCAATACGACTCGGCAGAGCCTTCAAAAACCAAATATGAGCCACCGGCGATTGCAAAACAATGTGTCCCATACGCTCACGACGCACCTTCGACAACGTCACCTCAACGCCGCACTTCTCGCAAATGAGCCCTCGATGCTTCATGCGGCGATACTTCCCGCACAGACACTCGTAATCTTTCACCGGACCAAAAATCTTCGCACAAAAAAGACCGCCATTTTCAGGCTTGAATGTCCGATAGTTAATCGTCTCAGGCTTAACGACCTCGCCGCGACTCCACGAACGTATGTCCTCAGGGTTAGCAATAGAGATGCTAATTTGATTGAACGGCGACTTGTCCGATGATTGCGGGAATTGCTGGATAAATCCGTTATCTGTCATGACGTTTCTCCTGTGAGCGGGTCGCCTTCTTTCGGGCTTTCTTTCGGGTTGTCCCCCACGTTGTTTTCTGTGTCGTCTTCTGAGTGTGCTTCTGTCTCCTGAGACTCAGAAGAAGCTGGAGTCTCTGCCTGTGCGTCTGGGGCGGGCGCCGACAGAATCGGCGGGTTGTAACCCTCAAAGATAAGATCATCGTCATTTGACTCCTCGTCATCTTCGCCATGCTCGAGACGCACATTCAAGCCGAGAGAACGCAGTTCCATAACCAGAACGTTGAATGATTCAGGCACGCCCGATTCGAAGTCGTGGCTCCCGCGCACAATTGTCTCGTAGGCTTTCGTGCGTCCAGCAACATCGTCCGACTTAATGGTCAACATTTCCTGCAACGTATGGGCCGCGCCGTAGGCTTCCAAAGCCCAAACCTCCATTTCGCCAAAACGCTGTCCACCAAACTGCGCCTTACCGCCAAGAGGCTGCTGAGTCACCAAGCTATACGTGCCAATCGAGCGCGCATGAATCTTATCATCAACAAGATGGTGCAACTTCAACATATAAATATAACCCACCGTGACAGGACGCTCGAAGATCTCGCCGGTCTGCCCATCAATCAATGTGACCTGCCCGCTACTTTTCAGACCCGCCGTCTTCAACATCGAGACAATATCATCCTCACGGGCACCATCAAAAACCGGTGTCGCAAAAGGGATACCCTTCTCGAGAGTCTGTGCCAGTGCAACCATATCTTTGTCTCTCGTAAACCCTGCCTTCTTGAGGGCATCCGACGTATAAGTCGACTCAAGAGTCGAGCGAATCGTCTGCAAACTCTTTTCCTGTACGTCTTGTTTCTGTCCCTGTTGCTGATAAGCCGTCACAAGCTCGGCAATACGTTTGCCGAGTCCCACCGATGCCCAGCCAAGATGAGTCTCTAAAATCTGCCCAACATTCATACGAGACGGCACACCAAGCGGGTTCAAAACAATATCCACAGGTGTGCCATCTTGCGTGTACGGCATGTCCTCAATCGGCATAATCTTGGAAATCACGCCTTTGTTGCCGTGTCTGCCCGCGACTTTGTCGCCGGGTTGAATCTTGCGTTTGACCGCAACAAACACTTTGATTGTCTTGAGAACGCCAGGGGCTAACTCGTCGCCTTCGTGGATACGTTCTTCCTTGTTGCCAAAGTTTTTATCGTTGCGCGCCGTCTTTTCTTTCAGGTCTTTGCGCACCGCATCGATAGTCGTCATGGCTTCTTCGCTGACAACATCGATTTTCTTCCACAAATCGGCATCCAACGTTGCCAGAATCTCTTCCGTCAACACAGTGCCTTTTTTCAAATCGCCCACAGTTTTGCTGACTTTTTGTCCTCGTAACAGCTCCTGCATGCGTTGTCGATAGCCGCGCTCGAGAATATGGCGCACATCGTCTCGTTCTTTGACCAGTCGCCTAATATCGCTGTTTTCGCTGGCAACCAACCTGTCGTCTTTATCGATGCCCGCTCGTGAAAAGACGCGCACCTCAATGACTGTCCCCGATACGCCGGGCGGCAGACGCAACGAGGTATCACGCACGCTCGATGCCTTTTCGCCAAAAATAGCCCGCAACAGCTTTTCCTCAGGAGTCAAAGGCGTCTCGCCCTTGGGCGTTACCTTGCCCACAAGAATGTCGCCGGGATGCACCTCCGCACCCACATGAACAATGCCCACTTCATCCAACTGGCTTAAAGCATCCTCGCTGACATTGGGGATATCACGGGTGATTTCCTCGGGGCCCAGCTTGGTATCTCGCGCGGAGACATCGAATTCCTCAATATGAATCGATGTAAACACATCGTCACGCACGATGCGCTCAGAAATTAAAACCGAATCCTCAAAGTTATAGCCTTTCCATGGCATGAACGCCGCTAGCAGATTTCGCCCCAAAGCCAGCTCTCCCTTATCCGTAGACGGCCCATCGGCAATAATATCACCTTTGTCGAGTCGGTCGCCTCTTTTAACCAGTGGACGCTGATTGATACACGTATTTTGATTCGAGCGTTGGAATTTACGCAAGTTATAAATATCCACGCCAAGAGGCGATGACTCGGATTCACCTGTCGCTCTTATGACGATACGGTTGGCGTCCACTTGGTCTACGATACCGCCGTGGCGCGCCACCAGTGCCGCCGACGAATCGCGAGCAACAACGCTCTCCATGCCTGTGCCGACCAGCGGCGCTTCGCTGACAATCAAAGGCACAGCTTGGCGTTGCATATTCGAGCCCATCAACGCACGGTTGGCATCGTCATTCTCCAAAAAAGGTATCAAAGCCGCCGCAACCGACACCAGCTGGCGCGGCGACACATCCATATAATCCACCTCGTGCGGCGGACACATGACCAACTCGCCGCCTTCACGGCAGACAATCAAGTCGCCCACCAGACGTCCCTTTTCGTCCACCTCAGCATTCGATTGCGCCACCTTACAACGCGATTCCTTATCGGCAGACAAATACTCCACGTCATGAAGGGCGCGTCCCTTGTCCACTTTGCGGTAGGGCGTTTCGATAAAGCCGTGATGGTTGACCCGCGCATAGGTCGCCAAAGAACTAATCAAACCAATGTTGGGCCCCTCAGGGGTCTCCACCGGGCATATCCGTCCGTAGTGCGTGGGATGCACATCGCGCACCTCGAAACCCGCTCGTTCCCGAGTTAAGCCACCAGGGCCTAGTGCCGACACGCGCCGTTTGTGCGTAATCTCCGACAAAGGATTGGTCTGATCCATGAACTGCGACAGCTGGGACGAGCCAAAGAACTCTCGTATCGCCGCAACAACAGGCTTGGCATTCATCAGGTCGTTGGGCATCATGCCACTGATATCACCGATAGACCCCATGCGTTCTCGTATAGCCCGTTGCATCCGCAACAAGCCTTGTCGATATTGGTTTTCGAGCAACTCGCCCACCGCCCGCACTCGCCGATTACGCAGATTATCGATGTCGTCCACATCGCCTCGCCCATCTCGTAACGCTGCCAACGTCTCAATGACCTTGCAGATGTCCTCGATTCGCAGGGTTCTTTTCTCGTCGGGACACGTCATATCGAGTCGCTCGTTCATCTTGAAGCGCCCGACCTCGGACAAGTCATAACGTTCGTCCTCGAAGAGCATTTGCCTCAGCATTGCCCGTGCCGCATCAGGAGTCGGCGGCTCGCCCGGGCGTAACACCCGATACAGCTCGTTCAAAGCATCCTCAGGAGTCTTGTTTTTATCAACAGCAAGCGTATTGCGGAGCCAAGGGCCAACGCGCACGCCATCAATATCCAGCATCGCGATGCTCTTGCTTCCTGTCATCACCGCATCAATATCATCCAGATCGAGGGCATGACCCGCCTCAAAATGACGTCCAAAAGAATAATGAATGACAAAATCATCTTTCTCATTCGAATCAACCTCATGACTGTCGCCAGCAAGAAGAGGCACCAAGCGATTCATGACCTGCGTGCATAGCTTCAAGCAGTCTGAGTCGCCCTTTTTCATCTTTTTGCAGACGTCTTTTGCCGATACCTCAAGGGCTTTTTTCTTTTGCTTTTGAGCCGTCGCCAACTCGCCCAAAATGTGTCGGGCGATGTCGATATCTTCACCGTTGCTCTTTTTTGCTGCTGTACCCCCTTTCATCGATTCGAGCACAGCATCAATGTTTATGGGCTCAACAGGAATGTCAAGACTCGTTGCCAAATAATGCCCGTAAATGGCATCCATAGGCAGAATAACGTTCTTTAAGCCTTCCCCCACCAGCTTTTTGGCTTGCACCGGCGACAACCTTTTGCCCTTTTTGACCAGAACAGTGCCATTGCGAGCATCCACTAAATCATGAATAAGACGCACGCCAGCATAACGCTCGGCATCATAGGGAATTTGCCAGCCCTCCTTCTTTTTCGTCCAGACGACCGTCTTATAGAAACGGCTGAGAATCTCCTGCTGGGTAAAGTGTACAGGTGCGTCCTTTTTGGACGCATCTTCTAAGTCGACACTCTTATCAAGAGCCATCAATAACGTCGAGACCAGTATTTTACGTTTACGGTCAATGCGCACATAAATCAGGTCTTTGACGTCAAACTCAAAATCGACCCATGAGCCTCGATAGGGAATGATGCGCGCCTCATACAACAACTTCCCCGACGCATGGGTTCTGCCTTTATCATGGTCGAAAAAGACCCCCGGGCTGCGGTGCATCTGCGATACCACCACTCGAGTGGTGCCATTGACAATAAACGTACCCTCATCGGTCATGACCGGCATCTCGCCCATATAAACCGTCTGATCTTTGAATTCCCGCACCTTACGGGTGCCAGTTTCTTCCTCCGTGTCATAAATGCCCAAACGCAAATGCACCTTGAGCGGCGACGCATAAGAAATGCCGCGCCGCTGACACTCGGAAACGTCATATTTTGGCTCTTCGAATTCATAAGAGATAAAGTGCAATGTCGCACGCCTAGCGTAATCCTCAATCGGGAATGTTGACGCAAAAACCGCTTGCAGACCTTTATTGTTGCGTTTCTGCTTGGTAACGCCTTTCTGCAAAAACCGATCATACGACTGCTTTTGCATGTCGATTAAATCCGGCATGGCAGCAATAAGAGGCAACCGCCCAAAAGATTTACGTAAAGATTGGCGCGTGAGAACTGTTTTGCTCATGGACGTTGTGTTCCTCGATGTGTATCAGAGACGCGCAGGCGCGCGCGTATGCGGGCTTTTAGCCTCTTGTTGCCCCCTCTTGTTCGTTGCCACCCTAGTTTCAAGTTGCCCTCTTTATGTTAGCTCCACAGTCGCACCGACACCTTCCAGTTTCTTCTTAATCTCCTCAGCTTCGGCTTTTGGCACGCCTTCCTTGATAGGCTTGGGTGCTGCTTCGACAAGATCCTTGGCATCTTTGAGTCCGAGCTCCGTTAAGGCACGCACCTCTTTGATGACATCAATCTTTTTATCGCCCACGGCTTTTAAGACAATCGTAAAGGCTTTGTCCTCGTCAGCCGCTTCGGCTTCACCTCCAGCAGCAGGGGCAGCAGCAACAGCGACCGGCGCTGCGGCACTCACCCCCCACTTTTCTTCCAACAGCTTCGTCAATTCTGCCGCCTCAATGACGGTCAGCTTCGACAGCTGGTCTACGATTTTGTTCAGGTCGGTCATTGTTTGTCGTGTCTCCCTTACTCGTGGTTATTGCGGTTTGCTTGCGGTCATCTGCGCGATTCGCCTGATGGGCTCTCGCATCAGCCTAGCCAAGTTGCCTGCGGGCGTCTGTAGTAAACCAATCAGACCCGCCCGCAAAACATCCAAAGACGGCAATGTAGCCAATTGTTTGACCGTTGCCAAGTCGATGATTGTGCCATCACAGACCCCTCCTCGTATAGTGATTTTCCCTTCATGGTCTTTGGCAAAGTCATGGACGACTCGAGCCGCACTGATGCCGTCTTCACTGAAAGCAATCGCACTTTGTCCGACAAACATGCTCAACAACGGGTCCTTCACCTCTTGTTGTGTATCATCGAAACTATGAGTCATCAACCTATTCTTGACTACCTTAAAGCGTCCGCCTTCTTTACGCAACTGTTTACGTAGCTGCTCTGATTCGGCAACCGACAGCGCGCCGCGCTCGACGACAACCAAAAGAGCCATCTTGCCCGATAAGGCTTTAACATCATCAATCATCTGCTGTTTCTGAGCACGTGTCGTCATTGTCCATAAGCCTCAAGATAGGGTGCTGGGGTTGACAGGAATCCCGACACTCATGGTGGAACTGATGCTGACTCCCTTAATGTACTGCCCTTTTGTGCTTTGTGGCTTGGCTTGCAGAACGGCAGCCATCAAGGCTTTAATGTTGGCTTGCAAGTCGTCCTCCTGAAAGCTGGCTCGTCCCACTGACGCTTGCACAATGCCGCCCTTTTCTGCCCGAAACGTGACTTGCCCGCCCTTAATGGCTTTGACAGTTTTACCAATATCATCGGTCACCGTGCCTAATTTGGGGTTGGGCATCAAGCCCTTGGGCCCCAGGACACGCCCGAGTTTGCCAACTTCAGGCATCATGTCTGGCGTTGCCAGACACCGCTCGAATTCTATTGCCTCGCCGCCCATCAGGCGTTCGACCAGTTCCTTGCCGCCGATGACATCTGCCCCTGCGGCTTTGGCTTCTTCGCTCTTTGCCGATGGGCAGAACACCGCGACCCGCACTTTTTTGCCACTGCCCTTGGGCAAGTCGGCAACACCCCGCACATTCTGGTCGGAATGTTTGGTATCAATGCCGAGTCGCACCGCCACATCGATGCTCTCATCGAATTTTGCCGTCGCCATTGCCCGCACCAAAGTAAGCGCCTCCGTCAGCGGATAAATCTTATCTTCTTGGACGTGCTTGAGCATCGTCTTTTGTCTTTTTGTTGGCTTTGTCATGACATCCCCTTTACATCGATGCCCATAGAGCGGGCTGTGCCAGCAATGATACGCATAGCAGCCTCGACATCATTGGCATTCAAATCTTTCTGCTTGCTTTCGGCAATGGCACGCACAGCCGCCGCATCGAGGGTCGCTGCCGCCGAGCCCCGCCCCGGGGTCGCTCCACCCTTACTGAGCTGAGCCGCCTTCTTAATCAAATAGGACGCCGGCGGCTCTTTCGTCTCAAAGTCAAAGCTCTTGTCCTTATACACCCGAATTAAGACCGGAACAGGCGCACCCGCATCGACCGTCTTCGTCTTGTCATTAAACGCCTTGCAAAACTCCATAATGTTAATGCCTCGCTGACCTAAAGCAGGGCCCACCGGCGGAGACGGACTGGCTTGTCCCGCAGGAATATGCAGCCGCAGCGTACCAACGACTTCCTTGCTCCCTTTCTTTTGTGCTTGTGCCATGTTCTCTACCCTCAAAAGGATTATACCTTCTCCACCTGACCATAATCCAAGTCCACAGGAGTCGACCGACCAAAAATGGAAATGCTTACCTTAACACGAGTCTTTTCTTCGTCAACCTCTTCTACAACACCATCAAAAGACGTAAAGGGGCCATCACAGACACGGACACTCTCGCCAACGCTGAACGAGACAGTTGTCTTGGGACGCTCCACTCCCTCACGCATCTGATAAAGAATACGGTCGGCTTCTTCCTTCGATATCGCCAAAGGCGTGTTCTTGTGGTCACACAAAAATCCCGTGACTTTCGGCAAATTAACGATGAACTGCTGTGCCCGTGCACTCATTTTCATGCACGTAAGAATGTAACTTGGAAAGAACTTGCGTTTTGACGTGACTTTTTCGCCCTTTTTGACTTCGACAACCTCCTCGGTCGGCACAATGACGCGCTCGAAGTTGGCTTGTAAGCCCTCCTGCATGCTTCTTTCTTCGATCATCTGTTTGACCTTGTTTTCGAAACCTGCATAGACATGGAGCACATACCACCTGAAGTCGCCCTGTTGGGGTTGCGTGTCGCTGTCGGCTTTTGTCGTATCCATGTTAGCCCCCCTTATTGAACACCGAGAATCGACCGCACCGACTCGCTGATAATATAATCAGCCAGCAAGAAGAACAACGCAGCGATAATAACAAAGATGAAGACAACAACCGTCGTCATAGACGTCTCCTGTCTGTTAGGCCACGTGACTTTGAGGACTTCTCTTTTGACCTCTTCGAGAAAGCGTATCGGATTAGCCATGTTTTTGTCCATTCGAGCAGGAGTGATAGGGATCG
This sequence comes from Alphaproteobacteria bacterium GM202ARS2, assembly GCA_014323835.1. GTDB lineage: Bacteria > Pseudomonadota > Alphaproteobacteria > GM7ARS4 > GM7ARS4 > GM202ARS2. Next base: position 116,630 of record JACONH010000001.1, read on the forward strand.
AACCTACAACCCCCGGTTTTGGAGACCGGTGCTCTACCAGTTGAGCTACACTCCTCTACCTGTGGGTGGCGACTCGCTCCACCTGTTTGCCTGCTCCCCTTTGTTGCTACCCATTGCCGCATGGTGTGTACGGTGTCGTGGTTATTCGATGATGTTAGCGACAACGCCCGCACCCACGGTGCGTCCGCCTTCACGAATAGCAAAGCGTAACCCTTGATCCATAGCAATGGGTGTCAGCAACTCAACAGTGAGCGTTACGTTATCGCCGGGCATGACCATCTCGGTGCCTTTGTCCAACTCGATAGAGCCCGTCACATCCGTCGTGCGGAAGTAAAACTGCGGGCGATAGTTACCAAAGAATGGCGTATGCCGTCCACCTTCCTCCTTCTTGAGGATATAGGCTTCTGCTTTGAACTTCTTATGAGGCGTAATGCTCCCCGGGGCAGAAAGAACCTGTCCACGTTCGACTTCCTCACGCTTGGTGCCACGCAACAAGACGCCGACATTGTCGCCAGCCTCGCCTTGGTCAAGCAGCTTACGGAACATTTCGACTCCCGTGCATACGGTTTTCGTGGTGTCTTTAATGCCGACAATCTCGACTTCATCATTGACTTTAACGATACCACGCTCGACACGACCCGTTACAACCGTGCCACGTCCCGAGATAGAAAAGACATCCTCGATAGGCATCAAGAAAGGCTTGTCCCGAGGTCTATCCGGCTGCGGGATATATTCATCGACTTTTTCCATCAAAGCCGTAATGGCTTTGACGCCGGTTTCGTCATCTTTGCCTTCGAGGGCATTCAACGCCGAGCCACGCACAATGGGAATGTCATCGCCGGGAAACTCATAAGAGGTGAGCAACTCACGCAGTTCCAACTCGACCAAATCCAACAGCTCAGCGTCATCGATTTGATCCACTTTGTTCAAAAAGACGACCATGGCTGGCACGCCCACCTGACGAGCAAGCAAAATGTGCTCCCGAGTCTGGGGCATCGCGCCATCGGAAGCGGACACCACCAAAATTGCGCCGTCCATCTGCGCCGCACCCGTAATCATGTTCTTGACATAGTCAGCATGCCCCGGGCAGTCCACGTGAGCATAGTGACGCTTTTCAGTCTCGTACTCCACGTGCGACGTCGCAATGGTAATACCACGCTCCTTCTCCTCAGGCGCTTTGTCGATATCTTCATACTTCATCTCAGAGGCACCGCCCTTCGACGACAACACTTTGGTAATCGCCGCCGTCAACGTCGTCTTACCATGATCCACGTGACCAATCGTGCCTATGTTACAGTGCGGTTTTGTCCGCTCAAACTTTTCTTTCGCCATAACCCGTCAACTCCTTGTTCGGTTTTTATCCATGCCCTTTTGTTTATCCCCATCGTTATTGCCCCACTTTCTTGCCCTCACGCCTTTGCTATAAACGAAGATGCTCCGTCATGTCAAACAATAAACGCACGAGCGGGTGATGGGAATCGAACCCACGTAACCAGCTTGGAAGGCTGGGGCTTTACCATTAAGCTACACCCGCATCCCTCCCTCACCAATGTTTCACGTGAAACATGTTGACTGATTTATGTCATTCTACCCGCTGAAACAAGCTTTTTGTCAAAAAAAGCAGTTAGGTGCAAAATCCTAGTATATAATGTTTCACGTGAAACATTTTGCAAAAACGTCCACCATAAAACATTTTGTAGTATTTATGTATCACATGAGGTTTTTTTAGTCGAGCAACGTAAGGCGTGTTTGTTGTCAAAAATGTTCTTGCTCATCGTCTTTGCGTTTCGTATGGGTTTGTGATACAACCACTCCTCTTCTTTCGACACAAACAAGGGAAGGATACCAGTCGATGTGGGTAACGATGATACTGATGAAATCTGTGCGTATGACGCGCCGTGGGCTTGTGCGTGCTCGTAACTGGATATTGTTTGGTTTGGGCTGGTGCTTTTTTGGCTTGGGGATGGTCGGCACAGTGGTGCCGGGCATGCCCACAACCATTTTTTGGATTATTGCCACGTGGTTTTTTACCCATTCGTGTCCGTGGATGACCAAGAAGATTTATGCTATGGGGCCCATTGGAGCGATTATCCGCCGTTTTAATCAGCGTATTGGTCTCTAAGAGGGTTATGCGGGGTCGTGTGTGAGCCATGAAGCGTTTAAGTGTTGTTGTTCTGTTGTCTGTTGTCGCGTCTTGTGCGCATACCGTTGAAGAGCCCGCCTACCGAGTCGTCAAACGTGTGGGGGATTCCATCGAGCTGCGGGTCTATGAGCCTGCCTTACAGGCTGAAGTGATTGCAACAGGCGACCGTGATAACAGTGCCAACACTGCTTTTCGTATCCTGTTTAACTACATTACGGGCGAGAACCAACGAGCCCAAGACATTGCTATGACCGCGCCTGTGGCGCAACAGCCGAACAATGCGGATACGTGGCGGGTTGCCTTTTATATGCCTCAGCAGTTTTCTCGGGCGGATGTGCCGCAGCCAACGGACTCGAGGGTTACCATTAAGCGCGTTCCCTCTCGCAAGGTTGCGGTGTTGCGTTTTTCTGGTCGGCACAGCGATTCGAACTTTAATAGCCATGCCGAGCGTCTGCGCGGTTATTTACGCAAAAAGGCTATTGCCTTCCAAGAGCCACCCATATTTGCCTATTATGACCCGCCTTTCCAGCTGTGGTTCTTGCGCCGCAACGAAGTCATGTATGTTCTGCCCTAAGGTGCTTCATGGTTAGGCGTTGTTTATTAGCCGTCTCGATGGTGCTGATGCTGGCAGACGAAGCCCATTGCTCGCCTGAAGCTGCCTCAGGCGCTAATAGTGAGCTTATAAAACCCTTATGGGAGTGGGGCATTGGCGGCGCGACGGCTTATGTGCCTGATTATCCTGCCTCTGATAGCTATCAGCTGCGGGGGCTTGGTATCCCGTATGTGATTTATCGTGGTGACATTGTGCGAGTCGGTGATGGCGGCGTGCGGGCGATGGCGGTGGATGACCCCACGTTTGAGTTGGATCTATCGCTGTCGGGGGCGTTGAATGCTGATTCGGACGATAATGAGGCGCGCCGCGGTATGCCAGACCTTGATTTTCTTGTGGGCTTGGGCCCGCAGCTGTTAATCGATTTGACGGACAAGATGGCGCGTCATCATTGGGATGTGCGGTTTCAGAGTCGGTCGATTTTTGCGATTAATTTCGATCGGTTTAAGCATCAGGGCTTTATCTTTGAGCCGCGTCTGACGTATCGGGGGCGGGATGTTTTCGCTAAGGGGCATAATGTTGTTGTGTCGCTGAATGTCGCTTTTGCTACGTCTAAGCTGCATCGTTATTTTTATGAGGTGCCTGAACCTTATGCTTTAGCGACGCGCCCGGCGTATCGGGGTAAAGGCGGATATTTTGGCACGGGGCTGTTTTTGGGGAACAGCTTGCGCCCGCATCCGCGCTGGCGTTTGTTTGTCGGTGCTCGATTTGGCTACTATGGCCGGGCTGCCAATAGCGATAGCCCCCTATTCAAAGCACCCTGGACGTATAGCCTGTTCTTCGGCTTGGCTTGGACAATACAGGAAAGCGAAGAGACAGTCATGAGACCGTGATCTATTGACGAGCAATGACTTAAAGGGCTAATAACGATAAACACACAGAAAAACCAACAAATGAGGAGATAGAAAGATGGCAAATTGGTTGCATGACGCAGTGTTCGAATATCTTAAGGAAAATTTTGGTACAAAGTTTACGACTCGGGAGGTTGGCATATCGATTCTGCAAAATCCGAAATATGAAAGAATACTCGCTGAAAAATGGAAAAAATCTATACAGCCAACTGATACCTTTGGAGAAAAACTTATAATAATCTCAGCTGAGATATCTTCTTGGCACAAGGAATTCATCAAAAAAAATCTCCTTATATTAAATCAACTGAGGAACGTCCACGTCGATACCATTACAGTGAATCTAATGATGACGATGAGTCTTCCTCTCTTCAAACAAAACAAGGTCGTAAAAAAGTAACAGAGCATGACCTTTACCCCAAGCTGACAAAATTTCTATGGAGGGAGTTCGAAATCAACAGCAAACGCATTGATGAAAGACAATCCAGTAACGTGGGAGGAACTAACGCGAACAAATGGCTTTATCCTGACCTTGTCGGCATAGAAAATCTCAGCCGAGATTGGCGAGATGATATAAAAAAAGTTGTTGAGGCTCATGAAGATAAAAAAGCCAAGCTCTGGTCTTTTGAAGTCAAACTCAAAATTACCAGCTCGAATGTTCGCGAGTATTTCTTTCAGGCAGTCAGCAATTCCTCGTGGGCAAACTATGCCTATCTGGTAGCCAGTGAAATATCAACCGCGCACGATGAAAGAGTGATGAAGGAATTACGCATGCTTTCCAGCCTACACGGTGTTGGCGTTATTTTGTTAAACTATGAAAATCCTGCTGAGAGTATAGTTAAAATACCCGCACAAGAACGCTCCTCTATTGATTGGAATGTTGCTAATAGATTGGCGGAGTCCAGTAAAGACTTCGCCAAATATATCGAATCGGTGTTTGCTTTTTATAAGACGGACAAAATACAACCTGCTGATTGGGATAAAGTAGACCTAGATAGCGAGTAGTTTTCTGTTATTGGGTGGTGGGGGTAGGATTCGAACCTACGTAGACTTACGTCGGCAGGTTTACAGCCTGCTGCCATTGACCGCTCGGCCACCCCACCTACCAGCATAAGACTTAACCAGTCATCTATTTCTTGTCAATTGTTCCTGTTATCGTTACGTTGGCGGGATTATGCGTCACGTTCTTTCTGACATACTGGCTCTGCGTCTGCACATGCGTCACATCATCGCGCCGCCCGATTTTAATCGTTGGCGCGTGCCGCCCGCCTCCATTGCCATTCATCTGTGCATTGGCTCGGTCTACGCCTGGAGTCTCTTCAATCCGCCCCTCTCCCGCGCCCTCGGCGTCGTTGCCCCTGCTGCCGATGACTGGCCCCTCGCCCACGTAGTATGGATTTTCTCCGTGGCTATCGTCAGTTTCGGTCTCGCCGCCGCTTTCGCCGGTAAATGGCTCGAAGACGTAGGGCCCCGCATGGTCGGTGTTGTCGCCGCCTGTCTATGGGGCGGCGGCTTTATCATCGGCGGATTTGGCATCCTCTATCACCAACTCTGGTTGATTTATCTCGGCTACGGCGTGTGTGGCGGATGCGGACTCGGCTTAGGTTACGTCTCCCCCGTTAGCACCTTGCTCCGTTGGTTCCCCGACAGACGCGGCATGGCAACCGGCATGGCTATCATGGGATTCGGCGGCGGGGCTATCATCGGCGCACCCGCCATAGAAGCCCTGCTCGCCTTCTATCAACACATGCCAACCTATCTCGGCACTGCCGACACCCTAACCCTCAGCACCATCGAAGGCATCCGCTACGCTCAAACTTCCAACGGCACCCTCACAGAAGTCGTTCTCATCGGTGCCAAAGAAGCCGCCCATCTATCCACTGCCGTTGCTCCTGTTGCTCCCGGGGCGTACGTTGTCGGCACAGGCTCGACCGGGGCAGCAGCAACATTCTTTACCCTCGGAGTCGTCTATTTCTTTGTTATGGTAATTGCTGCGTTCTCCTACCGCGTGCCCGCGCAAGGATGGCAGCCGAAAAACTGGCAGCCCCCTGACGAAAGTCACGCCAAAAAACGCATGATAACCAGCGAGCACGTCCACATCGACCAAGCCCTCAAAACGCCGCAGTTTTATCTGCTGTGGGTTTTGCTGTGCTTTAATGTATCCGCCGGCATCGGCGTCATAGGTGTCGCCAAAACCATGATGAGCGAAATCTTCGGCACAACCCTGCCCCATATTGTCGATGCTGCCTTCACCGCCCAATACGTCCTGATGATTAGTGTCTTTAATATGCTCGGACGATTCTTCTGGGCGAGTGCCTCCGACTATATAGGCCGTAAAGTCACGTATATGATTTTTCTTACCCTCGGTATTATCCTCTATCTGTCGATTCCTTATACCGCCGAGCAAGTCAGCGTATCGCCCCATATTCAGTGGCTGATGATGTTCTACGCCGCCACAATGATAATCTTTACCATGTATGGCGGCGGCTTTGCGACCATCCCCGCCTATCTTGCCGACATTTTCGGCACACGCTACGTAGGGGGCATTCATGGTAGGATACTGACTGCCTTAAGCGTCGCAAGTGTCCTAGGGCCCGTTGCTATCACCCAGCTGCGTGAACATTCGCGTATTCAAGCCATTGAGTCGCTGGCAACACACATCGACCCACGTCTGTTCTTACAGACCTTCGGGCAATCTATCGACCATCTAGGGATTCTCATCGAGGCAAAGACTGTCACCATTGCCTCGCTGATGGATATTGCCCCCATCGGCACCATTGACCCGTCGCCGACTCTCTATAATACGACCATGTACGTTATGGCGTGTCTGTTGGCACTGGCGTGGCTCGCTAATATGCTGGTGCGCCCCGTGCACGCCAAGCACCACATGTAATTTATTTTTTAGTGTTGCCCCATCATGCGTCAGGTTTTTTCTGATATTTTGGCTCTGCGCCTTCATAAGCGTCACATTATTGCGCCGCCCGACTTTAATCGTTGGTGGGTGCCGCCTGCGTCTATCGCTATTCACCTGTGCATTGGCTCGGTTTATGCCTGGAGTCTGTTTAATCCGCCCCTCGCCCGTGCCCTTGGCGTTGTTGCCCCCGCCGCTGGCGACTGGGAGCTTGCCAGTATCGTCTGGGTCTTTTCTGTTGCCATCGTCTTTCAAGGTCTCGCGGCTGCTTGTGTCGGCAAGTGGCTCGAAGACGTGGGGCCCCGTATGGTCGGCGTTGTCGCCGCCTGTCTGTGGGGCGGCGGCTTTATCGTTGGCGGTTTGGGCATACTCTATCACCAGCTCTGGCTGGTGTATCTCGGCTATGGCGTTCTAGGCGGGTGCGGAATCGGCTTGGGCTATATCTCGCCCGTCAGTATCTTGCTCCGTTGGTTCCCCGACAGACGCGGCATGGCTACAGGCATGGCTATCATGGGATTCGGCGGCGGCGCTATCATCGGCGCACCCGCCATAGAAGCCCTGCTCGCCTTCTATCAACAGATACCCACCTATCTCGGTGCTGCTGACACTCTGACCCTCAGCACGATAGAAGGGGTGCGTTACGTCCAAAACACCAGTGTCACCCTAACAGAAGTCGTCCTTATCGGTGCCAAAGAAGCGTCTCAACTAGCAACACCCGCTCAGCCCGTTGCCCCCGGGGTGTATGTTGTCGGCACAGGTTCGACCGGCACGGCCGCGACATTCTTCACGCTTGGCGTTGTCTATTTCATCGTTATGATTATTGCGGCATTTGCTTACCGTGTGCCCGCTAAGGGCTGGCTGCCGAAAAACTGGCAGCCCCCTGACGAGAGTCAGGCAAAAAAACGCATGATGACGACACAGCACGTCCACATCGACCAAGCCATGAAAACACAGCAGTTCTATCTGTTGTGGCTCGTGGTGTGCTTGAATGTCACCGCAGGTATCGGCATTTTGGGCGTCGCTAAAACCATGATGAGCGAAATCTTCGGCACAACCCTGCCCCATATTGTCGATGCTGCCTTTACCGCACAGTATGTCCTGATGATTAGCGTCTTTAACATGCTCGGACGATTCTTCTGGGCAAGTGCCTCCGACTATATCGGACGCAAAATCACCTACACGATTTTCTGTGTGCTCGGTATTTTCCTTTATCTGTCGATTCCTTATACGGCCCAGCACGTCAGCGCATCCCCGCATGTCCAGTGGCTGGTGATGTTCTATGCGGTAACCATGATGATTTTCACCATGTATGGCGGCAGCTTAGCAGCCATCCCCGCTTATCTTGCTGACATTTTTGGCACACGTTACGTGGGGGGCATCCACGGCAGACTGCTCACTGCCCTCAGTGCTGGGGGTGTCTTGGGGCCCGTTGCCATCACCCAGCTGCGCGAATACACCCGTATTCAATCTATAGAGTCTCTTGTTGCACGCATCGACCCGCAGCTGTTTCAACAAACATTCGGACAAACCATCGACCAACTGCCTCTTCTTATCGAAGCCCACACTGTGACCATTGCTGCCCTGATGGACATTGCCCCCATAGGCACCATTGATCCATCGCCGACTCTCTATAATACGACCATGTATGTTATGGCTTGTCTGTTGGCAGTCGCGTGGCTCGCCAACACGCTGGTGCGCCCTGTTCACACCAAACACCACATGTAATTGACGGATAGCTCTTGTCAATGGGTGTGGTTGTCTTTACACTTGCTTTATTTCTTTAGGAGTCCTGCGTTATGCGTCAAATTTTTGCTGATATTTTAGCTCTGCGCCTTCATAAGCGTTATATCGTAGCGCCGCCCGACTTTAATCGTTGGTGGGTGCCGCCTGCGTCCATTGCCATTCATCTGTGTATTGGCTCGGTTTATGCGTGGAGTCTGTTTAATCCGCCCTTGTCACGTGCCCTCGGGGTCGTTGCTCCTGCTGCCAGCGATTGGCCCTTGGCGGATGTGGTGTGGATTTTCTCCGTTGCCATTGTGTGTTTGGGCTTTGCTGCTGCGTTTGCCGGTAAATGGCTCGAAGAAGTGGGGCCCCGTATGGTCGGCGTTGTCGCCGCATGCCTGTGGGGCGGCGGCTTTATTATTGGCGGATTTGGTATCCTCTATCACCAGTTGTGGCTGGTGTATCTCGGCTACGGCGTTTTTGGCGGCTGCGGGCTCGGCTTGGGGTACGTCTCCCCTGTCAGCACCCTGATTCGCTGGTTCCCCGACAGGCGCGGCATGGCAACAGGCATGGCTATCATGGGATTCGGCGGCGGCGCCATGATTGGCGCACCATCCATCGAGGCTCTGCTCGCCTTCTATCAACATATACCCACGTATCTCGGCACAACCGATACCTTGACCCTCAGCACCATCGAAGGAATCCGCTACGCACAAAGTGCGAGTGGCACCCTAACGGAAGTCGTCCTCATCGGCGCCAAAGAAGCCGCTAACTTGACAACACCCCTTCAAACTGTCGCCCCGGGGGCTTATGTTGTCGGTACAGGCTCTACCGGGGCGGCGGCGACATTCTTTACCTTCGGGGTCGTCTATTTCATTATCATGATTATCGCCGCGTTCTCGTATCGTGTGCCAGCAGAAGGCTGGCAGCCGAAAAATTGGCAGCCCCCTGACGAAAGTCAGGCAAAAAAACGCATGATGACGACACAGCACGTCCACATCGACCAAGCCCTCAAAACGCCGCAGTTCTATCTGTTATGGATTGTGCTGTGCTTTAACGTATCGGCTGGCATTGGCGTGCTCGGCGTTGCCAAGACCATGATGAGCGAAATCTTCGGCACAACCCTGCCCCATATTGTCGATGCTGCCTTTACCGCGCAGTATGTTTTGATGATTAGCGTCTTTAATATGGTTGGACGAGTCTTCTGGGCAAGCACCTCCGACTATATCGGACGTAAAGCCACGTATATGATTTTCTTTACGCTCGGTATCCTTCTTTATTTGTCGATTCCCTATACGGCACAGCAAGTCAGCGTATCGCCGCATATCCAGTGGTTGGTGATGTTTTATGCTGCCACCATGATTATTTTTACGATGTATGGCGGTGGTTTTGCGACTATTCCTGCGTATCTTGCCGACATTTTTGGCACCCGTTACGTAGGCGGCATCCACGGCAGATTGCTGACAGCGTGGAGCATGGCTGGCGTGCTGGGGCCTGTTGCGATAACGCAACTGCGCGAGCACACCCGTATTCAAGCCATAGAGTCGCTGGCAGAACGCATCGACCCCCAGCTGTTCTTGCAGACTTTTGGCCAAGCTATCGACCAGCTGCCCATTCTTATTGAGGCAAAAACTGTCACCATTGCTTCGCTGATGGAGATTGTGCCGATAGGGACGATTGACCCGTCGCCGACTCTCTATAATACGACGATGTATGCGATGGCTGGTTTGCTGGCGTTGGCTTGGATAGCGAATGTTCTTGTGCGTCCGGTGCATGCCAAGCACCACATGTAATCAGGCGTTTTCTCGTTTCCACTGCTTTTCTTTTTCTTTTTGCCGTTTGTCGTATTTTTTACGCCCGACTGCGAGAGCCAACGACAGTTTAGCCAGCCCTCGCCGATTAAAGTGAATATTCAAAGGCACGAGGGTATAGCCTTTTTTGCGCACCGCACCATAGATATGGCGTTGCTCTTTGGCTGTTACTAGGAGGGCTCTCGTGCGGGTGGGGTCATGGTTGCGCTCGGGCGGCGCGTGGTCGTAGGGCGCAATGTGCGCATTAATTAAAACAAGCGTGCCTTCTTTGCTGATTTGCGCATAAGACTCGGCAAGACTCACCTGACCCAAGCGCAGTGAACGCACCTCAGTGCCGCGTAGGACAATGCCCACTTCTAAGGTTTCCTCGATGGTATAATCGTAGCGCGCCTTACGATTGACCGCGACTGTCGATGACGAGTCTTTCTTTGTTTTCTTTTTAGGGGCAGATGTCATGCTTGTAACTTCAGCTGGTGGATGGTGTCCTTGACGTGCTGTTTTGTTTCTTTGCTGGCAGGCACCAGAGGATTACGTACATCTTCTTGACAGAGTCCAAGCAGGGATGCGGCGTATTTGACGGGCACGGGGTTGGGCTCGGTAAACAAAACGCTGTGGAGCGGGTAAAGACGCTGATTGAGCGTGTCGGCTTTTTTCCAATCGCCCGCCCACCAGGCTTCGTGCAAGTCGGCACAGAGTCTTGGTGCGACATTGGATGATACGGAGATACAGCCGACTCCGCCCATGCTCAAAAAAGGCACGACTGTTGCGTCTTCGCCGCTGAGCTGACAGAAGTCTCGCCCTGCCTCCTGTGCGGCTAAGCGCATCGCCAACGGGCGAGCTAAGTCCTGACTGGCATCCTTGATGCCGGCTATGGTGTCGCAAGCAAACAAACGCACTAGGGTCTCGTCATGAATATCGACGATGCTACGTCCCGGGATGTTATAGACGAAAAGAGGCAGAGTCGTTGCTGCGGCGACTGCCTTGAAGTGCTGATACAAGCCCTCCTGATTGGGCTTGTTATAGTAGGGGGCAACGACCAGAATGCCGTTTGCTCCTGCGGCTTGAGCATGGCGCGCCAGTTCGATGGCTTCTTTCGTGCTGTTCGAGCCGCAGCCCGCCATAACCGGCACACGTCCTTGTGCTTCCTCGATGCACAAGGCAACCACTCGATTGTGCTCGTCATGAGATAACGTGGGCGACTCGCCAGTCGTCCCACAAGGCACAAAACCATGCGTGCCCTGCTCAATCTGCCAACGCACAAGACGACAGAATGAATCCTCGTCGACATCAGCACCAGAAAAAGGTGTTATCAGAGCCGTTATAGAACCGCGAAAAAGCATAAATAAATCTCCTCGTCATAGACGCCCAACCATAACAAAAAAATGCAAAAAATAAAAAAAAATGATACCCTGTTACCTTCAACATATAGACATACATCAGGATGGTGGGAGCCTCATGATGCGGATAGGGCCAATACAATCAACAGTTCTTTTATGCCTGCTTGTGCCGTTGCTTGCGGGCTTCAATAACCCTCTGGGAAGTGGCTTGCGTCCGCTTACGTCCACTGCTGTGACACCCACTTCTGAGGATGACAGCGTTGAGGAGAAGCCTTCTGCTGCGCAACAAGTGGATAAAGGTATCCCAGCCCGGCGCAAGTTTCGCTATAAGCGTCGCAAATTGCGTGTGCCTCGCTATCGTCCGCGTCCGCAGATTATGGCATCTCCGCTCAAAGCCCACGTTACCAAGCCAAAGACAATCAGCGGTATACACTATGACGATGTGGTTGCGCTGATGCACGCCGTCAAAAAAGAAGAATACAACGATGCCTATCGCTTGGCAAAAAAGATTAATGACCCCGTGCTGACCAGCTATGTTTTGTGGAATGGCTATCGCCTCTATTGGCTGAAGCATCCGCTAGACAAGCTGGAAGCGTTCATCGATGAGCATCGGCACTGGCCTGATATTGATAGGGTCATGATAGCCGCGGAACATGCCCTTGACTTGAAAGAGCATGAAGCCCACGAGGTATTGGCTTGGTTTTCTCGCTATCCGCCCATAAGTAATCTGGGTCATTTGAAGCGTCTCAATGCTTTGGGAAAAATGGATAAAAAGCAAGCCGAGCTATCTTACGCTCGCAAAATCTGGCGCGAGTATGACTTGATGCCGCAACACAAGGACTATTTTTTGCGCACGTATGCCCATGCTCTTTCTGATGAGGACTACCTCGTTCGACTACAACGGCTGTTAGCCGAGGGGAATGCCCGAGATGTCAAAAACAAGATTAGTCAGATGCGCCCGCGCCTCCGCACCCAGCTCTATCGTCAGTGGCGCGCGGAACTGCCCCCGTTTGTTATCGGTCGGCTGATTGAGAACATGCCCTCCAGAGTTGTGGCAAAACACCCGCTGAGTGAGGCCCTCTTTGCCTTCCAAAAGACCCGTGACTTCGAAGAAAGCTTCGATGCACTACAAGCCCTGCCCCACGCCGCCAACGACCACAAAGCTTGGTGGCAGGCTTATGAGGACTATATTCGTTTTCTCCTCTATGACGGCTACGTCGAGGAGGCTTATACCCTCGCCAAACAACACCGACAGGTCTGGAAAAAAGGCTTCTCCGAAGGAGAATGGCTCAGCGGATGGATTGCTCTAAGCTTTCTCAATGACAGCTTATCGGCTTATCGTCACTTTGCCCACTTGTTTGATGAAGTCCACTCGAGTCTAGAGAAATCTCGAGCCGCCTATTGGACGTGGCGGTCTGCCCACGTCATGGGCGAGCGAGAGATTGCCCGTGAGTGGCTCAAAAAAGGGGCGCGTTATCCAACGACTCTCTACGGGCAGCTCTGTCGCGCCCAACTCAGCTGGAGCTACAAAGATATTTTTGTCGCGACCCCTCAGATCTCGCCGTTTGACCACCAGTCTTTCGATGCGGATCTAAACGCCTTAAACCATGATGGGCTCCTTACGTTGCTCGGTTTTTTTGCGACCACCGATACTGTCGAGCAAGGGATGCCTTTTTTCCGCCATATGCTCTTTAAGCGTTCGACCAACGACCGCCAACGTGCCTACATCATTAACATGCTGATGCAGTTCGGTCATAGCGAGTATGCCGTCTATCTCAGCCGCAAGCTGGTCGAGCAAGGATACCCCGAACCACAAGGCGCGTACCCCATGATTAGCGATGACCACCTGCCCGCCTTAGGCATCGAAAAAGCCCTCGTGCTCAGCGTCATTCGACAAGAAAGCAACTTCATGGCCGTCGAAGCCGTCAGCCACGCCGGCGCCCTCGGATGGATGCAAGTCATGCCCGCAACCGCCGAATCCGTCACAAAAGACCTCAATATTCCCTATTCGCAAACCCGCTTGCTCCACGACTACACCTATAACGTCACAATCGGCAGCTCGTATTTGCGCAGTCTCGCAGCACAATATGACAACTCTTATCCAATGATTCTTGCTGCCTATAATGCTGGCCCCAGTCGAGTGCGGGTATGGACACGCAAGTTCGGCGACCCCCGCCGCAACAATGTCAACAAAATCGACTGGATAGAAGCCATCCCCTTCTATGAAACCAGACACTATGTTCTCAAAGTGCTGTCGAACTTACAAGTGTATCGCCGTTTGCTGGCAGATTCGGACAAAAGCCCCCACCGCTTCAACACGTTTGGGGCCCCCTAAACCCACCCTAGCCCCCTAAACCCACCCTAGCCCCCTAAACCCACCCTAGGCCCCCTCATCTTCTTAGGTTTTTTTGATGCGTATTTCGCCAAGAACACCGAGCAAACGATAGACGTCTTCAACAGTTTTGATGGCATCGCTGGTCTTTTGATACGACCCCACCCGCAAGACGTGAAAGATACGCCCTCTTTTGTTTTTTTCTTGACTGACTCGTGGGGCATAACCTTCACGTCGGAGACGCTCTGCAGTTGAGTTTGCTCTGCTTCGAGAGCTATATGTCGCCACCTGCACGGTGTACCGCTGTTTTTCTGCTATCGGCTGTTGCTTGGGCGTGCGCTCTAGCACCCCTTTTGCCACGTTCTTTGCCTCAGTTGTGCTCTTTTGTTGTGGTTTTTTTTGCGAGGGCAAAGGGGCTGATAAGGGTGCTGAGGAAGGCACACGCTCCTGTTCGGCAAGACGGTCTAAAGCCGCAATGATGGTCGGCTCAGTGAAAATATCCTGCTGCGGCCTCTTAGTGGGCGGGGTGGGCGGGGCAGACGCATCCGTTGGTGCCGATGCCGACATCTCTGTCGATGGTGGCGGGCGGTTTTGTGCCATAGCCGAGGACGTGGGTTGCCGATGCTCTTGTGGCGGCAGTGCGGTATCTTTAGCACTATCCGCTGTTCGAGCGGGCGTCCTCGTCATAACCATTTGTGCCATTTGTTTGGCGCGCAATTGACGGAAAAACTCAAGGTTACGCTGGCTGGCTTGGGGGTCAAGGTCAATACGGCTGATTTGCTCGGCAGCCTTCATATCGCCAAGAAAAGCATAGGCGAAGGCTAAATTTTGTCGGACTTTCGGTGTCGCTTTCTGGTCAAAGCTCAAGGGCTGCAAGGCATGAACCGCCTCAGCAAAGCGTCCATTCAAAATAAGCGACACACCAAGATTATTGGATAAAGACACGTCCCCCGGGGCATAAGACAGCCCCTTTCTATAGGTCTTTTGGGCTTCATCGTGGAAGCCTTTGCTATCGTAGGCGACTCCGAGTCCGTTGTAGCCCTCGGGGTTTTCGGGCCACATCTGCACAATAAGCAAATAGTTTTCTATGGCTTCTTCGATTCGCCCCAAAGCAAGATAGGTTTTCGCCAAACCAAAAAGAGCACGCCCGTTGTCGTAAGGCTGTTGAGAAAGAGAATGCTCGAAAACGGTAACGGCATCCTGAGGACGCTCGAGAGCCATAAGAGTCTCGCCATAGCCATTCAGTGCCGCCATGCCGTAAAGCTCGTCATCCTCGCTACTAGCATGATCGATAATTTTCTTATACAAGATAAGAGCATTGTCATAGTCCCGCTTGCCGCTGAGGTTATCGGCAGTCGCCAAGAGACGTTGCATGAACGACCCGCCATGCTCATCGATCGCACCGTTGAGCGATGCAGAACATGCGGCAAGAACAGGACATGCCAGCACAAGACAGGCTCTTAGAACCCGCAGGTATGTTTTGCTTTTATGCTTTGTCATCGATTATCTCACGTATACCCTCATGTGTGACTCTCGTGTAGCCCTTCCCCGTCGCCCTCACGTCATCCTATCAGCCATTATACACCAATTGTATCATTAAACAAACTATAAATTACGATGAGGATAGCATGGCAGAGAATGAACAGATAGATTCGGCATTATTTTCTCGTTTGATGGGCTCTTTTGCCCCTTTTGAGTCCCGTGCGACAATAGCCGTGGGCGTCTCTGGGGGTATCGATAGTATGGTCTTGATGTTTCTTATGGACGAGTGGTGTCGTGCCTGTGACTTTCGTGCTGTGGGTCTTATCGTGGATCATGGTTTGCGTGCCGAGTCGGCACAAGAAGCGCGCTTTGTAGCCAAGGTGTTACGGGACAGAGGAATTGACGCACATATTTTATCGTGTCCGCCTACGCCAGCAGTAACATCGAACAAACAAGCATGGGCGAGGCACCATCGTTATACGCTTCTTGACCAGTGGTGCTTAGCCAATGACGTTGCGCATTTAGCGGTGGCACACCATCAAGATGACCAGTTTGAGACATTTTTTTTGCGTCTGGCTCGTGGTAGCGGCGTTTATGGTCTTTCGGCTATGGCGGCGGAGCGTTTTTTACCCTCGGTACGTTTGTTGCGCCCTCTTTTGTCCATAGAACGGGCGCGCCTTGTCGCCACAGCTCAGCGTTTGTCTTTAACAGATAGGCTCGTGTGCGACCCATCCAATACCGATGGGCACTATGCCAGAACACGCATACGTCAGCATATCGATGGTTTGGCACAAGAAGGATTGAGTCCTAAGCGTCTGTCTCGTACCATTTCTGCCTTAGCCCGCGCCCGAGCGACTCTCGAGAAACAGCTGTGCCAATGGACAGAGCAATTCGTGCGAGTCTATCCCTCAGGCTACAGTCGCCTCCTGCAAGGGGCTCTCAATAGCGATGACGAGGTACGCCTGCAAGGTCTCGGGCGCGTGTTACGCATGATAAGTGGCACCCTCTTTATGCCGCGCCTAACACGTCTGCAACGTTTGGACAATACCCTACGAACAAGCCCTACCCTGACAACGCTGACGTTGCATGGCTGCCTCGTGCGGGGCGATAGCCGTCAAGGATGGCTAGTCATGCGTGAACCCGCACACGCCTACGATTATGCCACCCAACAAACAACCCATAACAAAAAGGTGTTGCTGTGGGACGGACGCTTTAAGGTTGTAACGCCACAAGGCGACTCGCCACAGGGCGGACTGGTGTGCCGCGCCCTACAAGAAGAAGGACGCTTAATTATACGGAAGAATAAAGCATCAGCTCGCCACCTGAACCCAAACGTGCCCGCTCAGGTCTATCGGTCACACCCTTCGTTGTGGCAGCAAGACCAGCTAAAAGTGGCTTTTAATGCGGAAGGACAAGGCTTTTATGTCGATGACGGCAAGCCTTGTCAGGCATCCATGACATTCTGCCCTATCTGTTCTATGACGTGACCCCTTGCATCGACATAAAAGAACAATTAGTTACAATAGAGAGTGTACGGGAAGAACGTTCTGCCGACACAAAAGATGGAGAAAAAAGAGGTTGTCCTCATGGATAAATTTGTCAGACCTTTCTTGCTGTGGAGCGGCATTTTGCTCGTTATCATCATGGTTTATGGTGCTTTTGGGCCCAATAAAGAGTCGTCGGTGCAAGAGCTTGCCTATTCTGATTTTTTACACAATGTCGATAATGGCAAGGTGCGTAGCGTTACGATTAAAGGGCAATCGTTGCATGGCGTCTTAAGCGATGGTCAGAGTTTTCGGACGGTTCTGCCCTATCATGTAACTCTGTCTGACCGTCTCAGCGAGAGCAACGTGATTGTTCGAGCCAAAGCCGAAAACGAGGAGGACAAAGGGTTCTTTGGGACGTTCATTTATTGGATACCGATGTTGGTGCTTTTGGGGTTATGGCTGTTTTTCATGCAGAACATGCAGATGGGCGGTGGCGGACGAGTCATGAATTTTGGTAAATCTCGAGCCCGCCTCCTTGCCGACAAAAGAGAAAAGGTCACGTTCAAAGATGTTGCTGGCGTCGAAGAAGCAAAAGAAGAGCTGCGCGAGATTGTTGAGTTTTTGCGTTCGCCCTCCAAGTTTCAGCGTTTGGGCGCGAAGATACCCCGTGGGGCGTTGCTGGTTGGGCCGCCGGGCACGGGAAAGACGTTGCTTGCTCGGTCGGTTGCCGGCGAAGCCAATGTTCCTTTCTTTACTATTTCTGGCTCTGATTTTGTCGAGATGTTCGTTGGTGTCGGCGCAAGCCGCGTGCGGGATATGTTCTATCAAGGCAAAAAGAATGCGCCGTGTATCATCTTTATCGATGAAATCGATGCGGTGGGACGCCACCGCGGTGCCGGTTTAGGTGGCGGCAACGACGAGCGCGAGCAAACCTTGAACCAACTGCTCGTAGAAATGGACGGCTTCGATGTCAACGAGGGCATTATCCTTATTGCTGCCACCAACCGCCCTGACGTTCTCGATCCTGCTTTGTTGCGTCCTGGACGTTTTGACCGTCAAATTGTCGTAACCAACCCCGATATTGAGGGCCGTGCCCAGATTCTCGAGGTGCATACCCGCAAGACCAAGCTTGCCCCTGATGTCAAACTAAAAGTCTTGGCGCGGGCAACGCCAGGCTTTTCTGGTGCCGATTTGAGCAACCTCGTCAATGAAGCAGCTCTGCTCGCCGCGCGCCGCAACCGAGTCATGGTGACGATGGCAGATTTCGAAAGTGCCAAAGACAAAGTCATGATGGGAGCAGAGCGACGCTCTATGGTTATGACCGAAAAAGAACGCGAACTGACCGCCTATCACGAAGCCGGCCACGCTCTCGTCGGTATCCATGTCGCCGGCAACGACCCCCTCCATAAGGTAACCATTATCCCCCGTGGACGTGCCTTAGGCGTTACCATGAATGTGCCAGAAAAAGACCGCTACAGTATGCGCAAAACTGAAGTCGAAGGACGCATCGCCATGATCTTCGGCGGCAGAGTCGCCGAAGAAATCACGTTCGGTAAAGACAATGTCACCTCAGGGGCTGCCAACGACATTATTCAGGCGACCCGCATGGCACGCGCGATGGTAACCGAATGGGGCATGAGCGACAAACTTGGCCCATTGCGTTACAGCGAAAATGAAGACGAAATTTTTCTTGGCCACTCGGTCACCCAGCGTAAGAACGTCTCGGATGCGACCGCTCGCCTGATTGACGAGGAAATTCACCGCATCATCCGCGAAGGCGAAGAGAAAGCCCGCAAAACCCTCGTGAGCCACAAAAAACAGCTGACTCTGCTGGCAAAAACCTTGCTGGAATACGAGACCCTCAGCGGCGATGACGTCATGACTCTGTTGCAAAAAGGCTCGCTACCAAAATTGAGGAGCACCGATGACGACAGCGGGAGCCAGCCGACGCCATCGATGCCGGTGACACATCCGCCAGCGACCCCCTCGCCCGATTCTCAATCGGTTAAGCCTGCTCGTGGGTCTCGTGGTGGCTCGGCTAAAACCAAGCCTGTGACGTCTTAAAGAGCTTTTTTTCTTTTGTCTCAGGCTCTTTATCTTCAGCCTCGCTCTTTATGCTATGGTCTTGTTGCTGACAAAGCTGTTGCGCGCAAAGAGGCGTTACCGCTCGCCCCGCCTAGTCTGTGTGCCTTCAGTCATTGTGCCCTTATCGTTGCTACAGAGTCGGAACGTCTGGGTGCGCGCGGACGCACCCTCTTAGATGAAGCCCCCATGCTGCCGTGGCAGGAGGTCGCAGCTTATCTCGGCAAACACCACGGCAAAAGCATGCAACGAGAAGGCGAGCAACAACTCCACGCCCTCGTGCATCCACGTGCCTTATCAGGTTTTTCCGCTTCGGCTCCCCCTTTCATCATGGGTATCGTCAATGTGACTCCCGACAGTTTTTCCGATGGCGGTCTTTATATGGATGCTGAGCGTGCTGTCGCCCATGCTCTCCAGTTGCAGCGTGAGGGCGCACATATCATCGATATTGGCGGCGAGTCCACTCGCCCCGGCGCACAGAATGTCCCCAGCGATGACGAACAACAACGCGTGCTCCCGGTCATTCAAGGGTGTAGCAAACAAGGTGCCGTCATATCCATCGATAGCCGTCATGCAGCAACACAAAAAGCAGCTCTGGCGGCAGGGGCAACCATGATGAACGACGTGAGTGCCTTGTCTTACGACAAACAAGCTCTGGAAGTAGCACGCCAACACGAACACGCCCACATTGTTTTGATGCACATGCAGGGAACACCCCAAACTATGCAAGATAACCCGTATTATGACTGCGTCGTCTTGGACGTCTATGACTATCTGAAACAGCGCATCGAAGCATGCGTGCGGGCTGGCATCGACAAAAAACGGCTATGGATTGATGTCGGCATCGGCTTCGGCAAAACGCTGGCTCATAATCAAGCGTTATTACGTCATGTGGCGTTATTTCATACTTTGGGCGTGCCGATGATTCTCGGTGCTTCCCGTAAAAGACTCATTAGCGGCTTGGATCAGGATTGCCCCCCCGAAAAAAGAGACGCAGGCTCTATCGCAGCATGCCTACACGCCGTTAATCATGCCTGCCAGATGGTGCGAGTCCACGATGTCGATAAAACAAGACAAGCCCTTGCCGTCTGGCGCGGCATGCTCACTTAACCCCTAAAATGTCATGATGACACCCTTTGTGACTTGCAGGATAAAAAGAAACGTCTACACTAACCCCACGTAATTTTATCCTATTTGGTTAACGATGACTAAACCTTTATTCGGCACGGACGGCATTCGAGGCGTTGCCAATAGTTCCCCCATCGACCCCTGCACGGTGCTCCATATTGCCATGGCAGCAGGTCACTGCTTCATGAGCGGTAAGCACCGCCACCGAGTCATTATTGGCAAAGATACGCGTTTGTCGGGCTATATGCTCGAGCCATCTCTGGTGGCGGGCTTTACCGCAATGGGTATGGAAGTCATCCTGGTTGGGCCCATGCCAACGCCGGCTATCAGCATGTTGACGCAAAGCATGCGAGGCGACCTCGGCGTCATGATTTCGGCATCCCATAATCCCTATCACGACAATGGAATCAAATTTTTTGATTCGCAGGGCCATAAATTAAGCGATGCCCTACAAAAACGCATCGCCCAGTTGGTCGCCAACCAAGACATGATGAGCATGCTTGCTCCGCCCGACCAACTGGGGCAAGCCAAGCGTCTCGAAGACGCCCGTGGACGCTACATCGAGTACGTCAAGTCCACCTTCGATTCTGGCTTGAATTTGAGTCAACTCAAAATTGTCGTTGATTGTGCCAACGGTGCGACCTACAAGACCGCTCCGACTATTCTTTGGGAGCTGGGTGCCGATGTTGTGCCTATCCATCATGCCCCCAACGGCTACAACATTAACCGAGACTGTGGCGCGACCGCCCCCGAGTCCCTTGCCCGCGCCGTCGTCGAGCACAAAGCCGACCTCGGCATCGCCCTCGACGGCGACGGCGATAGAGTCATTATGACCGACGAAAACGGCACAATCTTCGATGGCGATTACATCCTTGCCCTCATCGCACAAGATCTCTATCACAACAAAGCAAAACAAAAAAATGCCAAAAAGCCTTGTGTTGTCGGCACCATCGTCAGCAACGGCGGCTTGCAACGCTATCTCGATAGCATCGGCGTGCACCTCCAACGAGCCCCCGTAGGCGACCGACACGTCTTCCAAAACATGCAGCGTCACCACGCCGATATCGGCGGAGAAGCCTCCGGGCACATTCTCTTTAAGAACTACGGGAGCACCGGCGACGGCATCGTCACCGCATTACAAGTCTGTGCCTCAATCATCCGCAAAAACAAGCCTGCCAGTGCGTGTTTTGCTCTTTTTGATAAGATTCCCCAAATGAATAAAAATATTCCCCTCAATGGCACGCCCCTCGCCAGCATAGAAAAAGACATCGACCACCTGAGAACAACCCTAGGGGACTACGGCTTGCTGGTGGTGCGTCCCTCTGGCACCGAACCCTTTGTGCGCATCACCGCCAGTAGCTTCGATACCCAAGCCATGCAAAATGCCGTCGATCACATCGCCCAAAGACTCAGCGCACCATGACAACAATTCTGTCCATCGCCGCAAGCGATGGCTGTGGCGGCGCAGGGATCCAACGCGATAACACAACCATAAACGCCTTAGGTGGATACCCCTTGAATGTGGTAACCGCAATAACCACGCAAGACCACCTAGCCGTGCACAATAGTCACTGTCTACCCGCTAAGCTCGTGTGCGAGCAACTCAACACCCTGCTCGCCCGCTATCCCATCGATGCCATTAAAATAGGTGTGCTCGCCGATTCACTAATTCAACCCATCGCTCAAGCGTTGCGCCAACAGAGCTGTGCGATTGTTCTTGACCCGGTCATACGCTCGACCAGTGGCTTTACATTCATTCATGACGTTGATGCCTTTGCCGAGACACTTTTGCCCCTTGCCACTCATATGACGCCCAACGCCTATGAAGCCCATCAGCTCAGCGGTCTGAGTGGCACAGATAAGACAACGGATACGTGTCAATTAGCTCATGCCCTCCGCAAGCGAGGCGCACACAACATCATCGTTACCAACGCTGACCAGCACGAGACCTTCGTTACCGATACACTGTTTGCGGTTGACGATACCGCACCACAGGTGCTTCAACGAGACAAAATCAAGGTTGCCAACAGCCATGGCACAGGCTGCGCGTTTTCTTCCGCCCTCGCCTTTTATTTGGCACAAGGACTCAGCTTACAGGTCTGTCACCGTCGCGCTGTGGACTGGGTCGAATCAACATTACGAGAAGAGGATGAATCCTCTGTAACACGTTCTTTGGTATCAACGTAAATTTTTCCGCCACCTTGACGGAATTCCGTTGCTTTTTCTGCCATGCCTTTGCGGGCTTCTTCTCGTATATCTTGAGTAATCTTCATCGAGCAAAATTTAGGGCCACACATGGAACAGAAATGAGCAACTTTTGCCCCCTCCGCCGGCAACGTCTGGTCGTGATAAGATTCCGCTGTTTGCGGGTCGAGAGACAAACGGAACTGATCACGCCAACGGAACGAAAAACGTGCTCTCGATAAGGCATCATCTCTTAGGCGCGCCCCGATATGCCCTTTGGCAATATCCGCGGCATGGGCAGCAATTTTATAGGCAATAACACCCTGTTTGACATCATCTCTATCAGGCAAGCCAAGATGCTCTTTTGGCGTCACATAACAGAGCATCGCCGTGCCATACCAGCCAATCATCGCGGCACCAATCGCCGACGTAATATGATCATAGCCAGGGGCAATGTCCGTGGTCAAGGGCCCCAAGGTGTAAAAAGGTGCCTCATGGCAGACGCGCAGCTGCTTGTCGACGTTGACCTTGATTTTATCCATCGATACATGCCCGGGGCCCTCAATCATCACTTGAACATCATGCTCCCACGCCACACGAGTCAGCTCCCCAAGAGTCTCTAGCTCGGCAAACTGGGCAGCATCATTAGCATCAGCAAGAGACCCCGGACGCAAGCCATCACCCAAAGAAAAACTGACATCATAAGCACGCATAATCGCACACAACTCGGCAAAATGCGTATACAGGAAATTCTCTTGGTGGTGCGCCAAGCACCACTTCGCCATAATCGAGCCCCCCCGAGACACAATCCCAGTTACACGCTCGGCAGTCAGCTGAATATACCGCAACAAAACGCCCGCATGAATCGTAAAGTAGTCAACGCCCTGCTCGGCTTGCTCGATAATGGTGTCCTTGAAGATGTCCCAAGACAAATCCTCGACAACACCGCCCACCTTCTCGAGGGCTTGATAAATCGGCACCGTGCCAATGGGCACAGGCGCATTACGGATAATCCACTCTCGAGTGGTATGAATGTTATCGCCCGTCGATAAGTCCATAACAGTATCCGCCCCCCAACGAATCGCCCAAACCATTTTATCGACCTCCTCAGCAATCGATGACGAGACCGCCGAATTGCCAATGTTGGCATTAATCTTCACAAGAAAATTTCTGCCAATAATCATCGGCTCCGATTCAGGATGATTAATGTTGGCTGGAATAATGGCTCGCCCCCGTGCCACCTCATCACGCACAAACTCAGGAGTCACATAAGCAGGCACCTGCGCACCAAAAGAATTGCCCGTATTGCCCTGAGATTTGCTATCTGCACCATTGCCATTTGTGCGTCCCTCATTTTCCCGCTCGGCAATATACGCCATCTCCGCCGTCACAATGCCCCGACGAGCATAAGCAAGCTGCGTGACCGCTTGCTTAGCCTTGGCTCGATGCAACCAACGATGATGCAACGGAAAAACAGCAGGAGACGCACCATTCGTGGACGACGGTTTATCGCCCTGCCAAAGAGGCTGGCTGGGTGTGCTATCGCCCCTCGCCTCAATCCACGGGGCACGCAGGCGCGGCAAACCACAACGAATATCTATAGACGCATCATCATCCGTATACGGGCCAGAAGGGTCATAAACAAACACCTGTGGCGTGTCCTCATCATCCACGTCAATAGCACGCATGGCTACACGCAACGGCTCGTTGTCGGGAATGGAAGGCAAAGCCACCTCCCGATAGACCTTGCGCGACCCAGGCAACGCACCCACAACAACCGAATGCTCGTCCCGTGAGGACGAGACGTTCGCTGTATCTGGGGCTTTCTTCGTGGCTGGCTTAGCTGTGTTATGGGGCGTGCTCATTGAGCCTCCTTGTGCGACCGACAGCATAAAGCATAACACACTTACCCCGCAATAAAAGAAAAATATCGGTCGTGTCACAGATTCTCCCGTAATTTTTATCTTAGAGAAAAATAAAAAAAGGTTAATTTATCTGTTGACGGCGACCCCTTTTGTAACTTAAAGTAGGAAAAAAGGAGGCCCTATTCGTATCGAGCCAGCGTCACCCCTAAAAAATGGCGGCGCTGGCTCGATGTATGTTCACTGTTTGGCACTGTTTATGGTCGCTACCTAGCGTTCATAGTCAAACGTGTATTCTAGGGTGCCACCGATGCGTTTGCTTATCTCGTTCTCGTCATTTCTGATTTGCTGATAGCCGAGATGTAGACGCACCTGTTTGCCGACCCTATACCCTGCTGACATTCGAAAGGAGCCTTCGTTGTTGCCGCTTTGCCGATTAACGTGGGTGTACTGCACCGCATAGAGCCAACGTTTGTCATAAAGCTGCAAAGCAATGGTGGTGAATTTGTGGTCGTTATTCGCCTCACCATCAAGAGAATCGATGCCAGCATACTCGAACACGATATGTCCTCTCGTTGCCCGAGAAAAACGATGCCCGTAATCTAAGGATAGCGACACGCTGTCCTCATCTTCGGCATCGGCGTCTTTTTCTGCCTTAGCTTGTTTGCTGTAGCCCAATCGGTAGCCGAGCTTACCAAAGACGTTTTCACCGCCTAGAGACAAAGCAAAAGAGCTCAAATCCTCCGTATTGGCGGGTCCCCCATCGTTGAGACTACGATGCCCTCTTCGATAAAAGAGCGACTCACTAAACAAGGTTGTATCCGCAAAAAATGCCGATGCCTCGATGTCATGGTTGCCGAGATTGCGCGCGCCATCAAAAGACAACTTACCCCCTACGCCAATACGCTCACGGATTTCATATTCATGAACCGGCACATAACCCGTAGCACCAACAAAACGATCTGGCGAAAAACCCACCGTCGGCGTAAATTTACCCACATACACCGCATACGTATCGTCATAACTATAAGTCAACCTTAAAGCCGCCAAAGAAACGGGATGATCTTGGAAAAAACTGTTGCGTGCACGTTCTTCTCCATGCTCGTCCTCATCTTCATGCCCGTGTTCATCGCCGTCTTCATCACCATCTTCGTGGTGCTCTTCCTCTTCATGGTCGTTGCCACCACCATGCGCATGATCATGCCCTTGCGCAGCACCATCGAGAAAAATCTCGCCATCGATAGACAAACGATGCTTGTTTTTCTCCCATAAACGCGCACCCCAATCCACATGACCATGAAGATAAAAGTCAACAATACGATCCTCTTCATGAGGAGCCGCCGTCACACCATCAAAGTGACCATTGAAATGACCATGAATAAATACAGCCTCGTCACCATGCCCTCCATGCCCCCCCCCGTGTCCATGGTCATCATGTCCCCCATGCCCCCCCCCATGGTCATGTCCCCCGTGTCCATGATTATCGTGTCCGCCTCCTGCTAAAACGGGCGTAGCCATAAGCCCCAACGTCACGCCTGCGAGCATGACAAAGTAACGCACAAAATAGCGCATGAGCGTATCTCCTCTATGTATGTAATAAGCCCCCTCTTCCAATCAATGAGTCTATCACAAATACTACATGTATGCAAGTGTTTTTTTTTGAAAATACTATATATAGTATTGTAAGGTGAACATTCTTTTATTGTGCGTGTCGGTTCTCACGCTTTATTCGCCGCCGCCACCGCCGTCGCCCCCACCGTCGCCACCGTCGTCGCCATCCCCATCGCCGTTGTGACCGTTATCTCCTCCCCATGCGTTTGCTATGATTTTACGCCCTAAAGCGAAGCCTAAAATCAGCACCAAAAAAATGAAAAATAATCCATGATTCCATCTCCTCTTTATGGGAATCAAGCCCTCTTCTTAACACAAAAATTCATATCATGGGGCAGGATAGATATACAAGTTTTTGTGTTGCAGTTGCCATATTGTTTGTCCTAGGCGTGTTGCCTGCTCTTTGTCGTGTGTGCTGAAGAGGATAGCACATCCTTGTGCGTGGCATTGTTGAATCAGGGCTTCTGTTCTTTGTGTGCTTGCTTCATCGAGGTGTGTTGTTGGTTCATCGAGCAACAGCAGCTGGGGCGAGACCGCCCATGCCCGAGCAATGGCAAGGCGTTGTGCTTGCCCACTCGACAGAACACCAGCGTTTGCCGTCGCATATGATTCGAGCCCAGCGACCGCCAAAGCGTCATAGGCTCGAGTCTGACGTAAATGGGCAGGATAGTTGCACAGGTGCAAAACAAAAAGAATATTCTGCAACGCCGATATATTCTGTAACAAAGCGGGCTTGGCAAAAACGAACGTCTGGCGCAGCCCTTTGTCTTTGATAAGGGTGCCACCACTCGGCAGTAACAATCCATAGATAAGCCGTAGCAACAGGGTTTTTCCAGCCCCATTGGCACCGAGCAACGCCACACAGGCTTTTTTCTCTAGAGTGCCGCACACGCCTTCCAACACCTGCGTGCCACCAACACAGAGAGACACATCTTTCAGCGTAACACAAGCCATACTAACGCCTTTGCAGACGCAACGTGCTTGACGTTATCAGCACCGACAGCAACAGCAACACAAAACCTAAAGAAAAAGCCACAGGCAAATCGCCTTTGCTGGTTTCAAGAGCAATAGCCGTTGTCATAACTCGAGTAGCATGCTCGATATTGCCGCCAACAATCATGACGCCGCCGACCTCCGATAGCCCTCGACTGAGTGCCGTCAACAGCGCCGTCAACAAAGCCATCCTCGCATCATAGAGAAAATAACACGCCATCAAAAAAGGCTTGTCGCCGCCAGGCTTATTACCACCAAAAGACAACCATTGCTCTTGGTCGGTCGCCCAGCGGTCGTATAAGGTCTGTCTCGTCATAATCGTCAATAACGGAGTCATAATAACCACCTGCACAATCACCATAGCACTTGGCGTATACAACAGCGATAAAATGCCGAGTATCCCTTGCTTCGATAGTAGCGTATAGATGAGCAACCCTGCCAAAACCGGGGGCAAGCCGGTCAAGCTCTGCATGAGTATACGTAGAGCCCCTTGCAAAGGAAACGAGCCAATTGCCAGCACCGCCCCCAAAGGCAGAGCCAGCAAAGCCGACAGCAGAAGCGCGTAGCCGCTGACAAACAGCGACAAACCGATAATCTCAAAAAGCTGGCTATCGAAAGACACCAGTAACACGAAGGCTTGATAGATGGCGTCCCACCACATTACAGCACCTTCTCGATGGGCAACGGGCAACTATCGACGAGCGTATCGACGAACAACGAACAGCCCACCGCGGGTTCGGCATCGAGGGCACCAGCCGAGCGCAGACGCTGCGGCGCACGAGACGTCCGCCGTGTACCCGTCGGCAGACGCTGCACAGACGACGTCGTTGCACTGGCATTGTATTGTCCGCCACGCCCCAGCTCTCGCCCTTGCACCCGAGTCAGATATGAAAATGTAACACCGCTATGATAGGCAAACCCGTGATTTTCTAAAGGGTCAAGAACAACAGAGGCATGTTTGATGCTTTTAATGATACGTTCTGCTGTCTCGATGAACTGCTCGAGAGGACGCTTTGCTGGCAACGGCAACGAAAGGCTCTGCAGGCGAGTCACACTAACCTCGGCATCGCCCGCAGCTTCAATGAGCTGCTGAAAGGTCGGCGCGCCCTTACCGCTGAGTTGAGCAATAGCCGTCTTATCCTTGCTGTTTAAGGCGTGCCGCAAAGGGACAGCAACGTCGGGAGCAATCTCAAAATGCTCGAAAAGAGCCTGCGTCAACGGCGGCATATTCAAGTCAAGAGTCATCTCAGGGATCGACAGAGCATGCAAGCCCTCGAGGGCGAGAATCATCACCTCGATGTCGGCATTGGCGTCGTCGTTGCCGAACCGCTCGATACCGACTTGCCCATACTGACGTGCGGGATTAAGCACACTGCCGTGGGCACACAAGGCTTCGCCCTGATACGAAAGACGTAAGGGGCGAGGATGATGCGCCAGAGATGTGCGCGCAATGCGAGCAACCTGCGTGGTAAAGTCATTGCGAATCAGCATCAAATGATTCGACACCGGATCCATCAGCTTGAGGCGGTTATCATCGCTTCCCCCTGCTGCTCCTGTTGTTTGCACCGCATGATGTGTCTCGAACTCCATCAGCGACGGCTTAACCCGAGCATAGCCTGCCGATTGAAAGTGCTTCATCAGGCGCGCCACCACCGCAGCTTCGTAGTCTGCCTGTGGGGGTAATACATCTCGGAATCCCGATGGTAAAATGCCTTCTTTTTTTGTTGCCATCATCATGCCTGTTTGTTGATTTGCGCATACCCCCACGTCAGCCACTGACAAAGCCTCTGGAGGTCGTCTGTTTCCACGGTGGGCCCTGTCCAGATACGCAATCCGCACGGTGCCTGAGGGTGCGATTGAATATCGTAAGCTGCCCCCTGCTGTGCCAATAAGGCACACAGTGCCTGCACTCGTGCCTCCGAGTTCTCCTCATCGGTCAACCGCAACGTCAAAGGTGCCGGCGGACGATGGGCTGCCTCAGGCACAAGAAAGTCAACCCACGGACATGCCGACACCCAATCACACATAAGGCGATGATTGTCCCACGCCTTGCTCGCCAGAGAAGCAACCCCGCCCTGCTTTTGTGCCCAGTCCAGACACCAACGTAAATCCTCCAACAGCAACAAGGACGTGGAATTGATGGGTTGCATGCGTAACGTAGCATGCTCGTCCGTCAACGACAAAAGGTGCGGAGCCGCCTTTGTCGCTGGTGGGCGCGCCGCCAGACGACGTTGAGCCTTCTCAGACAAGACCAACCAGCCTAAGAAGGCTTCACAGCCTAACGCTTTTTGCAAGGAAAAAGCAACAACGTCCAGCTGCTCCCACGGCAGAGGGTGCATGAACACCACTGAGGTCGCATCACAAAACACCAGCCCATCGGCTGGTCGCTCGCCAAAGGGAAGGCTCTGACCTATCCACGCCCCTGCCGTTGTGCCATTCCAAGCAAAAAGCACATCCTCCTGCGTCATGTCCTGACAATTCGGCACCTGACCATAATCGGCATGCCGCACCGACAGTTTGTCGCCAACCAGCATGGCAGCGATGTTCGCCCACAGCTTGCCGAAGTGCTCCCAGACCAAAGCACAGACCCCATAGCGTGGCTCGAGAAGAGCCCATAAAGCCGACTCCATAGCACCGCTCGCTGAACCAACCATCGGCACTAAACGATGACCGGGCGGTATCATCAGCAATTCACGTAAAAGGGCGCGGGCTGAACGCAAACGAGAAACTGCCTCACCCGTGCGATGATAACGCCCCAAAAGCGATACATCCAAAGACGACAAACGCCACGATGACGGCTTCACCGCAGGGCCCGAAGCAAAGGAGGGATGACGAGGCTTATGCCAAGGACGACCAACCATCACCAAAGATCATAATACCAGGGCACAAATAACGTGAAGGCAACCCAAATCACACCAGCAAGGGGCAGACCCACGTTGATAAAGTCCTTAAAGCGATAGTGACCAGGCCCCATCACCAACAAATTGGTTTGATAGCCAATCGGCGTAATAAAGCAACAATTGGCAGCAAAAATGACCGCAATCGCAAAAACGATTGGATCAACGCCAATGCTGGTGGCAATCTTCACCGCAATAGGCGTGAAAATTAACGCACAAGCATTATTGCTAATCATGTTGGTCATAACAGCAATGAACAGGAAAAAGACTGATAACAAGCCCACGGGGCCCAGCCACGAAAAGAAATAGACGAGAATATGGGCTAAGTACTCGGCAGCCCCGGTTTTCTCCAGCATCGTGCCAAGAGCCAACGCCGTCGCGATGAGCAAGATAAGTTTTCTATCCAAAGCACGCATGGCTTGATTGGGACGCACCACCCTTAAGGCGAGCATCACCACCGCACCCAAGACCGCTGCCGCAACGATAGGCAGAACGTTACTGACAATGAGACCGACTGTTCCTAACATCACCATAAAGGCGCGCCTTGCCATCATCGGATTAGGCAGTTGAATGGCAGAACGCTCGATGACTAAAAGATCCTGCGGGGCTTTCTGGGGAATACTCCGAATGTTCTGTGTTCTTGCCATAACCAGCAGAATGTCGCCTGCCTCCAACGGAATTTCGGTTAAACGCTGACTCAAAATACGGGCGCGGCGGCGCAAACCTAAAACGATGCCGCCAAAACGATAGCGGAAGCCCATCCGCTCGAGAGTCATGCCAATCAATATCGATGCCGGCAAAACCATGACCTCGCTAATCATCCGCCCCGTCTCGTCACCGTGACCCTCGCCAAAACGAAACGACTCGAGATAGCCCTCGCCCAGAATGACGTTGTCATCGTTGGTCAAATCCGCAAGAGCCTTGTTCGTCGCCGATATCACCAAAACATCGCCCGCCTCCAAAGCAAAAGAACGATACGGCGGCACCTCACTATGCTCGCCGCGCAGAATCATACGCACACGCACATCCTTCAAAGACGCAAATGAACCATCCAACGACGTCTCGCCAATCAACTTCGACTTCGCCGGTATCGTTATCTGAGCCAGAAAAGGCTTGTCATTCTCTTCCCGAAAAAGATCGGTCGCCATCGTCCCGCGCGCCGTCAACAGACGAGGGGCAACCAAAACAAGATACAAAAAACCCGTGCCAGCAAGAACAATGCCCGGCACCGTAAACTCAAAGAAGGATAACTCACGCAAACCAAGATTCTGCAATGAACTCGACACTAAAATGTTGGTGCTCGAGCCAATCAACGTGGTCATACCGCCCAAAATCGCCGCAAAACTCATCGGCATCATCACAAGACTAGGCGACTGATCAAAGCGATTCGCCAAAGCCTGCATAATCGGGATAAAAATAACTACAATGGGCGTGTTATTCAAAAAACCGCTCATCAACGTTATCGACAACAAGATAAGACCCACCGTTACATGCCAATAACGAGTGCCCAAAGCAAAAAGACGCTGAGCCAGACGATCCAACGAGCCCGTCTGCATCAACCCCTGGCCAATCACCAAAAACGCCGCTATCGTTATTAACGCAGGACTCGAAAAACCACGCAAAACATCGCTACTGCCCAGAATAATGCCTTGTGAATCTCGCAACGGAAAAAGACTCAAGAAAATCAACAGCAATGTCAACGTCCACAGAGAAACAACCTCCATCGGAAACGTCTCGCTCATCGAGTAAAGACCAACAACAACAAACGTAGCCAGCAAAGCCAGAATTATCGGAAGTGTAGGGAGCAAACTATGTTCTACCATCAAGGATAGTCCAGAAAATACAACAAAAAATAAGGAAACACCCAGAGACACGCCATCGCAAACAAACATCTCGTGCGCATCAAATCTCCGTCCTGTCTAAAGCAAAAAGATGTTTTTTTCAAGCCGATTCTCTTATGGACGCAGCTTTTGACAAAAAATGACAGTAACCTTATGCCAACACGTATGTTGCGCTTTTTTTTATCTCCTCGTCTTGCCCCTATCGTGGTGCTGTGCGGTGCCCTCCTTGCGTTTCTGGTGCTGAACCCCTCAACAGAGGAAAACGACTCGCTTATTCTTGTGGCAACCACGTCCACAGATAACTCTGGGCTTCTCGAATTTCTTCTGCCCCATTTTGAGGACAAATACGCCATCAACGTGCGTGTGTTGACGACGGGAAGCGGGCAAGCCCTCAACATTGGCAGAAATGGCGATGCCGATGTTCTGCTTGTCCATGATCCCCATGCCGAGCAGCAGTTTGTGCGTGCTGGTCATGCTCGTTTTCATCATGCCATCATGCACAACGACTTTATTCTTGTGGGGCCCCGCCATGACCCCTGTGCCATCAAAGGAGCGAGCAACCTCCGCCAAGCCATGACTCTTTTTCTTGCCTCGTGCGCGCCCTTCATCTCACGAGGCGATAACAGCGGCACACACACCAAAGAAAAAGAACTCTGGCACAACGCCACTATCACCAACCACGAGGCACAACCATGGTACCGCCAAAGCGGAAGCGGTATGGGGGCAACCCTCAACATCGCCGCCAGCTTGGATGCTTACACCTTGTCCGACCGCGCAACATTCACCAGCTTCATGAACAAACAAAATCTCGTTGTCCTTTACCAAAAAGACCCGCACCTCGATAACGTCTACAGCCTGATTCTCCCCAAAAAGCATCGCCACAGCACCACCACGCCCGCTCAACAACTGGCACAATGGCTCACCAGCCCAGAAGGTAAGGATACCATCAATGCCTTCACCATTCATAACCAACAGGTCTTCTTTGCGACGCCATGACCCCAGACTCATTCGATAAACACGCCGTCTACCTCGTTTTAGATGGAGGATTAGGCAATCAAATGTTCCAATATGCTTTTGCCCTTGCCCTCGCTCAGCATAAAAAAGCACGACTCTATTTGACCCTTTATCGTTTTTATAAAAACAACCGACGAAACTATCTTCTTGGTGGCTTTGACCTAAAAGCGTTCGTTATCTTAGAAAAATTTTTCTCCCCCTTCCCATACACCTTCGAACCGCACTATCACTATTGGCATGGCTGGCGCGATGTCGCTCTGCCGTGTCGCTTGCTGGGCTACTGGCAGTCGGAACGCTATTTTCAAGACATCAAAGAGCAAATTCACACTATTTTTGCCCTCAATCGATTCCGCAATCACGAAAACACCGACATCTTCCGCCAAATCCAACAAGCCGAACACAGCGTCGGCGTCCATATCCGCCGCGGCGATTATCTGGTGAAAAAACATCTTCAACACCACGGTATCATGTGTGCCGACTATTACGAAAAAGCCCGCACCCTCATAGAAGCGCGCTATCCTCAGGCGACCTTTTTTATTTTTTCAGACGAGCCCAAACGAGCCTATCAAGAGCTCGGACACTGGAGTCGCACGCACTTTGTCGTCCACAACAACAACCCCTACCAAGAGATGATGCTTCTGAGCGCCTGTCACCACCAAATTATCGCCAACAGCTCCTTCAGTTGGTGGGCGGCTTGGCTGAATCGCTATCCCGATAAAAAAGTGATTGCCCCGCACCAATGGTTTCTTGATAAAACATTGGATACGACAGACCTCATTCCTTCAGGATGGCTTAAGCTATGACAACAGGGACGATTTACCCCGTTATTCTGTGTGGTGGACAAGGCACGCGCCTGTGGCCCCTGTCTCGTTACAATCATCCCAAGCAGTTCCTTGCTCTGTATACGGACGTAGCCCTGATTGTCGAGACCGCCCGGCGTTTTACCTCCGCGGCTTATGCTCCTTTGACCTTTGTTTGTCACCAAGAGCACCATGGCTTGCTGATAGCCACGCTCAAAGAGCATCTCACGGGTGCGCGTATCCTTCTCGAGCCTGTCGCTCGCAATACCGCGGCGGCGATTGCCGTTGCCACCCTTGCTCTTCAGCAAGCCCTTGACCCAAGCGATGACTCGACTCTTGTGTTCATGCCTGCAGACCATGTTTTTCCGCACCCAGCCCCGTTGCATGATGCTATCAAAAAAGCCCAAGCCATCGCTGCCCACGACCATATTGTGACCTTTGGTATCACGCCCGATTCACCGCAGACGGGCTATGGTTACATTCAAAAAGGCACGCCCGTAAACAACCACCCAGCGAGCTATCACATCCAGCAGTTCCATGAGAAGCCGTCTCACGCCCAAGCTGACGCCTATATCGCCAGCCAAGATTTTTTCTGGAATTCGGGCCTTTTTTGTGCACGCCCCGCCACACTTGTGCGGGAATTCCAGCAGCATGCCCCTGATACGCTACGTCATGCCGAGCAAAGCCTAAAACAAGCAACGACACACCAAAACACGTATACCCTTGCCAAAGACCCTTACGGCTGTATCTCGCCCCAGCCCTTCGACCAAGCCGTCATGGAAAAAACCAGCAAGGGAGTCGTCATACCCCTTGACACCCCATGGAGCGACATCGGCGACTGGCAAAGCCTCTGGCAGATGAAACAAAAAGACCCACAGGGTAACGTCCTGAAAGGACACACAACCGCCTCTGATACCCAAAACAGCCTCATTTACAGCACAGACAATAAACGCACGGTCGCTATCGGCATCAAAGACACCGTCATCGTCAACAGCGACGATGCCGTTCTCGTCGCCAAAACGTCCATGACGCACCACATCAAGCCCCTTCTCGACAGCTTAACCGACAACAAGCAGTCGTACCTACAGGCAAAAGAAGACCACAGACCATGGGGGTCGTATCGAATCATCGACCAAGGAGAAGGCTATCTCGTCAAACATATTACAGTCCATCCCAACGGGATTTTGTCGCTCCAATACCACCACCACCGCAGCGAGCACTGGACCGTCGTGCAAGGCGTTGCCTTCGTCACTCGAGAGGACGAAACCTTCCAACTCCGTGCCAATCAATCCACCTATATTCCCCAGAAAGCCAAACATCGACTCGAAAACCGCAGCAAAAAAACCCTCAAACTCATCGAAGTGCAAATCGGCAAACACCTACGAGAAGATGATATTGTCCGCCTCGATGATGTCTATGGACGAGCAAAATAAAAAATGTTTCACGTGAAACATCGCGCATAAAAAAAATTGTTTCGCGCGAAACATCGCGCATAAAAAAAATTGTTTCACGTGAAACATTGTGACAGAAAAAAAATTGTTTCTCGTGAAACATTTTGACAGGACAATAAAAATTGTTTCACGTGAAACATCGCGCGTAAAAAAAATTGTTTCTCGTGAAACATCGCGCATAAAAAAAAATTGTTTCACGTGAAACATTTTGACGGGAGAAGTTTGGGCATGTCAGCTGAACCATATAGTCTTGCGGGCAAGCGTCTGTGGGTTGCGGGTCATACCGGCATGGTCGGTGCGTCTCTTGTGCGTCGTTTGCAGCGTGAGGATGTTGAGATTTTAACGGCGACCCGTCAGCAGTTGGATTTGACGTGCCAGCGTGATGTCGAGCAGTGGATAGGTGACAACAAACCGGATGGTATTTTTCTTGCGGCGGCGAAGGTTGGTGGTATTCATGCCAACGATACGTTGCCTGCTCAGTTTTTGTATGACAATCTTGCTATTCAGAGTAACGTTATTCATTCTGCTTATCGTCATGGTGTTGCTCGGTTGCTTTTTCTTGGTTCTTCGTGCATTTATCCTCGTGCTTGTCCGCAACCGATGCGAGAGGAGCATCTTTTAACGGGGCCCCTTGAGGCGACCAATCAGTGGTATGCCATTGCCAAGATTGCCGGTTTGAAGTTATGTCAAGCGTATAGCAAGCAATATGGCTGTTCTTATATTGCGACGATGCCGACCAATCTTTATGGGCCTGGTGACAACTATCATCCGTTGCATAGTCATGTGCCGGCGGCGTTGCTTCGGCGGTTCCATGAAGCCAAGCAGGCGCAAGCGGCGCGGGTTGTCGTCTGGGGTAGCGGCAAGCCCTTACGAGAATTTCTGCATGTGGATGATTTAGCCGAGGCGTGCATCTTTTTGATGAAGCAGACTGCTCATGCTGAGCCGGTCAACATTGGCACGGGTAAAGAAATATCGATTCGAGCCTTTGCCGAGACAGTGGCGCGTATTGTTGGTTATAGTGGTTCTATCGAGTTTGATAACACGAAGCCTGATGGCTCGCCGCGCAAGTTACTCGATGTCAGCCGTATGCGCGCCCTCGGCTGGACAAGCACCATAGACCTGCAAGACGGCTTGCAAAATGCTTATCAGTGGTTCATAGATAATCAAGACACTTTACGTAGCGTATAAGCCATGAAAACAGCTCTTATTACCGGCATCACGGGGCAGGATGGTGCTTATCTTGCCGAGTTTCTTCTGAATAAAAACTATCGAGTCCACGGCATCAAAAGGCGGTCATCTTCGTTCAATACGGGCCGTATCGACCATCTCTATAAGGATTTACATAACAAAAACGTCGACTTTGTGCTTCACCACGGCGATATGACGGACGCAACCAACCTGATTCGTCTGGTGCAGGAGACTCAACCTGACGAAATCTATAATCTTGCTGCCCAGAGTCACGTCCACGTCAGCTTCGAGACCCCCGAGTATACGGCTCAAGCGGATGCTTTAGGCACGTTGCGGTTGTTGGAAGCCGTACGTATTCTCGACAGGACGCAGAATCTGCGGTTCTATCAAGCCTCCACGTCAGAAATGTATGGCAATCCCAGCCAAACGCCACAAAACGAACAAACGCCTTTTTATCCGCGCTCGCCTTACGGGGCTGCCAAACTGTATGCTTATTGGATCACCGTCAACTACCGCGAGGCTTACGGCATGCACGCCTCCAATGGTATTCTCTTTAACCACGAAAGTCCGATTCGAGGCGAGACGTTCGTTACCCGCAAGATTACCCGTGCGGTTGCTTCGATTCACCATAACAAACAAGAGTGTTTGTGGCTCGGCAACATTGACGCCAAAAGAGATTGGGGACACGCCAAAGAATATGCTGAGGGGATGTGGCTGATGCTCCAGCAGGATACGCCCGACGACTATGTTCTTGCCACCGGGCAGATGTATGCCGTCAGGCAGTTCATCGAGTGTGCTTTTGCCGAAATCGGACAAAAAATAACGTGGCAGGGACAAGGCAAAAATGAAGTCGGCATCGATACGAACAGCGGCACCACTCGAGTGCGTATCGACCCACGCTATTTTCGCCCGACAGAAATCGATACCCTGTGCGGCGACGCCAGTAAAGCACGCAAAAAACTCAACTGGCACCCTAAAACCACCTTCGAGCAACTCGTCAAAGAAATGGTGCATGCCGATATAAAAAATCTATCATGAAGGAAGACTCACCATCACAGAAGCTCGCTGCCCTCATGTTTTTTCACCGTCAAACGCCCAAAAAGAAAGTTTGCCTTGTGACTGACTCGTATTGTTATGCCTTGCACCGACAGACGCCCAACAATGATGGGGTATGGAAGACGATTCGGGTCTCGTTCAATAACGAGAAAGGTTGCTCGTGGCTATGCGTCTATGATACAAACCAACCTTCTTACTGGCTCACCACGATCCCGAAGCATCGCCGTATTCTTGTTATCATAGAACCAAAAGAGATTTTTCACTATTCACCCTCTTGTCTGGCTCAATACGGCACTGTTATCAGCCCTTACCCTCGCCCCTCTTCTTACAAGGGACAGTGGCTCAATAAGCCCATCTTATTTCCTTGGATCTATGGCTATAAAGAATATGAGCCCCTCTCTGAGACGATGCTATGGCAGGGAATCTGCCAAAGCAAACCCCACAAAACAAAAACCCTATCGGTCATATTCTCGAAAAAATCCCATAGCCCAATGCAAGTCAAACGCACACAATTCATCCAAGCTTTGAAGCAAGAACTCGGCAACCAGCTGGATATATTTGGCAGAAATAACACCTACATCCCTAAAGAGAAGGGGATTGACCCCTATCGCTATCATCTCGTTATAGAAAATGGAACGGGACCCCATTTTTGGAGCGAAAAACTGGCGGATTGTTATCTTGGCGAAGCTTATGCCATCCACGCCGGCTGTTCCAACCTACACGATTACTTTCCTCGCGAGGCGTATACGTCCATCGATATTTTTAATGTCCCGTCAGCCATTCAAAAAATTAAAGAGGTCATTGCTTCTGACGTGTGGCAAAAAAATCGACCCCATATCCTCGAAGCCAAACGGCGCGTTATGGAAAACAACCAACTCTTTCCTGTGTTAGAGAGCATTATCCGGTCGGCACCTCAAAGCCCCGAAAGCCCCGACGACCGCCCCCTCCCTCAGCCCGTTGCCCTAGAGACATGTGTCTCGTTACTAAAAATGCCTCTATTCTACCCTTCTAAAAAGCCACGCCCTCAAAAATACTTTTCCCTCAGCTATGCGAGACGCAGACTCTCGACCATACGGAACAGCATCACAAAGCGTCTGCCTTTCTTTAATGGCAAGGACAGCGTGTAACCCAATAATGAACATCGTTGCCTTTCTCAAAGAAATCGTCTATCACATCCTACCATTGAGGTATTGAAAAGTCCAACCCACCATGTCCAAACGCCATCAGCCCAGACGTATCGATGTCTGTCTTGCCTCTTTGTATATCTATGATGCGTGGCACCGCCAAACGCCCAACGATGACTATATCTGGGGCTCGACACATTTTTCCTTCAATAACGAGAAAGGGTGTTCGTGGTTGTGTGTTTTTGGCGAGCCCCCCGAGGACTGGCGCACAATAATTCCTCACCCTCGTCGTATCGCCATCATCGCCGAACCCCCATCGATCGAAACATACGTCGGTGGCTATCTCAACCAATTTGGTATCGTTATAAGTCCTTATAAAAAACCTTTATCCTATCGAGGCCAGTGGCACCGCTCGCCACCTTACATATCTTGGTATTACGGCTTGAAGAGGAGCAACCCAGAGAAAAAAAGCACACCCCCCTACAAGAAATGGTCAGCCATCAAAGCGCCCAAAAAGAAGACCAAACGCATATCTGTTGTCTGTAGTGGTAAAACGCTCAATCGTTTCCAAGCTCAACGCCAACGCTTTGTTGTTGCCCTGCAACAAGCACTCGGCACACAGATTGACATCTATGGCAAGAATGACAACCCTATCGCCGATAAAGCCGATGCCATCGACCCCTATCGCTACCACATCGCTCTAGAAAACAACCAAGACACCCACTTCTGGACAGAAAAACTTGCCGACAGCTATCTCGGGGAAGCTTATCCTATCTACGCTGGCTGTCCCAACCTACACGACTATTTTCCACGCCAAAGCTACACGTCCATCAATATTTTCAACATCCCGCAAGCTATCGAGAAAGTCAAAGATATCCTCGCCTCTAACCTGTACGAGACCAACAAAGCCCACATCCTCGAAGCCAAACGGCGGGTCATGGAAGAGCACCAGCTTTTCCCCGCTATCGACCGTCTTGTCCGCCAACAAGAGCCTTCCCTTCCGTCTTCGACCGAGCATCTCACTCAGTCTGAGCCCATCCAACAAAGCCAGATGTTCCTATCGTCCGTGCGGCGACGGTATCACCACTATACCGGTTACGGCTATTGGCACAAAAGAAAAAGAAAACTGGCGCGCAGTATCAAAAAACGTCTGCCTTTCTCACTCTCGTGACATTTATCGTGCGTCGCTGATGATAACGTTATTCTATGCCTATGCTCGTTCTGGGGGTACGTTGTTGAACCGTATTCTTGCGGCGATGCCCGACAACGTGGTTTTATCGGAAGTCTATGATTCCCTTCCAGATAGCGAGGAGCCTCTTGCTTACAAAGGAATCGGCGCGACCATGCCCGGGGTGCAATCGGGACAGGGCAGTGTCTGGCATCAAGCCCTTTACTGGTATAACATTCGTCTTAAACATAAAGACTATCTATCTGCCCTCCTCGAACTCGCTGATATTTGCGAGCGGAGTGGCAGACACTTAATCGTCCGTGAATGGTGTGCCGGCCATTACTTGGGTTGGAACCATAGGAGTCGACATCCTCGGCGCAACTATAACCTCTTTGCCTTCAGGAAGCTGCCACAAGAAAAAACCCGTGCCTTCGCCCTTGTCCGCCATGGTGCCGATACCTTTAAGTCCCTAGAGTCACAGCAGTTACGCTGGGACGACTGGTCGGCAGATTATGCCACAAGGTATCTCGCCTATGCTCGAGACATCCACAAGGCACACCAAAAAGGGCTTATGCCCCTCTACGATTATGCCGAGCTCTGTGCTCAACCCGATGCGTTTGTCGAGAAGCTCTGCTCTGACATGGCACTTCCTTTTGATAAAACCGCTCTGTCTCGTTTTTCTTACATTATCACGGCATGTGGCGACGTCGCTCATCGAGGACGCCATGCCGACAGCACGACGATTCGTCCACTGGTCAGGCGCGTGTTCCCCAGCCTCAAGCACGAAAACCTATATCGCACCAATAGCGACTTGCAAGAAGCCGACCGTCTACTTGATTTATTGCCTGACAAACCTCTCAACAGATTCACCCACGCCCTCAAAAAAAAAGCAAAAAAATATCCGCAAAGAAATCCTCTGCCTCCCCTTTTTCCTTGTCAAGAGCTCAGCGAGACAACACCTCTATGGTGTCATAGCGACATCATGTCGCCTGCCGGTCTTGCGAGCCCGTCCCTGCCTGTTGCCACGTTGCGTCATGTGGCAACGATTCCGCCCGGTTGCGTGGTTGTGGTGCTTTATGCTCGCCTCCTCGATAGCGGCGTTGTCCAGACCTTACAAGCCTTAGATGATGCCCCTTCTGACTTCCCGCCCCGCGCCTTCATTGTTATGACCCACAGGGAACGCGGTTTATGACCCACAGGGAACGCGGTTTTTTCGAGATACCCCCCTCGTTGCGTCCTCGCGTCTTTATCCATCGCCTCAAAAAAGGTGCGGGCGAGATGCCCGACAGCACCCTCGACACGTTAGGTCTGCTCCGTCATCTCAATCAGCACGTCCCCTACTACACGCTGTTCTTATGCAGTAAGCATATCGTCATAACAGCCCGCCACGTTCTGGCGCGCTTGCTTGCTTTATGTGACCCGCACGACACCGCAACCGCCTGTAGCTATGGGCCCAAAGGCATCGATAGCCATCCGCTCATGATTCACGCCCACACCAACAAGACTCATGTCGGTTGTTTGTCCGCTATCGGCTACAAAGGCGCGCCTTTTGCCGATAGACGCCGACTCTTCGACCCAAAGGCAAACAAACGTCATGCCCTCTCGCCCTTAAGACCGCACCAGCAAATCGATTTTGTCGCAACCTATCCCGACCTCATTCGCCGCCCCTTCATCGATTGGACAAAAGTCTACGACACAAACGGACAGCTTCTTTTGTTGTTTGCCGACCATAACAGCACGTGGCTAGCAACAGAAAAAATGCAAAAGGGTTACGGCACTTTGACAAAGCGTTTTTGCTCCTCTACAAACTAACTATGCTTACGCCCCAACGTGTCAACGTCTGTCTTGCTTCCGTGCACTTAAATAACCAGAGTGTGCAACGGCAAACGCTCAAGGGGGATCTGATTTGGAACAACACGCGCTTTTTTGTCAATGATGAAAAAGAAGATTGCTCGTGGCTGTGCGTTTTCGACCAGCCACACAACGATTATATGACGAGAATCCCTCGCCATCGCCTCATAATCATCGTCACGGAGCCGAAAACAATTCTTCATCATTATTATTATTGCCTGCCCTATTTTCAACAATTTGGCGTGGTTATCAGCCCTTACCGTCGCCCTTTATTGTATCGTGGCATCTGGCACCGCCTGCCTCCCTACATGATCTGGTTTTATGGCTACAAACGAGGACTAATCGTGAGCGACCACGAGCGCGCCCAACTCTATCCTCGAGACTGGCACGACATCAAAAAAGAGAAAAAGAAAACAAAATGTATCTCCGTTGTGTCTAGCGATAAAGCACACAGCCCTATCCTTTACCAACGTATTCTCTTCATTAACGCCTTGAAAAAAGAACT
Organism: Alphaproteobacteria bacterium GM202ARS2; assembly: GCA_014323835.1. Lineage (GTDB taxonomy): Bacteria > Pseudomonadota > Alphaproteobacteria > GM7ARS4 > GM7ARS4 > GM202ARS2. Next base: position 158,068 of record JACONH010000001.1, read on the forward strand.
GGGCACACAGCTCGATGTCTACAATGCAAAAAGCAACTTTGTCGCCGATAAAGCCGATGCCATCGACCCTTATCGCTACCACATCGCCCTAGAAAACAACCAAGATAAGAACTTCTGGACTGAGAAAATTACCGATAGCTATCTTGGCGAAGCCTACCCCCTTTATTTTGGTCACCACGACATCCATCGCTATTTTCCGCGCCCGTCATATACGCCCATCAATATTTTTAACATCCCGTCCGCCATCCAAAAAGTCAAAGAGGTCATCGCCTCTAACCAGTATGAAAAGAATCGCCACCATATCCTCGAAGCGAAACGGCGGGTCATGGAAGAGCACCAGTTTTTCCCCGTTATCGACCGTATCATCCGCTCGCACGTCAACACGCCCGGGCCCACTCACGGGCAAGAACCCTATCGCCCCCTGCCTGCGCCCGTGCCCATAAGACGAGGTCATCAATTCCGTCTTTTTCCTATAGAAAAGCACTATCGGCGTTATGTCTGTCAAAACTATTTCTGGCACAAAAGGCAAAAATGGCACCGCAAGCGTGCGAACGCCCCGCTCCTATAGCTATGCCTGCGTCTCAGCATACCAACGTCTGTCTTGCTTCTTTATTTGCAGGGCATGCCTTGCGGCGGCAAACGCCTAAGAATGACTTTGTTTGGAAGCAGACTCGTGTCCATCTCAATAACGAAGAAGAATGTTCGTGGCTATGTGTCTTCGGCGAGCCCCCTGCAGGGTGGACGACCCGTATTCCCCGTCATCGCCGTATCGTTGTTATCACCGAACCCAAATCGATTATTCATCATCCTCTGACGTATCTCAATCAGTTCGGCACCGTTATCAATCCCTACCGCCGATTGCTGTTCTATCGAGGGCGGTGGCTCCGCACGCACCCCCACATAACATGGTTTAAGTATGGCTTAATCCCCCTAAAAAAGAGACATCTACGCCCAACCCCTTATCCGCTATGGCAGGATATCAAAGCAGAAAAAAAGAAAACAAAACGCATGTCTGTTATCTGTAGCGGTAAAAGGCTTAATCGTTTTCAAGCCCAACGCCTACGCTTTGTTGCGGCGTTGCGACAAGAGCTCGGCACGCAAATTGACTTTTATGGGCGGGATGATAACCGTATCGAAGACAAAGCCGATGCTCTCGACCCTTATCGCTACCACATCGCCCTAGAAAACAATCAGGATAAGCACTTCTGGACCGAAAAACTGGCTGAAAGCTACCTTGGCGAAGCCTATCCCATCCATGCCGGCTGTAAGAACCTCCACGATTACTTTCCCCGCCAGGCATATACATCCATCAATATTTTCAACATCCCCTCAGCCATCCAAAAAGTCAAAGAGGTGATTGCCTCTAACCTCTATGAAACAAACAGGGAGCATATCCTCGAAGCCAAACGGCGAGTCATAAAATCGTACCAGCTTTTCCCCGTTATCGACCGTCTTGTGCATGCTCACGGGCACGAGCCGTATCGTCCGCTTGCTACGCCCGTGCCCATCAAGCAGAGTTATGGCATACCCCAACGCCTGCGGGGTACTTTCGACCGAGACTGGCTCTGGCGTAAAATGCAAAAATCGTTGTATGCCAGCCAAAAAACGCCCGAACCATGATAACGCTCTTTTATGCTTATGCCCGCTCGGGCGGCACGCTATTAAACCGTATCCTTGCGGCGATGCCCGACAACGTGGTCATGTCAGAGGTTCTGCCGACCAACCATACCGGCGCGACAATCTATGGCGTGCAATCCGGCAGTGTATGGCATCAAGCCCTTTACTGGTATGACATCCGCCTTAAAAATAAGGACTACATCGCCGCCATCCTCGAACTCGCGGACATCTGCCAGCGGAGCGGTAGACACTTGATTATCCGTGAGTGGTGCACAGGGTGCTATTTCTGGTATCAAGATGCTTTTCTGCCCGGGCATAACATTCCGCTTCCTCACAAGCTTTTTACCCTGAATCATCTGCCACAAGACCGCACCCGTCCCTTTGCTCTTGTCCGCCATGGCGCTGACTCGTGGAAGTCCTTAACACCGAACGATAGTCAATGGTGTGATGAAACCGCTCGGTATGCCCAATCGTATCTTGCCTACGCGCAAGACCTGCATAAAAGCCAAATGCCTATCTACCACTATGCCGAGCTCTGTCGTCGCCCCTACCCCTTCGTGCAGAAGCTCTGCCATGACTTAGCCATACCTTTTGATAAAAGAGGAGTTGCCCGTTTTCATCACATCATCACAGCCTGCGGCGACACCGGCTATCGCGGGCGTTATGCCAAAAGCACAACGATTCGTCCGCTGGTTCGGCGTGTATTACGCAGACTTAAGCAAGAAAACCTCTTTAGAAGCAATGCTGATTTTAGAGAAGCCGACCGCCTGCTGGGGCTGGTGCCTGATAAACCCCTCAACACATTGACCCACGCCCTCAAAACCAAAGCAAAAAAACACACCAAAAAAGACTTGGCTCCTTTGCTCCCCAGTCAAGAACTCAACAAGACAACACCTCTGTGGTCTCATCGCGACATTATCTCCCCTAGCCCTAATCCCGCCCCCCTCCTATCTAAGTCCACGTTGCGTCATGTGGCAACGATTCCGCCCGGTCATGTCGTTGTGGTGCTTTATGCCAGCACTCTCGATAGCGGCGTTGTCCAGACCTTACAAGCCTTAGATGATGCCCCTTCTGACTTCCCGCCCCGCGCCTTCATTGTTATGACCCACAGGGAACGCGGT
>JACONH010000002.1 GCA_014323835.1 Alphaproteobacteria bacterium GM202ARS2
AAATGGTCACGTGCGTTTTGCCGTAGATTACGTGCATAAACCGGGACACCGCAACGTGCGGGATGAAGTCTTTGGTATCATGTCCTTTAGCCGCGAGTTTTAGTTTATCACGGGTTGTCTTCCAGTTCTTTCAGCAGGCGTTCTTTTAGGGTGTCGTTTGGTGGGCGGGTGTTACGCCAGACATCGTCTTCTGCATGGTAGGTATAATGGCTTGCGCCGGAAAAAGGCGAAGACAACCACAGCTGTTTCATGGGCAGATGACGATTGATGATGAACTGCTTGCCGTTGTCGAGGGTGACTGTAACGACGCCGTCTTCTTGTTCGACATCGATGCCTTGTGCCTCTAGGGTTTCGCACAACGCATCGAGGAGCGTGTTGGCTTTGTCGATAAAAGTGTTTTCGTCCATTTTCTATGGGCTAACGAGGAGGGTTATGGTTTCTGCTCCTTGTTCTCTGTTGATGATGGAATAGGATAGTCGTTTTGCTTGAAGGGCGGTGTGTTTGCGAATGTAGGCGGAAATTTCTTTGATTTTGCCGATGGCGCGCTTGTGGTGCCTTTGATTGAGTTGCGGGTTGTCCGTGTCGGGGGCAATGGTATCGAGGATAAAATGGGCTTGGGGTTCGGCTTGCAGCTGTTCTTTGACAGAGCGCAACAAACGAACACCATAAGCCGAGGGGTCTTCAGCAAACGTTATGGTCACGGGAGTCAATAAGGGTTTGCGTCCTTGTCGGCGTTCGACGTTCTGTCGCAAGACTCCTTGCAGTGTTGCTTCCGTTTCGGGAGTCGCTGCTGCGGGTGTGGGTTGAATCTGTTCTCGTTTTTTGCGTGCTAAGGCGCGCTTGCGAGCGAGTTGGGCTCGAATGCGTTGGACAATCTCTTGGCGCAACTCGTCCCTGTTGGCTTGGCGTATCTTGTCTTCGCTGGTTGGCAATCCTGCTTCTTGTGCTGCTTCGTCTCGTTCGCGCGCACTTTGAATGGTATGGTCGGTGTCGATGTAGCGGTCGGAGAAGAAATCCGATCCACATCCTGTCACAGCAAGACAGCTCACAAACAGGCATAAACGCCTACAATTCAACATACAGATATCCTCCAGCCCCTTAAGTCTTTTGCCCACAGGCGTAAACTGCCGACTCATAAAAAGTTTGTCAACAGACAAAAGGCGTGTTTTTGTTTACAGGGGTTGTCCGATATGCTACCACCTGACACGAGGGGCATCATGTGTTTTTGTTTAAGCCTTTTGTTGGTCGATGTCTTCTCGCTCTGTTCTTTCTTTGCGTTTTCCTGTTCGTTATGCCAAGGCTCTTTATGGGACTGCCCATAAAGCCAACTGCGTTGCTGCGGTTGTGCGGGACCTTGATGCTTTGCGGCATGCGTTGGAGGCTGACCGTCGCATTGTTGAGTGGCTCAAGTATCCGTTGCTGAATGCCGACACTCGTGTGGCAGTCGCGGCGTTGATAGCCAAGCAGCTGGGGGGGCATGATGTGACTCGCAAGTTTCTGTTGACTGTGGCGGCGATGGGTCGTCTTGCCTATTTGCCCGAGATTCTTGCTGCGTGGCGGGCAACCGTCCACGAGCATGAAAATATTCTCGATGCTACGTTGCGCACGGCTACACCTTTATCTGAGGCTGAACAAAAAAAGCTTAAGGACTCTCTTGAAAAACAGCTGAAAAAAACGCTAGACATACAGGTAGAGCAAGACGACAGTCTGCTCGGAGGTTTTGTTTTGCAGGTTGGCTCGATGCGTTTCGATGCTTCTTTGCGGAACCGCTTGAAACGGCTGGAAAGTCATATAAGCCATGTTAACACTTAGGGTCAATAAGCCATGAAACTGCAAGCTGCCGAGATTTCGTCTCTGTTACGTAAGCACATAGAGGGATTCGATGAGTCTACCAGCATCGATGAGGTTGGCCATGTCATTTCTGTTGGTGATGGCATTGCTCGAGTCTATGGTTTGGCGAACGTAGAAGCTGGCGAGATGGTTGAGTTTGATGGCGGCATTAAGGGTATGGCTCTTAATCTTGAGAATGATAATGTTGGTGTTGTTATTTTTGGTGACGACCGTTCGATTGTGGAGGGTCATGTTGTCAAGCGTAGCGGTGCTATTTTGTCGGTGCCGGTGGGCCCTGAGTTGTTGGGGCGTGTTGTGAATGCTCTTGGCGAGCCTATCGATGGGGGTGGTGCGATTAAAGCCAAAAAGACGTCGCGCATCGAGCTGAAGGCACCGGGTATTATTGCGCGCAAATCTGTGCATGAGCCGGTGCAGACGGGGTTGAAAGCCATCGATAGCCTGATACCCATTGGCAGAGGACAACGAGAGCTGATTATTGGCGACAGGCAGACGGGCAAGACGGCTGTTATTATCGATACGATTCTCAATCAAAAGAAGGTCAATGATGCTGCGACGCAAGAGCAGGACAAGCTGTTTTGCTTGTATGTGGCGGTGGGACAAAAACGTTCGACGGTGGCGCGTCTGGTTAAGGTTCTCGAGGACAACGGGGCAATGGACTACACCACGGTGATATCGGCGTCTGCCTCCGAGTCGGCGCCGTTGCAGTTTCTTGCGCCGTATGCGGGCTGTGCTATGGGCGAGTACTTCAGGGATAATGGCATGCACGCGGTCATTTTTTATGATGATTTGTCTCGTCAAGCGGTGGCTTATCGGCAGATGTCGTTGCTGTTGCGCCGTCCGCCCGGGCGAGAGGCATACCCGGGCGATGTGTTCTATCTCCATTCAAGGTTGTTGGAGCGGGCAGCAAAAATGAGCGACCAGCAAGGCGGCGGCTCGCTGACGGCTCTGCCGGTCATCGAGACACAAGCGGGTGATGTGTCGGCTTATATTCCCACCAATGTCATTTCGATTACGGACGGGCAGATTTTCTTGGAGACGGATTTATTTTATAAGGGTGTGCGTCCTGCGGTGAATGTGGGCATTTCGGTGTCTCGAGTCGGCTCTGCCGCCCAGATTAAAGCCATGAAGCAAGTGGCGGGTTCTATCAAACTAGAGCTGGCACAGTATCGAGAAATGGAATCCTTCGCGCAGTTTGCGAGTGACCTTGATGACTCGACGCGCCAGTTGCTTGCTCGGGGCGAGCGACTCACTGAGTTGCTCAAGCAACCGCAGTATCAGCCTTTGGCGGTAGAAGAGCAGGTTGCGGTCATTTTTGCAGGAGTCAAAGGGCATTTGGATAATCTTGATGTTGCCCAAATCCGTGCCTTCGAAGACAGCTTGTTGCAAGCCCTCAGGGGCGAGCATAAGCACATCGCTCAGGCGATTCGTGATAAGCAAGCCTTAGACGAGGCGATGGCGGAGGAGCTTTCGAAGGTGATTTCTGCCCTTATCAAAGCTATGCAGAAAGGACAAGCCAGTGTCGCAGCTTAAGGTATTGCGTAACCGCATAGGTTCGGTGCGTTCGACTCGCAAGATTACGTCGGCGATGAAGATGGTTGCGGCGGCTCGTCTGCGCCGTGCTCAGAATGCTGCTGTTGATGCTCGTGCCCATGTGGAGAGTGTCCGTGCTAGCATGCGGTCTCTTGCTCATGAACGCAAGAGCTTGCAGCAGCCTCATCCTCTTATCGATTGTCCGTCTCAGGGCGCGCATGTTGTTATTTGCATGACTTCAGCCCGTGGTTTGTGTGGTAGTTTTAATGCGAACATTTTGCGCACCGCCAAAAAAGTGATTCTCGCAAAGGGCGAGCAAAAAGCATCCGTGTGGGTGCTGTGTGTCGGCAACAAGGGCTATCAGAGTTTATCGGCGATGGCGCGCCTCTATCCTTTTATGGCGGTCGAAAAAATCGGTGGTGATAAAGACACCCCTGAGGAGGCAAGCCAAGCTTTAGAAGCGCGCTTGCGTGACATTATGGCGAACAAAGGGTTAGGGTCGGTGCAGCTGATTTTTGCCGAGTTCCGTTCTGCCATCGCACAGGTGGTGACCTCGCATGTTTTGGTGCCGTTGGATGATGGGGCACAGGAGGATGATGAGTCGGTCACGTCATTGAAGCGCGATGGCGTTCATCTGATTGAGGCGGACGAGGATAGTGTTTTTGATGATTTTGCTTTTTACAGTATCCGTAGGCGGTGCTATCATGCTTTGCTTGAGACTCTTGCGAGTGAGCATGGGGCACGCATGACGGCTATGGATAGTGCAACCCGCAACGCTGGTGATATGATGAGCAAGCTGACGTTGCAATACAACCGTCGCCGTCAGGCGATGATAACCCGTGAGTTGATTGAGATTATCTCGGGTGCTGAAGCCCTGTAAGACGAGGATAGAGCCATGACGACAGAAAAAGATAGCGCACGTAATACTGCACAGGTTGGGTCTCGAGGCACCATCGCCCAAGTTATGGGTGCTGTTGTTGATGTTGCTTTTGAGGGTGCTTTGCCGCCGATTATGAATGCTTTGAATGTTCAGATGGCGGACGACAAGCGACTGGTGTTGGAGGTGGCTGGTCACTTGGGCGAGAACACGGTGCGCACCATTGCTATGGATAGCACGGAGGGGTTGTCTCGAGGTATGGCGGTGCAGGATACGGGCGCGGCTATCTCGGTGCCGGTGGGCCCTGAAACGTTGGGGCGTATCATGAATGTCATTGGCGAGCCCATCGACGAGCGCGGGGCTATTCCAACAAAGAAAACGTCGCCTATTCACAAGTCTGCCCCGCTGTTCACCGACCAATCAACAGAAACAGAAGTGCTGGTAACCGGTATTAAGGTGGTTGATTTGCTCGCACCGTATGCTAAGGGCGGTAAGATTGGCTTGTTTGGTGGGGCGGGCGTTGGCAAGACTGTCTTGATTATGGAGCTGATTAACAACGTAGCGAAGGGGCATGGCGGTTATTCGGTGTTCGCTGGTGTCGGTGAACGCACAAGGGAGGGCAATGACCTCTACAACGAGATGATGGAGTCGGGCGTTATTCAGCCCGATGGCGAATCGAAGGCGGCGTTGGTCTATGGACAAATGAATGAACCGCCAGGGGCGCGGGCGCGGGTCGGCTTGACAGGCTTAACTGTGGCAGAGTACTTCCGAGACGAGGAAGGACAAGATGTTTTGTTCTTTGTGGACAATATTTTTCGTTTCACGCAAGCGGGGGCTGAAGTGTCGGCATTGCTCGGGCGTATTCCCTCGGCGGTGGGCTATCAGCCGACTCTGGCAACAGAGATGGGGGCGATGCAAGAACGCATCACGTCCACTCGCAAGGGCTCGATTACGTCCGTGCAAGCCATTTACGTCCCGGCCGATGACTTGACTGATCCGGCACCGGCGACTTCTTTTGCTCATCTCGATGCGACGACGGTGTTGTCTCGTCAGATTGCCGAGTTGGGTATTTATCCGGCGGTGGATCCGTTGGACTCCACGTCTCGTATTCTTGACCCGGCGGTGGTGGGTGACGAGCATTACAGCGTTGCGCGGCGGGTGCAGGAAGTCTTGCAGAAGTATAAGTCGCTACAAGATATTATCGCTATTTTGGGCATGGATGAATTGTCGGAGGAAGACAAGTTGGTGGTGTCGAGAGCCCGTAAAATTCAACGATTCCTGTCGCAGCCGTTCCACGTAGCGGAAGTCTTTACGGGCACGAAGGGTGTGTTCGTGGACTTGGAAGACACCATCAAAGGCTTTAAGGCACTGGTGGAGGGTGCGTATGACGACTATCCTGAGGCGGCGTTTTACATGATGGGCACCATTAAGGATGCCGAAGCCAACGCCAAAAAAATGGCGAGCAAGGCGGCGTCATGACGACCTTGAGCTGTCGACTGACGACCCCGCAGCAATGTGTCGTTGAAGACAACGTAGACTCGGTCGTTCTGCCTGGGGTTGATGGCGACTTTGCGGTTATGGCGGGGCATAGCCTTTTGTTTACGCCTTTACGTCAAGGTGTCATACGTATAGGGCACAAGTCATATACCATATCGAGGGGCTATGCTCATGTTTCTGCGACGGCTTGTCGTATTATGGTGGAGTCTGTGGACGCCTGATAATTGGGCACCAACAAAGCGCGTAACGGGGTGTCATGCCACAACAGATTTATACCATCGGCGCGCATCAGCCTTTTGCTCGGACGCTGATTGAGGGCTTGTTCGCCCGTGGTCTTCTGCCCGAGCCGAGCCATAAACCGACTGAAAGGGCTGAAGGGGCTAAAATGATAGGTGCTTTGCGTCTTTTTGTGCCGCACCGCCGTGGACAACGGGCAGTCTACGAAGCCTTTCACGCCAAGATGACACAACAGGGGCAAAAGGGGAAGACGGGGCACACTGTCAGTTTGTTGCCATCGGTGGTGCCTTTGGGTGACGACCTTGCCCCGGAGGAAGACCTTGCCGATGAGCGTCTGCCCCTAGAGCAGACAACGGTTCTCCACCGGCGTATGCAGCTGGCAACCATGCTGGTAGAGCATGTTACCCAAGCCCACGGCAAGACGGATTTTTTCCCTGCCCATGTGTTGCGATTCAGCGATGAGTTGGCTTTGTTTATTGACCGCTGGCGTTCTTATGATGGGCAACTGGAGACATTCAAGGCTCTGAAAGAGGAGCTGACGGATGATAAAGCTGAACACTGGCAGACGTTGCTCGATTATTTGCAGATTGCGGTTGATACGTGGGTGCATCATTGTCAAACGCATACGTTCATCGATGAGAGCGCGCATCAGGAACAAGGTGTGGAACGTCTTGTGGAGGCTATCGCCCGTAACCAAGACAAGCATTTTATTGTGGCGGGCTCCAGTGGCACGCGCCCGACGGTGCGTAAAATCATGGCGACCCTGTTGCAGCACAATGGTATCGTTGTGTTGCCAGCCCTCGATACCGATATGGCGGAACGAGACTGGCAAATGTTGTTGCAGGAGGAACACACGTATCATCCGCAGTTTGCCCTTGCCCAGTTGTTACAGGCACTGGGCGTTGCCCGTGAAGACGTAGGCGTATGGCACAAGGATGGAGACGATGGCATGAAGGCGGCGCGCATCGCGTGCGTGCAACGTTGCTTTGCCCCGTCCGCACCGAGCCGAGACGTAGGGGCTAAGCCCAGTAAGATTAAGACGTTAAAGGGGGAGAAGTTAGAGGGCGTGCGTCTTGTTGTGTGTGACCACGAACAAGAAGAAGCCCGAGTCATTGCTTGTCTGGTGCGCCAGAGCGTCCATGACAAACAGAGCGTTGCCGTTATTGTGCCTGCCCCAGATGCAGCCAGACGAGTCAAGGAAGCCCTGAAGTTCTGGTCTATCGATGCCGATGATGCGCTGGGTGTGCCGTTGGCGCGGACACCGACTTTTACGTTTTTGCGTCTTATTCTCGATACCCTCGAGCACGAGACATCGGCAACGATGCTGGCGTTGCTGCGTCATCCCTGTGCCACCTTTGCCGGGGGAGAGAAAGCGACTCGCCAGCTGAGTCGCGATATCGAAACACGTTACGTGCGGCGTATCGTGGGTCATAGCAACAGGCATAGGTTGTTGCAGAGGCTACGCGACAACGAGAAAGAAGATAAGGGGCGAACTCAGCATTTAGAGGCTTATGTTGTTGCTTTAGATAAACTGGAGGGTGTTCTCAGCAAGCCTAAGGTTTCTCTTAAGGCGTGTTTGCAAGCCCATATCGACTGTGCGGAGGCGTTGAGTAATCGGGTGACGTTGTGGCAAAGAGATACGCAGGCGGAGGCAGGCGCGCAGTTTTTACGGGACGAGGTGTGGCGTTATGCCGAGTCGTTTCCCGACTTTAAGGGACAAGATTACGGTGCGCTGTTCGATGTGCTGGTGGGGAGCAAGCAAACGCACGTGCCGCGCACGGGTGCCGATGTGGTGTTGTATGGTGCGTGGGAAGCACGGATGCAGAGTCGCCAACGTATCATCGTCATGGGCATGAACGAGGATGCCTGGCCCCGTAAGCACCGCGGCGGTATCTGGCTCAGTCCGACAATGGAAAAAGCACTGGGCTTGCCCAGCGATAGCCAACGCGATGGGCTGGCTGCCCACGGCTTTATCCATGTTTTTGGTGCCGATGAGGTGGTGTTGACCCGCGCCAAACGTGTGGGCGGCACACCGCAGGTTGAATCGCCCTTTATCACGCGTCTGACAACCTTATTGACGGACGCGCTGGCTGAGGACAGCGGCAAAGACACTTTAACCCTCGCCCACCGAGTCGATGTTGGCGACCAGACAAAGCCGAGTATAAATGTGCCGCCGCAACCGCTCGCCCCTGAGGGTGCCACCTTCGATTCTGTCTCCATTAGCGATATGAGGCTCTTGCGAGAGCACCCGTATCGCTTTTATGCCCAAAAACTCTTAGGGCTTAAGCCCAAGAAGCCCTTAGGGCAGGAGGCTGGTGCGGCTGATTTAGGCAGCGCGCTGCACGAACTCTGTGCCCGTTTCTTTGCGGCACGCAAGGATAAGCCTATAGATGACCCGCAACAATGGGCACAAGAATTCATCGAACAAGGCATGGACGCTATCGACCACGAAGGCTATCAGGGGGCTTTTGTATACTTTTATCGTCAACGCCTTGAAGGCATTGCCTATTGGCTGATGGATTATGAGCAACAAAGACGCCAGCAAGGGGAAACACTCTGGGCGACAGAAAAGGACGGCAGGATAGATATAGAGGGTGTTGCGGTCACAGGCAGAGCCGACCGTATCCAGTATGACGATAACGGCTTGGTGCTGGTGGACTATAAAACGGGGAGTGTGCCGACTTTTGCTCAGATAAACGACCAACGGGACGTGCAGCTCACTCTGGAAGCCTTGATTGCCAGCAAGAAGGGCTTTGAGTCGCAACCGCACACCCATGTAACTGCCTTGCGTTATATGGGTTTGGGTGGACGCAAACGCCGTGCGGTGAGCGCGCCGATTGCGCAAGTCGTCTCGTTCCCTGATAAAGGAAAAGGTAGCTTGGAGGCGTTGCTGGTGGGTGGTGCTGATAACCTCTCGAAAATGCTCCGTCACTACCGTAAAAAAGGGGCGGTTTATCGCGCCTATGCTGAGAATGTAACGTATAAGCCTTATGCCGACACCCGCAGCTGGCAGCATTTAGCACGAGAACAAGCATGGAGTTTTTCGGGCGATGACTGACCGCCGAGATGACACCTTAAAAAATCAAGAGCAGGCGTCCGACCCGCAGATATCGTCGTGGGTATCGGCAAATGCGGGTTGTGGCAAAACCCACGTGCTGGTGAATCGCTTGATACGTTTGTTGTTGGCGGGCGAGAAACTGGGCGGAATTCTCTGTCTTACGTATACCCGCGCCGCTGCCAGTGAAATGAAAACACGGCTCTATCAACGTCTCGGTCAGTGGCAACACGCAAGCGATAAGGCACTGATAGAGGAGCTGCGCGAGATTGCGGGCTTGCAGCACGAGCACATGGATACAGCGCGGGCGCGCACCTTGTTGAGCGAGGTTTTACAAGAGCGGGAGGGTATGCGTATCCAGACCATTCATAGTTTCTGTCATCACTTGCTGGCGCGCTTTCCCATTGAAGCAGGGTTAGAGACCAGCAGCTTCGATATTGTCGAAGATGTCGAAGCTGCCCGTATGGAAAAGAAAGCCTTCGATATGTGCCTTGCGGATATTGCCGAAGGGGAGCATAGTGACCTGCAAGAGCATTTAGCCGAGATTGCCTTAGGCAAGGCTGAAGGCGAGTTACGCACGTTGTTGGTGCGGGCACGTAAGCAGTTGCCTGAGACCATACGGAAGCACGAGCAGAAGAGTCTGGCTCAGTTGACCGATGATTTTCTGAGGCAAGATGAGACGTGTAAAGATGAGCTGTTAGTTTTAGGGAAAGACGAGATAACGCGGTGGTTTCAAGCTACGCGGGACAAACGGCGCGAGGCTATCGCTGGTGGCTTGCGGTTATGGGATGCGTATCGCGGCATTTTTCTTCATAAAAATGGCACAGCACGGCGAACAAAAGATGACGTGATGCTTGCCCAGCAAACGAGGATGGTTGGCTTGATAGATAAAAGAAAGGCTTACTATCGTGACAGCCCGTCTTTGGAGCAGGTGGCACGTCATTTTGATGGCATGTATCAGCAGCTGAAGAGAGAAAGGGGCAAACTCGACTACGATGACTTAATCGATACGACTGTGACTCTGCTTCAGCAAGATGGCGGTGTCAGTTGGGTTGCGTATAAGCTGGATCAGGCTATTCGCCATATTCTTGTGGATGAAGCACAAGACACGTCGCCGCGCCAGTGGGAGCTCGTCAAAGCCTTGAGTGGTGACTTCTTTTCTGGTGCGGGTGGTCACGAGGATTCACCCCTTGCCCGCACTGTTTTTGCGGTGGGTGACTTCAAGCAATCGATTTATGGTTTTCAAGGGGCGGACCCGCAAGGCTTTCAGCGTGCCCAGCAGTATTATCAGGAGCGTGCGGGGGTAAATTGGCGTTCCCTCAATTTACAGCATAACTTTCGTTCTAGTCGGGCGATTCTCGATTTTGTCGATACGGTTATGGCTATTCAGGGTGTCAATCTGGGTAATGATGTGGACATTCAGCCCCATCGGGCATTTGATGAAGGCGCGCCCGGACTGGTGGAGCTGTGGCGGTGTTTTGCCAAGTCGCCTGCTCCCAAGCCTAACTATCGCGAGTCATGGGTGCGGGCTGATGAAGATGACAGTGACACGCCGATGACAACCGCCTGCCTTATCGCTCAACAGGTGAAGGGGCTTATCGAGTCGGGTGCTCCGCTCGCCACCACAGGTAACGCCATTACGCCGGGCGATATTATGCTGTTGTTTCGAGCGCGCAACCCTCTGTATCGGCAGGTTATCCAAGAGCTGCATAGCCTCAGGGTGCCGATTGCGGGCACCGACCGCTTGCAGTTGCAAAATGATTTAGCGGTCATGGATGTTTGTGCCCTTGCACAGTGGGCGTTGTTGCCTGAGGATGACTTTACGTTGGCGTGTCTGCTGAAGTCGCCTTTGTGTGGTCTCGATGAAGACGCGTTGCAACGGCTGGCTTATGGACGAGAGACACAAAGTCTATGGCGTGTCCTACAGGGAAGCAAAGAACACACGGAGGTGTGTGCTTTTCTGCGGGATATGCTGGGTTATGCGGATTACGCTCCGCCCTTCGAGTTTTTTCAGCGAGCCTTGTCGTATCACCGCAAACGGCAAAGCTTCTATGGGACATTAGGTGTCGAGTGTGGCGACATTTTAGACGAGTTACTGAATGCCACCCTTGCCTATGAGCGTTCATCGACTCCTTCGTTGCAAGGGTTTTTAGCTTGGTTTCATCAGGATGCTATTGAAATCAAGCGTGATATGGAAAGCCAGCATAACAAGGTGCGTTTGTTGACGATTCACGGGGCTAAGGGCTTAGAAGCGCCGATTGTTATTCTTGCCAGCAGTCAATGGCGGGACAGAAGCAGGAGTGCCGATGAGCCGGTGCGCCGCAACGGAAAACTGCTGTGGTTTGGGGTGCAAGACAACATGGATGACGACAGCAGAGAAGCCGATGATAAAAGCAAACAAGAAGGCTATCAAGAAGACAACCGCTTGCTTTATGTAGCCCTGACTCGTGCGCAGGAACGCTTGTATATTGCTGGCTATGACCGCGGTGCCACGGACGAGAAGAAAGATGACGAGTGGCAGACCAGTGTGCCACCGCGGCGCTATAGGGTGATGCGGGCTGCCTTCGAAGCGTTACGTGATGAATGGGAAAAAGGTGCGATACCGAAAGGCTTGCGTCTAGAGGAAGGGAGCGATAGCGACTCTTGGGTGTGGCGACTGCGTTATGAGACGAAACCGCAGTCGAAGAAAGCCGATGCGAAGGCGGACAAACCTGCGTCCGCGCCCTTGCCGTCTTGGGCGGTGGTGCCGCAACGCAAGGGAGCGACCGCGACGACACCGACGACGGACATCGACACGGATACCCAAGGGGTTCCCGCTCGTCCCGTCACGTCGGTTACGTCGCCCTTACAAGACGACCTTGCTCGTCAGCGTGGTAATGCGGTGCATCGGGTTCTCGAGCTGTTGCCCCTCGATGTTGGTGGCAAGACTCCTGATGAACGGGCCCAGCTGATACGCAAGGCTCTTGGTGCGTATGATGGTGATAGCGATGAAGTGGTGCGGCACATTCAAGCCCTTTTTGCTGATCCTGCTATTAACGCGCTGTTGTCGTGCGATTGTCAGCGTGAGGTGTCGTTGATGGATGGGGACGATACGTTAAGGATTCACCGCATCGACCGACTGATTGTGGACGAGGATAAAATCCGTATCATCGATTACAAGAGCGATGAGCGTGTTCCGAGCACTGTGCGGGATGTGTCTGCCAGCTATCAAGAGCAGCTGCGCCGTTATCAAAGCAAGATTCGGGTGTTGTATCCGGATAGAGCGTGTGAGGGCTATTTGTTGTGGACTCGTGTTGCTCGCTTGATGAAGGTCTGTTGACGTAGCCCGTAAGAGTCTTTATCTGTGAACAACCCGCACCCTTTTAGGAGATAGAAGCCATGAGCGATTCACAAAGCACCTCGCAAAACACCCCGCAAAACATAAGTGACGACCAATTCGAACAGGAAGTGTTGCGCTCCGATTTACCGGTGGTGGTTGATTTTTGGGCGCCGTGGTGTGCGCCTTGCAAGCAGATTGCGCCGTTTCTCGAGGAACTGGCGAAGGAGAAGGCTGGCACCCTTAAAGTTGTCAAAGTCAATGTTGACGATAGCCCGAAGACGTCCACCACGTATAACTTGCGGGGTATTCCCACGTTAATGTTGTTTCGGGGCGGCGAGATGATAGCGACAAAGGTGGGGGCTGTTCCTAAGTCGGTGTTGGACGAGTGGGTGAGCTCATCGCTGGCGACCGCTGGCTGAAAGCACGTCTCGGGCGAGATACAACGAACCGCATACCAAAATATATGTGGGGGCGGAATTAGCGCGCGCTTTTACGTGTTGCGCGATATGCTGGATAGCCGCGGTAAGGGACTCGTGCGGGTAGGGGGGGTGGGTGGCTATGTCATCCTTAAGGGCATGGGCGAGTTGGGTTGCTTGTCGTGATTGCGAGCCATCGCCGATAACGGGGACTGTATGCAGTTGGGCGATAAGGGGCAATAGGGGTTTGATGAAACTTTTGGGTGACTTGGTGTTGAGCATACCGAGGATGATATGCCATTTTTTGCCGTGGCTGATAAGGGGCAGGCTGGTGCTGAGGGCGCGGGCGGCGGCGGTGTTATGCGCGCCATCGAGCCACAGCTGGCAGCCTGTGGGTAGCAGCTGATTGAGGGGGTTGTTGGTTATTTCTTGTAGTCGGGCGTGCCAGACAGCGTGGCTGATGCCGTGGCACAGGGCTTTCTCTTTGAGGCTGGTGCCGAGCAGATGCTCTAGGCAGGCAACGGCGGTTGCGGCGTTGTCGTATTGGTGTCCGCCTTGCAGGGCGGGCGGCGGCAACGTATACGAGCCTTTGCCGTGGTAGTGCCAGTCGCCTTGGGGCGTGCTCTTATAGTGCCAATGGTCGCCATAAGCGAGGGCGGGGGCTTGCTGCTCTTGGGCTTTTGTAACGAGCAGCTGGCGGATAGCGGGCTTTTGTTTAGCGATGACGCAGGGGGTGTTGGCTTTGATGATACCGGCTTTTTCTGTGGCGATAGCGGCGAGGCTGTTGCCGAGGTATCGTTGGTGATCCATGGCGATGGCGGTAATGACGCTGAGGGCGGGCTGTGTGAAGACGTTGGTGGCATCGAATCGTCCGCCCATGCCACATTCGACGAGGGTTACGTCGGCGGGCGTGGCACGAAACAGATAGAAGGCGACGGCGGTGGTCAGTTCGAAAAAGGTGATGGCGCGCCCCTGATTGCGAGCAAGGACGTGGTGCAAGGCATCGATGAGGGGTGCGTCGGCAACGGCTTTGCCGCGGAGCATGATACGCTCGTTGAAGTCTACGAGATGGGGCGAACTATAGCCATTGACGCTGTAGCCGTGGGCTTGCAGGCAGGCGGCTAGGAAAGCAAGGGTCGACCCTTTGCCGTTGGTGCCGGCAATGTGAATGACTCGGGGGAGGGTATGGTGCGGGTTATCGAGGGCAGCGAGGAGCCGTTGAATACGTCCGAGACGCAAATCGATGCGCTTGGGGTGCATACGGGCGATGCTATCGAGCAGAGACCATAGGGTGCGTTGTGTGGCACCTTCGCGACGGGGCGGACGCAGAATAGGGCGGGGCACATCTTGCGTTGGCGGGGCTAAAACGTCAGTCATGAGTCTATGCGTTCGGGGCTCGTTTCAGCATGATTCTGAGCACTTGCGCGATGGTTTTTTTGACGTTCTTTCTGTGGGTTACCACGTCCACCATGCCGTGTTTCATCAGTGACTCGGCGGTTTGGAATTCGTCAGGGGTTTTTTGTTTGGTGGTTTCTTCGATGACTCTTTTGCCGGCAAAGCCGATGGTTGCGCCGGGTTCAGCGATGGCGACGTCGCCCAGCATAGCGAAGGATGCTGATACGCCGCCGGTGGTGGGGTCGGTGAGGAGCGTCAGATAAGGCAAGCCCGCCTGTTTGACGCGGTTAATGGCAATGACGGAGCGGGGCATCTGCACCAGTGACAGCATACTTTCTTGCATGCGTGCGCCGCCTGAGGCGCAAATAGCGAGCAACGGGGCTTTTGAGTCGATGGCGGTTTGTGATGCCAGCAGGATGGCTTCGCCGCAGCTCATGCCCATAGAGCCGCCCAGAAAAGAGAAATCCATACAGACCGAGACAACAAGAATATCGTCGATGGTGCCGCGGGCGACAATGGTGCCGTCGGTGCGCTTGGCTTTCTGTTGGGCGTCTTTCAGGCGGTCGCTGTAACGCTTGACGTCACGAAACTGCAGGGGGTCGCTGTGGACTTTTGGCAGAGGAATCTCCTCGTAGCGTTTATCATCGAAGAGAATAGACAGACGTTGCGAGGCAGTCAGCCGACGGTGGTGTTGACAGTGCGGACAGACGTGCAGGTTGGCGGTCAGCTCGCTATGAAAAATCATCTGCGAGCAGTTGTTACAGCGAATCCACAAGTCTTCGGGAATATCTCTGCCTGAAATGGCGCGGATTTTGGGACGGACGAGGTTTCTGAGCCAGTTCATGATTGTGCCTCCTCGATGGCTTTGCGCCACTCGGTCATTTTTTGGGCGACTTCTGGCACGATACGTTGGGGCTGCGACAGGTTATCTTCGATGGCTTGAATCAGGGCAGAGCCAATGACGACTCCTTGCGCGTGTTCAGCAACAAGGCGTGCGTCCGCGCCGGTCTTAATACCGAATCCCACCGCTACAGGCAGCGGACAATGCTTTTTGAGGTTACGCAAACGCATGGTTAAGTCCTTTTTGTCGGCACTCTTTGTCCCGGTGATACCGGCGATAGAGACATAATAAACGAATCCGCGGGCTTTTTCGAGCAAAGCGCGCAGACGCTCGGGGCTGGTCGTGGGTGTCGCCAGACGAATAACGCATAGGGCGTTGCGTTCGGCAGCGGACATGAAGGTGGCATCTTCTTCTATGGGGACATCCACCAGAATCACGCCATCAGCACCGCTTTTGTGGGCTTGCTGGAAGAAAGCATCGATACCAAAAGCCAGAATCGGATTGGCATAGCCCATCAAAACGAGGGGTGTGTGGCTGTTATAGCTACGAAACGTCTGTATCATCGTAAAAATTGTCTTTATGGACAGGTTGTTACGCAAAGCCCGCACGTGCGCTTTCTGGATAATAGGCCCATCGGCAGTCGGATCCGAAAAAGGCATCCCTAACTCGATAAGGTCAGCCCCCATCGAGGGTAGCTGGTTCAACAGCTCTTGCGATAGGGCAGGGGTCGGGTCACCCGCACTGATAAAAGGAATCAACGCAGCGCGTTTACGTGTGGCAAGCGCTTGAAAAAGCCCATCGATACGATTCATTTAGGGATACTCGGCAAGGGTTTGCATATCTTTGTCGCCGCGTCCGCTTAAGTTAATGACGATGACGGCATCTTTCTCGAAGGTTTCAGCGTTATCAATGACGTAGGCGAGGGCATGGGCGGTCTCGAGGGCAGAAATAATGCCTTCTTTTTGGGCGGTCAGACGCAAGGCTGCGAGGGCTTGTTGGTCATTGACGCACTGGTAGTCGACTCGTGCCGTGTCTTTGAGAAAAGCATGCTCGGGCCCCACACCGGGATAGTCGAGACCGGCAGCAACCGAATGGACGGGCTGAATTTGGCCATCCTCGTTTTGTAACAGGTAACTGTAGCTGCCGTGCAGAACGCCGGGCGCGCCGAGGGTCAGGGCAGCAGCATGATTGCCGTCTGTGGTGTTGCGTCCCGCTGCTTCGACTCCGACCATACGGACGCGGGTATCGGCAAGGAAGGGATGAAACAAGCCGATAGCATTAGAACCGCCGCCAACACAGGCGATAAGATAGTGCGGATGGGCGTGTCCCTTGTCTTGCAGTTGCTGGGCGGTTTCTTTGCCGATGATGGCTTGTAGGTCACGCACCAGCATGGGATACGGATGAGGGCCTGCGACAGAACCGATGATATAAAACGTATCGTCTACGTGTTGCACCCAATCCCGCAGGGCTTCATTGAGGGCATCCTTGAGGGTAGCGGTGCCAGCATCGACCGCATGGATGTTGGCATTCAGGCATGCCATGCGTTGAACGTTGGGGGCTTGCCGTTGGATATCGGTCGCACCCATATAGATGGTGCACGGCAAAGAAAAGCGCGCACAGACGGTGGCTGTCGCAACGCCATGTTGCCCGGCACCGGTTTCGGCAATGATACGGGTTTTACCCATACGTTTTGCCAGCAAAACTTGCCCGAGGCAGTTGTTGATTTTATGCGCGCCCGTGTGATTCAAGTCTTCCCGCTTGAAGTAAAGAATACCCTTGAAAGCCTTGTGAGTGCGGAGATGTGACTCGAGGGCGGCGGCATGATACAAGGGACTGGGTCTACCGATGTAATCACGGGCGTAAGCATCGAAAGCTTGCCAGAACGAGGGGTCATCTTTGGCTTGCTGCCAGGCGTGCTCGAGGTCAATCAGCAACGGCATCAGGGTCTCGGAGACGAATCGCCCGCCAAAACTGCCGAATCGCCCCTGTGAGTCAGGTGTGTGTGGGTTGGGGTTGGGGGGGGTGGCTTTTAGCATGGCTGTGTCTCTTGTGTGATGAGGGCGGCGTTATCGAGGAACGAGCGTATTTTGCTGCTATCCTTTTCGCCGGGGGCGCGCTCGACACCTGAGGAGACGTCCACGTGGGTTGCCCCGCTTGTGCGGACGGCAACCGAGAGATTATCGGCATCGAGACCGCCAGAAAGGAACCACGGACAGGCACTACGAAAATTGTCGAGCCATGTCCACTCGAAAGCACGTCCACTTCCGCCGGGTAGGGCTAGACTATGGGGAGCCGCAGCATCGAACAACAGCATATCCGCAACGGATTGGAAGGGGCCTGCCTTTTTGATGTCATCGGCACAGCGCACTTTAATAGCTTTAATGACTTTGATAGCAAAGGTGCTTTTGATAGTGGCAATACGGGCACAGCTTTCTTCGCCATGGCACTGCAGGAAGTCTAAGGCAACGTGCGAGATAATATGGTGCAGCACGTGGTCATCGCCGTCTACGACAACACCGACCTTTTTGAGCGATGCGGGCATGGCGTCAATCAAGGCGGATGCTTGCGACACCGAAACGAAGCGGGGCGAGCGAGGATAAAACACCAAGCCAACATAAGCCGCCGCTGGTTGCTGAAGCAAACAGGGAATATGGCGGGATTCTTTCACACCGCAGATTTTAACACGAACAGACATGACGATTTTTTATGGAACAAGAACGGCACACGTGTCCACAATATAAGCGTAAAGGAGCCACGCTTCCAGTGTTGACTTCTTTACGCATTGTCCCCTACGTGACCCGCCATGATATCCCCTTCATGGCGGGTCATGTTGCACAAGAACCTTGAGTTGAGACTGTCAGCTGTGCTAGGTGTAACTTTAAGGCGTGGGACAGGAAAAAAAGGAGGTGCAAAATGGAGGGCCCCCCTAAGGGGAATCGTATGGATACAAGCGCGCCCGACACCGCTGTGGGTGCTTTGGAAGAGGCGTTTGAGCGTTTTTCTCGTGATTTTTTATCCCGTTTGAGTCGGGTTGCTAGGGATAATGGCACAGGTGGGGGTGATGGCTTGGGGAGTCATGGCTTGGGGATGTTGGCTCGGTCCCGGGGGCGGGCTTTGTCTTTGTCGCGCCGCGTATTGCGGGGCAGGGATGTTGAAGGCAAGGCTATCGGTCATGCGTGTTTGCTTATTTTGCTTGAGTTGTATGATGCGCAGTTAGCGAGGCGGAACGTGAAAGTCACCGCTTTGTGTTATGGCACGTCGTTGCCACAGACGACGGCTTTGCGGCATATTGACGAGCTGGTAACCGCAGGGCTTATCGAGCGATGCCATGACAAATCCGATAAAAGACGTATCTTTTTGTCGCTGTCGCCGCGGGGTAGACAGGAAGTAGACCATTTTCTCGACCAACTCATCGAGGAAGAGAGGGACGCGTTGCCTTCGCGCTGAATAGGAATTGTTTCACGTGAAACATTCGATTTTTTTTATGGCAATTGTTTCTCGTGAAACAATTTTTTTTTATGGCAATTGTTTCTCGTGAAACAATTTTAGGCGAGCCAGCGCGCCCGCGACTCCTCGATGAAGGCAGGGCTATAGAAATGACGGAAGTAACGACTCGAGCAGACAAGGTCGGCTTGTTGCGGGGTGAAGCGGATGGTCTTTTTGAATTGATGATACGCCTTGCCATGGTTGGGGTTGTCGATGCCGATGTTGGCATGGGGTAGGGTGAGGTTTGGTATGCCGATGAAGGTGGCAAGGGCGTGGTCTTTCTCGGTATTGGGCAGTTCTGTTTGGAGAACGAGCAGCTTTTTGCGGTGGTGGCTATAGACGTTAACGCCTTTTTCTGTGGGAAAGGGCGAGGCAAAAACGTCGATGGACAGGTTCTTTTTTATGCTGGTATCGAACCATGTATCGGTTTCAGCGATAATCATCGGCAGGGCGCGAAAATAGCGGGCGATGATGGCATCGATGGGCACGTGTGTTTCTTGCAGGTTAGGCAGTCGCCCGTAATGACCTCCGTAGGTCATGAACGTGGACATACTCTGTTCCCACGGATTGCGTAGGGGCGTAATAATCAGGCTGGGCTTCAAACGCATCCACAGGAGCAATGTCAGCTGGAGAATGTTGGCACTGCCATAAGAACTGATATGGTGGAGACGCAGGAACGCCGATGGGTAGTGCTCCTTAAGGGCTTGCTCCATAGAGGTGGACGCCGTCTTTTCCCGTGCATAAAGAAAGACCAACGTGTGCGGCGGTTGCCGCACCCGTTTCAGCAGATGCCTGATGAGTCGCACGTTAGAAGGAAAACACCTGATGGTTTGAATAAGACGCCGCCGCAGCCTCAGACGCTTATAGCCCAGTGGACGGACGGGATGGGGCGGGTCAAGTATCATAGGATAAGCGTGTTAAAAAAATGTTATAGGAATTGTTTCACGTGAAACATGGGGCAGAAAAACGATAGCATAGGTGACGTTTGGTTACGTAATGCTATAAGGGGGGTATAAGAGCCGTATACGGCTATATAAGAGATAGGGATATGTAGAAGGTATGGATGGTATGATGGATAAAGCGTTGTTAGGTCAGTTGGGGGCGTTAGCCATAGACGTGGGGGCTTTTTTGGTGCATCGCCGTGGCAGTGGCGAGTCCCTTAACATTCGCTCGAAGGACGATAAGACTCCTGTGACCGATGGCGATGTCGAGGCGGAAAGGCGTATTACGGATGCTCTTGCCACATTGACACCGCAGATTGCGGTTGTGGGCGAAGAAGCCGTCTCCGATGGCGGTCTGTCTGCGGTGCCGTCACGCTTTTGGCTGGTGGATGCCGTCGATGGCACCAGAAGCTACATGAAGGGCGGCGATGAGTTCACCGTCAACATCGGTCTTATCGAAGACGGCATCCCCACCGCGGGTATCGTCTGTGCGCCGTCTCTCGATGGCGGGCGGTGCTTCATGGGCGCGCAAGGTATCGGGGCTTTCGTCTGTTCGACAGCACAAGGCACAGATGCTATGCAGGCTATTCGTGTGTCCTCAGAGGAGGGTGCAATTCTCGTGAGTCGTTTGCATGAAACCGACAGCACGCTGAAGGCTTTTTTAGCCAAGCATCCTTGTCGTAAAGTGGGGTCATCGGTGAAGTTTTGTCTGGTGGCTTGTGGTGAAGCCAGTTCGTATCCGCGTTTCAGTCCCACTCGTGAGTGGGACACTGCTGCGGGCGATGCGGTCTTGCGCGCTGCGGGTGGACGCACCGTTGGCGCCGATGGCAAGCCTTTAGCCTATGGCAAAGCGGGGTTACATAATCCGTCTTTCTTGGCGTGTCATGGCGAGGGTGCGTTGTATCACGATTTAATCGCCCTGTTGGTGCGTTCATGACCGCAAGCAAGGTATCCATTGAGCGCGCCCAAGCGTTGTTACAGGCTGGGGGCTTGGTCGCTTTTCCGACAGAAACGGTCTATGGCTTAGGGGTGCGAGCGGATGATGAAGCGAGCGTGTCTCGATTGTATCGAGTGAAAGGACGCCCTAGCCGTAACCCATTGATTATTCATATTCATGATAAAGCCCAAGCCGAAGCTTTAGCCGTATGGACTCCCTTAGCGGCGCGTCTGGCGGAGACCTTCTGGCAGGGTCCTTTGACTCTCGTGTTGCAACGGAAAGCAGATACAAAAGCGATTGTGGATAATGCTTGTGGGGGTTTAGGGACAGTGGCTTTACGGATGCCGTCTCATCCGCAGGCGCAGGCGCTTTTGCGGGGGTGTTCCTTTGTGGTGGCAGCCCCCAGTGCCAATCGCTCGTCACATTTAAGCACGACAGACGCACGGGACGTAGAGCGTGAGCTGGGTGATTCGATCGATGGCGTTGTGGATGGGGGCACAACGCCTTTGGGTTTGGAGTCTACGATTATCGATGCACAAGGGTCTGTGCCGCGGGTGTTACGCTGGGGGAGTCTGTCGCCCGCGGATTTGGAGGGGAGGGTGGGGGGGGTGGCGTGGGAGGATGCCTGTTCGTCCGTATCGGGGGGGGGTGTGTTACAGGCATCGGGCATGATGGCGCGTCACTATGCGCCCCGCACCCGTATGCGTTTGAATGCGATGTCTTTTGATGATAACGAGGCGGTTTTGTTGTATGGCAAACGATGTCCAGCAGGTGGACGGGTGCGGTTGAACCTGAGCGCACAAGGCGATTTGAAAGAGGCAGCGGCGAATTTTTATCGGATGTTGCATGAACTGGATAAAACCGGGTGTGATAGCATTGCGGTTATGCCGATTGTCAATGAGGGCTTGGGGGTGGCGTTGAATGATCGCTTGCAGCGTGGAAGCTGGAGGGGGAAGCTGGGGGGACACCGTAACGTTGATGGCTAAGCGCGCGGATACGTTAAAGGCTTTGCGTGCCTGTGTTGGTGGTGATGGTCTTTACCATACGGATGAGTCTATGGCGCCGTTTATGCGGGAGCGGCGCGGCATGATGGTTGGGCGTGCGCTGGCGGTGGTGATGCCCCGCACCGTCGAGCAAGTGGTGGCTTTGGTTATGTGCGCGGGTAAGGAGAACTTGAAACTGGTGCCGCAGGGGGGCAATACCTCGCTGGTGGGTGGGGCGTGTCCGCAGGATGCCGATACGCATGTGCTTGTGGCGAGTGGGGCGATGAGGACGATTCAGGCTATCGATGAAGACAATGCGACTCTTATAGCGGAAGCGGGGTGCACCTTGGCACAGGTGCATAGGGCGATGGCGGGTTCAAAGCTGTTTTTTCCCATGCAACTGGCTTCAGCTGAGCACTGCCAGTTGGGGGGCATGGTGGCGAGCAACGCGGGGGGCTTGAGTGTCGCACGCTATGGCATGATGGCAGAGTGGGTGCGGGGGGTCGAAGTCGTCCTTGCGGATGGCCGTATTCTTAATACGTTGTCTTTGTGCTGTAAGGATAATAGCGGTTATGCTTTGACTCGCCTGATGTGTGGCAGTGAGGGCACGCTGGGGATGATAACAAAGGTCGCGTTGCGGTTGGTGGGACGACCGCCGCCGCTGACACGGGTGTGCTTTGCGGTGAAGACGGTTCAGGAGGCACAAGCTCTAGCGGGCTTTTTGCGTCAGCATGGGGGCGATAGCCTGTATGCTTGTGAGTATATGGCTGAGGCGGTTATTGATACGGTGGTTGCGTATAGAGGGGGGGTGGAGGGGGGGCGTCCGCGGGCTTTGGTGAAGGGGCAGGGCTGTTTGTTGGTGGCTCTGTCATCGTTGGAGGTGGTGCAACAGGCACAAGAGCAAGGAGGGCAAGGAGGGCAGGGAGGGCAAGGTTGGCAGGGGACTGTGTTGGCTGATGATGGCGAGGGGGATGACGTATGGCGGTTGCGGGAGCAGGTGCATGATGCTCAGCGTGCGTTGGGGTTGGCTTGTAAGCATGATGTGGCGGTGCCGTTGGGGCGGGTTGCTACTTTTGTCGATAGGGCGACTGAGAAGGTGCGGGCGTTGAGGGGGGATGCGCCGATTTTTGTTTTCGGGCATTTAGCGGAGGGTAATGTGCATTTTAATGTGGGCAAGCCTGAGGCGATGACGGCGGATGAATTTTTTGTTTGGCGGGAGAAGGTGCGTGAGGGTGTGTTCGATTGTGTTCGTGCGTTGGGGGGGTCTTTTAGTGCCGAGCATGGGGTGGGGCGGGTGAATGTGTCAGCGTTTCAGCGGTATAAGGATGGGGTGGCGGTGGATGTGATGCGGGCGGTGCGGGGCGCGCTTGATGTGCGGGGTGTTTTCAACCCGGGCGTGTTCGAAACGATGGAAGAACCTGTTAGCCATAAGAGCCGATGACGTTGCTGATGGCGATACTGATGTCTTTGATGAGGGTGTGGATACGGCGCATGGGTTGGAAGATTTGGGTGTGGTAGGAGAGATAGCCGCGGAAGTGTTCGCCGCGGTATTCGGCTCGGACTCCGAAGACGCCGGGGGCCCAGCTGAGGGGTTTAGCGGGGAAGATGGCTTCGAGGGCATCGAGGGCGGGTTCGACATTGAGGCGCACGAGCATTTGTGTGACGTTGGCGTGGCTACCGCGGGTTTGGGGGGCAAACTTGGGGATGGAGGCGGTGTAGGTCAGGAGCATTTGCAGGAGGGCAAGACGTAGGGCGTGACAGACGGGCAGGAGCTGGTGGCTGTGGCTAGTGGAGGAAGCAGTGGTTTTTGTTGGCGCGTTTCTGGTTGCCCAGCAGGCGAGCTCGCTGTAGTCACGGTGGAATGTGTAGAAGAGGCGTTGCAGGGGATGGTAGAGGTTTTGTTGCGCGACGCTGTCGGCGACACGTAGGAGCATCGGCACTTGCGCGGGGGCTGCTTTGAGGGCGCAGGCGCTCCAGAAGGTGGGGTTATAGAGTTCGATGTAGGCTTGGAAGGTATCGGGGTCGCTTAAGTGGAAGCCGCGTTCGGTTAAGCCGAAGAGGTTTTGGAAGCGGGGGGAATTCTTGAGGAGGTTAGCGATGGTGTTGGGTTCATTTTTGATGACTTTGCCGACGCCGCCGATGACGGTGGCGAGGAATCCGAGTTGGTGCAGGGTCGAGTTATGGGGGATGGCGCGCCATTCTCGCACTTGTTTGCGTTCGTTGGGGTTATCGCCGCCTTCGTATTGGCGTTGGTGGGGACGAGAGCCAGAGGCGTAGGTCAGCTTGTGGCCAAAGAGGGTGAGGAGCTGGGCGTAATCGTCGCTCTTCATGATGTGGGTGTTAAAGTTTTTGATGGTGTGGGTGATTTCGCTGGCTTCATCGGGGCGGTTGTAGAAGGGGTCTTTGTCGGGGCTTTCGGCATCGGTGAGGAGGTGCTCGACGATGCGGGTCGTGGTGGCATAGGCGGTATCGGGGTGCATGAACAGGGCGTAGCCGTCACCGCCTTGGAAGCTGACTTCTCGTGTGAAGGGGATATGTTTGTTTTTCATTTGCGCCCGTGCGTAGGGGGACGACAGGTAATTGAGTCGGTTGCTGAGGGACAGGGGGTGTGCGCCTCTGCCACAGGATTCGCCGTGGGTGTCGAAAAAGAGGACGGATACGTTCTTGAGACCGCTGTTGTAGACAATTTCGGCGGTGGCGGCGTGGGTGCGCTCGATGGCGAGGGCACAAGCCATTTGTCCCAAGTGACGGCCGGCATCAGAGTAACCGGTTTGGATACACAGACGTCCACGTTGTTTCAGGTAGGCGCGGTAGTGTTTGTTTTGGATGAGCTCTTGGATGAGGGCGGGGGCGCGATTAAGGGCTTTTTCGGTTTCTAGCAGGGGAGAAATATCGATGTGTTTGTCGATACCGAATTGTTTGGCAAAATAGAGGGCAATCAGGGGTGGAAAGGCACTTTCACATTCGGCAATAAGAAAGCGGATAGGCTGGTGGCTATCGATGTAGCTGGTCATTTGACTCATGAGCATGAAGAGGCTACGGGCGGACATGGTCTCGGTGAGGAGCGAGCCAAAGTGAATCTTGGCGGGCTTGACATCAGCGAGCAAGCGGTCGAATTGGCGACTGTAGGTCATCTTGCGCGACGGGTCTTCGAAGCTGCCTTCTAGGTCGATGAGGCCTGTCATGGCGTTATAGAGTTGGCTGGCGTTGATACGCATGTGGACGTGGGCGAGACTCAAGCCAAAATGCTCGATGGTGCTGGTGAGAACCTGTAGGGCGTGGATGGTTTTTGTCGGTGCTTTTTTGGTGCGGGCTTCTTCTAGGGTGGCGTTGGCGAGCTGAATGAGCGCGTGCGGGTCGGTGGTGCGTTGGTCTTGGGTCGATTCGAAGAAACGGGAGGCTTTGGCAAAGGCATCGGCTTCTTTTTGTGTGGTTGCGGTGTGTTCGGGGGGCAGTTGGTCGATGTCTTTTTGTTTGTTGGCAGAGATTGTTGCGAGGGTCGTGTCGAGGGTTTTCAGGCTGGTGAGGCTTTGTGGGGCGGCTTTGCTTATGTCTTGGCATTGGCGTTGGTAATGGAGCATTTGGCTTTTTTGGTCGAGGAGGCGTTTTTTGAAGCTGTTGAGCCAGCTGATATCGCTGCGTCCGTCGATGTCGTAGCCGACCCAGCTATAGAGGGTGATAATTTTGGGTCGTAGGGTGTGGGCTCGAGCGGGGTCGAGGGTGCTGCCGTGTTTGATGATGATGCCGTAGAGTCGCTGTAACGCCTGTTGTGTGTGGGTTAAGGCACGTTGCACCATCTCGTGTTCTTGGTCGAGGTCAATGGCTTCGGGGTGTTTGGGCGGGTTCTGACTCAGCTGTTGATAGAGACGCTTTTCTTGTTGCGGGTCACAGCAGGTAGCAAGGGTGCTGAGACGTATCAGGGTGTCTTTATCGAGTCCGAAGGTGGGATGAGCGGTAAACACCATACCGAAGGTGTTTGTTTCGACGAGGGCGCGCAGCTGGTCGAAGGTGGGGCAACGTTTGTCGAGGATAGCTTGTAGACATTGGTCGTTGTTCTTTGGCACGGGCTCTTGTAGGTAGCGGCGGGAGGCATCTGCTCGCACGCCAAGGGAAAGCACCTTGAGATAGTCTACGAGGGACTCGATAGCATCGAGGCTGTAGGTTTGTTTGTCGAGACGCTGCCATAACGTAGCGGAAAAGTTGAGGAGCGTATTGCCGAGCACATCGTGGCCATGCTTTTTCTGGCTACTGCGGTAGAGGCTACACAGGGTTTTATAGAGCGCGGCGGCTTGTTTGAGGTTGTCGGGCGCGCTCGAGTCGGTGGCAAGAAAAGAGTCTATGGGGTGGAGAACTTGAGACATTTAATGAGAGAGGAGGGCAAAAAAGATAAGAAGCAAAATGATGGCTTGCTGTTGGAAGAAACGCAAGCAGGAAGCAAAGTCATCCAAGTGCAAGCGGGAGAGACAAACCAGCTGCGTAATGGCGGCGGTTGCCAGCAAGAGAGTCGAGGGGAGCGTTGGGGCTATCATACCAGCAAGAAGCAGAAAGGAAAGGGCATAAAGCCCGTAAAGCACTTGGCGGGTGTGTCTGCCGAGCTTGATAGCAAGGGATTTAACGCCGACTCGTCTATCGTCTTGGATGTCCATGTGGGCGTAGACTGTATCATAGGCGACGGTGAAGAGGATAGCACTGAGATAGGCGGGGATGAGGGATGGTATGAGGGGATGGTTGGGGGGAAGACTGGCGTAGGCTGCGAGCAATAGGGGGCTATTGAACAGGCAGGCGAGAAAGACTTGTGGGTAGAAGGATACTCGTTTGATGAAGGGGTAGAGGATGATGAAGGGGACAGTGGCGAGGGTGGGTAGCAGAATGTGGGCGGGCAGAGCCAGAAGCACCGCAAGGGCACAACAGAGAATAAGGGCTAGAAGGACGAGGGCTTGCGGTGTTGTGATGAGTCCAGCGGGGAGGGGACGGGTTTGGGTGCGTTGGATAAGGGCATCGGTTTTTTGGTCGATGATGTCGTTGATGATACAGCCAGCAGAACGCATGAGAAAGGCACCGAGGGCAAAAAGACCATAGAGATAAAGGGCGCGGGTGTGGGTTAGGGCAAGACCCCAGAAGCAGGGTAGCATCAAAAGGACGATACCGATAGGGCGATCCAGACGCATCAACAGAAGATAGGGATGACTCTGGGGGGGCGTCGCCCGTAGCAACAGCGAAGATGTGGCAATGTCGTGTTTCATGGCGGTAGCATAGACGATTATGATGTATTTGTCATGATTTGTCGTGGCTGGCTTGACTTTTTCCTTAATGAACTTAGAACATTAAACAGATTAAAACTTATCGTTTGTTTTTATGGCTGATATGAACTCAAAAAAATATGAAATCCGCTGTCCGATTTACGGATTTGTCGTTTTGAATGATTGGGAGATGTTTGTTGTCAACAATCCGTTCTTTCAGCGTTTACGTCGTATTCATCAGTTAGGATGGACACATTACATTTATCCAGGGGCTATGCATACGCGCTTTGAACATTCTCTGGGTGTTATGCATATGGCTGGTCGGATATTTGACGCGATTACGGAAAAAGGGTCTAAATCATGGGGGCGAATAGAAAAAATGTACGGATTCAATCGTGAGGAATTTCCTCTTAATGTGTATCGTCAGTTGGTGCGTTTTGCTGCGTTGTTGCATGATGTTGGTCATGCACCTTTTTCTCATGCTGGCGAGGAATCTTTCCCCTATAAAGATGAGGTTAGTGGAGAGAGATATAGACACGAAGATTATTCTGTCGCAATTATCAGACATTATTTTAAGGACTCTATTGAGGGTTATCTGCAAAAGTTGGAGAAGGAAGGAAAAAGACTCCCTCTTAATGACACCATGAGTCAAGTAACGGCAGAAAGAGTAGCTTCTTTGATTGAAGGGAGTTTTTCTACCCATGATGGCGACGGTGCTTTTCGCTCTATTATCAGTGGGCAATTAGATGCCGACCGAATGGACTATCTTTTACGAGATGCCTACCACACAGGCGTCGCTTATGGCAACTATGACTGGCGGCGTTTGATTCATACTTTATGTTATGTTGTAAAGAAAGAGGACGACAAAAAAACAGGTGCCCTTGGAGTCGAGTATGGCGGTCATCGCGATGCGGAAGGGCTTCTGTTGAGTCGTTATGCTATGTTCAAGCAGGTCTATTCTCATAAAACACGAACTGCTTGTGATGACCTTTATCAAAGTGTTCTGCAGAGTATTTTACTCGAAGAGGGAACATTTCCAAAACCAGATAAGAAAGGCTTAGAAGAATACCTTTGCTGGGATGATAACAAGGTTTTAGAAAAAATGGCACAGAACGCAAGAAAAGCGAGATGCAAAAAAGAAAAAGGCTCAAAGAGGGATGTAGGAGAAGAGGCGTGTCGACGATTGTATGACCGTGACCCTCTTCGTTTGGTATGTTTTTATGATCTTTTTCCGGAGCCGCGAGAGAGCAAAATTGACAATCTAAAGGTTAAGGCGTATTTTGATGAGATGATACGTGATTTTTTGTCGCAAAAGAGAACTGATGGACGTGAAGTGAGACAAAGGTTTTTGGTTGTCCTGATAGCGAGAGAATGGTATAAGGGAAAGATACCTGTTGTTGTGAGAGACGAGAACGAGAACGAGAACGAGAACAAGAACAAGAACAAGAACAAGAACAGTGTTGTGTTGCGTAATCTCGAAAGTCTTTCATCTATAGCATCGTCTTTACGAGGTCATAATATGTACGAATGGCGTATATATGTCGATAAGGATGACAAAGAGGATGTTAGAACTATGTTACAAAAGCGGGACAGAGATATAAGGAAGAGTTTTCCGCAGCTCAGATCTCAATGGATGAGAGATAGTGAAAATGATGGATCTTGAAAGATACCAGAAACGCTTAGGCGTTATCCTTGCGTTGCTCGAAGAGGTGGGGGGGACAATGGCGCGCACGAATTTAATGGAGTGTCTTTATATTTTACAATCATTGAAGAGAGTGCCTTTAGGCTATCGCTTCCGTTTACATGTCTATGGTCCTTATGACGGTGATGTTATTGAGGATTTATTTCTTGCTCGCGTAGGAGGATATATAAACATGGTGTCAGAAAAGAGTGGCACAGGTTACCGCTATATTGTCTCTTTGCGGGAAAATATTGAACAAGAAGAGCAGGACGAAAGCGATAAAGAGGGCTGGGCTCATAAATACAAGAAAGAAATTTCTGAAGTTGCAGATTTTTTTAAGAATCACAACGCTTATACGAGCTTTGAGAAATATGGCACCTTACTTTTCATTATGCGCGCACTAAAAGAGGCTCATGCGGTGACAGAGAATAGCAATGGTCATAATTCGCGCTACGAAGAAAATATTGTTGAGTATTTTAAGAATGTGAAGGGTCGTTTTGCTGGCGATGATACGGACAAGCGCATCGAAGAGTATTATCAGCATTTGTTGGAAGCAGGGTGGCTGAAGGAGATACAGCCTCGCCCTAATGTTGTGGAATGTGCTCGCCAAGATGCACAAGCATAACATATATACGATGACCTACCTAGTGTATGGAACAGGGGCATAAGCGTGTTGAAGGGGGGCTGATAACAGTTTACAAATAGTAGAGACGGCGGGCGTAGCTCAGCTGGTTAGAGCGTCGGTTTGTGGTACCGAAAGTCGTGGGTTCAAGTCCCATCGCTCGCCCCGTTTTATTTTGTTTTTTAAGGATGCAACAAACGCTCGCTCAAAGGTTACTAAAAACATTATTAACCTGCTAGAGGGCGTTCTATGATTATTAACACTGTTCTTTCTGGGCTTCGTATGCGTCCGAGTAATGAGGCGGTGCGTGTATCGTATCATGGGGATATTGTTGTTGGGGAGGGCAGTCGTGCGGCGGAGTCGTCAGCTGTGGGTGGCATGGGCGCGAGGCGTGTGCGTGTTTTTGCTGGCGCGCGGGATGATGCGTCTCGTGCTTTGTCGGGACGAGACTTCATGAGTATAAGTCAGAGCCGAGACTTCATTGCGGATCATTGTCAGCGTTATTTGAACGCGACGGGTGTGCAGGCGCGTCTGCAGGGCATAGCAAACGCGGGGCCCCGCGGCGAACGCTTGTATCGAGACTATCAGGATGTTCTGCAGCAGATAACGTCTTTCAATGGCCGCGGCGAGCGTGCCATTACCGCAAGAGAGTTGTCGTCCCTTACGCGTCAGGTGGTTTTGGTTGCGACCAAGTCGCATCGTTTTATGGTTGCGTCGCAGTCGTCTTCGGTGTCGTCTATGGCGCCGAAGGATGCTTTTTATGATGAGATGACGTTCGATAATGCTCGTGGTCGTTTTGCTTTGAAGCGCAAGAATTTGTTGTCGCACAGCGTCAAGCGTTTGGCGTTGCATTTTGGTGTGGGTCGCCGTTATTACGCTCGTAAGGCGGCGCAAGCCTTTGCGGAGGCGGTTGCGAACAAGTGCGGTCATAATCGTTTGGCTTATGGCGTGTTTCGGGCGCAAGGTCATGATATGGCGGCTTTGTTGAGCGGTGACTTGTTGGATGATAGGGGTGCGTTTCGTCCTTTGTCTAAGGGCGAGGTGGCACGCGCGGCACAGATGTCTCGTAGTCAAGAGGAGGTTGTGCGCCAGAAAACCTCTGTGCATGAGACGGCTTGTGCTCTTATCCCGGGGGGCAAGTGGTGGGTCGATGTGGCACGGCATGCGTCCCTGTCGGAAAAGCAAGCCCGCAAAATGAACCGAGCATGGCTACAAGACACCATCGAAGCCGAGCTGCAGGCACGCTACGGCAATAGCATCATGGCGCTGGATAAAGACAAGGCTCTACAAGTGGCGGCATCGGTGGTCTCGACCTTTGCCCGCACGCCCACTCGACGCTTAAAGGAAGCCAAGCTGTTACGTCTGCAAGCCCAACGCCGCGGGCGTGAATTGGTCAGTGCCTTGGCGAGCGGACAGACCGCACGGGTTGTTCATGCCGCCAAGCATTTTGACGCAGACCAACAAGCCTTTGCGGCTGAGGATCCGTTTTATGGCTCGTCAGGTTCAGAAGAGCGCGCATCGAGTCTTATCACGAGTCTGTTGATGCCGTTGCGCTACCAATACGATGAGACG
Source organism: Alphaproteobacteria bacterium GM202ARS2 (assembly GCA_014323835.1). Lineage (GTDB taxonomy): Bacteria > Pseudomonadota > Alphaproteobacteria > GM7ARS4 > GM7ARS4 > GM202ARS2. The sequence goes on from JACONH010000002.1 coordinate 30,481, forward strand.
TACGCCATGCAGGCGATAGACAATCTGCAAGGTGATGTCGGGGCGAATTGGTCGTGTGCTTTGGGTGTTTTGGCTGAGGATGCTCAAGGAAGTGAAAAAGGCAATAGACGTATCAAAGGCATGGACGTAGAAAAAGTCTCGTCTGCCAACGCCATGCGAGCGGAGGACTATCGCCGTCACCATGATTTCATCGATGCTTTGGAGGATACGTTGGCACACAGGGTTGTGGCTAACAGCTATCGTCAGAGCGAAAGGGATGTGCGTGCCCTTTATGCCGAGCGAGGCAGGCAGGCTCGTGCCGCGCTCGATGACGCGCAGGTGCGTGATGATCCTTTTGGTAGTCTTATCGCTTTAGAAAGTCATCTGGACAGCAATGCCGCTGCTCATATAAAGGGCGAGGATGTTGTTGCGGCGGTGCGTCTTTATGGCGGATTGTTGGGGAATCAGGCGCGCGAGGTTAACTGAGCGTTTGCGTTCGAGGCTGATAGGGCGAAACGCCTTGTGGCGGAATCCACAAATCGGGCGGCGGCGGGCTGCTTTGATAAAAGATATCGATAGGAATACCGCCGCGGGGAAACCAGTAGCCGCCGATGCGTAACCAACGAGGGTGGATACAGGCTTCGATACGGCTGGCAACCAACAAAGTCGTCGCCTCGTGAAAGTCCGCATGATTGCGGAAAGAGGCAAGAAATAGCTTCAGCGATTTGCTTTCCAAAATCGAGGCTTTCGGGTTATAATCAATAACCAAGTGAGCAAAATCAGGCTGACCGGTGCGGGGACACAACGTGGTGAATTCCGGACAGCTAAAGCGGAGCACCGCTTTGTCTGCATGAGCAGGGGCAGGTAAGGCTTCCAGCTCAGCGTCATCAGGGGTCGCAGGGAGGGTAGACGTTAACTTTGACATAGTCTTGTGATAAGATAAGGGGCAGATTCTCGAGCTCTTCTAGCATAGATGAGGATAGATTGTGATACAACGTAAGGTTGCCATGCAGGATACTACGAAGACCATTGTTCTTGTTATGAGCGGGAGCATCGCTGCGGTCAAGGGCTATGAGCTGATACGCGCCTTGCGCCGCCGCGGCGTGAGGCTACAGGTCATTTTGACGAAGGATGCCCAGCGTTTTGTCACGCCTTTGTCTCTTTCTGCTTTGAATGACGGGGGCGTGTTTTATGATGACTTTTCTGCTGGTGACCCTTTTCGTCATCTCCGTATGAAGGATGGCATCGATGGCGTTCTTGTTGCCCCAGCCTCTGCCAGTTTTATTGGACGTGTGGCATCAGGATTGGGCGATGATTTGGCATCGTCTTTTTTGCTGTCTTGTTCGGGGAGCAACATTTTAATGGCACCGGCGATGAATCCGCACATGTGGTCGAATGCCATTGTTCAGCACAATGTGTCCTATTTGCGGGAACAAGGCTTTACGTTCATCGAGCCTGAGGACAAACAGGCAGCTTGCGGGGATAGGGGGGCAGGCCCCATGGCATCGGTGGAGAGGCTTGTTGCCGCCACCTTAGAGCGACTCGGTGGCGGGCTGAACCTTATGCGTGAGAGACGTGTTTTGGTTACCAGTGGGCCTACGCATGAGTCTCTTGATTCGGTGCGTTTTTTGAGCAATCGCTCTTCAGGCAGACAGGGACACGCCATTGCAGAAGCCTTCGCGGCGGTGGGGGCGGATACGTGCCTGGTGCGAGGCCCCGTTAACATCGAGGATCCGGTGGGCGTCAACAGCATCCACGTGCACACCGCCGCAGAGATGCTGGAAGCCTGTCAACAACGTATGCCTGTCGATGTTGTGGTGTGTGCGGCGGCAGTGAGTGACTGGCGGGCGCGCACTCGTTTTAATGGCAAATGGTCGAAGGATAGCGAGTCTCGCACGGTTGCGTTGACTCGCACACCAGATATTCTTGCTACGTTGGCGCGTCAGGCGGATAGTCGCGCGGCTCTTGTGATTGGCTTTGCGGCAGAAGTCGGGGACACAGACGACGCCATCATGAGTCGCGCCCGCCGCAAACGGCAGGAAAAAGGCTGCGATTGGATGCTGGTCAATGACATCGGCACAGAGCCCAACATCATGGGCGGAACACACAATCACGTGGTGCTTATGACCGAACAAGGCGAAGAACGCTGGCAACGCATGCCAAAACAAGAGGTGGCACGAAAACTCGTCAAGCGCGTCGCTGACCATTTTGCCACAGAACAAGCATGACCATTGATGGCGGTAACAAACGCCTCTTTTATGGCGTGCTGGCTGTTGTCGATATCGCCTACCATGGCGGCGGCACGCCGGTGCGTATCAACGATATTGCCGATAGACAAACCATCGGTAAACGCTACTTGGAAGATATTCTTGCCCAACTGACACGAGCGGGAGTCCTCAACAGCGAAAGAGGCCCAAGGGGCGGCTACGTGCTGGCAAGAGAAAGAAGACGAATCACCCTTGCCGATATTGCTGACGGAATCGATAAGAGCAACGAGCGTCCCCACGACAAAAAAACAGAAACACGATTCAATCTGACAAAAAAAGTCGTCATGCCCTTGTGGCAACACATGGAAGAACAACTTCTCGATGTGATGAAAGACATTACCATAGAAGACGTGTGTTTGCGGGCAAGACAACAAGGAATCGCCCAGAAGTCGCTGGAAGGGCTCGATTGGAGCATTTGACACGTGATGGTGGCGGGGGGGGGGCTGTTGTGGTCGTCTCTGTTCGTGTTATTTTTGTTTTGCATCTGTTCTTTTTTGCTCTATATAAGATAGAGGGCAGGTTAACGTTATGACCTATGGAGGATGAGGCGATGTTGACGAAGAGACAACGAGATTTACTGATTTTGCTTGATGAGCGTTTGCGTGTTGATGGTATCAGTCCGTCTTTTGATGAGATGCGTGAGTCTTTGGGCTTGCGGTCGAAATCTGGGGTGCATCGTTTGTTGGGCTCTTTGCAGGAGCGTGGCTTTATTCGGCGTTTGCCGCATCGTGCTCGTGCTATCGAGGTGTTGCGTGTGCCGCCCAAACCTGTGGATGTTGGTTTTGCACCCAGAGCAAGGCGCACCGCGACAAATAAAGTCGAGGGCGTGCCCGCGGGTATCCTTAAGGCTCAGTCGCCCCAGTTAGATGAACGCTGTCGTATTCCCTTTTATGGACGTATTGCGGCGGGGGCGCGCATAGAGGCGATTGCTGATGAAACGGAATTCATCGATGTGGATTCGTCTATGGTGGGTGGCACAGGCAGCAAGCACTATGCTCTCGAGGTGGTGGGCGATTCTATGGTGGAGGCTGGTATCGTTGATGGCGACATTGCCGTTATTCGAGAGGACGCTGCTCCGCCCAATGGCTCTATTGTTGTGGCTCTCATCGATAACGAGGAAACCACGCTGAAACGTTTGCGCCGTAAAGGCAACTCCATTGCTCTCGAAGCAGCGAATTCTGCCTATAAAACGCAGCTTTACGGAGTCGCACGAGTCGCCATACAAGGACGCATGGTCGCCATGATAAGACGCTATCAGGAAGGCAAGCGTCCCTGAGCAGCAATATCGGTGCGATAGTGGGCGTCTTGCCAGGCGGTGCGTTCTACCGCCGCGTATGTCGCCTTGCGCGCTTGTGCCAGTGTCGCCCCTTGTGCGGTAACCGCAAGAACACGCCCGCCGCGGGTATACAGGGTATTATCATCGCTAGCGTAGGTGCTGGCATGAAATGTCTGCACGGAATGGGGCGAGGAGGGCGAGGAGGGCTGGGAGGGCTGGGGCGGTAATGACAAGGGGTAGGGGCGTGCCAGCGTCCCTTCAGGGTAATTTTTGTCGCACAGAACGACGGTAACGCAGGCTTGTCCACTCATGGTGATGGTTTGTTCTTTTAGGGTGCCTTGCGCGCAGGCAAGAGCGAGGGTGGCAAAGTCGCTCTCTAGGCTGGGCAGGATAACTTGACACTCGGGGTCGCCGAAGCGGGCGTTGAATTCCAGCACCGATAGGCTGTCGTCTTGTGGGTTGATTATCAACCCGGCATAGAGCACCCCTTGATAAGGCGTCGCGCGGGCACGTAAGCCCTCAAAGACAGGAGAAAAGACCCGTTGAGCAATCCGCTCACTGAGATGATGTGGCACAATTTCGGGGTGATAGAAAGCCCCCATACCGCCGGTCTGAGGCCCCTTGTCGTTATTATCTCGCCGTTTATAGTCACAGCACAGGGCGAGGGGACGCCACTCGGTGCCGTCACTGAGGGCAAAGGCACTGACTTCGTAGCCGGGGAGGAACTGCTCGATGACCAGCTGTGTGCCGGCGGCACCGAGACTCTTGGATTTTATGAGGGCATCGATGACGTTGATGGCTTCGGCGCGGCTGGGGCAGATGAAGACTCCTTTACCTTGCGCAAGCCCGTCGGCTTTGATGACCCAGGGCGAGGGAAGAGAATCAAGAGCAAGCAGGGCTTGGCTATGGGTGCGACACAGACGTGCCTGTGCCGTAGGAATGGCGTGATCGAAACAAAACTGTTTCATCCATGTTTTTGATGTTTCCAGTTGGGCGGCTTGCTTTGAGGGCCCAAAGACGAGATGATTTTGTTGGCGTAGGGCATCGGCAACGCCGGCGGCAAGGGGGGCTTCGGGGCCAATAATGATAAGGTCGGGTGCATGCTGAGTCGCCCAGGCACAGACTACCGAACAATCGGTTATATCAAGGCTGTCGCAAGTGGCGTGGTCGGCGATACCGGCGTTGCCGGGTGCACATAACAGGTTGGATACAAGGGGAGAACGCGCAAGAGAGGCAACGATGGCGTGTTCGCGTCCGCCTTGTCCCAAGATGGCAATTTTCATAGAATTTGTCTCATAGGATGGATTATGCTATCACGATGGTATCATGCTGTTGTTTTGTTATGCCCGCGACCCACGACATAAAGCAATCGGATAATACGCCGGTTTTTGGCGTCAAAGAGCTGTCGACTCGCATCAAAGAGACTCTGGAAGAGCGTTTTGGTCGTCTGTGTGTGCGTGGCGAGACCAGCAACGTGTTTCGCTCGGCGAGGGGGCACGTTTACGTGCGTCTGAAAGAAGGCGACAGTATCTTGGAGGCGGTGTGTTGGAAAAATGTTGCTGAGGCGTCGTCTATGGAGTGGCATGACGGCATCGAAGTCGAGTGTGTCGGGCGGTTGTCGGCTTATCATGGTGGCTCCAAGTATCAACTGATTATCGATGAGGTGACACCTTCGGGCGAGGGTGCTTTGTATCGTATGCTGGCTGAGCGGCGTAAACGCCTCGAAGGGGAGGGGCTGTTTGCTCTTGAACGCAAGCGTGCCTTACCTTTTTTGCCGTCTCGTATTGGGCTGATAACGTCCTTACAGGGCGCGGTGTTGCATGATGTGTTGCATCGTCTAAGGGAACGCTGTGTTCGTGATGTGCTTATCTGGCCCAGTCAGGTGCAAGGTGACGAAGCCGCCGCTACTCTGTGCCGAGCGTTACAAGGGCTAGGAGGGCGAGGAGGGCGAGGAGAGTTAGGCAATCGCCAAGGTGATGGGGAGTCTGTGCTTCTGGGTGTGGATGTTATTATTTTGGCGCGGGGCGGTGGGAGTATCGAAGACCTTTGGCCCTTTAACGAGGAAAACGTGGTGCGGGCGATTGCCGCTTGTCCTGTGCCGGTCATATCGGCGGTGGGGCATGAAACTGATTGGACGTTGGCTGACCTTGTGGCTGATTACCGCGCGCCGACACCGAGTGCGGCGGCAGAAAAAGTTGTTCCTGTGCGTGTTGAGTTGCTGCGGCGTTTGCGAGACCAGCATGCTTTGTTGGCACAACGCACTGTGAATGTTTATGAGCGGTGTGGCGAGCGCGAGCGGGGTTTGCGGGCGCGCCTACCTTCGCCCCAGACGTTTTTTAATGCCTGTCTGCAGGGATGGGCGCGGCACAGCGATGCTTTTGACAAGGCGTGGTTGCATCTTGTCGAGGGGCATGAACGCACCTGTGCCACACAAGAGCGTCTGCTGGAAAACACCAGCTACCGTCAAGTTCTCAAAAGAGGCTATGCTGCCGTGCGGCGAAACGATGCTCAAGGGACGAGCATCATCATGAGTCGCCATGCTTGTGCAGGAGCCCGTGACCTCAGCATCGAATTTCATGATGGGGTTGTAGACGCATCGGTTACAAGAGGGGAGAGACATGATGGGGTTTAAGCTTGTTGTTGTGGTGTGTCTGTTGGGGGCAAGCGCGTGTGCGGTGCAACGCCAGCCTTTGTTGAGTGCTGTCGAAGGCTCGATGGCACAGGGCGGCATTGCTTATGGCAAAACGACACCTGAAGCAGAAATGGCGGTGCGTGGCGGCTATAAGGTGCATTGTCCGAGTGGACATTTTCTTATTGGCTTGCCGTCTAAGGCGCCTCAACGACTCGATATGATCGTGCGGGGTCAGGCAAAAAAAGCAAAAAAGCGACTCAATGTTCGGCAGAGAAGCTATAAGACTGAGTATATCGATGGTTTGCCTGGCAAAAAGGTGTTGCCTGACGAGTCTCTGTGGCCCCGCATACAATCGGAAAGAGAAATGATAAAAACGGCTCGGGCACAGACGCAAGGATGTGGACGGATTGTCGAAGAGCCGACCTTCATTTATCCTGTTCGGGGACGTATCAGCGGCGAATATGGTTCGGGGCGTGTTCTCAATGGCGTTGAACGCTCGAGGCATTTTGCTATCGATATTGCGGCACCGAAAGGCACAAAAGTTCTAGCCCCGTTGAGCGGGCGGGTCGTCTTGGCGGGACACGAATTCTTTTATGGCGGCAATATGATTATGCTCGACCATGGCATGGAATTGACGTCATTGTATGCTCACTTGGATACGATGCTGGTCAAGGAAGGGGACGAAGTGGCAAGGGGCGATGTGATTGGCGAGGTGGGCTCCACCGGGCGGTCAACGGGCCCCCATGTGCATTGGGGCGTTTATCTGGGGGGGGTGCCTTTGGATCCTTCTCTTATGCTTTTTCAGGGGGAAGAGTAAACGTCCAGCGGTTATGGATCCATAGCCACTGTTCGGGCTGACTCAGAATCCACGCTTCGAAGCGTTGGTGCATACTGAGGGTGAGGTCATAGATGTTCTTTTTTGTATCGGCATGAGTCGGCACCGGGAGGGGTTCTTCCACTGTTAGGATAAAGTGGCTTTTGCGGGTGCGTTCAATCATGACGGGCACCAGCGGTGCCTTAAAGTGAAGAGCAAGCTTGGCGGGGGCATCGAGGGTACCAGACGCATGACCCAGAAAGGGTATCGAGAAGTCGGTAATCGTTCTCTGGTCGGCAACAAAGCCGATGGCTTCTTTGTTGCGCATGGCTTTGACGAGACGCTTCGAGCCGACAGTATCGTTCTTGGGGGCAAAATACGTGGACAAGCTTGCTCGCAAGGGGGCGAGCATCGAATCGACAAGCGGATTGTTTGGTGGACGATAGACAACCGTGAGGGGATAGCCCAGTTGGGTTACGCACAAAGCACTCATTTCCCAGTTGCCGTAGTGTGCTGAAACGAAGACGACGGGCTTGTCGGCGGCACAGAGTGCTTCGAGACGTGCCTTGTTTTTGACGATGACCCGATGGGGGTAGCGTCCTTTTGTATCGTAAAGACGCAGCTGGTCAAGGTGGGGGTATTCGGCAATGACGCGGCCAATGTTGTTCCACATACCGCTTATGACGTGCCGCCGTTGTCGAGGGGGCATGTCGGGAAAAACAGCCTGCAGATTCTGCCGAGCAATGCGAGACAAGGGTGTCAACGGGCCAATAAGACGGGCAAGACAACCGCCAAGAGCTGAGGATGCAGGAAGACCTAAGAGACGAAATAAACGGAAGGCGAGCCATAAGGCACAAGCTTCCGACAGGTAACGTAGCCGCTTACCTTTGGGCAGACGTGGGGAGGGCGTGTTCATAAGCTAGAGCGGGGGCAGGTGCGCGCTTAAAAAATCAGCCAGCTGTTCTTCATCGCGCCAACGGAGACTGAGGGGCAAAGGCGTGAAAAAATGCCGTTGGTCTTCATCAAGACGGACATAATCTTTTTCTGAGGTGACCAGCTGGGCGTTGTGTTTTTTGGCTTCGAGGATATGCTCGGCGATACGCTTGCGGGCGAGAATCGCATGATCTGGGTAGGCATACGTTTTGATAAGGCGGGTTACAGGCTTGAGCATGTGAAAGAACTGTTTGGGGTTGCCGATAGCAGCAAGAGCAATGGAGGGGCGCTCAGCATCGAGGGCATCGCTGTGCAGGTGTCTTGTGGCATAGAAGGTGGGTTTGGTGCTGGCAAGAGACAACGTTTGCGTGCCGAGAACAACGATGGCATCCGCTTTACGCAGGGCAAAGGTTAGGGATTCTCTTAGGGGGCCGGCGGGCATAATACGTCCATTGCCAAAAGGTGCATGCGAGTCAATAACCAGAAACGAAAGGTCTCGGTGCAGATACGGGTGTTGTAGCCCGTCATCCATAATAAAGCAATGAACGTGCTGAGGTGTGTTCTGTGTTGTGAGGGCGAGCCGTGCGGCGTTGGCGCGGTTGCGACTGACCCAGACGGGGGCGTGCTTGGCGAGCACAAGGGGTTCATCGCCGACTTGGCTTGCCTTGTGGCTGGGGTCAACGAGACAAGGGGCTTTTGTTGTGCCGCCGTAACCGCGGGTCAAGATAATGGGGTGTATGCCCTTCTTTTTAAGGAGGGACACAAGAGCCATGACGACGGGGGTTTTACCGCTTCCGCCGACGGTGACGTTGCCGACACAGAGCACAGGAATGGCTGCTCGGTAGGGGCGGATAACCGCTTGGCGTAACCGCCCGAGTGCGCCGATGGCTATGCCAAGGGGGGCAAGCAACGTAGCAAGAGGCGAATGTGGGGTGTGCCAAAAACGAGGAGGAGACAGCATCATCCTCAAAGCCACGGCAGAATAGATGCTCGATAAGCACCGACAATATGTTGGCTATCTTGTTGGCTGTAGCGTTGGGCGTTGCGCGCCATTGTCGTGCGTTTGCTCTTGTTCTGGAGCAGAGAGAGCACCGCTTTTGGTAGGGCTTCAGCTGTGCGGATGATTTGAGCAGCCCCGTGCTTGTTTAAGGCATGGTAAGTTCTTTGGAAGTTGTCGTGGTGGGGCCCCGTGATGATGGCACAATCAAGGCGCGCGGCTTCGAGAGGGTTTTGTCCGCCATGCTGAATCAGCGAGCCGCCGATAAATGCAACGCAAGCGAGGCGATAGAACAGCCCCAGCTCGCCGATGGTGTCGGCAATATAAAATAATGCGCCCTCATCTTGTGGCGGATAGGGGTAATCAGAGCGACAGATGGGCAGACAGTGGTCGTCTCGTAACGCTTGCGCGATGGCACGGCCGCGGGAAGCATGACGAGGAACGTGCAACGTGACAAGGTTAGGATATGTTTTTTGCAGGGTGCTATGGGTTTTTTTTATCCATAGGTCTTCGCCGGGATGTGTGCTTGCGGCAATCCATATTGGTCGCCCTTTGAGTATTTGTTGCCACGTTGCCAGTTCTTTGGCGGAACAGGGCAGAGGCTCGGCGGCGTCTTTGAGGTTGCCGATGAAACGGACAGAGCGCGCACCCATAAGATGAAAGGTTTGCACGTGACTTTCATTTTGCGGAAAACAGCCGTCAAAGCAGGCAAGCAGATAACGTAGGGTTTTTTTTGCTCGCCGCCAGTTTGCTTGTGAGCGAGATGACATACGTGCGTTAATCAGCAACATGGGGATGTGCCGTTTGCGTGTCTCCATGAGCATGGTGGGCCACAGTTCGGATTCCATCCACAAAGACACGTTGGGGCGCCAGTGGTCGAGGAATCGGGCGACATAGCGCGGCGCATCGAGGCAAATATAATGGTGAATGACTCCTGCGGGATTGCGTTGCTGTGCCAGACGCGCCGATGTTACGGTGCCGGTGGTTAGGAGGATATGAGGGGCTTGTGTCTGTTCAGTCAGGCTTTTCAGCAGAGGCAGAGTCGAGAGGTATTCGCCGACGCTGGCGGCGTGGATCCATAGGAGTTTTCCTTTGGGTCTTTTTTGATAGGCTCTTCCGACTCGTTCAGGCAATCGTTTTTTTTCTTCTTTGCCGCGCCACAGGCGCAGATGAAGGAACAACGGCACGGCGATGCGCAACAGACGCCACCCTGCCCGATAAAAGAGCAACGTCTTCGGATAGTTGGCAGAAACCATCGTGCCTTAAGACGCAGCACCCTAAGAGACGCGACGTATATGGGGCGCAGGCAGATCATCGTGCGTGTCCGTGTCAAGAATATCGCCATGCTTCTGTTGCGTGACCATCTTCTTATAGAGACCGGGTTTGCCAATCAGGTTGGCGTGCGTGCCACTCTCGTGCACTTTGCCATTGAGAATCACGTAAATGTGCTCGGCATTGCGGATAGTGGACAAACGATGAGCAATAACCAACGTGGTGCGGTTGGCACGCAACTTGGTTAAACTTTTTTGGATGACGTTCTCGGATTCGCTGTCGAGAGCCGAGGTTGCTTCGTCGAGGAGAAGAATAGGGGCATCTTTCATCATGGCGCGGGCAATCGATAGCCGTTGACGTTGTCCGCCCGAGAGCATGACGCCGTTTTCGCCAATGACAGTTTTATAGCCTTTGGGGAGGTGCTCGATGAATTCGGCAGCAGCGGAGTTTTCTGCTGCCTGTTTGATAGCGGTCATAGGGCATCTTTTGGTGCCGTAGGCAATATTCGCAGCAATGGTATCGTTCATAAGAAAAATGTCTTGGCTAACGAGAGCAATATGTGCCCGCAACGATTCGAGGGTGAGGGTGCGAATATCGATGCCGTTGAGTTGGATACGTCCTTCGGTCACATCATAGAAACGTGGAATAAGATTGAGGATGGTGGATTTGCCTCCCCCTGAGGGGCCAACGAGGGCTGTGGTTTTGCCTTCTGCTACGTGCAAGTCGATACCATTGAGGGCATAACGCCGAGACGCACTGCTTTTGTCTTTGCTGGGATAAGAAAACAACACATGCTCGAAGGCTATGGTCAGCTGCTTGCGGTGCTTTTTGGGTAGGGGTTTGGCGTTCTCTCGATTCTGCACGGTGGGTTTGGAGTCGATAATCTGAAAAATATTTTTCGCTGAAGCGATGCACCCCTGAATCTGAGCGCCGACAGTCGATAGGTTTTTGAGCGGACGATAGACAATCAGAGCGGCGGTTACGAAGGCAAAAAACGAGCCTGGCGTCGTTGAGCCGTCGATGACTCGTTGTCCGCCATAAGCCATCGTCATGCCGATAGCCAGTCCTGCGAGGATATCGACCAGTGGGCGGCGCATGGCTTCTGCTTGCACGGTTTTTAGTTCGGCACCTGCGCTGTTTCTGAAAAATGTATCGGCTTTTTTACTTTCTTTTTCTTCCATCTGGAAGGCTTTTACTTGGCGTATGCCTTGAAAAGATTGATTGAGAAAGGATGCCATGCCGCCGGCGATACTATGCTGTTGGTGCGTGGCACCTTCGGCAACATTGCGATTTTTGCGTGTCAAAGGAAAGTACAACACCATAAAAGCCGTTGAAATAAAGAGGAACATCCGCCAATCTTGCACAATCATCAAGCCCGCCAGCGATATCAGCATCAGCGAGTCACGCAACAACGTCACAACGGTGGCAATCAGCGTCGAGGCGACCCCTTGAGCCACTTGTGTGAACTTCGACACCAAATTCGGGCTGGTGGTGCTATGAAAAAAGCTGAGGTCGCTTTTGAGCACGTGGCGGAACAACTGCGAACGCACATGAGCAGATGCCTGTGATGTGACACGATTCATAAGGATCATCTGTAAAAATTCGGCAATGCCGCGCACCGAGAACATCGCAAAGATAATAAAAGGTAACACAGAGAGCATCTCGGTGTTCTTGTTGAGGAAAATATCATCGAGAACAGGTTTCATAATCCACGCTTTAGCCGATGTCGCCAAAGCCACCAGAATCATGAAGAAAACAGCAAAAGATATGGTTGGCCAGTGGGGCAGAAGATAGGTCTTAAACACCCGTATCAGAATTTTTTTTGTATCGCTTCTTTTTGTTTTTGGTGTTTTTTTGTTATCGACGCGCCCGGTCAGGATGCTCTTGAGGTAAGGCACCATGTTCTTTAATCCTTCTTTCAGCTGTTGAGTCGGCGAAGAAGAGGGAGAGCCAAAGGGTGAATTCTTGTGCTGAGGCATCTAGAGTCCTCCGTAACCTGTGCCGTGTAGCAATTGATCCCGCTGCTTCAAGTCTTCGTCCATCTGAGTCTTGCAGACTTTGAAGATATCTCGGATAGAGACAACAGCCAGAACTTTGCCGTTCTCTGTGACGGGCAAGTGGCGAAAGTGTCCTTGCGAAAAAATGGTTAGAGCATCCATAGCGATATCGTCTTTACCGAGGCATTGTGGGTTGGGTGTCATGATTGTTTTGATGAGAACTTTTTCGGGGTCTTTTTTTTGGGCGGTGACTTTGCGGAGAATATCTCGTTCGGTTATGATGCCTTGTAGCATTTTGTTGCTATCGAGCACGACAAGAGCACTGATGTTCTTGTCATCCATGAGTTGTGCCGCCCGCAGAGCCGACTCTTGGGCTGTTATGGCATGAACGTTGCTGGGTGCGACGACGTCAGGGATAATCTTGCGTTGCATGGGAAAGCCATAAAAACAGGGGGTCGAAAAGACAACAAAAGGGAAGGTCTTGGTTGTATCATAGGGATGTGGTATATTAGGAAACAATCAGCCTTAACCGTAACGTAGCGTTAACCGAGATGAAAAGCAAGTTTCTATTCCCATGCTTAGGGCAGACAAAACTCACAAGACTCGTAAGACTCAGAGGTGTGCTTCTGTGAAGGCTTGTCGTCACATTTTGGCTATTGAGGGGATGTCTCGAGATGCGATTGTTGCTTTGTTAGACAAGGCACAAAGCTACGTGGGGGGAGATAGCGGCAAGAGACGGCGTCTCTCCGTGCTAGAAGGCTATAGCGTGATTAACCTTTTCTTTGAGAATTCGACACGCACGCGCACTTCTTTTGAGATGGCGGCGAAGCGTCTGGGTGCCAATGTTGTTAATATGTCGGTGGCGACCAGTTCGATTAAGAAAGGCGAGACTCTTCTGGATACGGCGGCGACATTGAATGCGATGGATACGGACGTACTGGTGGTGCGGCATCCTTGTTCGGGGGCGGTTGTGTTGTTGGCGGAAAAGATGACGTGTCCGGTTATTAATGGCGGCGATGGCGCGCACGAGCATCCCACGCAGGCTCTCATCGATGCGTTGACCATTCGCAGTCGTAAGGGACGGCTATCGGGCTTGAAGGTGGTGATATGTGGCGATGTTAAGCACTCTCGTGTTGCCCGCTCGAACATTCACTTATTGAATACGATGCAGGCTGAGGTGCATATTGTTGCTCCTTATACGCTGGTGCCGTCGGGCATTGACGAGCTGGGCGTGCGTGTTCACCACGATATGCACACAGGTTTGCGCGATGCCGATGTGATTATGATGTTGCGGATTCAAAAGGAACGTATTCATGGCGCGTACGTTTCTTCGCCTCGTGAGTACTATCATTTCTTTGGGCTGGATCGCAAAAAATTCGCCGTCGCTAAAGATGATGCGGTGATTATGCACCCAGGCCCCATGGATAGGGGAGTCGAAATCGATAGCGAGTTGGCTGATGATATCGACCGCAGCTTGATTCACCAACAGGTGGAGGTGGGCGTCGCTGTGCGTATGGCTTGTTTGCAAACAGTGATGGAGTCTTAAACGATGCGTGTGGGTAGCACAACGACTCTGGATGCTTTGGCGATGCAAGAGCACGCATCTCGTCCTCTCGTGTTGACGGGTGCCCGCTTGTTGGATCCTGCCAGTGGACTCGATGAGAAAGGGGACGTTGTCGTGCAAGACAAAACCATTCGCCATGTCGGGGGGCATGACGATAAGGTAGCGGACGCGCTGCGTGTCGATTGTTCGGGGTTGTGTTTGTGTCCGGGGCTTGTGGATATGCGCGCCTGTTTGTGCGAACCGGGCTTCGAGCATAACGAGACCATCGCTTCAGGGTCGTCCGCTGCCGTCGCAGGCGGCGTATGCTCGGTGTTATGTGCCTCAAACACGCAGCCCGTCATTGATAGAGTCGAACTTGTCGGCTTCATCCAGAGACGCTCCCGAGAAGCAGCTTATGCAAAAATTTATCCGTGTGCGGCTCTTACCCGCCAAGCTTTAGGTGCGGACATTACCGACATAGGCTTGTTGCAGGAAGCAGGGGCTTTGGCTTTTGGCGATTCGTGGCGGTATGTTGCTAACAGTCGTGTTATGCGTCAGGCGTTGTCTTATGCTCGTGGCTTCGATGCCCTTGTGATGCAACATGCCCAAGAAACCAGCTTGTCTGCTGATGGCGTTATGAATGAGGGGGCTCTTGCGACACGCTTAGGCTTAGAGGGCACGCCTGCCGTTGCCGAAAGCATCGCCCTAGAGCGGGACGTGCGACTCCTACGGGACGTTGGCGGTCGCTATCACGCAAGCCACATTACGACCGCTGATTCTGTTGCAATTATCGCTGAAGCCAAAGCACAGGGGCTTTCTATCACATGTGATACGGCCCCGCCCTATTTTATGTTGAATGAGCATGCGGTAGGCAACTACCGCACGTATGCTCGTATGAATCCGCCTTTACGACAGGAATATGACCGTTTGGCGATTATCGATGGTTTGTGTTCAGGAGTCATTGATGCGATTGCTTCCGACCATTGCCCTTATGACCGAGAGAGCAAGCGTCTTCCTTTTGAGCAGGCAGCCCCGGGGTCTGTTGGCTTAGAGACGTTGCTTTCTCTGGTTTTGCATTTATACTATGATGGCAAGATGACTCTTCTCGATGCTTTATCGAAGGTGACGCACCTGCCTGCGTCTCTTTTGGGTCTTGATGCGGGTGCGTTGCGGGTCGGTGCTTGTGCTGATCTTGTGCTTTTTGCTCTCGATGAGTCGTGGCGTGTGGATGCCGATAAACTGGTGAGTCGTTCCAGCAATACCGCCTTCGATGGTATGATGATGCAAGGGCGCGTCAGGGCGACCTTCATCGATGGGCGACTGGTCTATCGAGGTGTTCCTTTGCGTAAAAAATAGGAGAACCAACGTTATGGTCGATATGTTACAGCTCCTTGTTTTGAGTGGCGTCTTTGTTGGTGCTTATGTGGTCGGCAGTCTTCCTTTTGGCGTTATGACCAGTCGCCTGATGGGTAAATCAGACCCACGCGCCAGTGGCTCAGGCAACATAGGTGCGACCAATGTTGCTCGGGCATCAGGTTATGGCGCGGGGGCTTTGACGCTTCTTGGCGATGGCGGCAAAGGCTTCATCGTGCTTTATGGCGGCGCGATGGTGGCACCTGAACCTGTCGCCTTAGGCATAGCCTTGATAGCGGTGGTTCTCGGGCATATGTTCCCGTTCTGGCTCCGTTTTCGCGGCGGAAAAGGGGTCGCAACCACGCTGGGGGCAGCATTGGCTCTATCGCCGTTCGCCTTTGTCGGATTCTTGGCAACGTGGGGGAGTGTTCTATGGATAACCCGCTACGTCTCGGTGGCATCAATCATCAGTGCGTGGACGTTGCCCCTATGGCTCTTTGCGGAGGGGAGACCCATGACTCTTGTTTATGCTTCAGGTGTGGTGGCGGCTTTGGTGACCTTTGCCCATAGAAGCAACATCGCTCTTTTGCGGCGGGGCGAGGAAGAAAAAATGCTCGGAGCGCGCGAGACGTGACCAAGACGTTACCCAAAGTGGACATGGAAGACCAGTTGGCGTGGTTGCATCTTGCTCGTTGTCGTGGCATTGGCCCGAAGACGCATCGTCGTCTGATAGAGAGTTATGGCGGTGCGAAGGCTGCTCTTGCGGCTTTGCCGACTATTCTTAAGCGCGGCGATTCCGTGGTGCGTCGTAAGGTTACAATCCCTGAGCGCCGCGTCATCGAAGACGAGTGGGGACGCTTGCAGGCGATGGGCGGACGTATGCTTACGCTCGTGGACGAGGACTATCCGCCTTCTTTGGCGGTCGTTGCCGATGCGCCGCTGGTGTTGTCGGTGTTGGGACATACCCACGTTCTTAAGAAGGATATGATTGGTCTTGTCGGAGCGAGACGCGCATCGGCAAGTGGAGTCTTGTTCGTGCGAGAACTGGCAGAAGAACTAACCGCAGCAGGATTTGTCATTGTTTCAGGGATGGCTCATGGCATCGATTCTGCTGCTCACGAAGGGGCGTTGCAAGGAGGCACTGTTGCTGTTCTCGCCGGCGGAGTCGACCAAATCTATCCCCATGAAAAAGAGAAATTGTATCATGATATCGTCAAACAGGGCGCGGTTGTCAGCGAGGAGAAGCTGGAAACGCAGCCACGGGGGGCTTTGTTTCCAAAACGTAATCGTATCATTGCCGGGTTATGTCTCGGGTTGGTCGTCATCGAAGCAGAAAAACGCTCAGGCTCGTTGATTACGGTCTCGCAGGCATTAGATTATGGGCGAGACATTTTTGCTGTGCCCGGCTCCCCGCAAGACCCACGTAGCTGGGGGGCTAATGATCTTATTAAGCAAGGGGCTTTTCTTGTGACCGAAAGCAAGGATGTTATTGACCATGTTGGTGCGTATAAGGAGACTCTCGAGGAAAAGAAAAAAGAGGCTAAACCCGTGGCTGGGCGCGTTGCTGGCGGGGCGGTGAAGTCGCCGCAGCCGCCGAGCGAGCAACATCTGGCGACCATACACAGCAGGATTGTATCGTTGCTGGGCCCGACGCCGTTGGATACCAACGAATTGTTGCGGCAGACCGACTTTTCTTGGCAACACATTTCGTACGTTTTGTTGCAACTGGAGTTAGAGGGGCGTTTAACGTATCATGCGGGCAACCGTGTTAGTCTTGTGATGTAGGAGGTATGGTCATGGATGTTGTGGTTGTCGAATCGCCGGCGAAGGCAAAAACGATTCACAAGTATTTAGGGGGCAAGTATCGTATTTTGGCGAGCTTTGGTCACGTGCGTGACTTGCCGCCAAAGGAGGGCTCTGTGTTGCCTGATGATGACTTCCGTATGATTTGGGAGATCATGGACAAGGCAAAGAAGAACGTACGGGAGATTGCCTCTATGGTGCGTGGGGCGGGTACGTTGTATCTGGCGACTGACCCGGATAGGGAGGGCGAGGCCATCTCGTGGCACTTGATTGCTGCTTTGAACGAGGCAAAAGTCATGAATGGCGTCGCTGTCAAGCGAGTCGTCTTCCACGAAATTACCAAAGAGGCGGTGCTGGCAGCCTTTTCTTCTGCCCGCACCATCGATGAGAATTTGGTGGATGCTTATCTGGCGCGCCGCGCCCTCGATTATCTTGTGGGCTTTACGCTCTCGCCGGTGTTGTGGCGTAAGCTGCCGGGCAGTCGCTCGGCAGGGCGCGTGCAGTCGGTCGCCTTGCGGATGATTTGCGACCGAGAAAAAGACATCGAACTCTTCAAGCCCAAAGAATACTGGCTTGTGGATGCCATGCTTCAGACAGAAAAAAACGAGCGTTTCGCCGCTCGCCTTGTCCATTATCAGGGCAAAAAACTAGATAAATTTGCTCTTAACAAGGACTCGGCTGGTGAGGCACAAAAGCATATCGAGCAAGCAACGTGGCATGTCGCTCAGGTGACGGCAAAGGAGGAGAGACGTCATCCTCGTCCGCCTTTCACCACGTCCACGTTGCAGCAGGAAGCGTCTCGCAAGCTGGGTTTTTCGGCAAAACAGACGATGACTCTTGCCCAGAAGCTTTACGATGGTTCAGCCTTGCAGGGACAATCCAGCGGCGGGCTGATAACGTATATGCGCACCGACTCGCAAGCCTTGTCGCAACAGGCGGTGCGCGGTTTGCGCACGCTGATTGGCAAGGCGTATGGTGAAGCGTATCTGCCCCCTCAGCCGAACGTCTATAAGGGACGAGTCAAAAACGCACAGGAAGCCCACGAAGCCATCAGGCCCACGGATGTGGCTCGAGACCCTAAAAGCTTACGGGGTTTTCTCGATAGTGAGAGCCATCAGTTGTATGACTTAATCTGGAAGCGCACACTGGCAAGTCAAATGAAGGCGGCCGTCTTCGAGCGAATCAAGGCAGACATGTCCGACGGCAAAAACGATGCTCAGGTGACAATGTTGCGTGCCAATGGCTCTCGAGTTGTCTTCGATGGTTTTTTGTCGATTTATCAGGAGGGCGTTGACGAAAAAAGCGACTCAAGCGCGGACATAAGCGCGGATATGGACATGGACGATATGCCGTTGCCGGCGTTGACCCAAGGGCAGAAGGTAGCGGTGGACAAGGCGGATGCCAGTCAGCACTTCACAAAACCGCCGCCGCGTTTTACGGAAGCGAGTCTCGTCAAAGAACTAGAAAGTCACGGCATCGGCAGACCGTCGACGTATGCGGCGATTATTAGCGTCTTGCAGGAGCGTGGGTATGTGCGTTTGGACAAACGGCGATTCATCGCTGATACCAAGGGACGCATCGTGGTTGTCTTTTTGCATCGATTCTTTCGGCGGTATATTCAAAATGACTTTACGGCATCGCTAGAAGACCAGCTGGACGACATCGCACGAGGCGAGCTGTCATGGAAAAAGGCTCTGGAAGAATTCTGGCGCGATTTCATTAAGACCATCGAACAGGCGAATGCGCTATCGACTCGTGAAGTCATCGATTTGCTCAACGAGTCTTTGGAGCATTTCTTGTTTGGCGATAAAGAAAATGCCCGCCTGTGTCCGCAGTGCGGTGAGGGGACGTTGGGGATGAAGTTCAGTCGTTATGGGCCGTTTATTGGCTGTTCTCGTTATCCGGATTGTCGGTATACTCGAGCTTTTGGGGCGCATGGTGATGCCGCGGCGGCAGAAGGAGCGATGCGGCACAATCAGGTTCTGGGTACGCACCCGCAGCTGGGTGTGCCGATTAGTTTACGTGACGGGCCCTATGGGCCCTATCTTCAGCTGGACGAAGAGACCAAGGGCAAACCCAAGCGTGCTTCGTTGAACAGAACCGGGTATACGCCCGACACTGTAACGTTGGCGGTTGCGGTGGGCTTGCTGGCTCTGCCGCGGGTGGTGGGTAAACATCCGCAAAGCGGCGAAGATATGATTGTCAGCAATGGGCCTTATGGGCCTTATGTGCGTCATCAAAATCTTTTTGCGTCCTTGCAGGAGGGTGACGACTTGTTGGCTATTGGCGATAACCGCGCTGTTGAGCTGTTGACCTTAGCGGAAGAAAAAAGAAAAGCACGAATTATGGTGACGTTGGGCACGCACCCTGATGATGGACAGACTGTGACCATAGAAAAGAGTCGATTTGGCCCCTGTCTGGTGCACGGACGCACGAAGGTTTATCTTGGCAAAAGACCCTTCGAGGATATGACGATGGATGAGGCTGTGGGTCTTATCGAGGAGAAAAAGAAAAAAGCTGCCGAGAAAAAGACAACGAAAAAAACAACGAAACGAGCCAAAAAGACAGTGGCAAAATCGGCAAAGAAAAGCACGTCTTAAGGGTAAGCGGGTTGAGGAGGGGGTATTTTTGTTTTTGTTGCTTTTGTGTTGTGTGTGGCTTACTTTGTGCGGGTTGGCGTTGTGACGCTGGGACAATGTTTATGGTATTGGAGGTTTGTTATGGCGAAGTCTGCGAAGATTAAGATTAGGCTGGTGAGCAGTGAGAAGACGGGTACGTTTTATGTGACGACGAAGAATCCGCGTCAGACTCCTGATAAGTTGGAGGTTCGTAAGTATGATAAGGCGTTGCGTCGTCATGTTTTGTTTAAGGAGGCGAAGATTAAGTAGTTACGGGAGAGGTGGCCGAGTGGTTGAAGGCGGCGGTTTGCTAAACCGTTATACGGTTTTAAGCCGTATCGAGGGTTCGAATCCCTTCCTCTCCGCGCTTTTGTGTCTTTTTTTCTGTATTTTTAACAGAAAGGTTGATTTTGTTTTTTTGCTGGGATATAGTGGGCTAGCGGGTGCGTGTTCGTTGTGGGATTTAGGGTGCGCGATAGGCAGGGAACGGGGCAAAACATATATTTATGAGGCTTTCAGCATAAGAGGTTGAGATATGATTATGGTTCGTCGTTTTTGTTTATGGTCGTTGATGGGGTGTGTTGCGTGGAGTTTCGCGCCGTCGACGTCGTCTGCGGGGACATTTGATGGTTTTCATGCCAATGTGTATTCCGCGATTGGTTCTGGCACGATTAAGCGTGATGACTTTATCGGTGATGTCGGCAGCGGCCCTGGTGCGGTTGTTTTGAATCAGGTGGAAGATTATCGCAGTTTCGAGCGTGGCTTGTCGGGCGGATTTAGTCTCGGCTACAGCCGAGTGCTCAACAACAAGTGGTTCGTTTCAGGTGAAGGATTCTTCAGCGGTAGCGGGGCGGGCGACGGCATCAGTAGCGAGCGCGCCTATAATACTTATCAATTCGATTTGAACGTGGATGCAAACAACAAAACCTGTGCGAATGGTGCTGCGGTTTGTGTTGCAGATAATGATGGTAGAACGCTACGCACCAGAGACCAACACACCTTCGGTTTTCTTGCTCGAGGGGGCTACAAAGTCGCCCCTGGCACGCTCTTCTATGGTTCACTGGGTTATTCGGTCAGCAGTGTCGAGACCCGCTATGATTATTCGACGGGTAATACGTTGCAATCCGACTTCGTCAAATCGACCGACAACGGCGGTTTCCTCATCGGGGCAGGAAGTGAAATCATGCTCGCCAAAAACTTCTCGGCACGTATGGACTGGTTGCACGACCAACGCGAAGCCTATGATGTCTCAGTCGGTCGCTATCCTGACTATGCCGAAAATGAAGTCAGCGGACAGACCTTGCGTGTCGGCTTGTCATGGCGTTTTGGACAATATGACTTCGCCGGCGGAAGCCAAGATGACGACCAAGTGGAACTATCACCGGGACGCTTGCTCGGCTATAAAGGGCTCGGGCTGTATGCCGGCGGACAAGGTATCTACGGCTACGTGCCCTATAACGAAAATGCCACCATCGACGGCAACGCCTACCGCAACAATGACGGCGCCTTGAATGGAGTCGGACTCGGCTTCTTCTTCGGTATCGGAACAACCCTCGATAAAATCTGGCAAAGCAACAAATACCGCAAATGGTACATCGGTATCGAAGGCGGCGGCTCCTATGACTTCACCCTCGAAAGTGAAGAACAAGAAATCGACGGTATCGGCGGCGGATGCAATGCAGGTGCCACAGGCACGCCTCAGGAAGGACAGTTGCTAAATGGTAATGAATTGACGTGTTTCGACCGAGTCAATGTTGACACCGAAGTCCTTTATAGCGTCTCGGCAACGACCCGACTCGGCTATATGCCTAATGACCACAGCATGATTTATCTCCGCTTCGGCTACGGCTGGGCAGATTATGAAGTCAAACGCAGTGCTGGCGTTAGACACTTTGGTTATGAAGGAACGCCCCCTACGGATACCTCATGTTCCGGTGCGAACTACCGCACCGTTGGAGGAGCAAGCGACTCATGGCTGACAGAAGGTTTCGTCTTCGGACTCGGATTCGAATCGATGGTCAATCGCAACGTGTTCGTCCGACTCGACTGGAGCTATCTGGATGGTGATACCGTTTCACTGCCCGGCTATGCCGTTGGGTGTGGCGGTCGCGATCTGACAGCCAATCGCCGTATCAATCCCGACATCAATAAAGTCAGCCTCGGCGTCGGTTACGCCTTCTGAGGTTCATGCTGGATGATAGGCGGATGCTGCTCCTATAAGGCACGCCTGAAAATCGATGGTGGCACCACGCTTAAAGAGGGTGCCACCATCCTTTTCGATCAAGCCCAACACCACAAGCTTTTCCATGTCCTGCGCTTGCGCGTCGGCGATAACGTCTGCGTCTTCGATGGCAAACAAGGGGCATGGCTCGCGACCATCGACAGCCTCAACAAAAAAAGCGCACAAGCAAAAATCATCAGTCAACACCGCAACCAACATCCACCGTGGCACACGCGCCTGTTGTTCGCTGTGCTTAAACAGGCAGCCCTCGATGACCTCATCGACAAAGCAACGCAAATGGCTGTTGGTGTCTTGCAGCCGGTCATAACCGACTACACCGTGGTGCGCCGTATCAACCATGTGCGCCTTCATAGCCGAGCCACCCAGGCGGCAGAGCAGTGCAATCGCCTCGATGTGCCAAAAGTCGAACCCCTTAAAACCATACAAGACGTGCTGAAAACATGGGACAAGCAGGTGCCCCTTTATGTCTGTGACCCCTATAAGGGCGAATCCCCCACCAGCACCGAAGAGAACGCCGCTTTTCTGATAGGGCCTGAGGGGGGATTCTCGCAAAAAGAATACGCCCTGTTCGACCAACTACCCGATTTAGGGTATAGTCGCCAGTATGTCCGCTTGGCGCCCCTCCTTCTCCGAGCCGAGACTGCCGCTACGGTCGCCCTTGCATCTGTGGCACCCTCCGCAACTGCATCCCTCTAAGCCCCACCCATGAAAAATCCTCATACAGATAGTATTACTGACCCACAAGCTATCGAGGCGTATTTGCGTTCAGGGTGCAAGGAACGGGCAGCGTGGGGCATTGGCACGGAACACGAAAAATTTGCTTTCCACAAAGATACATTACGCCCGATTCCCTATGAGTCACCGAGCGATAGTGATGCGAGTATCGCCAACTTTTTACGAGGGATGTGCACGCAGGACAGCGAGCCTTATAGGGAGGGCGAGCATGTGTTGGGGTGTTTATCGCCGCGGGGCTCGATTACGCTTGAGCCTGGCGGGCAAATAGAGTTCTCGTCTAGTGTCGTGGAGACGTTGCATCGTGCTTGTGCTGCCATGCACGAGCATCTGTATCTTGCCAAACGGGTAGCGGAGCCATTGAACATGGGCTTGTTGGGTGTGGGTTTTCTGCCGTTATGGAGCAGGGATGATGTGCCGTGGATGCCCAAACGCCGCTACGAGATTATGCGTCAGAGGATGGTGCAGAAAGGCAAACTCGGCATCGATATGATGAAGCGCACATGCACGGTGCAGGTTAATCTCGATTTCGACAGCGAAGAGATGATGGTGCAATGTTTGCGTATCGGGCTTGCTTTGCAACCGATTGTTGTTGCCTTGTTTGCGAACTCACCTTTCACGGAGGGGCGACTCAACGGCTTTCTCAGTTATCGCAGCCATGTGTGGACGGATACCGACCCTGAGCGGTGTGGCATTTTGCCCTTTGTGTTTGACGATGGTTTTGGTTTTAGGCGTTATGTGGACTATATTCTCGATGTTCCCATGTATTTTATCCGCCGTGAAGGCACGTATTATGACGTAAGAGGACGCTCTTTTCGAGACTTTATGGCGGGCAAACTTGTCGGTTTTGAGTCGTGGCGTCCGACACTGGAGGACGTAAAAGACCACATGAGCACCATTTTCACGGAAGTGCGTCTGAAAACCTTTGTCGAGATGCGCGGGGCTGATGGCGGCAACCTACAGCGTTTGTGTGCCTTGTCGGCATTTTGGGTCGGCTTGTTGTATGATGACGCGGTGCGAGAAACCTGCTACCAGTGGATTAAAGATTGGAGCCCCGATACGCACCAGAGCTTACGCACGATGATACCGAAAGAAGGCTTGCATATGCGTATGGGCTCGCAAACCATTGCCGAGATTGCCCGTGATACGCTCGCGCTTGCCGAGCGGGGCTTGAAAAACAGAAAACGCTATAACCAAAAAGGACAAGATGAATCTATCTTTCTCGAACCCTTGTTCGCACAAGTCAAAAAAGGCACAACACCAGCAGAAGACATCATCGACCTATGGAAAAAAAACAACAAAAGCATGGAAGCCATCTACCAACACCTTGCCTATTGAGGGGCTTACTGAGAGGAGATACCATGAAAAGCCCGCAAACATGTAAGAATCTGACAGACGTCCGAGAAGCCATCGATGCCATCGATGAAAAAGTGTTACAGCTGCTGACGGAACGACAGGCTTATGTGCACCAAGCTGCCCGATTCAAAACTCGAGAGCAAGTGGTGGATAAGAAACGCATCGATGCCATCGTCGAAAAAGTGCGTGCCTATGCCGACACCCATAACGTTAATCCCGATATGGTCGAAGACGTCTGGAGACGGATGATTGAGGAATTCATCCGCCTCGAATATCAGCTTCTCGATGACTCCTGAGCCACGTCGACTCCCCATGGTGTCCACCCTGTAGCATGTTCTCTCGCGAACAATTCGATTTTACGTTGTTGCGGGAACATTGCCTCAATCCGTTGTCGCACTTCGGCGGGTTTACTTGAGTGTGTGCCTCTTTCCACTTCGACAAGTTGGCGAATGTTGCGCGCGCCGCGCGGTGATGGAATCTTGCCCCGCTTAAACACAAGGCACAGCTCGCATTGGCTCAACGTGTAAAAGCCGGGATTGGTTTTCATTTTATTCCAAACGAAGGCAATTGTCGCCCAAGCAAAGCCCCACGCCTTGCCTAAATCAATGGCTTGGTCAAGGTGCGGGCTGGACGACCACATAAACAAAAGCCCATTATCTGCAGTGATTCGCTCAATCGGCAGTCTTTTCAGCTGGTCAAGGGTCACGGTGGGATAATGACGAATCGCCCCACCTGAGTCCCCTGAGCCTTTGCCAGCATGTTGCAGCTGTCCCTTATAATCCCAGGGCGGGTCAGCATAGATAATATCGAAACGCCCACTCGGTAGAGGCGGAAAGACACCACACTCGATTTCATCCGCCTTTGTTGTGCGAGTCTGTGCCATTTATATTTTACGTGTGCGCCTTACGTCTGCGGTGCGCTGTGAGCGCACGTTACGTTTGCGGTGCGCGTGAGCGCACCAGGGCTCGAACCTGGGACCCGCTGATTACGTACCACTACGGCTTGCGCCGCCCTTGCCCCTGAGGTTTGTGGTCTGGACTATCCCATCACCGTGCACGTCTGTCGTGTTTAGGTGGGTGCCGTCTAGTCTCTACACCTTCCACATTTCTGTGGCTTGGCTCGGGATTGCCATTTTTTTTAGGTTTCCCCGACTTTGACACCTTTTCAACGGTGCGTTTCCGCGCCGATGCTCCCACTTTGAGAGTCAGCTGCTCTACCAACTGAGCTATGCGCCCTTCGCACCCACCCTGTATCTGTTGAGATTAGCACGTAAAATTCCCATAGGCAAGTTCTGCTGCGTGTGGCTCTTACATGTATTGTGTGAGCACACCTTTGATGTGTTCGATGTTCTCGAGGCATTGTCCTGTGCCGCGCACGACGCAGTAGAGGGGATCTTCGGCAATGGCGACGGGTACGTCGAGTTCTTGATTGATGAGGGTGTCGATGTTGCGGAGCAGTGCGCCGCCGCCCGAGAGGACGATACCTTGTTCGGCGATGTCTGCTGCCAGTTCAGGGGCGATGTTCTCGATAGCGGTGCGGATGGTTTCAACGATGGTGCTGAGGGTTTCGTGTAGGGCTGTGGCGATTTCTTGTTGTGTGATTGTGATGCTTTTGGGAATGCCGCGCACCATGTCGCGGCCTTTAACCGAGCAGGGTGCGGCGGCGTTGCTCCAAGGCGGACAGGCACTACCCAGTTCTTTTTTTATGTTTTCGGCGGTGCTATCGCCGATGAGCAACTTATGTTCTTTGCGTATGTAGGTGACGATGGCTTCATCGAATTTATCGCCGCCGCTGCGTGCTGAAGAGGCATAGACGATACCGCCCAGTGACAGAACGCCGACTTCGCATGTTCCGCCGCCGATATCGACGATCATCGAGCCTTTGGGTTCATTGACGGGCAAGCCTGCGCCGATGGCGGCAGCCATGGGCTCTTCGATGAGGTAGACTTTGCGTGCCCCTGCGATGGCGACCGACTCTTGGATAGCCCGTCTTTCGACGGCGGTTGCTTGTGAGGGCACGCAGACGACGACTCGTGGATTGCCAAAGGTGATTGTGCCGCTCAGGGCGCGACGGACAAAAAACTTAATCATTTCCTCGGCGACTTCGAAGTCGGCAATGACTCCATCACGCAAAGGACGCACTGCCGTTATGTTCTGGGGCGTGCGTCCCAGCATACGTTTGGCTTCGATGCCGACCGCAAGAATCTGTTTTTTTTCCCGATAGTGGCGGATAGCAACAACGGAGGGCTCGTTAAGAACGATGCCGCGCCCTTTGACGT
Organism: Alphaproteobacteria bacterium GM202ARS2; assembly: GCA_014323835.1. GTDB lineage: Bacteria > Pseudomonadota > Alphaproteobacteria > GM7ARS4 > GM7ARS4 > GM202ARS2. Next base: position 56,573 of record JACONH010000002.1, read on the forward strand.
AAACAAGCGTGTTGGCGGTGCCAAGGTCGATGCCAATATCAGGAGAAAAGTGTTGGAAAAAGCCCATCGAATACGAGTCGTCTATGCTACGGGCAGGCTAGATGCCGCCTACGGCACCTATTGGCGATGTTTTCTGCGTGAGACGCGCCGAGTCTACGGATGCAAGCTTGTTCAAGGCGTGAATATAGGCTCGGGCTGAGGCGTGCACAGTATCGGTGTGTGCCGATTGTCCTACCACCTCGACGCCGTCTTGTTGTAAGCGCACTGTCACTTCGGCTTGCGCATCGGTGCCGCCGCTGATGGCTTTCACCTGATACAGCTGCAAGCTTGCCTGATGAGGAATCAGCGTGTGGATAGCCTTGAACAAGCCATCGATGACGCCTTGCGATGTTGCTTGCGCGCTTTTTTCTTGCTCGTTGTCTTTAATAGCAACCCGCACTGTGTAGCCTTTGTCGTCCTGATACTGAATATGCAACGAAAGCAACTGCCGTTGCTGTTGACGGCGGGTTACCGTCTCGTCCACAAGGGCAAGGATGTCTTCTTCGAAGATGTCTTTTTTGTAATCGGCAAGATCCTTAAAGCGTTTGAACGCCTCTTCGATGTGTGCAGGCGTGATAGCATCGAATCCCAGCTCGTGCAGCTTATTGACGAAGGCATGTCGCCCCGAGTGCTTACCCAGAACAATGACGGATTGGTGGCGTCCCACCGATTCGGGAGTCATAATCTCGTAGGTGTTGCTATGTTTCAGCATGCCGTCTTGGTGGATGCCCGCTTCATGCGAGAAGGCATTTTGACCAACAATGGCTTTGTTCGGTTGCACGGAAAAGCCCGTGACCGTCGACACAAGGTGCGAAGCCCTTGTCAGATAGGTGGTATCGATAGCGGTGCGGTAGGGCAACGTGTCATTGCGGGTTACACAAGCCATCACCACCTCTTCGAGAGCCGCGTTGCCGGCTCGCTCGCCAATGCCGTTAATGGTGCACTCAATTTGGCGCGCCCCAGCATCGACTGCTGCCAGCGAGTTGGCAACCGCAAGGCCCAAGTCGTTGTGACAATGACAAGAAAAAACCGCTTTGTCGGCACCACGGACATTCTCTCGAATCATGCGGATAAGAGCAGAAAACTCGGACGGAGTCGAATAGCCGACAGTGTCGGGTATATTGATGGTTGTCGCACCGGCTTTGATGGCAGCCTCGATGCAGCGACAGAGAAAATCATGCTCGCTACGCGTAGCATCCTCTGGCGACCATTCCACATCATCGGTCAAGTTGCGAGCGAGGGTAACGCTATGGATGACGGCGTCATAGACATCTTCGGGGGTCATACGCAGCTTATACTTCATGTGCAGAGGGCTTGTAGAAATGAACGTGTGGATACGCTTTCTTTTTGCGGCAGCAAGGGCTTCGCCGGCGGCGCGGATGTCGCTGTCGTGGGCACGGGCGAGCCCACACACAGTGCTATTTTTGACGCTCTGGGCGATACGTTTGACTGCCTGAAAGTCACCTTTCGAGGCAGCAGGAAAGCCAGCCTCGATGATATCGACGTGCATCGCCTCTAACAGCAAGGCGACCTTGTGTTTTTCTTCCAGAGTCATCGACGCGCCGGGCGATTGCTCGCCGTCACGCAGCGTTGTATCGAAGATAACAATAGACGCCTGCTTTCGGGCGGTTTTTGTGTTCATGGCACAGATGTCCTCGTCGGTGTGTCGGTCTCTAGTATATAGTGCGGTGTGGGTGTTTTGCCCATATCAATTTTTTTGTTTGTCCACCAGCCGTCCTTTGCTGATCCAGGGCATCATGCTGCGTAGCTTTTCGCCGGTCTCTTCGATGGCGTGTTGGGCTTCTCTTCGGCGGCGGGCTTTGAATTCGGGTTGCCCGGCTTTGTTTTCCGTGACCCAGCGGGAGGCGAACGTGCCATTCTGGATATCAGCGAGAAGGTGTTTCATGCGTTTCTTGGTTTTCGAGTCGATGACTCGGGGCCCGCTGATGTAGTCGCCATATTCTGCCGTATTGGAAATAGAGTAGCGCATATTGGCGATACCGCCTTCATAAATCAGGTCTACGATGAGTTTGACTTCGTGGACGCACTCGAAGTATGCCATTTCTGGTGCGTAGCCTGCTTCGACGAGGGTTTCGAAGCCTGCCTTGATAAGAGAGGTCAGTCCGCCACACAAGACGGCTTGTTCGCCGAAGAGGTCGGTTTCGCACTCTTCGGCAAAGGTTGTTTCGATGATGCCGGCGCGCCCGCCGCCGATAGCAGAAGCATACGCAAGCCCTAACTCTTGGCTGGTGCCAGAGGGATCTTGTGCCACCGCCAAAAGACAGGGCACGCCGCCGCCGCCAACATACTGCGCCCGCACAGTATGACCAGGCCCCTTGGGAGCCACCATAAACACGTTGCAGTCGTCCCGAGGCTCTATCAGCTTAAAGTGAATACTCAACCCATGGGCAAAAGCCAAACTCGCCGAGGGCTTCAAGTGCGGCGCAATCGCTTGCGTATATAAATCAGCCTGCAACTCGTCCGGCACCAAAATCATAAGAATATCCGCCCACTGCGCGGCTTTGTCGGGAGTCAGAACATCAAACTGCGCCGCTGTGGCTTTGGCAATAGAACGAGAACCCGCAGGCAGAGCAATCTTGACATTCTTGACACCGCTATCACGCAAATTGTGCGCGTGCGCATGCCCTTGGCTACCATAGCCAAAAATAGCAATGTTCTTGTTCTTGAGAAGATTAAGGTCAGCGTCTTGGTCATAATACATGCGCATCGATGGGGTCTCCTAGGGTGTGTTAAGATGACGTAAGAGCAAGAGGGGCTACGTCAGCCTCGTGCTTTCTTTTTTGCAAAGCCTGTTCCTCGTAGTCGAGGGCAAAGATACCAGCGCGGCACACATCGATGTCACGTTGCCCGCTGCCTTGGTTCCGTAAGCTTTTGATAAAAGAGTCTATGCGTTCAGGCTCGTCCGTCATTGTGAAAATCATGACGTCTCCTTTTTTGTCCGCCAGCTGGGCACCAAAAGAAGAGGCATGGTCGCATAGTTCCTTTTGTTTGTCGAGAGGACAAATAACTTTTGCCAACACCGAATCTCGAGCAATAAACGGCATATGGTGCACTAAGTCAACGACATGGTGGACGGGCACCAGTCGCCCCAACAGAGCCATAATTTGGTCGATGATGGTCTGTGCGCCTTTTGTCGTAATCGTAATCCTCGAGAGATGGCGTTTGCCGTCCACTTCGCTGACAGTCAGGCTTTCGATGTTGTAGCCGCGCCCCGAGAACAAGCCGATGACTCGTGCCAGCACACCGGGCTCATTGTCCACGAGAATCGTAAGGATATGGATTTTTTCGTTGTCATACATGTGACTTAAACGAGAACCATCCCTTCCTCGCTGGTGCTGTTTGCGGTGTCGCTGTCTTCGTTGCCCAACAGAATTTCGTTGTGGGCTGCCCCTGAGGGGATCATCGGGAAACAGTTTTCTAAGGGGTCGACTCGAATATCGGCAATGACGGGTCCTGCCGTCTTAAGCATGGTATCGATGACGGACTCGAGCTCTTGCGGTTTTTCTGCCCGCAAGCCACAAGCACCGAAGGCTTCCGCCAGAGCAACAAAGTCAGGCAAGGATGCACTATAGGATTCCGACAAGCGATTTTCATAGATGAGTTCCTGCCACTGCCGCACCATGCCCATATATTGATTGTTGAGGATAAACACCTTGACGGGTAGGCGATACTGCATGGCTGTGGATAGTTCTTGAATGTTCATCAGAATCGATGCTTCGCCGGCAATATCGATGACGGTGGCTTTGGGATGAGCGATTTGCGTGCCGATGGCGGCGGGCAAACCATAGCCCATGGTGCCAAGCCCGCCTGAGGTCATCCAGCGATTGGGCTTTTTGAACGTCATGAATTGGGCTGCCCACATCTGGTGTTGCCCGACTTCTGTGGTGATAAAGACATTATCTCGCCCTTTTGTGCGGGCATCGAGCTGCTGGAGGGCATACTGCGGCTTAATGGTGCTGGTGCTGTTTTTATAGTGCAAACACTTTTTGGCGCGCCAAGCGTCAATCTGCTGCCACCACGCCTTGATGTCGGGCTTGGCGATGCGCTTCTCCTGCCACACCTGATTGAGAGCCCGCAACGCCTCGCCCGCATCGGCAACAATGGCAAGATCAACAAGCACACTCTTGTTGATGGAGGACGGGTCAATATCAATATGAATCTTGGTCGAGTGAGGCGAAAAATCCTTAATCCGCCCGGTAATCCTATCGTCAAAGCGCGCGCCTATCGCCACCATAACATCGCACTGGTGCATCGCCATATTCGCCTCAAGAGTGCCGTGCATGCCGAGCATACCAAGGGACTGCTTATGATTTGTCGGAAAAGCACCCAACGCCATGAGGGTTTGCGTCACGGGAAACCCGCACTTTGTCGCCAGTTTTTGCAGCTGTGCGGCACTGTCGCCGCCGGCGTTAATCACGCCGCCGCCTACGTATAAAATAGGCTTCTTTGCCTGTGCCAGAATATCAATCGCCTGATGAATCTTTTTGCTTTCAGGACGAGTCGTGGGGCGATAACGAAAACGCACCGCACCCGTATCCCGCCGCAGAGGCGTATACGCTGCCGTATGAATTTGCACGTCCTTAGGAATGTCCACCAACACGGGCCCCGGGCGACCGTGTGTGGCAACATGAAAGGCTTCCCGTAAGGTGTCGGCTAACTGGCGGACATCCTTGACGAGATAGTTATGCTTGGTACACGGACGAGTAATCCCCACAGTGTCGGCTTCTTGGAAGGCATCGTTGCCTATCATGTGCGTGGGGACTTGTCCGCTGATGCACACCAGCGGAATCGAATCCATAAAGGCATCGGCAAGACCCGTGACCGTGTTGGTGGCACCGGGCCCCGAGGTGACCAGCACGCAGCCGACTTTTCCGCACGAGCGAGCATAGCCTTCGGCAGCATGCACCGCCCCCTGCTCGTGACGCACGAGAATATGACGCATGGTTTTGCTCGGACGCTGAAAAAACTCGTCATAAAGAGGCAAAACCGCCCCGCCAGGATAGCCAAAAATAACCTCAATGTTCTGTTCAGCCAAAACCTCGAGAACAATCTGAGCCCCGCTGAGGGTGCGCGCACCTGTCGCACCAGAAGAGGCACTGCGAGAACGATTGCGAGAACGATGAGTTATTGCCATTGTATATGCTCGTGAGGGGTTGGAGGTGGGGGGGTGCGGTTACTGTAGCAAATTTTGCCGATAAATGCTTACACTTTTTTGTTGTCCGCACCTGTTCATGTGCCTTATTGCGTTGGGTAACCATAAGGCAATTTGGGCGAGATTGGCATAGTCGGGCACACAGCGTAGCACGATATGGGCGCGAGGGCCCTGGGTTTTCTGCCACGTATATTGCCGTTTGGCATAGTGACGGGTGTCCCGCTGGATTGTTTTCAAGGCATCGGGTAGTCCACATTCGCCTTTGATAACCGCAAGAAGAGACTGCACGCCGATGGCTTTCATGGCGGGCACGTTGGGCGAGATGTTCCTACGATGAAGTCCCTCGACTTCTTGCAAGGCACCCCGCGCTAGCATCCGCGTGACTCGTTGGTCGCAGCGTCTGTAAATTTGCGAGCGCGGCGGTTCCATCGCCACAACAAGCATCGATGAGGGGGTGTTGAGATGACGGGGGCGAGGAGGGCGAGGAGGGCGAGGAGGGCGAGGGGCGCGGGCGAGCCACCACGAAAGCGGTTTACCGCTAGAGAGAAAGACTTCCCACGCCCGCGCAAGTCTTTGGCGGTCTTTCGGGTGAATGGCTTCAGCACTATAGGGGTCAACGGCTTTTAGGGTTTCGTGCAGGGACGAGGCGGGCATGCGTGTCGCTAAAGCACGGACGTTGTCGCGCACTTCAGGGGCAATCGCGGGTAAGGGCGTCAAGCCTTCCAGTAACGAGCGGATATACAAGCCTGTGCCGCCAACAATAATGGGTATTTTCTTGTTTTTGTGGGCATGGCGTATTTCCTTGTGTGCGAGCCTTTGCCAGAGGTCTGCCGAGCACGGTGTGGCGGCATCCATACAGCCATAGAGTCGGTGAGGGGCGCGCAGGCGTTCTTTCTGGGGGGCATCGCTCAAGGCGGGAATGTCTCGATACAGCTGCATGGCATCGGCGTTGATGATGACGCCGTCCACCATTTGAGCCAGCAAAAGAGCCAGCATCGACTTGCCACTGGCAGTAGGCCCAACAATGATGATGCCTGAGCCAAAAAAACGACAGGGATAACCCCGAAGCCGCGCCCGTCCGCGACAGGCAGGATAAACAGACGGCAGAAAAGGGGATAACGGCAGGGAGGGCAGAGGGGGCAGGGAGGGCAGGGGCAACCGCTCAATTGAGCTTCAAGGCAAGGTAGCGGTTGTTGCTACCGAAGCGGACAAGAAACAGGATGACTTTTTTATCTTGTTTGATGATGCGGTCGATGTGCTTTTCGATATCTTTCGGTCCCCGCACCGTGTTTTGTCCGACTCCGACAATAACGTTGCCAAGATTCAAGCCCGCCTTCGCAGCGGGGCTTTGTCGTTTGATGTTGACAATGACAGCGCCATTGACGTCAGCGGCGATACGATACCTTTGCCGTAACTCTTGTGACAGAGGGGCAACCTCGATACCAACCGAATCGAGGACAATGTTTTCGTCATCATCTCGGTTGCTTTGGGGCAGCCGTCTTTTGCGTAAGTTGGCTTTTTCGTGTTTCTCGAGGTTGCCGACTTCGACGGTGATGGCTTTTCTTGCGGCATCGCGCCAGATAATGACGTCCACTTCCGTATTGACTTTTGTTTCGGCGACGACTCGTTGCAGTTTTCTGGGCCCATCGATGGCTTGTTCGTTGAACTCGAGGATGATATCGCCAGCACGTATGCCTGCTCTTTCGGCAGGTTGTCCTTTTTCGACTTCGCTGATGAGGGTGCCGGTCACGTCACCGAGTCGTAGGCTTTCGGCAATTTCTGGTGTGACGGATTGTATGCGCACGCCGAGCCAGCCCCTTTCGATATGCCCGAGTCTTTTCAGCTGGTCGACGACGTTTTGTGCCAGTTTTGAGGGAACAGCAAAGCCGATGCCGACGCTGCCGCCGCTGGGATGAGGGCTATAAATGGCGGTATTGATGCCGACAACTTCGCCATCGAGATTAAACAGGGGCCCCCCCGAGTTGCCGCTGTTAATGGGGGCGTCCGTCTGCAGAAAGTCATCGTAAGGGCCGGCGTTGATGTCGCGGGCGCGGGCTGAAATAATCCCTGCGGTTACTGTGCCGCCCAAGCCAAAGGGGTTGCCGATAGCCAGAACCCAATCGCCGACTCGGGTCTTGTCGGAGTCGCCGAAGGAGACGGCAGGCCACTTCTCGTCCGAGTCAATCTTAAGCAGAGCAATGTCGGTTTTTTCGTCTCTGCCGACCACTTCTGCTTCGAATTCGCTGTTGTCCTGCATGATGACTTTGATTTCTGTTGCGTTGGCAATGACGTGGTGATTGGTGACCACGTAGCCTTCGGGGTCGATGATGAAGCCTGAGCCCAGAGAATGAGCTTTAGGCTTGGGTGTTTCGCCGCCGAAGTTTCTGTTGAATTCTCGGAAGAAATCTTCGAAGGGCGAGCCCGGCGGCAGATTGAACATGAAAGGCGGAAAACGCTCAGGCCCTCGGCGTGGCTCTTGCGTTGTTGAAATGTTGACCACAGAAGGCAACAGCTTCTCGGATAAGTCGGCAAAGCCCTCCTCGATGGACACACGTGCCTGTGCCACAGAGACAGAAGCAAAAAAACCTAAAGCCACCACGACAGTGGTGAGAAGAGCCCCTATCGTTCTCATGTGTGTTGGTGTATTTTTTATCATTTTCTTTGTCCTCTTGAGGGTTGTTTGATAGCAAAGTGCTTAAAGAACTGGCTGTCTGGCGACAAGACCATGGTTGTGGAGTCGCCTTGCAGAGCGCGTTCGTAGGCTTGCATGCTTCTGTAGAAGCTGAAGAACTCGGTGTCTTTGTTGAAGGCTTGCACGTAGAGTCGTATAGCGGTGCCGTCGCCGATGCCTCGTAGTTTTTCGGCATCTCGGCGTGCTTCGGCAAGAATGACGGTGCGTTCGCGCTCAGCCTTCGAGCGTATGCGTTGTGCGGCTTCTTCGCCTTGTGCTCGGAATTCTTTGGCTTCTCGTAGCCGTTCACTTTTCATCCGCTCGAAGATGGCTTGGCTGTTGGCGGCGGGCAAATCAGCGCGGCGGATACGCACATCGATGATATCGATGCCAAAAGCACGCACTTCGCTGGCGACTCGTTCTTGAATCGATGCCATCGCAGACGCACGCTGCGAAGAAAGAAGATCCTCCATGTTTAAGCCACCGACAACGTTACGCAAAGCAGACGAGACCGTCGAACTCAGACGCCGACGCACGTTGCCTTCGTCACGGACGGTGCGGCGGAACTCAAGGGGATCCGTGATGCGATAACGCATATACGTATCGAGCACGAGACGCTTTTTGTCTTTGGCAATGACCTCCTCGTCAGGATGGTCATAGCCGATGACGCGCTTTTCGTAGTAGGCAACGTTTTGAATGAAAGGCAGCTTTTTATGTAAGCCAGCATCGTAGATAACCTCTTTCGGTTCGCCGAACTGCAGAATGATGGCTTGCTCGGATTCTTGCACGGTGAAGAAAATGTTCAACGCGGTGAAACCGGCCGCGCCAAACAGGATAAGAAGAAAAACAAGAAAACGGTTCATGGCTCCTCCTTACGTAGCGAGCGTTCTAAAGCATTGAGGGGCAAATAGGGCAGAACGCCATTTTTTTCATCGTCAATAATGACTTTATTGACGGTGGAAAAAACATTTTCGAGAGTCTCGAGATAAATACGCTCGCGGGTAACGGTTTTGCCCAGCTGGTATGAGTCGAGAACCGACAAGAAGCGTGCGCTGTCGCCTTCTGCTCGGGCGATGACTTCATTTTTGTAGGCTTCGGCTTCCTGCATGATTTTCTCGGCAAGCCCGCGTGCTTTCGGGATGATGTCGTTGCGATACGCTTCAGCGACGTTACGTAGACGTTCTTGGTCGGCTTTCGCCCGTTGGACGTCTCGGTAGGCTTCGATGACCTGTTCGGGCGGGTCCACCTTCTTGAGTTGCACTTGGGTGATTTCAACGCCAGATTGATAGTTGTCGAGCAGATTCTGTGCCAGCTCAAGAGTCTGACTTTCGACCACGTCACGTCCTTCAGTGAGGATGAACTCGATATCATTTTGGCCGATGACTTCACGCATGCTACTTTCTGCTGCGGCTTTGATGGTCTGATCAGGGTCACGTATCTTAAAGAGATAATAGCGGGCATCCTTGATTCGCCAGAAAACAGTGAAGTTGATATCGACAATGTTTTCGTCTCCTGTCAGCATCAGGCTTTCCTCGGGGACTTGTCGGCTGGGTCGATTTTTGGTGTCTTCGCCGCGGTAGCCAATTTCGAGACGGCTAATTTTGGTGACTTTTGGTTTGTAGACGTTTTCGATGGGGATAGGAAAGTGGACGTGCAAGCCGGGATAGGTTGTGCGGACGTATTTGCCGAATCGGACGACAATGCCTTGTTCGTCGGTATCGATGTAATAGATTCCGCTTGCTAGCCACAGAAAGAGCGCGCCGAAGATAATCAAAGCGTAAGGGGGTCGTCCCTGCGAGGAAGCGAACCACTTGTCGAAGAGGTCGAAGGGGGAGCCGCCGCCGCCCCCGCCGCCATTATGGGCGCGCCCTTTGCTCTGGCGAGAGCCATTGCGCCCATTACGCCCGGGGCGTTCTTGTCTGGGTTCGTTGTTTCGATGATCCTGAGGGTCGCCCCACGGGTTATCTGTCATGGTATCATTCGGTTGAGGACTCGTTGCACAGATTCTCGCATGGGCTTAAGATAGGGCAGTGCTACCGAGAAGGCAAGTTTTGTTATGACACAAAAAAATAAAAAAGCGCAAAAACTCCAGCAAGACATCGAAAGGCAACTGGCAACCATGAAGGGGACGGACGGACACCCTCTGTTGACCGACAGAGACGAAGGGCGCGTCGACGTCTCGTGGTCGCCAAACCGCCCGCGAGTCATTATCGATATCGGCACACACGCACCCGTAGCCTATCAGCCCCTTGTGGCTCAACTGAAAAAAGAAGGAATCGATGTGGTGTTGACCTCAGCACGCCCGCCACCCCAACAAGTGCCACAACCGAAAGGGTCGCCCCCGCCCGAGCGTCCCAAACAAACCTTTGATAAGATTAAGTTACCGAATGTGCGCTATCGTCTGGCGGTCACGTGTGCCAAGGGGGGTGTGGGCAAGTCCACAACCGCGGTGAATGTGGCTCTTGCCTTTGCTGCTCGTGGCTTGAAGGTGGCTTTATTGGATGCGGATATTTATGGGCCGTCTTTGCCTTTGATGATGGGGCTTTCTGGTTCGTTACGCAAAAGCCCGCGCGGTAAAATCGAACCGATGTATCGCTATGGCGTTGCCTGTATGTCTATTGGCTTGATGTTGCCACAGCGTGAGGACGCGCTCATTTGGCGGGGCCCCATGGTGATGGGCGCGCTACAGCAGATGCTCCGTGATGTGGATTGGGGCGAGCGCGATATTCTGGTCATCGATATGCCGCCGGGCACAGGGGACGCACAACTCACACTAGCACAACGCTTGGATGTAAGCGGCGCCGTCATCGTCTCGACACCGCAGGATGTTGCCCTCTTGGATGCCCGTAAGGGCTTTTACATGCTCAAGCGCACGGGTATTGCGGTTCTGGGCATGGTCAATAACATGAGCCTATTCGTCTGTCCCCATTGTGGCAAAGAAACAGAAATTTTCGGGAGCGATGGCACACACCAGCAAGCAAAAGAACTGGGCATTGCCGTGCTGGCAGATATGCCGTTAAGCCTTACCCTTCGGCAGTCTGGCGATAGTGGCACGCCGCTTGTGGTGTCGCATCCCGACAGCAGTGAGGCACAGACCTATAGCCGTATGGCAGATAAACTGCTTACAGCGCTGGAGGCACAGGAGAAGCAGAAAGCCTGAGCTTTAAGAGCCTTTTTTCAGCAAACTGGTGAGCATCCAGTGGGTTTTTTCGTGGAAGTCGGCGCGCCGTGTGGCAAGATCAGCAGAGACAATATCGCCTTCTTTTTCGGCTTGCTTGAAGACGAGGGAACAGGATTCGTGGGCGATATGGTGATGGTCGTCCGCCAGCTGGCGAATCATCGTGGTTGCATCGGGATTTTTTTCGGGCAGACGTAGCGCGCTCTGTGCTTTCAGCGTGTCGTAAGAGACAGGGACGTAATGCCCCATGGCACGTAGACGCTCGGCAATTTCATCGTTGGCATCGATGAGGGCGCGGTAGTGTTTCTCGAACAAAGCATGGAGCGTATCAAAGTGCTCCCCCTCAACATTCCAGTGAAACGTAAGACTCTTGAGATACAACGTCATGCTGTCCGCAAGCAAAGCCCGCAAAGCATCAGGTAAGGTGGGTGTATTCATGGCAACGGGACCTCGCAGGTTTTTTCTCCAGTAAGACTTGCTTTTTCCCCCATTTGCCATTATAATATTAACAATACGGGGCACGCAGAACATAAGCGCGGGGCAGAAAAAAATCAAGGGCTCTTAACAGATTTAGGTGGGCTGTTACGTTAAAGGATGGGGGGGCAATAGGGGGGAGGCAACGAAGAGAGGCAACGAAGAGAGACAATGAGGGAGGCAATGAAGACGATGAGGGAGACGAGAAAAATATGACGTATGTTGTAACGGATGCATGTGTGCGGTGTAAGTATATGGACTGCGTTGAGGTTTGTCCTGTGGATTGCTTTTATGAGGGCGAGAACATGCTTGTGATTCATCCTGACGAGTGCATTGATTGTGGCGTTTGCGAACCCGAGTGTCCGGTGGATGCGATTAAGCCGGATAATGAGGCGGGCGCGGAAGAGTGGATTGATATGAATCGCACTTATGCGGAAAAGTGGCCCAACATTACCCGTATCGGCGATGTGCCTGCCGATGCCGACAAGTGGCGCGACGTCAAAGGCAAATTCGAAAAAGAATTTAGCCCCAAACCAGCAAAAAGGTAACAAGGAGGGACAATGGCAAAAAACACGCAGCTATCTTACGATGTAGGCGACACTGTTGTTTATCCCGCCCACGGGGTTGGACGTGTCATCGGCAAAGAAAAAACCACCTTCGATGGCGAAGCCCTCGAGTTTTATGTCATCAATTTCGAAGGCGAACGCATGGAACTACGTGTGCCGGTTGAACGTGCGGATTCTTCAGGTTTGCGTAAGCTCAGCTCACGAGAACGGATGAAGAAAGCCGTTACGATTCTACAGGGAACGCCGAAATCGAAGAAAGCGATGTGGAGCAGGCGGGCACAAGAATACGAATCCAAAATTAACTCGGGTGATCCGGTGTCTATTGCCGAAGTCTTGCGAGACCTACGCAGAGACGAAGGAAGCGAACCTTCTTACTCGGAGAAACAGATCTATCAGACCGCCTTCGAAAGATTCGTGCGGGAATATGCCGAAGTCGAAGCGCTGGAGCCGGACAAAGCCGTCTGCAAAATCGAAGAAATCATCAACGCCGCCTGAGCAGAAAAAAAATGTTTCACGTGAAACAATGGTCATAAAAAAAATAAATTGTTTCTCGTGAAACAATTTTTATAACAATTGTTTAACATGAAACGATTCGCGCAAAAAAATGTTTCGCGCGAAACAATTCGCGCAAAAAAAAGATGTTTCACGTGAAACAATTGCCGTAAAAAAATAGAATGTTTCTCGTGAAACAATTCGGGCAAAAAAAGATGTTTCCCGTGAAACAATTTCTATGCGGGCGGAGGGGGTGTTGCGGGGGTGTTAGGATAGGTGTATAAGTGTGCCGCAGGAGGGAATTGAACCCCCGACCTATGCATTACGAATGCACCGCTCTACCAACTGAGCTACTGCGGCTTGGGCGTGTTTTCTTTTTAGCAGTATTTGTGTGTGTGGGTATATTCTTTTTATGGGAGTTGATGGAGCGATGGCGGAGAGTGTTCGGGGTGGTGGTATTGTTGATAGTGAGCGGGGCGTGTGTGTTGTGGGCATGGGTTATGTGGGTTTGACTCTGGCGGTTGCTTTGGGGGAGTGTGGCTTTGACGTTTGGGGCGTTGAGCGTGACGAGGGTTTGTTGTCGTCTTTGCTTTCTGGCGAGCCTCATTTTTACGAGAAGGGTTTTGCGGTGCGGATGCGTCGTGCTTTGCAGCAGGAGACGTTGCATTTTGTTTCTTCGGTGAAGGAGGTGGGTGCGTCTCGTGAGGGCGTATCGGTTTTTATTCTTACGGTGGGGACTCCGTTGGATGCTGAGGGTGTGCCGCGTATGGATATGATTGAGCGTGTTGCTGCTGAGGTGTGCGAGCATCTTGTTGATGGTGGTCTTGTGATTTTGCGGTCGACGGTGCAGGTGGGCACGACGAGGCGGGTTGTTTTGCCGCGTTTGGAGGCGACGGGCAAGGCGTTTATGTTGGCGTATTGTCCCGAGCGGACGGTGGAGGGGCATGCGATGGCAGAGTTGGTATCGTTGCCGCAGGTGGTTGGTGGTTTGGATTCGTCATCGGCGTGGCGGGCGGCGTTGTTCTTTCAGCACATGACGCCGACGACGGTGCGGGTTTCCAGCCTTGAGGCGGCGGAGACGATTAAGCTTCTTGACAATAGTTTTCGGGATGTGTCTTTTGCTGTGGGCAATGAGGTGGCTTTGTTGTGTGATGCTTTGGGGCTTGATGGCAGAGAAGTCATTCAGGCGGCGAATACGGGTTATGTGCGCACGCAGATTCCTCAGCCGGGCTTTGTGGGTGGTCCTTGTTTGCATAAGGATCCGCATATTTTAGAGGAGTCGTTGCGGGCGAGCGGGCATGTTCCGCAGTTGATTAAGTATGGGCGTATGTTGAATGAGTCGTTGCCTCGTTATGTTTGTGAGCGTGTGGCGACGGCGGCGTCTTTGGGCGATGGGCGCGGGCATAAGATCGCGGTGATGGGCATGGCTTTTAAGGGTAGGCCTGAAACCAGTGATGTGCGTGCGTCGCCGAGCATCGATGTGCTGGAATTTTTGCGTCAGGCGCACCCGCATGCCCAGTTATGTGCGCATGACTTCATTGTTGCTGATAGTGTCATCGAGGCGATGGGTGTTCAGGCTGTGTCGGTTGAGGAGGGCTTTCGGGATGCCTCTGCTGTGATTATTGCAACGAACAACGAGCGTTATCAGTGGCTTGAAGTCGATGCGTTGGCAGCGACTATGGGGCAAGCGCGGGTTATTTTTGATGTTTGGTCGGTGTTGCCGTCTGCCGAGCAGACTCAGCAGGCGCGGGGGTATACGTTGTTGCGGTTGGGTGCGGGCGGAGGGCTGGTCTCATGAAGAGCGGGCGTGTTTTAATTACGGGGGGCAGCGGCTTTCTGGGCAGTGCTTTGGTGAAGAAAATGCTGGTTGAGGGGTGGCATGTGCGTGTCCTCGATGATAACTCGCGCGGGGCAGCGCGGCGTCTGGTGGATGTGGCGGCGGACATCGAATTCATCGAAGGCGATGTGTGTGATTATGACAGCGTCCATCGGGCGTGTCGGGGTGTCGATGTGATTGCTCATTTGGCGTATATTAACGGCACGGCGTTTTTTTACAGCAAGCCGGGGCGTGTGCTTGAGGTGGGTATGAAGGGGGCGTTACATACCCTTGATGCGGCGCGAGCCCATGGCATTGAGCGTTATTGGCTGATGAGTTCCTCTGAGGTTTATCAGCACCCAAAGCAGGTGCCGACTGACGAGGGTGCGCCTTTGGTGGTGCCTGATGTTATGAATCCGCGTTATAGTTATGGGGGTGGTAAGATTGCTAGTGAGTTGTTGGCGATTCATTATGACAAAGGTTTGTCGCAGGTTGTTATTGTGCGTCCGCATAATGTTTATGGTGCGGATATGGGCTTTGAGCATGTTGTGCCGCAGATGATTATGCGGGCAGCAAGGGTGGCTGAGGCGACCCCTGAGGGGGAGACCCTCAAGTTTCCCATACGTGGCGATGGCAGGCACAAGCGTGCTTTTGTTTATATTGATGATTTTGTCGAGGGCTGTTACTTGGCTTTCAGCAAGGGTCAGGGGCGGTCTTTGTATCATGTGGGGACGGGCGATGAAATCACGGTGGCGGCTTTGGCGGATAAAGTGTTGGGTCTTTTTGGTCGCAAGGGTGTTGTTGTGCCGTCGGCGGCACCGCAAGGGGAGACGCCGCGCCGTTGCCCCGATATTACCAAGGTGGTGGCTCTTGGTTATAAGCCACAGGTGAGTCTCGATGACGGCTTGGCTCGCACGCACGCGTGGTACATGGACAATCAAAACTTGTGGCTCCCGAAGACATAGCTTGAGGGCTTGAGGCGATAGAGTCTGGCTTAGGGTTGTTTTTTATGTCCCCAGACAATCAATTTTTCTAAATTTCTTACATAATCCTTCTTCGGAAGAGAAAGGACAGCGTAGTCGTCTCGGGGTGCTTCTTGGCGCAAGAGGGAAATCGTTCTTTCGTGGTCATTCGTGGTGATGTAGCCTGCGGTCGCCTTGTTGAGGACTTTTTGGATATACATTTTTATCAGCGAGTCGGGCAGCTCGGAAAGGGCGTAGTTGCTGATAACAAGGTCATAGGTTTGTTGTCCATCGCACTGATTCAGGGTCGAGAGTCGATAAGAAGAACGCAAGAGGTGGTGTTCGAGGTAGCGTGTCGTGAGTTGCAGAACGGGCTGGAGGTCAAACAGGTGATAGGCGCGCATAGCATGGACGCGGTCGAGAACGAGGAACTGCCCGCCAAAGCCGACCCCAATTTCGGCAACAGTTGTATCATCGAGGCGACCGAACAGCTGCTCAATATAGGCAGCAATAGCCACATAGCGTATCGTGATGCAACTGATAGCGCCCGTCTGTGAAAACTCGTGCAATCGGGGTTTGCCGATAAGGTCATTGACTTTGAATGTGTCGATGTCTTTGAGATAGTCGGGCTGGTTTTTCTCTAGCCATTGTATGTAGGAGGCACTTTCTTCTTTACTAATTCCTTCGTAGATTTGTAAGAAGGTTGGCTGTGACCTGAATTGTTGGAAATAGCTGGAGTCTTGCAGGGCGCGCAAGACGTTTTTGATATAGGGGTTGTACTGTTCCGACAAGCTTTCGTTATCAGGAAGACTGATAGGGATGGGCTGAATTTTTTGCAGTTTTTTTTCTTTCTGTGCTCGAGTCTTTTACGGTTGAGGGCTTTTATGGTTTGTATGAATGTTTTCATTGGCTGAATTTTTTGATGATGGTTTGTGCGCACTCTCGTCCTTCTCGGATAGCCCAGACGACGAGGGATTGTCCTCGTCTTGTGTCGCCACAGGCGAAGACGTTGGTTTGTGAGGTGGTGTAGTCGTTGTCGTTGGCGAGGATGTTGCCTTTGGCATCGAGTTTGACGCGGCTTTCTTTTATCAGTTGGTCGTGGCGGGTATGGAGGAATCCCATTGCCAGCAACACGAGGTCGGCGGGCAAGGTGCGGGTGCGGTTGGTGGGCTCGGGCTTGCCGTTTTGCCAACGCACTTCTTGGATGGTGAGGGCGGTGATGCGGTTGTCTTCGGTGACAAAGCCGTTGGTTGCCACCGACCAGAGTCGCTCAGCGCCTTCTTGGTGCGAGGTGGAGGTGCGCAACTTATGGGGCCAATAGGGCCACGTGCTGTTCTTGTCTTCTTTTTCGGGCGGTTTGCCGAGAATCTCCAGTTGCGTGATGGAACGTGCTTTTTGGCGATTGGCGGTGCCGATACAGTCGGAGCCGGTATCGCCGCCGCCGATGACGATGACGTGTTTATCTTTGGCGGTGATGGGTGTGTCGCTGTGCTGTTCGTTGCGGATGGTGCGGTTTTGTTGCGTCAAATAGTCCATGGCAAAGTGGATGCCGTCGGCGTTGCGGCCTACGAGGGGCAAATCTCGTGGCATTTCCGCACCGCAGGCGAGCACAATCGCATCGTGGTCGGCTCGTAGGGCAGACCACGTCATGCTGGTGCCGATGTGACAATTCAAGTGGAAGACGACCCCTTCGGCTTGCATTTGGTCGATGCGTCGATCAATGAGGTGTTTTTCCATTTTGAAGTCGGGAATGCCGTAGCGGAGCAAGCCGCCGGCTGAGGCACTCTTTTCGAAGACATGCACATGGAAGCCGCTGCGTGCCAGCTGTTGCGCGCAGGCTAAGCCCGCAGGCCCTGAACCGATAATAGCGATGCGTTCTTGTCGTTGTTGCTGGGGTTTTTGTGGCGTAATCCAGCCTTGTTGCCAGCCGTGGTCGATGATGGCACACTCGATATCTTTGATGGAGACGGGCTCGTCAATGAGATTGAGGGTACACGACGCTTCGCAGGGGGCGGGGCAGACTCGCCCGGTGAATTCGGGAAAGTTGTTGGTGGCATGTAGACTCGCCAATGCGGTGTGCCAGTCGTCTCGGTAAATCAGGTCGTTGAATTCGGGAATGATGTTGTTGACCGGGCATCCCTCGTGACAGTAGGGGATACCGCAGTCCATGCAGCGCGCGGCTTGCTGTTGGAGCGATGCCGAATCGAGAGGAAGCCGAAATTCCGCAAACGACTGTCGTCTTTCTGCGACGGGGCGTGTGCCGTGCGTTTGTTTCTCGTAATCTAGGAAGCCGGTGATTTTGCCCATGGCTGTTGCGGTTGCGTGAGAGTTGAGTCTTGCAGGGCGCGCCGCAAATCACGGGGCACCACTTTGACGAATTGGGTGCATATTTTTTCCCATTGGTCAAGGAGTGATTTGCCGTGCCCGCTTGCGGTATAACGCTCGTGCATCTGCACCAGCGTATGCAGACGCCAGATATCATCTTGTAGCAGATGGGCACTGAGCTCTTGCGGGCTGATGACGTGGTTCGAGGGCGTTAAGGCGCGGGTGCTTTTTTGCCATTGGCTATAAGGTTCGATGTCCACCATGTCTTGGTTGCATCGTTTGTGGATGGCGTTGTCGGGGTCGAAGACGTAGGCGATACCGCCGCTCATGCCGGCGGCAAAGTTTTGTCCGTAGTCGCCCAGCACGACAACGATACCGCCGGTCATGTATTCGCAGCCGTGGTCGCCGACCCCTTCGACGGTGGCGATAGCCCCCGAGTTGCGCACAGCGAATCGCTCGCCGGCAATGCCAGCGATGGTGCAGATGCCGTTAATCGCCCCGTAAAGGACAGTGTTGCCGACAATGACGTTGTGATGCGATGGGCGTGTGCTGGTGCGGGGCGGGAACACCGCCAATCTGCCGCCGCTTAAGCCTTTGCCGAGATAGTCGTTGCCTTCGCCTTCTAAATTGAGCGTGACTCCCGCGGCGAGAAACGCCCCGCAGCTCTGCCCAGCACAGCCCGCGGCATCGATGACGATGCTGTCGTCAGGCAAGCCGGCGTTGCCGTAGCGTTGGGCGACTTCGCCTGAGAGCATGGTTGCCAGCGAGCGGTCGGTATTGCCGACATCGATACGCAGACGTGTCTTTTCTTTGCCGCGGCTCTCGAGGGTCGCATGGCTTTCTTTTATGAGGGTGCGGTCGATGATGGTATCAATGGGGTGGTGCTGCTGACGATTATGATAGGGGCGGTCGTCATGGCTGCTTGTCGCCCGTGTCAACAGGGGACGCAGGTTCAGCTTGGCACAGCGATGCGCGAGCGGATGGTTAGGCATGGCTTTGACTGCCAGCTTATCGTTGCGTCCAATCAGCTCTTGCAGGGTGGCACAACCCAGTTGGCTGAGCCAGCCGCGCACCTCTTCGGCTAGAAAGAAGAAGTAGTTGATGACGTGTTCGGGTGTGCCGTGGAATCGTTTTCTGAGGACGGGGTTTTGTGTTGCGATACCGACGGGGCAGGTGTTGAGATGGCATTTGCGCATCATCAGGCAACCGCTGGCAATCAGGGGCGCGGTGGCAAAGCCAAATTCATCGGCGCCGAGCAAGGCAGCGATAATCACATCGAGACCACTACGCAGACCGCCATCCACCTGTAGGACGATACGTTCCCGCAGTCGGTTCATAACGAGAGTCTGTTGTGTCTCCGCCAAGCCAATCTCCCACGGCAGACCCGTGTGCTTGATACTGGTTAGAGGCGATGCCCCAGTGCCGCCTTCGTAGCCAGCAATGGTGATATGATCAGCACGGGCTTTGGCAACGCCCGCCGCAACAATGCCAACACCAACAAGAGACGCCAACTTGACGCTGATACGGGCACGGGGATTGACGTTCTTCAAATCAAAGATGAGCTGCGCGATATCCTCGATGGAATAAATGTCGTGGTGCGGCGGCGGCGAGATTAAACCCACCCCGGGGGTCGAACAACGAATTTTGGCGATGGTGCTGTCCACTTTGTGGCCGGGCAGTTGTCCGCCTTCGCCGGGCTTTGCTCCTTGGCAGATTTTAATTTGGATATCATCGGCATTGGCAAGATAGCTGGCATGGACGCCGAATCGCCCGCTTGCCACTTGTTTGATGCTCGAGCGTGCCGAGTCGCCGTTGGCTTGCGGGGCAAAACGTGCTTCGTCTTCGCCGCCTTCGCCGGTGTTCGATTTGCCCTCGATGCGATTCATCGCAACCGCAAGGTTGCTGTGGGCTTCATGAGAAATCGCCCCGAAGGACATCGCCCCCGTGGCAAAACGCTTGACGAGCTCGCTGGCAGGCTCAACTTTATCAAGGGGTAGGGGCTTTGTCAGGGGCTTTGTCTGTATCGGCTCTAACATGTTGCGAATCGTCAACAGATGTGGCAATGGCTCGTTGATACTCTGGGCGAACTCAAGGTAGGCTTCTGGCAGGTTGTTGCGCACCGCATGCTGCAAGCGCGCGATCGAGTGGCTCGTCCATGCGTGCGCATCGCCCCCCACGCGCACCGCATACGACCCCCCCACATCAAGCCCCATAAGCGCAGACGACACACCCTTGCCGTTGTGCCCCGCGGCACCATTCCCCTTGCCATTATTCCCCTCGGCACCATTCCACGTGCGTTGATGGCGGGCTTTGAGGTCGTCTTCGATATCCTCTAGGGTCAAGCCGTCTAGGGGTGCTGCGGTGCCTTTGAAGTAGCGGTCAATCAGGCTATCGGCAAGCCCAAGGGAGTCAAAAATCTGCGCGCCGCAGTAGGATTGGAATGTCGAGATACCCATCTTAGACATGATTTTCAGCAAGGCTTTATCGCAGGCTTGCAGGTAGTTGTCTTGCGCGCGTGCGTCACTCAAGTCGTCTTGCTGGTGGCTTAACTGGCAGACAGTCTCGAGGGCAAGCCACGGATGAATGGCATCGGCGCCATAGCCCGCCAGCACCGCAAAGTGGTGTGGCTCGCGCACGTCACCGCTTTCGGCAATCAGTGACACGCCCATGCGGGTGGATTGCTCGATGAGATGGTGGTGAATGGCAGAAACCGCCAGTAAGCTGGGTATGGGCGTGCGAAGTGAATCCGCTTGCTTGTCACTGATAATCAGCACAAGCGAGTCGTGCCGACGGCTGGCTTCATAGGCGCGGGTCTGGAGGGCATCGAGGGCATGGGCTAAGGACTGCCCCGCACTGTCGTAGGTGCTATCGAGGGTAACACAACGAGGATACGACAGCGACCCAGACCCATGGGAAGTCTTGTTGTCTTGCGATAGGGCGTGCCTGAGGGCATTGATGGCGGGGACGCCGAGGCAGGGGCTATCGGCAACAAGGTAAGGTCTGTCGTGGCTGTCTGCCGACTGAAACAAAGGCAGGCGCGCACCAAGATGAGTCCGAAGCGACATAACCAGATGTTCTCGCAACGGATCGATGGCGGGGTTGGTGACTTGGGCGAAACGCTGCTTGAAGGCAGAAAAAAGCGACAAAGGATGGGCAGATAAAGCCGATGGCGGCGAATCAACACCCATAGAGCCAATGGGCTCCGCACCTGTGCGCATCATCGGCTCGAGATAAAACGTGATGTCCTCACGGGTGTAGCCAAAATGACGATGACGATTGAGCAAATCCGCACCCGTAAGATTTGTCGGGGGGGGTGGGGACGTATCCTTTTTGCCGTGCGATGTTAGGGTGTTAAGCGGTATCGCATGGCGGTGGAGGGCTTGTTGCCAGTCGTGTTGGCGACTCAGTTGGTCTTTTATCAGGCTATCATCGATGAGTTGTTTTTTGTCTAGGTCGATGAGGAGCATTTTGCCGGGTTGCAGCCGCCATTTCTGGCGGATAGCCTCGTCGGGGATGTTGGCGATGACGCCGGCTTCTGAGGCGAGAATGACGTGGTCGTCTTTTGTGATGATATAGCGGGCGGGACGCAAGCCGTTGCGGTCGAGGATAGCCCCGATGTGTTTGCCATCGGTGAAGGCAACGGCAGCGGGCCCGTCCCATGGCTCCATTTTGGCAGCGTGGTAGGCATAAAAGGCTTTTTTGTCGGCAGGCATGTGACGGGCGTTTTGCCACGCCTCAGGGATAAGAGTCATCATGGCGTGCGGCAACGAGTAGCCCCCATGCACCATAAATTCGAGGGCTTCATCGAGGGCTGCCGAGTCCGACAAACCTTCGGTGATAATCGGTTGAATGTCGGGGCTGCTTTCTTTTTGCCACAGGCTTCCTTCTAACTGATGCTCCCGGGCGCGCATCCAATTGACGTTGCCACGTAGCGTATTAATCTCGCCATTGTGACAGAGAAAACGGAACGGCTGAGCCAACGACCAAGACGGAAACGTGTTGGTGGAAAAACGCTGATGCACAAGGGCGATACTGGACGTAAACAAATCATCGCACAGGTCAGGGAAAAAATGCGGTAAGTCGTCCGCCATAACCATGCCTTTATAGACGAGGGTGCGACAGGAACTAGAAGCAATATAAAACAACGGGTCGTGTCCGTTCAGTTGATGCTCGCATTTTTTGCGGATGACATAGAGGAGTCGCTCGAAGTCGTCGGCGCTCGGGTGAGTCTGGCTGTTCTTTTTGATAAAAGCTTGTAAGCAAGCGGGTGCGTCTTTTTTGAGGGATTCCCCCAGCACTTTGTGGTCGGTAGGCACCACGCGCCACGTCAGGATGTGTTGCCCGCAGTCTCGCACTGCTTTCTCGACAGCGGTGCGTAACGCCCGTTGCTTGTTCTTATGGCAGAAAGCCATGATGATGCCGTAGTCGCCCGCCTTGAGCGGTTGCTCCAGCTGGCTTGCGAAAAAGGCATGGGGAATACGGGTCAAAAGCCCCACGCCATCGCTGGCTTTCGGGTCTGCTCCCACCGCACCCCGATGAGTCACAGAGCACAGAATACTCAAGCCGTCTTCGACAATACGGCGGGAGGCTTCATTCTTGATATGAGCAATGAAACCAATACCGCACGAGTCTTTCTCGTAAGACGGGTCATAGAGTCCTTGTTTTTTTGCTCGGTATGTCATAAGCTTCTCTTGGGGCTGGGGCTGGGGGCTTCGGTTGATGGAAAGGGCGGACATTGTAAAATGTGTAACCCATATAATGCAACTCTTTTAGCAATGTAACGTGTTTATGGCGAGTATGCGGGCAAAGGTTGTCGAAGGACAAGAAGCAAACAGCGACCTGTTGGCTTTGATGCGTTCTGTCGTGCAGACAGAAAGCCAAGCCCTCGCTACGCTGGCGGACTCCCTCGACGAGTCGTTGGTCGCCGCCCTGTCCTTGCTCCAAGGCTGTCGCGGACGAATCATCGTAACCGCTATCGGCAAAAGCGGCCACATTGCCCGCAAGCTGGCAGCCACGTTGTCCTCTACCGGCACGCCCGCCTATTTCGTCCATGCCGCCGAAGCAGGCCACGGCGACCTCGGCATGATCTGCGGCGACGATGTCGTCATGGCTCTGTCCAACTCGGGAAAGAGTAGCGAACTCATGGCGATGGTCGCCTACGTCCGCCGCCACGACATTCCCTTGCTGGCTATTTGCGGGGCAGGTGCTGCAAAAACCCTCTTTTGCCAAAGTGCTACGTGCGCCGTTGTGTTACCCTCAGTCGCCGAAGCCTGTCCCTTGAATTTAGCCCCAACAACCTCCACAACCATGATGTTGGCTCTGGGCGACGCTTTGGCTCTTGCCCTCCTACAATGGCGAGATTTCTCCGCAGAAGACTTTCGGCGATTCCATCCCGGCGGCGGCTTAGGCGCACGCCTACAAACAGTCGAACAACTCATGCACAGCGGACAAGCCATCCCTATCGTCACCGCCAACACCATCATGCAAGAAGCCCTCCTCGTCATGACAAGCAAACACTTCGGCTGCCTCGGCGTCATCAACAACAAAGGCGACCTCATCGGCATCATCACCGACGGCGACCTGCGCCGCCACATGGCAACAGGAGTCCTCGACAAAACCGCCGAAACCATCATGACAAAAAACCCGCAAACCATCGATGCCCAAGCCCTCGCCGTTTCAGCCCTACGCCTGATGAATCGCTCGAAAATAACCAGCCTCTTCGTCGTGCAAGGCAAACAACGCAAACCATGCGGTATACTCCACATTCACGACTGCCTGCGCGCCGGTATCAGCTAACCACCCCCCCCTGACTTCTCTGGCCACATGACACAGCACAACATCGCCTACAACTCGCAACGGGACAACTACGACTTCGACGGACAAATCCCCGGCAACGTCCAGTGCTTCTCAACCTGCATGTGGATGTTACTCTCGGCATTTGCCAAAAGTATCAAAGCTAACGATGATAACGGTCTCCTAGACTACGTAGACGACGTGGAATCCAGCGTTGGCGACAGCGGCACCGCCGAAGACGTGATGCGCCAAGACCAAGCCATTGCTGATGCCGTTGCCTCAGGTATCGACTCGATGTTCTTCTGGCAGATTCACCAAAAAGCCTTTCGCCCTTTTCTTATCAAACACGGTGTCTCCAACGTAGACTGTGTTTTTTCCACTCAAGAAAGAACATTTGCTCAGCTGGACGACATTTTAGCCTCTAGCCCGGTTGTGCTTGGCACACGTAAACTTGGCGGAATCAAAGGCGGCCACGTTATCTTGCTGTTAGGTAAGCACCCAGAGAAAAACGGCTATTGGGTTCACGATCCTTTCGGTGACGCTCGCACCCGTTATCGCAACACCAACGGCGCGCACGTGTTTTACTCCAAAAAACGCCTTCTTATGCACGCCACAGATGACGGCAAGACAGCTAAAAGATGTATCTACGGGGTTAAACTGTGGTGACACCTCCTACCCTAGTCGCTCTCTTTGTCATTAGCGGGAGTCTCTAGGGGTTTCATGTGTAGCTTGATAACTTTTTTCGGTGTTGCCACCAGCACCGTGAATTCGAAGCCATAAAAGCGAAAACGCTGGTGACGCTTGGGCACAGTGCGGGTTTCATTCATTATCAAGCCCGCTATTGTCGCGGCATGCTCGTCAGGGAGCTGCCAACTCAGCGCGCGGTTAATGTCGCGGATGGCGATGTGTCCTTCCACGACGATACTGCCGTCTTTTCGTTTGCTGATACCCGGCGAGGGATGATCGAATTCGTCTCGAATATCGCCGACAATTTCTTCCAGAACATCTTCCAGCGTGACGATGCCGCGCAGTGTGCCGTATTCGTCTACCACCATAGCCATGTGTTCTTTTTTGACTTGGAAGGCACGTAGCTGGTGCAACAGGGACGTGCTTTCCGGGATGAACCACGGCGGCGATAGGTCTTTCAGCAACTGGGCTTTATCTTTGCGGGCGCGGTAGTCATTCTTGAGAATGTTTTTGACGTGCAAGATACCGATGATGTTGTCGCTTCTGCCTTTGGTGATAGGAATACGCATGTGCGGACACTGCACTGCTTTGTCAATCAGCGTCCGGATATCGAGATTCTCATCGAGGGTAAAGACATCTTGCCGATGCACCATGATATCTTCCACCGGCACATCATCGAGGTCGAGAATGTTTTTCAGCATATCGCTTTCATCGATGGTCTCTTGACTTTGGGCGTGCAGGTCGATAGCCCCCAGCAGTTCTTCTTCGTCTTTTTCGGTTTGCTGGGTGGTGCTCTTCGGCGTGAAGGGATAGAGCATAACCAGCACCATGACATAAGCCAGACGAGCAAAAGGTGACAAAAGAATCACCATCGTGTTCAGCACCGGGGCAACAAACAACGCCAGCTGATTAGGATTACGCAGCGCGTATGTTTTCGGCAACGTCTCGGCAAAAACAACAATCAGTGCCGACATAACTACAGTGGCAAGAAACACGCCGGTTTCTTCGCCATACAGCGTAATAAACAGACTAGCAGCAAGGGCAGAGGCGAGGGTGTTGACGACATTGTTCGCCAAGAGCAACGTGCTGATGACTCGTTCTCGGTCTTGGCGTAACTTTTCCACCAGTTGCGCTCGTTTTTTGCCTTGCTTCGCCCAGCGATGCAGCCGCGAGCGCGAGGCACCCGTCATAGCCGTTTCCGTCCCAGACAAAAAGCCCGATATCAGCAACAAAACCACAATGGCAATGATAACGACATTCATCGAGGGGCTCATGACAGACTCCCGTTGCTGGCAAGAAACCGCGTCCACACAGCACGTAACGCTTCAGGCGGGCAGTTCTTGTAAATAAACGCATCGCCTATGGCGCGCAGGGCAATGACGTTAAAGTGGGCACCGACATTTTTTTTATCTCGTGCCATTGTCGCCATAAGGTCGTCAACCCGCAAAGCAGACGTATCGATGGCAACAGGAGGCAACAGGTCAAGAGACGCAAGATGGTCGGTTAGAGTCTTTTCCAGCTGGGGGTCTTGCGCGATGCCTAACTGCCGTGACAGACGCGCCGCCAAGACGATACCGATGATGACGGCTTCCCCATGCAACAAGGTATCGCTGTAGCCGTAGGCGGACTCGAGGGCGTGGGCAAAGCTATGCCCCAAATTCAGCAAGGCACGCACACCGTGTTCGGTTTCATCTTGCAGGACGATGTCGGCTTTCTTGCGGGCACAGTGGGCGACCGCATAGCGAGTCGCATCCGAATTCGGCTCGTTAAGGAGACTCTTGCCGTTATGCTGAAGCCACTGGAAAAAAGGCGGGTCGTTGATACAGGCATATTTCAGCACCTCACCATAGCCGGCTATCATCTGGCGGCGCGGCAGAGACGCCAGTGTTGCACTATCGGCAATGACCAGATGGGGCTGATAGAACGTGCCAATCAGGTTTTTGCCACTGGCAGCGTTGATGGCGGTTTTACCGCCAATGGCACTATCTACGTGTGCCAGCAAGGTTGTCGGCACATGCACCAGAGGCAAGCCCCGCAACAAAATACTGGCGGCAAATCCGCCCAAGTCGCCGATGACGCCGCCCCCGACCGCTATCACCAGCGTCTTGCGGTCGATGCCCGCCGATAAGGCGCGGGTGCATAATGCTTCTAGGGCAGAAAAAGATTTGCTCCCTTCGCCCGCAGGCACAACGTGCTTGATAACGTTATAGGCTCGCAACGCCGTATCGATGCGCGCGCCGTAATGGGTCTCGACCGCGGAATCATAGAGCAACAGAACCTTGCGTTCGGGTGTCAGCACCCCCGCGCCGTGCGTCTCTATAAGCACAGGTAACCTATCGAGAAAGCCACTGCCCACCAGAATCCCACAGCGGTGCTTATCCTTAAAGTCGAGCCAGATCGGTTGCGGGGCAGAGCTATCAGGCATATGTTTCAGCCGTGTGGATGATGGTATCGATGATACGTTGGCTTGTCATTGTCCCGACATCGATGCGGTGGTGGGCTTTCTGGTAGGTGCCTTGGCGGGCATGATAGAGAGTCTCTAGATCATCGTGCAAGGGACGTTCTGCTTTGCTTTTTGCCAGTCGCGTCTGAAGAACCGTCAGCGGCACATCCAACCACACAGTATACGTGTCTTGTAACAGGCGGTCCCGCACCTGCCCAGTCATAAACGCCCCACCGCCAACGGCAAGGACGTAGGGGGGCTGTTCGTCCGCAAGAAGGGCAAGGATAACCCGCGCTTCGATGGTGCGAAAATGCCCTTCGCCCTGTTCGTCAAAGAGTTGCGCGATGGTCTTGTGGGTCTCCTCGCAGATACGCTCATCGCTATCGATGAAGGGACACCCCCAGCGGTCTGCCAATCGTTTACCAATGGTGGTCTTACCTGCTCCCATCATGCCAACCAGCACAAAAGGCTTACACGGGTGCAACGTCATGAGGGGATGACAGGTATCTTACGGGTCAAAAAGGAAGGCAGATGCCCCGTCGATGCCGTAGCGGTCGCGTCCGTGCTATCGCTTTTGCCTCTTGCCTGTTGAGCCCCACGTTGCGATACGGGTTGCCCCTGTTGTGATGTCCGTCCCTCCCGTTGCTGTCGCCCGTCATACTTGCCTTTTCCTCGTCTTCTCGCGCTGCCTTTTCCTGCTCCCCCTTCTCTTGTCAGCTGTGCCGTCTGTTTACGTTGAGCGGGAGCGGGAGCGCGGGAGGCGGGTCGGGCGGGTTGTCCCTCAGCGGTTTCATCGGCGTAACGTTGAAACTGGGCGCGAGACAAACTTAAAGGTGACGAAAGCAACTGAAACTCGAGGGTATTGATAACCAGCAACTTTTCAATCGCTGTCAGCAACGTGTTTTCTTGCGGTGTAGCGAGGGTAATCGACCGCCCGCGCTCACCGGCTCTGCCGGTGCGTCCCGAGCGATGAATGTAGTCTTCCGCCGCAAAAGGCACATCGTAGTTAATGACGTGCGAGAGATTCTGCACATCGATACCACGAGCCATAACATTACTGGCAACGAGAATCTTAATCTGTCCCTGCCTGAAGCGTGCCAGAATATCGTAGCGTTTGTTTTGGTCGATATCGCCATGAATGGCGGTCGCACCGGTATTCTGCTTTTGCAGCTGGGAGACAAGGGCATCGATATCTTTTTTTCTGTTGCAGAAAATAATCGCGCTGTGAATGTTCTCTTGTTGAATCGTGGTGAGCAACGTGGACAGCTTATCCCGCGGCTGCACCAGAGAAAGAACGTGTTCAACGTTGGCGGTCGCACTGGACGGCGGGGCTGCCGACAGCTCTTTGGGCTCGTGCAGAAACGATGTCGCGAGCCGACGAATGTCTTGTGGCATGGTTGCCGAGAACAAAAGGGTCTGGCGTTGCTTGGGTAACATCTGCAGAATTTTCTCGATATCCTTAAGAAAGCCCATATCCATCATCATATCGGCTTCATCGATGACGCATATGGTGATGCCAATCATCAGGACGTGCCCTCGTTCTGCCATATCCATGAGTCGCCCTGGCGTGGCAATCAGCAGGTGATTGGGTTTTTTCAGCTGCTTTTCTTGTGCCGCCATCAGCGTGCCACCCGTCAGTTGAGCGTATGAAACCGCGTGCTTGTGGGCTTGTTTGTCCACGTCACTGGCGATTTGCTGGGCAAGCTCGCGAGTGGGGGTCAGAATCAAGGCTTTCGGCATACGCACTTTCGCGCTCTGCTCGTGGAGAATATCGATAATCGGCAACGTAAACGATGCTGTTTTGCCTGTGCCGGTTTGCGCACAAGCAATGACATCGCGCCCCATCAGCACTTGCGGAATCACCAGCCGTTGTATCGGCGTCGGTTTGTGATAGGATAACGAAGACAGAGTCGATAGAAGTGTCTCGCTGAGACCGAGGTGGCGGAAACTCATGAAAAATAGGTTACGGGCAAAAACGGATATGTAATGAGAAAAACGCTCATGGTATCTATATAGGAGCTCAAAGGCGGTTAGGCAAGGATTATGTGCAACAAAAAAGGCGAGTTATTGTGTCCGCAAGGAGTCTCGGCATTGGGCGCGCCGTGGCACCGACGCTGGTGCGATGAAAACACCGAGCGCACCATGATGCAACGCTATGACCTATCGACGCTGGCTGCTCGAGTCCTCACCGGGCGCGCCGTCGATGGCACGCTGGCAAACGATACGGATGACGATAGCCTTGACCGACTCGATGGCGCGGGGCTCGATAGCACCAGCGAAACAACGGGTGTTCCCTTCATGGCACAAGCTGCTGAACGTATCGCCAGCGCCATAAAAAAGGGCAAACGTATCGGTATCATAACCGATTATGATGTGGACGGGGCTTCGGCAGCTGCTGTTCTGTGCCACTATTTGCGCGACGTAGCCGATATGCAGCTGGACACACATATATATGTGTACGTCCCCGACCGATTGAAAGAAGGATTTGGGCCTAATGAGAACGCTTTAGCCCAGTTGTCTGCTGATGGTGTCGAGGTGCTGTTTGTCCTCGATTGTGGCAGTAATGCTTATGCGTTGTTGGGGGGGCTGGATGATAAGACTGTGGTGATTATCGACCACCACCAGCTGTGGCGGCGGGATTGGGGGCAAGGAGGGGAACAGGAACAGGGCTGTTGGCTTGTCAATCCGCATAATAGGGACATAACCGAAGACAAGCCTTTCATCGATGCTTGTGCCGCGGTGTTGGTGTTTTTGTTTGTTTTGGCGGTCAATCGCTGTTTGCGGGCAGAGGGCGGCGGCATCGATGAGGCGCGCCTACGGCTTTATAGTGGCTTCGTGGCGTTGGCGGTCGTCTGTGATATGGTGCCGATGCGGGCTTATAATCATCGGTTAGCGAGGGAGGGCTTGCGGGTGTTGAACAGTCAGGAGGCACAGGATTGTTACAGCGGCGTGCGGGCTTTGTGGCGGTTGTGTCAGCGGGGCGGCGCACTGGACGAAGACGGCATTGCCTTTGCCTTGGGTCCTCGCTTGAATGCCGGCAGTCGAATGGGGCAATCCCGCTATGCTTTTGAGGTGATGATGGGGGGACAAGACGCACAGGCAAAAGCCGAGAGTCTCGATACGCTCAATCAGCACCGCCGCCGTGTGCAAGAGGAAGCAACCCAACGACTCAAAGACGACCCCGCCGCGGTCGTCTGGGATGACAAAGGGGCTGTCGGCTGTATCGGGTTGGTGGCAGCTGCTCGTGCTCGTATGACGCACAAGCCGTCTTTTGTTTTTGCGCCGCGCTCCGATGGCTTGTGGGTGGGTTCGGCGCGTCATAGCGGACAGAATGGCTGTGATATCGGGGCATGGGTGCATGAGGCGACCGAACAGGGCGTGCTTAAGGGTGGCGGTGGACATGCTGCTGCCGCCGGCATGCAAGCACAGGATATCGACCAGCTGCGAGACTTTCGTCAATTTATCGACAAGAAAATGCAGGACGTGACGTTCGCCCCTGCCCCTGTATTGGTGGATGGGGTTCTTGGCTTGCCTTTGGAGACCAACAAGCCTGCGCTCAACTTTGCGTTGTGGCAAGACCTTCAGCGTCTACGTCCGTGGGGTCGGGCTTATGGGCAACCGCACTTTATGCTGTGTGGCGTTGTTCTGGAATACATTCGTTTTATGGGCGAGGGCAAACACTTGAGCTGTCGTCTGCGCGCCCACAACGGCAGAGGCGGCACAGTGGAAGGCACTGTCTTCGACTGCCATGCCACACCCTTGGGGGCTTTTTTGGAGGCAAAACGAGGTGCCATCATCGACGTGGTCGGCGTGGTTGCTTGTGATTCCTATGGTGGCTACAACCGCTTGCGGTTGCAGATAGAGGATGCTCGCCCGGTTACCCTCTAGAACATGGCTTTGAGACGAACAAAAACACTTAAAGGCGCGCCAGGCCCCACAAAGCGGTTATCCTCTTCGTAGCCGTCAATGCCCTCGATGGGCACTTCGGGTTCGGCAACGATACCGAAGGTTTGATACTCGATATCGAGAAGGTTGCGGATATCGAGAGTCAACAGCACCGACTTGCTAATAGCGTAGCGTGCTTTCATGTTGAGGATGCCGTGTCCCTTGATAGCGGGCAGCTCGTTGGCTTCATCGCCACGTAGGTATTGCGATGAGGCGATTTGTGACTCCATGCCGACCGCGAACTTTGGCGAAAAATTCACCATAAAGCCCGCCTTGATGCTGTTGCGGGGGATAGAGGGCAGATAGTCGTTTTTGCTTGCGGCACATGTGCGGGCGTCATCGTCCATTTCTGCGTCCCCGTCATCATCATCATCGCCGCCACAGGGGCTCGTGAAGGAGGTGCGGAATTGAGCACGGATGTGCGAGTAGTGGGCGTAGTAGTCCACCGCACCGAAGCGTCCTTGTATGCCGATTTCGCCGCCGATACGCCGTGTTCTACCGACATTGTCGAAGTAACCGGTGCCGATAATATCAGCAGCCACAAAGATAATATCGTTGCGGTTGGTGCTATGATAGGCGTTGGCATACCACGACCACGGATTTTTGCCGCGGTAGCTGCCGCGCATGCCGACTTCGAAGGTGCGGTTTTCGACTTGCTCGAGGGGCGGGTCAGCCAAAAAAGCATTAGGCAGACGACACGGCGCATCAGGATCCGCACACGTCAACTCCGCCGCCGTCGGTGCACGATTCGATTCCGCATAACGCCCATACAACGACAACAACGGGTCATAACGCCATAGGATAGACGCACCGGGATTGAAACGGCTAAAACTATGGTCGCCATTAAGAGCCGTGCCACGCTTATCCTTCAGCTCCACGTCCGCCATATTGAAACGGCCATTGAGGTTGGCAATCAAATCCTCGCGGATGTGATAGTTGCTGGTAAAGAAAGCACCAAAATGCGACTGCGTCGCTTCCAGCTGGGTGGGGACATCTTCGTCTTCGGCTTCATATTCGTCTTCCTCCTCTTCTTCGGCTTCTTGTCCTGCCGTGACAACGTTAAAGTTGAGGGAATCAACGCCACGAGTGCTGGTCAGTCGCCCTAAAGTCGTGCCACTGATATAGTCCACTGTGCCGCGGTCAAAGCTGATACCGCCAATCACCGAGAAATCACGTCCGCCGAATCGGTCTTCGTAGGTGGCTTGCGCGGAAAAACCAATGTCATCACTTTCGGTTGTGCTGGTGTTGAGCGCGCCGATGACGAACTCGGTGTCATCGATAATCTGCTCGATGGTTGCCGTATCGGTGTCCACCTCATCGTCGCCGCTTTCGAATTCATCGACTCCGAGTCTGTCTTCGAGGGCTTCTCGTAAGGAGTCTAAGTCTGTGCCGACCTCGAAGACGTTGTTGTTGCCGTCTCTGAGTCGGCTATCCAGCATGACTTGGTTGCCGTTTTCATCGTTGAGGGGGTTATCGTCTTCATCTTCGGCAGCTTCTAGGCACTCTTCTTCTTCCTCAGCAGAGAGATAGTAGTTACCGCCATCTTCACATATACCTGCCTCGTATTCATCGCCGTTGAGGGTGTCCCGTTGTCTTTGTCGGTAGTGGGCGTTGACTTGAAAGGACAGTTTGTTGTTTGCTTGATAGTTGGCTTGGCTCGAGAACATGATCATATCGTTTTCGGTTCGGTCGGGGTGCGTGTAGACGGCACTCCGCCCCAGCCCCATGAGCAACGATTCGGGCGCGGGCCCATTGCCGACAAGCTCGCTGCGGTTCCAGCTGAGGTTACCGCTCCACTGTAACCTGTCTGTTCTGTGGGTCAGGTCTACGTAGCCTTGAGTTACTTCTGTGGGCGAGAAGTCGCGCCAGCCATCTTCTTGGAAGTAGGTGCCGCCGGCATAGACGCCCCATTTTTTGTCGGAGCTGATACGGGCGTATTCGGCAACGTTGTGCGTTTGTCCGAAGGAGCCACCGCCAGCACTGAAAGAATAGGTATGCGGATAGTTAAAGGCATTTTTCATCGTCATAACAAGGGCACCGCCGAGGGCATTTAAGCCAAACACCGCATCGCCACCGGGCAGAACTTGAAGACTATGGACGGCAAACTCAGGGATATTGTCCCACTGGATAACATCGCCAAATATTTCATTGATGCGGGTGCCATTCTGGTAAAAGGCTAAACCCTGTGGACTGCCTAGTAGGGGCGATGCGGTGAATCCTCGTAGCTGGACGTCTTTCTGGTAGGGGTTGTTCTGCACATCGTTAATCGTCAGACTGCTGATACGGGCATGAATGGTATCCACGAGATTGTTACCGCTATCGCTGTCGGCAGGGATAACATGCACCGACCGAGCCGTTTCCTCGAGGGGCAAGCCACTGCCCGCCACAGGGGTCGGGGCTATAACGTAAATATCGGGTAAGGGTGCTGCGTCTTCTGCTTGCGCGCGAACAGGGATAACAGAAAAAGCACACAGGAGTAACAGTATACGTGACACAGGTATAAAGTGCGGTAGGAATGACGGCATTGTATGCGGTGTTAGGTGTGGTTTTAGGCGTTGCCGCCCTTGACGTTGGGGGTAATGTAGCTTACTGCTTTTTTGTATTCAAGTCTTTTTTGTTTTTTATTGACAAAAAAACTTGCATATTGCTTTTTTTTGTGCTTTGCTGATTGTATGTTTATTCCTGTCGTGCACGTGTGGCAACGAGGCTGGGGAACAACGAGGTTGGGGGACAACGGGTTGAGGGGCAATGGGGTAGGGACAGCAGGTTGAGGGGTGGTTGTGAAGGGTCGGCATAGACAGGAAGTTTCAGGCGCGTGCCGTTGGCATGACAGGATTTATCGTATCATGAGGAGATGAGACAATGAACGTAACAATGAAGGGTTATTTTTTCAAAGGTATCTATGGGGCAATGGCGTGGA
This sequence comes from Alphaproteobacteria bacterium GM202ARS2, assembly GCA_014323835.1. Taxonomy (GTDB): domain Bacteria; phylum Pseudomonadota; class Alphaproteobacteria; order GM7ARS4; family GM7ARS4; genus GM202ARS2. The sequence goes on from JACONH010000002.1 coordinate 90,057, forward strand.
TTGTGGCATGCTTTGCTGTAACGAGTGATGCTCGTGCCGATGTTCAAGTTTTAGGTAAGGATGGCTGGCAGGTCACGGTCGGCGGTTCGGTCAATGCTTTCGGTGTGTATTCGACTCGGGGTGTCATCGAGGATGCCAACGTTGCCGATAGAACCTACCCGGGCTATTCGGGCAGCGACGGCGATACGTTCCGTGTGCAAAATGGTCTGTTGCCAGCGGTGTTTGGCTTCAATGTCAATGCCCCTGAAACATCCGATGGCTTGCAGATGTATGCCCGCTTGGGTTTGTATCCGCACATTCACAACTACAATCGTGAAAAGAATAAACTCGAACAAAACAACCAAGACAACCAAAACAACATCGGGAGCACCCTCGATTTGCGTGAGGTGTTCTTTGGTGTCCGCACCCCCGAACATGGCGACTTCGTTGTCGGTAAGACTTTGGGCATTTTCTTGGGCAAGAACATTTTGACCGATATGACTCTGTTCGGCGTTGGTGCCACAGGAGAAACCAATAAGCTGGAGGGAAGCACCTCGTTGGGACGTATCGGTTATGGTTATGTCTATCCAAACTTTAATGTGGCGTTCCGCTATAACAGTGCGGACTTCCGCAACACGCGCTTTTCTGTCGGTGTCTATGACCCGTCGGTGGTGCGTGGCTACTCGGATCCTCGCGATGCTGGTAGCACTGAGAAGAACATCAGACGGACTGAAGCAAACAACACATCCGAGCCGCGCTTGGAAATGGAAATCAGCAACGACATGGAAGTCGGCGATGTCGCCGTCAACAGCTGGATTAACGGCATGTATCAACGCACCGGTTGGCAAGGATCCCATTGCCGCAATAACGTTGTCGATGAACGAATCATTGGTCGAGAAGGCGGGACGACAGATGCGCCCGATGATATGGACACAAGATTTATTAGGTCAGCGCGTCGAGTGCTCCTCAGTGCTATCGAAAACGACGTAACCGATTTCGATGGGGCAACGGCTATTCTGGCACAGACATCAGGACGAACAGTGGATCAGGCAAAAAACCGCTATAATTTAAAACGCTATAATTTAGGACTTAAAAACTCTGAAGACCCTGAAGACTTGTTGACTGAAAATGCCAGAAACCTCGACACAGCGAAGTTGCGTCGTCTCTTGCGTAATGACTTGACAGAGTATGACCCCAGCGATGATGTGACCGAGGGGAACACCGAGGGGAACGTTTCTTATATTGAATCCCTCGCGCAAAACTCGGGATGCAACTCAAACCCCATCTCTTGGGGTGTCGGTGTCGGCATGCAAGCCCGCTATGGTGGGCTAACAATCACCGGGAGTGGCTATTGGGGACGAGGACTCGGCACATTGCTTATGCTCGATACGGATGCTTTGGATTACTACGGCAATCCTATCAAACATTATGGCTACATCGCACAAGTCACCTATGACTTCGGTCAGGGCACCGGTGCAGGTATCAGCTTCGGGGCGACATTCGCATCGCCCGGCGGCAGCTTCGACATCGGCTTCATGCACGATGTCATCAACACTTCGCAGGTGCGCAAACGCCAACTGTTCGACTTGATGCTGTGGCACAACGTCAACGACAACGTGCGACTGGTCGCAGAATATGGCAACGCCCAAGTCGAGTGGTTCGACAGAGCCTCTGCCGATAACAATCTGTTCTCGTTCGGTGGATTCTACTTCTTCTAAGGTATCATCGCCTGTATAAAGACCCCCGCCCATGTGTTGGGCGGGGGTTTTTTTATGTTCTTTTTGTGTTTTATTGACAAAAAAACTTGCATCTTGCGTCTATTTGTGCTTTGCTGTGTGGTGACCTTTGATTTTTTTCAAAGGTTGCCCTAACGGGTGCGTCATTTTTGGGGGGCGTGGTGGTTATAGATGAGCAAGGCAATACGTCTTGACATTCTGTTTCTTTTGCGTGATGATGCACTTTAGGGAGTAGGGGGCAGGACGCTTCGATTTGAGAAGAGACGCTTAAACGAGGTTAAACGTGGCATCTAATGTCCCATCTTTTTGGGGGTGGAGCAACAAAGAGGGAAAAGGGCAGAGAAAGGGCATAAAAGGGTGAGATAGGATAGAGGATGCTTTGGTTTGTTAGCACTTTGGAGGATGAAATGAGATCCGTTTTGAAAAATAAGACTTTGATGTCGATGGTTACTTTGTTTGCTGGTATCTGGCTGTCGTTACCGACGCCGGTGCGGGCAGAAGTCGTTTTGATGGGCAACGATGGATGGGAAGTATCCATTGATGGCTCAGTCAATACGTTTGCTGTTTTCTCTGCACGAGACAGCATTGAAGATGCCACTGTTGATGCCGACGAGTATTTCGGTGGAGCCGCTGGCTCTGGCGCGGCGAAAGCCAACGATAACACCTTCCGTGTGATGAATGGTTTGTTGCCGGCAGTCTTCGGTTTCAACATTAAGGCACCGACGATTAATAATCTGAATATGTTTTCTCGCTTGGGCTTGTATCCGCATGTTCATAACTACAATCGTGAAAAGAATAAGCTGGGACAAAACAACATTGGGAGCACCCTCGATTTGCGTGAGGTGTTCTTTAGTGTTACGCATGACAAGTATGGGTCGATGCTGTTCGGTAAAACGTTGAGCTTGTTCTTGGGTAAGAACATTTTGACGGATATGACGTTGTTTGGTGTCGGTGGGGTCAGTCATGGCGTGTTTGATGGGGCTGGTGATGGCAACACCCTTGCGGGAAGCACGACTCTTGGGCGCATCGGTTTTGGCTATGTTTATCCGAACTTCAATGCGTCTATTCGTTATACGACTCCCACGTTTAATAATGCGCAGTTGTCTGTGGGTATCTATGACCCGTCGCGTATTGGCGGGAGTGATGATGCTAATAGATTCACCGAGACTCCTGAGCCGCGTCTCGAGGCTGAGTTGTCCCATACGCATACGTTCCGTAGCATTGGCTTGTCGGTGGATTCGTGGGGGAATGCCATGTATCAGAATGCTGAAAATGGCGATGGTGGTGACCGTGGCTCTGCGCAAGCATGGGGACTCGGCGGTGGCTTCCAAGTCAAGTGGGAAGGTTTGGCTCTGACCGGTAGTGGCTATTGGGGTAAGGGACTCGGTTCTATCTTGATGTTGGATACCGATTCTCTCGACCACGAGGGCAATACTCGCCGTAACTATGGTTATATCGCACAAGCCACGTATGACTTGCCGGACACCATCCTTAAGGATGTCGGCGTTGGTGCTAGCTTGGGTGCTTCCTATAACTCTGCCACGGGTGCAGAAAGAGCACGAGGACACCTTCCACAAGGTGATGACATAGTCAGGAATGCGACGTTGGTACGCCACAATCGTTTGATTGACTTCATGGCGTGGCATAACTTCAACCCCAATCTGCGTCTGGTCGGCGAATTCGGCGTCCAGAACGTACGCTGGAGAGATGGTGCTAATGTAGACAGCTACATCTTCTCTATGGGTGGTTTCTTCTTCTTCTAATCCTTTTTTTCCCTTTCTGGTTATTCTTTTTTGGATGAGCCAGCCCTCTTTTGGATTAGAGAAAAGTGTCTAACAACAGCCCGCCTGCTCCCTCAGGGAGCGGGCGGGTTGCTTTTTCGAGACGTAGGGTTTGCATAGCAAAGCATAGCGTATTATAATACAACGGGTGGGGCGTGATGAGGGTGTGATTGTGGTGAGGAGCAAACAGGCAATGCAACGAGCGAGCAAAAGATTTTTTGGGCTTATAGCGATGGCATTTTTTGCTGTCCTACCTGGTGTTGTCGAGGCAGGCGGGGGACGTTATGGCGACCCGGGTGGTGTGCGGGAGGTTTTGTGGCATCGGGATGATTTTTTTGTCCGTATCGAAAGGCAAGACCGTTTGCGTAATGGCGATGTGCCGCCGCGCAATGATCATCCGTATCGTCAGATTACGGCGGAGGGGGTTGTTGCGGCGTTATCGAATATTTTGATTCAGGAGAATCCTTCAGATCCGCCTCAGCTGTTCTTTTCTCAGCGTGCTCTCGATGTTTTGGCGACGTATATTCCTGAGGGCTTGGAGAGAGCCAAGCCTAACGAGGACGTTACGTTTGCGGTCAAGTCGTGGCATGAGAAGGCTTTGACGTTTGCGACTCCTTTGGTGTTGACTGGGCGTGTTTTTGTTCGTGATGGGGCGTTGAATGTTATTTTGGGCGAGATGCGTCCGCCTAACAAGGTGTCGCAATCTTTTGCTGAGTTATCGGCGTTGAATAAGGATCCTCGTTTGCATCCTTATATTCCGGGTTTGCGTGGTTATCGTGTTCGTAATCGGTATGTGTTGTCGGCGGTGGGGGATGGTATTTATCATGCGCCGAATCGTCCGCAGGACTGGTTGATTTTTACGCCGGGCAGTTATTCGGCATTTAGTCGTCCGTTGCAGGCGATAACGGAGGAAATTCGTGGCAAAACAGTGGAGGATTTGGAGCAACGCAAGGCGCGCCGTTTGAAGCCTCGTAAGGCGGAGACACAGTCGGCAGATGAGTTGCGCCGTTTGCGTGACGAGCTGTCTCGTCTTAAGAAGCGGGTTGACGGTGAGACGTCGGAGCGTCGCTCGGCGGCGTTGGAGGCGCGTTTGCAGGCTCTCGAGCGTATGCGGGAGCGGGGGCTTATCAGTGAAGAAGAATTCGAGCGTAAACGCAAAGAAGTCTTAAAGGACATGTAGCCCTTGTAGTTTTGTGGGGGTTTGTCAGGCGACCTGTAAGCCGGGTTTTGTCGGGGATGAGCATTTATCTTAAGCTGTGCATGAGCACGTGCTTTGTTGCGTCTTACCCGAGCATTAAGGCTTGAGACGTTGCCCCAGCGATAGGATGCGTGGCATCCTTGTGCTGATGCTCCTTTTAGACTTGCTCCGGGTGGGGTTTACCTATGCCATCTCTGTTACCAGCGATGCGGTGCGCTCTTACCGCACCTTTTCACCCTTACCGATGTTTGACCATTGGCGGTTCTTTTCTGTGGCACTTTCCCTGAAGTCGCCTTCGCCGCGCGTTACACGGCACCCTTGTCTCACGGAGCCCGGACTTTCCTCACCCAGATAGGTGCGCTCATCCAGTCGCCTGACGTGGGTAGTGTAAGGGTTTTTCTTCTTTGATTCAATGGGGCAATGAGCGATTGATACGCTATCTTGACAGAGAGATGATGTGTGTCATAATTGGATGGAGGAGAGCGTATGCTTTTGAATGTCATGCAGTCTGTTTTTTCGGATAAGGGGCGTGCATCGGTCGCCCGACATTTACTCGATTGCGGTGCGGTCACGGTGGACGTGCATAAACCTTTTACGTGGTCATCGGGGCGTAAGAGCCCCATTTATGTCGATTGTCGCCGTCTTTTGTCTTATCCTGCTGAGCGTCGGGCGGTCATGGATGCGGCGGCGCGTATGCTGGCACCCTTCATCGATAAGCAAACGTTGCTTGCCGGCGGCGAGAGTGGTGGCATTGGTTATGCGGCGATACTGGCGGATAGATTGTCGCTACCGATGGTTTATGTGCGCAAGAAGGTGAAGGGCTATGGCTTGAATAAAGCCATAGAGGGCGATACTCGTGATTGTCGTCATGCTGTGCTGATTGAAGACCAGACGACCGATGGTGGCAGTAAGGGGCATTTTATCGAGGCACTACGGCAGGCGGGTTTGTCGTGTCAGCATGCTTTTGTTATTTTCAGTTATGAGACGGCATTGTTGCAGAGTCGTATGAAGCAATGGGGGGTTGCGTTACATTGTTTGTGTTCGTATCGAGATGTTATGGATGCGGCGGTGGCTTTGGGGCGGTTGACTCGTGCAGACGTGGCGCGTGTGGATGAATTTATAGCGTCTTTAGCTGCCTAAGAGCTTAAGTTTTTATCTATGATGTGGTAAAGGGTGAGGGCGGGTTTCTGTTGACCCCATCGTCTAGAGGCCTAGGACACCGCCCTTTCACGGCGGCAACGCGGGTTCGAATCCCGCTGGGGTCGCGCCACCCCGCGGAGGGGTCGCGCCCTGTGGTGTTGGTTGAGGTTGAATGAGATGACGCAAAGTGATTGGGCGTATGCTTCGGGGAAGTATGCGGGTGACGAGAATTTTCCGGTTGGTTCTTTTTTATTGCGGCGCGGGCATCGTTCGGCGGTTGCGTTGTATTATCGTTTTGCTCGTTTTAGTGATGACATTGCCGACCATGGTGGTCTTGCGGCGGCGGACAAGATAAAGAAGTTGCGTTATTTGGACGATGCTTTATGTGGGCGTCATTATCATGAGGTGGCTGAGCCGGTGCGTTTGATGATGATTGAGCGTGGTATTCCGTTGCGTCATGCTCGTGATTTGTTGGTTGCGTTTCAGTTGGATGCGACCAAGCGGCGTTATCGTGATTGGGCGGATTTGCGTCATTATTGTTTACATTCGGCGGCGCCGGTGGGTCGTTTTGTTCTCGACTTACACGGCGAGGAGTCGGCGTTATATGGTTCTTCGGATGCTTTATGTAATGCGTTGCAGGTGATTAATCACATTCAGGATTGTGTGAAGGACTATCGGGTTTTGCATCGTATTTATATGCCGAGTGTTTGGAGTCGAAGAGCGGGTGCGGATGAGAAGGCTTTGCTGGCGGGGCGGGCGGATAGGGCGTGGCGGCAGGTGTTCGATGAGGTGCTCCAGCATGTGGAGGTGTGGCTTGATGAGGCAGCTGTATTATCCACAGCGGTGCAATCGCGCCGTTTGTCTATGGAGGTCGCGGTGGTGTATGCGGTGGCTCGCAGGCTGGTTAAAGCTTTGCGTAGCGAGCATCCGTTGGTTAAAAATATTGCTTTGAGTCGCTGGGCGTATGCCGGTTGCTTTGTTGAAGGCGTGCTACGGGGACGCAGGAGGGTCACGTGATGGATGCCAGTGCTGTTGTGGTTTTGATTGTTGGTGCAGTGTTGTCGGCACTTTTGTTTTGGTTGAAAGGGAGCATCGATATGCTTGGAAAAAAAGAGCATGGTTTACAGGTGCAAAAGGGTCTCGAGCAGTTTGCTTTGAGTCAACAGCAGTCGTTGAAGGGAATCGAGGAACGTATGACTGTGCTACAGAATTTGGCACAAGGCACGATTAAGGATTTATCGGGCGAGGTGCGGCAATTACAGAACTTGATGGATAATTCGCAGGCGCGTGGGGCATTTGGCGAGGCAAGTCTGGAAGCCTTAGTGAAAGACCAGCTGCCTGCTGGCTATTATCAGTTTCAGCATCGTTTTAGCACGGGGGTGCGAGTCGATTGTTTGCTTAAATTTGATGCGCCGTTGGGTCCGTTGTCTATTGACTCGAAATTTCCATTGATAGATTATCAGGCGGTAGCCGAGTGTAAGGATTCTGGCGAGCGTCCCCAGCTCTTAAAGCAGTTTGCGGCGAGGGTGCGTGAGCAAGTGCGGGCGGTGGCGGAAAAATATATTGTTGTCGGCGAGACCAGCGACCGTGCCTTAATGTTTGTGCCGAGCGAAGCGGTCTTCGTCATGCTCTATCGCGAGTGTGTTGGGGTTGTCGATGAAGCGCAACAAAAAAGAGTCTTCATTGTATCGCCAACGACATTATGGGCGATTTTGAATACCATGCGAGCGGTGCTTAAAAATGTTCGCATGCAGGAGCAAGCGGCTCTCGTGCAAGACAAAGTTCAGGGGCTGTTACAGGATGTGCGGCGATTGGGTGAACGCAACGCAAAATTAAAAAGGCATTTCGACGGGGCTGTAACGGCTTTACAGGAGATGGATACCAGCGTTGCTAAGATTGATAGGCAGGGCGATGATATTGTATCGTTGGAGCTGGGCGATGACACACAGGAACACCTAACGCACCGCAAGGATGGAGGTATAGGATGAGACAGGTTTTTTTAATTGCCGTTGTGCTGATAATAACGGCGGGGCAGGTTATGGCGGAGGTTTCAGGCTTAGAGCCGCCGGGCACAGTGATACGTATTGATGTGGACTCGTTGCCAGAGCCGTATGATGAGCCAAGTCGAGCCAACAGCGCGGAACGCATAACATGGAAAAGGGGTATGCTTCCGCGGGTGCCGAAGGGGTTTCGAGTCAATGTGTTTGCCGAAGGATTGGAGCATCCTCGCCGTTTGTTGGTGGATGATAGGGGTAGCGTCTATGTTGCCGAGAGTGGTGCGGACAAAATCACGTATATACGTGATAACGATGGCGATGGCGTGGGCGAAGACGTGCGGATGTGTGCCGATGATTTTGATACGCCCTATGGCATGGCGATACAGGATGGGTTTTTTTATGTTGCGGACGTAGACCATGTTTGGCGTTTGCCCCTGCCGTTGTGTCAGGCAGAGGAGCGGGTTGCCATGACGGCAGAAGGCGCGCTCGCCAGTGGCTGGGGGCATAGCACTCGCAACATTGCTTTCAGTGAGGATGGGCAAACGCTTTATGTTGCGGTGGGCTCTCGTGGCAACATTGGTGTCGAAGACGAACCGCGGGCAACCATACGGGCGTTTGCCTTACAAGAAAACAGTCGCGACTACTGGACGTATGCCTCAGGTTTACGCAACCCGGTGGGCTTGGTGATGCGCGACGGCGTGCTGTGGACGACGGTCAATGAGCGAGACGGATTGGGCGACCAACTGGTGCCGGATTATTTGGCTTCTGTTAACCAAGGTGACTTTTTTGGCTGGCCCTATACGTATCTTGGTGACTTTCCGCAACCTGGTCACTATGCCGACCGTCCGCGGGACAAGACTGTCCGCGTGCCTGAGGTGTTGTTTCGGTCGCACTCGGCACCGTTAGGGTTTGCGTTTTATGACGCACAGGCTTTTCCTTCCGAGTATCGCGGCGGTGCTTTTGTTGCGTTGCATGGCTCGTGGAATGCTATTGTGCCACAGGGCTATTTGGTTGCTTACGTGCCGTTTGTTGATGGCGCACCTGAGGGGTCGTATCAGGTCTTTATGAGTGGTTTTCGAGTCGATGATGACTTCAAAGTCGGTGACTCCGCGCACGTGTTCGGCAAGCCCGCTGATGTGGCGGTTGCTGTCGATGGGAGTCTTTTGATTGCTGATGATACCGCTGGCGTTATCTGGCGCGTGCAGTGGCAACCGTAAAACGTCCCTAGAGGAACCAAATCCACGTTACGAGGATGAAAGGCGGGAACAAGATAGGCACCGACCACAGCATATAGCCGAGAAATGAAGGCATTTTGACCTTGCGTTCTTTGGCAACGGAAAAGACCAAAAAGTTGGGCGCATTGCCGATAAGGGTCAGCGCACCCATGAAGACGGCTCCAGCAGAAATAGCCAGTAACGTTGTGGGATTGGCAAGCAAGGTCTCGGCGCCGCCGGCAGCATTAAAGAACACAAGGTAAGTCGGCGCATTATCGAGAAACGCCGACAAAATACCGGTGAGCCAGAAATACGTTGCTTCTTTTGGAAACATGGTAAACAACGGATCCATCATCGCTGTGTTCGTTTTGAGGTAAGCGATGACCGGGATAATTGTAATGAAAATGCCAAAAAACAGCTTGGCGACTTCCTGCATCGGGAACCAGTTGAAATGATTGGCGACGCGTATCTCTTTTTCTGTCCATTTGAGAGAGATAAGCGTAAGGGCAATCATGCACAAGCCGCTGACGATGCGCACGGCATTGAATTCCACTCCGAAGAGGCTTGCCCTGCCGAGAGTCTCGATAAGGTAATCGATTCCGCTGAGCAGGACAACGAAAATGACCATAAGCAACAAAAGTAGGTTTTGTAAGCCTTGCACCTGTAGTTTTTGTGTGAGATGGGGCGGTTTGATTTTGACGGACGGGTCTTCGAGGCGATAGTAATAGCTATCGAGGAACCAGAAGGCAACAAGCAGAATAATGGAGACAAACAGCATGGGGAGGAACATGTGTTCTGTGGGCCAGAAGAAGGGGATACCGTTGAGGAAGCCAAGAAACAGGGGTGGGTCGCCCAAGGGCGTCAGGGAGCCGCCGATGTTGGCAACCAAAAAGACAAAAAAGATAATGATGTGCGTTTTATGTTGACGGTGCTCGTTGGTGGCAATGAGGGGGCGGATAAGGAGCATGGCAGCACCGGTGGTGCCAATCCAGCTGGCAATGACCGTGCCGAACGTGAGAAAAAGCGTGTTGACCGCAGGTGTGGGCATAAAGTTGCCTTGCAGACGGATACCGCCGCTAATGGTATAAAGTGCCGTTAGGATAATCGTAAATGGTAGGTAGTCGAGAAGCAGAATATGAAAAATTTCGTGGAAGGAGGTGGCGAAGCCAAATTGGTACGTAAAGGGAATAGCAAACAGCAGAGTCCATGCGATGGTGATTTTGCCGAAATGCTCGTGCCAGAAAGTCGCGTTGACGAGCGGAAAAATCGCAATAGATAGAAGAAGGCCTAGAAAAGGAATGCCCCAATAGAGGGAATCGATGATAAGGGGAGTCATAGTAAAGTCTCTTGTGTGTTGACGTTGATAGGGGTATGACGTTTGAGAACCTAACGTAAGTTTTCTAAGGTAGTTTTATAGGGATACCGTCTATCATGCAACGTTCGCGTAAAACGAAAATTATTGCGACTTTGGGGCCTGCCTCGTCGGATTATGAGGTCATACGGAAGCTGTTCGAGAAGGGCGTTGATGTTTTTCGTCTGAACTTTAGTCATGGCAGTTATGACGAGCACAAGAAGCGTTATGAGATTATTCGTGCTCTTGAGCGAGAGAAGAATCATAGCATTGGTATTATGGTTGATTTGCAGGGCCCGAAGTTGCGTTTGGGTCGTTTTGGGTCTTCGCAGGTTTTTTTGCAGTCGGGGGAATCGTTTCGTTTTGATAGTGATGAGTCGGATGGCGATGAGACTCGTGTGTATTTTCCGCATGAGGATGTTTTGTCGGCTTGTGAGGTGGGTCAGGACATTTTATTGGATGATGGCAAGTTGCGTTTGTCGGTGCGAGACAAGGGTAAGGGGTATGTGGATACGCAGGTGTTGATTGGCGGTGCGTTATCATCGAACAAGGGTGTGAGCTTTGTTGGGTCGAGTATTTTGCGTTCGGCTTTGACGGAAAAGGATCAGGCGGATTTTGCTTTTGCTATGACGTTGGATGTGGATTGGGTCGCCTTGTCTTTTGTTCAGCGGGCGGAGGATGTGGAGCGAGTGCGGGCGATGTTGCCATCGGGGTGTTGCACCCATATTTTGACGAAAATGGAAAATCAGTTGGCTATTGACAATCTCGAGTCGATTATTGCGGTATCGGATGCGGTCATGGTTGCCAGAGGCGACTTAGGCGTGGAGTTGCCCCCTGAGGTTGTGCCGATTCAGCAGAAGCGTATTATCCGTATGTGTCGTCGTATGGGTTGTCCTGTTGTTGTTGCGACTCACATGTTGGATTCTATGGTGCATGCGCCGTCGCCGACTCGGGCGGAGGCATCGGATGTTGCAACCGCAGTGTATGATGGCGCGGATGCTGTGACGTTATCGGCAGAATCGGCGGTGGGACGTTATCCTGTTGAGTCGGTTCGGATGATGGAGCGCATCATTATGTCGGTGGAAGGCGATTCGGGCTATCGCTCTGTTATGGAGAGCTGGCATCCGCCGCCGCAGCCGACAATGGCTGATGCCATTAGTTTGTCCGCGGCTCATGCTGCGACGACGTTGCAGGCAGCTGCTGTGGTTACGTATACGGAGTCGGGCTCGACGGCGCGTCTTGCGTCGAGAGAACGCTCTGTCGTTGGTATTTTGGGTATCACAACAAAAAAGACGACGGCGCGCCAGCTGTCTATGGTTTGGGGAGTCTATTGTGTCATTGCTAAAGCCTTACGGAGCGTCAACCAGATGGTGGAAGAAGCATGTCAAGTGGCTTTGAAGGAAAAGATAGCGTCTATTGGCGATGTTGTGGTGATTACGGCGGGGATACCTTTTGGCACGGCGGGCTCGACCAACATGATGCGTATTGCCAGATTGAAGGCTTTGGACAAAGTGAAGAGGCCCTAGATGAAGTTATGTTCACGCATGCTGTAGACGCCTTGCGAGCCAATAATGATGTGATCTTGTAGCGTGATATCGAACAGCTTGAGGGCAAGGTCGATGTCTTTTGTCATACGAATATCGGCAGGGGATGGTTCCGTATCGCCGCTTGGGTGGTTGTGAGCAATAATGACGCCAAGGGCTTCTCGCAGCAAGGCTTGTAGGGTAATGGCACGAATACTTGTTGCGATGTAGGCGGGGTCGTTGATTGTGACGTCAATTTCGAAGGAGCAATAGGGGCTGTCTCGAGAGATGATGTGATTTTTGCTATCGAGAAAAAAGATTTTGAGACACTCTCGGCTTTTATAGCCGATGGTCGAGCGGAGATAGCGCACCAATTCTTCTTGTGAGCTGATGGTGGGTTTGTTTTTGATTCCTTCCCAGACGGTTCGATGGATGAGTTCGCTCACGAGGCGGATGAGGGCGATATAGAGGGGCGGCTCGTTGCGCTTTTTGGGCATCGGTTTGTTGCCGTAGCGTTCGATGAGCAGTTGGTTATGGTCACTTTGGAAGAGCTTATTGAAGCTTTTGTCGTGATGGTGGAACAGGTTTTTTGCCTGTAGTTTGGTGTCTTTTTGTGGGATGGCAAAGTGCAAGAGCATCTCGATGAGTTCATAATCACCGAGCATGCTTGGGTTCTCGAGAAGTCTTTGTCGTAATCTTTCTCGGTGTCCTAAGAGGGGATTTTTGTTAGCCTTGCCGTGCTTTGAAGCGAGGCTGGGTTTTGTTGATGACATAGACTCGGCCCTTGCGGCGCACAACGCGACACGCACGATGACGCTTCTTGGCGGCTTTGAGGGAATTGCGCACTTTCATAGTGGGTCTCCTTACAGGTATGCTCTTCGCAGTGTTTTTTTCAAAGGGGCACGGCTTATTGTAGCCTTTTTCTGGCAAGGGTGTCAAGACGTGTAGGGGGGGTAGTGGTAGTTTTTAGGCGACAACGTGAAAATTTGGCAGCCCTCCTCGGTGATGCCGATGGTGTGTTCGAATTGTGCCGATAGGGAGCGGTCTTTTGTGACGGCAGTCCAGCCGTCTTGTAGGATTTTGACGTCTTTTTTGCCGGCGTTGACCATAGGCTCGATGGTGAAGAACATGCCTGGTTTGAGGACGGTGCCATTTTTGGGTCTGCCGTAGTGTAGGATTTGTGGGGAGTCGTGGAAGACTCGTCCGATTCCGTGTCCGCAGAATTCTCGCACGACCGAGAATCTGTTTTTTTCTACGTGGCTTTGGATGGCGTAGCCGATATCGCCCAGGGTGTTGTCGGGTTTTGCTGCTTCAATGCCGAGCATCAGGGCTTGATAGGTGGTATCGATGAGGCGTTGGGCTTTGATACTGGGTTTGCCGATGACGAACATGCGTGAGCTATCGCCATGCCATCCGTTGTAAATGACGGTGATGTCGATATTGAGGATATCGCCGTTTTTGAGGACTCGTTTGCTGGGGATGCCGTGGCAGACAACGTGATTGATAGAGGTGCAAATCGATTTGGGATAGCCTTGATAGTTGAGGGGTGCGGGGATAGCCCCGTGTTGGGTGATGAATTGGTGGCATTGAGCATCGATGTCTTCGGTGGTGGCATCAGGTTGAACGAAAGGCGTGATATAGTCGAGACAAGTCGCACAGAGTCGACCTGCCTCTGCCATGTGTTGGAAGTCTTGGGGTTGGTGGATAGGGATATGAGCGGAAGGCATGTTACAGGAGAATAGGTAGAGCGTTGCGTAGGGTAATGCTCTGTGGCGAGAGCTGACAGTCATAAGCATAAATCTGTGTGCCGCAACGATGAGCGTGCCGCAAAGCCTCTCCATATTTTGCGTCGATGGCATCGGCGGGACAAAAGGCTTGGCAATCGCTGCGTTGCACAACGAACAGCACGGCCGTGTTGAGCCCCTGTTCTGCCATGTCAGCAAGCACGCGCATGTGACGTTGCCCGCGAGTTGTTATAGAATCAGGGAAAGACGCATAAGCTTGTGGTGTTGGTGCGCGCATGGTTACATTTTTGACTTCGAGATAGCAGGGTGGCGTATTGCCGTTGCTGAGCACAAAGTCCACACGCATGGTTTCGGTGGGGGTTTCGGTGGGGGTATCAGTGGGTTTTTTTGTGGGGGATTTAAGGGAGACTTCTCGTTTTAGGGTTGGGTAGTGGGCAAAAGGCTCTAGGGTTTGGCGGGCGAGGGCATCGGCAACGATGGCGTTGGCGTTGAGGGTATTGATGCCGACAAGGGAGTGCTGTGTTTCGGTGAGTTGCCACTGCCAAGCCAGCTTGCTTTTTGGGTTGTGCTGCCTGGACAGCCAGATGGTGCTGTTGGGTTCGGCAACGCCGAGCATCGAGCCCGGGTTGGGGCAATGTGCCGTTATTTGTTGCGGTTTCTCGTGTATGTTTATGTTAACATCTGCGAGAAAACGTTTATAACGTTGAAGCAGGTGTCCTGGTATGAGGGGGTCTCGAAATTGCATTGTTCGTAGGGTTGTGATGACAGAGCAGAATCATAAGGAAAGTCGCACGCGGGACGTGCATGCTGCTGCCCTTATCGTTGGCAACGAGATTTTATCAGGGCGGACGCAAGATAAGAACATTTTTTTTATTGCCGAAACGTTGCATGCTCATGGCATTGTTTTGTCGGAGGTGCGCATCGTCGAAGATGACGAGGCAGCCATTACGGAGGCGGTGACGATTTTGCGTTTTCGTTATGATTATGTGTTGATGACGGGGGGCATTGGACCAACCCACGATGATCGGACGTCTGTTGCGGTGGCGCGTGCGTTTTGTTGTCCTTTGGTCTGTGATGAGGAGGCGTTGGCGCGTTTGCGTCACCACTATGGCGAGCGTTTGAACGAATCCCGCAAAAAAATGGCTTATGTCCCGAAAGGGAGCGTATTGATTGATAATCCTATTAGTCATGCCCCGGGCTATCGTATGGGCAATGTTTTGGTTATGGCGGGTGTGCCGCTTATCATGCAGGCAATGTTGCGTGGCGTGGTCGGCAGCTTGCGGGGCGGACGAGTCATGCACTCGACATCCTTAGCCTGTGCCTGTGCCGAAGGAGACATCGCCCCTATCCTAGACGACCACCAAAAACGCCACCACGATATCGATATCGGCAGCTATCCGTGGTTCACTTCGAAGGACTTGGGCGTTAATGTGGTGTTGCGCGGCTACGACAGCAAAGGGCTTGTGCACGTAACCCAGTCATTGCAGAAGGCTCTTACAGAACAAGGCTATGACGTCAAACAGTATAAACGTGGTGATTCAACATGAGCGTAAAGGTTGCGATTAACGGTTTTGGGCGTATTGGACGACTGGTGTTTCGAGCATGGCTCGAGCGTCAGAAGACTCCTTTCAATATTGTTGCGATTAATGACTTGGGCGATGCACCTAGTCTTGTCCATCTTTTACGTTATGACAGCGTGCATGGTGCTGTTGCGGACGAGCTGAGTTTGTCTGGCGATACGTTGACGACTTCTCGTGGCTCTGTTCGTTTTTTGCAGCAGGGCGTTGCGAGTGATTTGCCGTGGCGCGATTGGGGCATCGATATTGTTTTAGAGTGTAGTGGTCGTTTTACGTCTCGAGACAAGGCTTCTGCCCATCTTGCTGCGGGTGCCCGTGCCGTTTTAGTTTCGGCTCCTTGCACGGATGCCGATTTAACTGTGGTGTATGGTATCAATCACGATACCGTGACAAAAGACCATCAGGTTGTTTCTAATGCTTCGTGTACGACCAATTGCCTTGTGCCTGTGGTTCATCTTCTCGACCAGCACTTTGGTTTTGAGCGAGGCTATATGACGACCATTCACTCGTATACGGGTGACCAGTCGCCTGTGGATACGTGGCATAAGGACTTGCGTCGGGCGCGGGCGGCGGCGTTGTCGATGATTCCGACAACGAGCGGGGCTGCTCGTGCGGTCAAATTGGTGTTGCCCCACCTCGATGGTAAGCTGGATGGTTGTGCAGTGCGAGTGCCGACCGCAAATGTTTCTCTGGTGGATTTGACGTTTACGGCAGAAAAGTCTCTTACTTGTGAGGCGATGAATGATGTTATGAGCCAAGCTGCACAGAGCTCCCTTAGGGGCGTTTTGGCATACAACGACTTGCCTTTGGTATCGGTGGACTTCAATCATCACGCTGCCAGTTCGATTTTTGATGCGACACAGACGCAAGTGGTAGACGGACGATTAGGGCGCGTGGTGGCGTGGTATGACAACGAGTGGGGCTTTTCTAATCGTATGCTCGATAGCGCGGGCGTTTTGGCGGGTGTCGTTACGTAAGGAGAGTGTCGGCATGGACGATACGTTGCACTCAGCCCCATCGGTGATATTCCATGATAGGGAGCAGCTATGGGATTTGTGTCATAAGGCATCGCAGGGGGCATCGCAAGGCGAGGCCTTGATGGCTGTCAGTGCCCGTCATTTGCATGGGTCTTTGGGCGTGGGCTGGTTTTATGGGTTGTCGTCTCGGGTGCGTGAGCATTTTCCCGATGTGCCTTTGTTGCTGGTTCTCGATTGTGACGAGCATGTGGGGCATGCTTTGCGTGCGTTGCGTCTGGGTCTGGCGGTGCGAGTGCGCATACAGGGCGATACCGCAAGGCTGCGGGCGGTCGCAGATTGTTGGGGCGGCACCCTTATCGAGGACAATTAATGCGTCTGCCCGTAATGCGTCTGTATGTACTGACGCCGCCACAGTGGGACGACTGGCACCACGAACAACTGGCTATGATGTTGCGCGCGGTAAGGCGCGGCTGTATTGCTTACGTGCAATGGCGACAAAAGGACGCTAGCAACGATACACAAGGACAGGCGCGCCAGCTCAAACGCTTACGGCACCTTTGTGACGAGTGGGGTGTGCGTCTCATCATCAATGATAGGCAGGCGGGTGTGGGCGAAGATGGTGTCCATATCGGCAAGGACGATGGTACACCCAGCATGGTGCGTCGCCGTATGGGTGCGCACGCTCTTCTGGGCGTCAGCTGCTATGGCTCGTTACGACAGGGGCTTGTGACTCAACGAAGTGGCGCCGATTATGTCGCTTTTGGCTGCCTGTTTCCAACCACAAGCAAAACTCGAGTCATGCCCGCGCGTCTGCGCCTTTTGCACCAGTGGCAACGAATTGGACGTATCCCTGTCGTTGCTATCGGTGGCATCGGCTTGCAACACCTAAGGATCCTACGCCGTTGCGGTGCCGACTATGTCGCGATGCTGTCGGCAATCTGGCACCATCCACGAGGGTGCGTCTACGCGGTGCAGCAGTTTCAACGTATGATGCCGATGAGGACACAACCCCGCTACAAACTTACGGGACGTGCTGGATAGTCGGCGCACCGCTTGCCAGCATAACCAGACGGTCGAGACCAAGAGCCATACCATAACAAGACGGCAAAGGGTGCTTTTGGAGCATTGCCAAAAAAGCCTCATTCGGTTGGGCATGATTGTCGATGAAGGCTTGACGATTGGCATCAACGTCTTGGCATTCGAGGTAGCCGTTGGCAATTTCGACACCGCAGACAAAAAGTTCCATACGCTGACAAAAACGAGAGTCATCGCTACTGGGCTGTGCCATGAACGACAAAGGACGAGGATAATCGGTCACAAAAAGAGGAGTCTTACGCCCTAGCTCGCCATCGATATGAGCGACAAACAATCGGTCAAAGACATCCGTCCACGAGTCACCATCGCTACAGTGCACCCCTATCATGCGGGCTTGTTCTTTAATGGCGGATGTATCGCCATAAGGTGCTTGCTTGTGCAGACAGGATGCGAGGTCGATACCGCAATAGTCACGAAAAATATCCTGCATGCTTCTTTTTTTGTAGGGCTTGGCGGCACACACCGCTTCCTTGTGAGAAAAGCACGTGCGTTGGGCTTCAGCGAGGGCAAGAAGCAAAATCTGTTGGCAGTCGTCCATCATCGCTTGGGACGTGCCGTCTATGCGATACCACTCGAGCATCATGAATTCGGATTTATGCAAGGGTGAATTGTCGCGGTTACGATAGACTCGGGCGATTTGGTAGCAGGAGCGTCCTTCTTGTGCGAGATATGTTTTCATGGCTATCTCGGGCGATGCGTGGAGATAGCGTGGCTGTTTGTGTCCTTCGTGACTTTCATAGTGTGTCATAAAGGGATGAATATGGTATTCGTAGGGTGGATGTTGTTGTAGATGCGGAGTCGTGATATGGACAAGCCCCTGTTCTTGCATGTAAGCATGGATTTTCAGGATAATATGCAGCTGCAGCTGGTGCAGAGCCGCATCGATGGTAGGGGGCTGTGGTGGGCGCGCATTCATGGCAAGAAGGATAGAGCCGATGAGTAATGAAAGGCAAGAGCAAGCGTTAATCGGGTTAGATGGGTTGGTGGCGGAAGGCGTGCTGGCTAAGGAGCAAGCCCCTTCTTTGCGTGCTATCGAAGCGCGCTATGCGGTGCGGATGCCACGGGGAATCGCTCAACGAATCAAGCAAGGCGGGGCCATCGGGGCTATGCTCGCCAAACAATACGTGCCGTCTTTAGCTGAGGGGTATCAGGACAAAGACGAAGAAGATGACCCAACCTACGATGAAGCCTATAGCCCGGTCAAGGGAGTCGTCCATCGCTACCCGGACAGGGTGCTTCTTAAGCCCCTTGCGGTGTGCCCGGTGTATTGTCGCTTTTGTTTCAGACGAGCACGCATTGGTCCCAAAGAACCGATGCTGAGCCCGGATGACCTGCAACAGGCTTATGCCTATATACGTAGCCACAAAGAGATTTTCGACGTTATTCTTACTGGCGGTGACCCGCTGATGTTGGGCTTGCGTAGGCTGGAGGAGATTATAACGTCTCTGTCGTCCATAGAGCATATCGGTGTCATTCGAGTGCATAGCCGCGTGTTGATGGCAGAGCCAGCACGGATGACCGATGGTATGATGGCGGTTTTTTCTGCTTGTGCTAAGCCGCTCTATCTGGTGGTGCATTGCAATCATCCTGCGGAAGTGACGCAAGAGGTGCGCGTGGCTTGTCAGCGCGTGAGACGCACGGGTGTTATTGTGCTGGGTCAGAGTGTTCTTTTGAAGGGGATTAACGATGACCCGACGACTCTGGTTCAGCTCTGGCGCGGGATGGTGGCTGCGGGAATCAAGCCCTATGCTTTGCATCACTTAGATCGAGCACCAGGGACAGCACACTTTCGTGTTGGATTGAAAAGAGGCTTAGCCCTTGTGGAGCAAGCTCGGGCTGGATTATCGGGGTTGTGTGTGCCACCCTTTATGGTGGAAATACCCCGCGGCGGCGGTAAAGTGGCTCTACAGGTCAGTAACTATCGACAGGATAAAGATGCGTGGTGGCTCCAAGACGCACAAGGAGACTGGCATGCTTACGTGGACTCATGCGGGGACTCATGTGGGGAGTCATAAGACGTCTTGTTAGGGGGAGGGGAGTGTGTCGAGCTGGTGTTGCACGGCTTCGAGAATTGTCGGGTTGTTGGGGTTGCTTTGGGCGAGTTGCTGTAGGAGGGTGCGTGCCTTGGTGTTGTTGCCTTGGGCTTGGTGGTGCAGGGCGAGGAACCATAGGGCTTGTGGATGGTGCGGATCTACACGCAACAGGCGTTGCCATAGGGGAACGGCATCTTGAGCGTGTTGGCTTTGGATGAGTTGGGCGGTATCGCTGAGCAGTTCGATAGAGTTGGGAAAATGCTCGAGGGCATCTTGCAAGGTTTTTTCGGCGCGCATGACTTCGTCTACCATCAGCCACGCCCTTGCGAGCATCTGCCAAGCGAGGGGCTCTTGCGGTGTGGTGCGCACTTTTTCTTCGGCACGAATGATAATCGCCCGCACCTGTTCGTCTGATAGAGAGGGCATATCAGCAGGTGGCGCAAACAAGGCGGTGCGCTCGTGGTGCGGGTAGGCGGGCAGATGGGGTGTGCCTAACAAGAGATACAAGACAACCGAGAGGCTCAGTGCACCCAGACCGAGACTCCGCAAGGCAGGCTGAGGGGGCAGCTTCGCCTCATAGACGTAGAGGTAGATTGCCAGAATCAGACTGGCACAAGCAAAAAGCAAAGGTAAATAGGGTGCCGTCATCGTTGTTTCCAAAAGAAGCGGGCGATGATGAACGAGCCCACCGCGAACACGAGCATCGGCACAAGCCATAGGGCATACGTAGACGGTTGCCAGGGTGGGGTAAACACGACAAAGTCGCCATAACGGGCGCGTAGCCAAAGCAGAATGTCGTCGTCGCTGTCGCCTTGCTGGATTTTTTGGCGCACGAGCAGGCGTAAGTCTCGGGCAAGGGGGGCTTGCGATTCATCGATGCTTTCATTTTGACAGACAAGGCAACGAATGTTACGGCTTAAGCTGCGGGCACGTTCTTCTAAAACGGGGTCAGCGAGACTCTCGCCCGGTTCTAACGCGACAAGCGGGGCGGGCACAAGTAAGGCTATGATGAAAAGGAAAGGCATGAGGGGGGTTAGGGTTTTTCGGCAAGGAGACCCTCAAGAAGAGGCACGAGTGATTCGGTTAACGTAACAGGGTCTATAGGGGCACGCAAGTGGTAGCGTATGCGTCCTTGTGTATCGATGAGAAAGGTTTCAGGGACGCCGCTGACACCCCATTGTAGGGCATTTCTGCCGACAGGATCGAGAGCAACAAACGTATACGGATTCGAGTGCGTATCGAGCCAACGCTGTGCGTCTTGCGGCGAATCCTTATAGGCGATACCCACGCGCAGAACCTGTGGGTAATGCTCGGCAAGGGCGGTGATATGCGGATGTTCAGCAACACAGGGCAGACACCAGGAAGCAAAGAAATTGACGACAGAGACACGTCCGTGCAGAACCTCAGGACTCAAGGTTTCAGGTTTATCGAGACGCACGAGGTACCACTTGGGTGCGGGGGCATGGGTTGTTGCCATCGGTGACGGCACAGTGGGCTCGTCCGTGAACGCATAGGCAAAAACAAGGGCAAGAAAAAGAATGCCGTAAACAGGAAGAAGACGATAAAAAAGGGGTGGGGGCATGATAACGTCAGACGATACGACTTTGGCGAGACGGGCGGCGTTTGATTATAAGAATGAGGGCTGCAAAGACCATGAGCGCGCCGCTGAACCAAATCCAGATAACAAAAGGTTTGAACCATAGGCGAGTCGTCCAGACGTCATTTTGTGCAAGAGAAGATGATGATAAAGATGGGAGGGGCTCAGTCTCCTGAAGGGGCGTGTCGAAGGCGACATAGACGTCACCTCGTAGGGTCGAGTGAATGGCGGCTTCTGTTGTTGTTGTCTGTGAGGCGGGATAAAAGCGTTTTTCTGGAAAGAGCGTAAAGGCGTAGGCACCTTCTTGGGTGGTAAAGCGGAGCTGGGCGGTTTGACTGATATAGTTTTGTTGGGTTGTTTCTCGCACATCGATGAGGGTCGCCTGCCACTCGCGTAAGGGGACACTTTCGCCTAGTCGTTGGAATTGGATTTTTTCTTCTTGTCCGAGGGAAGCACTGATAGCGGCGATGAGCATCATGGCAAACGCGCTGTGGGCGAGAGACATCGCGTGCTGCGATGCCGACAAGGTTGTTCGTTGTGCCAATAATGTGACGTAATCCACAAGGGTTATGAGGAGCAACGTTGCTGCTAGAGCAAGAACGACAACAGCCAGCGACAACGTATAGCCGTGCCACCATGCCATGCCGGCGAGGGCAAGAACAAGCACGACAAGGTTTTTTGTTAGGGCGGGAAGAAGGGTATGCCAATCGGTTTTCTGCCAACGTAACAGAGGCACGACTGTCATCGCAATTAACATGGGTAGGACAATGATACCACCAATATGGTTAAAGAAGGGAGGCCCCACTGAGATGGTTTGGGCGTGTAGGGCTTCGATAATCAGCGGATAGATTGTGCCGAGAAAAATGCAGGTTGCGAGAGTCGTTGTCAGAAGGTTGTTGACCATGATGGCGGACTCTCGTGATAGAGGGTGGAAGGGTTGTGCGGGCGGGGCTTGTAGGAGACGCAGGGCAAACAGCATAAAGGCAGCGAGGCTATAGGTGGCAATAAGAGCCAGAATGAATAAGCCTCGGTGGGGGTCGCTGGCAAAGCTGTGGACAGAAATGAGCACCCCTGAGCGCACGAGGAATGTGCCGACCATAGAAAAGCAGAAGCAACTGAGGGCAAGAAAAAGTGTCCAATAGGGGAAGGTGCTTTTTTTTTCGAAAACGGAAAGGGTATGGAGGAATGCCGTTGCGGTAATCCAAGGGATGAGGGAGGCATTTTCTACGGGATCCCAGAACCAGAATCCGCCCCAGCCGAGTTCGTAATACGCCCAGGCACTGCCGAGTGTGATACCGGCGCTGAGGGCACCCCAGGACACGTAGGTTGCGGGTTTTGCCAGCTGAGCCCATTTTTTGTCGAGGGTGCCATACCATAGAGCGGCGACCGCATAGGAGAAAATAGCCGAAAAGCCGACATAACCCACATATAACAGCGGTGGGTGGGCGGCCAGAGCAATATCTTGCAACAACGGGTTGAGCTCGCTACCTTCTATGGGCACAGGGAAAAGACGACTAAAGGGATTGGACGTTAAAAGAACGAACAGAATAAACCCGCACGTGATAGAGGCTTGTGTGACGGCTGCTCGATTGATAAGCGGTGAAAACGTTTCGTCGCTTCTTTTGTGGCGACAGATAAAAAGGTTAAACAGGCTGAGCATGAGGACCCATAACAGCATTGAGCCTTCGTGATTACCCCACACAGCGGTGAGTTTATAGAGCAAAGGTAAAGTGCTGTGTCCATGCCCGGCAACGAGGCGTATGGAAAAGTCAGCCTGCCAGAACCCATACATGACAGAAATGAACGATAGCCCCACTGCTAGAGCGGTCACATCGGCAACCTTGCTTAAAACAGACGTGGTGGCAGGGCTAGCGAGAGCGTCTTTTCCCGCTAGGAAGGGGTAGACGACTTGCATCAGGCTACTCCCCAAAGCAACAATAAAAGCAAAGTGTCCCAGCTCAATTATCATAAGGGGTATCGGTGGGGGTATCGTGCTGAGCTTGCAAGGACTTGGCGACGTAGGGGGGCATGTAGGTCTCGTCATGTTTTGCGAGGATGAGACTCGCTTGAAAGGTGCCGTCGGTGCGGAAGCGTCCTTCGGCAACGACGCCTCTGCCTTCTTGAAAGAGAGCGGGAGGAATACCCCGAAAGACGACAGGCAGGCGTGTCTTCAGATCGGTGATATAAAACGCAAGAGCCTCAGAGTCGTGGTGCTGGGTCAATGAGCCTTCTTCCACCAGCCCCCCTAAGCGCAGGGTGCGGGCAGGTAGCTGGTGCGGGTCAATGTCGGAGGGAACGTAATAGTAGACCAGCTGGTCGCCAAGAATATAAAGAGCAAGGGCAACTGCGCTACTCGCGGCGGCGAGAGCACTCAATAAAAGTGTTAGGCGAAAGGTTTTAACTTTCATTGGTCCCGCGCCATGCGGCGGCGGAGCTTAGTGAGCTGGCGTTGGGTATGAATGAACAGGACAGACAAAATGATGAACGCACTCAGCCAAGACGGCACAATAAAGATGCCGTAGCCGTCCATATTCAGACAATTAACGAAGTTGGTCCACATGGTCTTGTCGCGAAGCCTTCAGGAGCGGTTACGGGTTTTTTGGTATAAGAGGCTTTGCCATTTTTGTTGGAGAATAGCAAGCTTCATGCGGGCGGTAATGACGATGGTCGCGTAGGAAAAAAGAGCCACCGTCATTAAGCCTAAGGGAATAAGCATGCTGATATCGATGTGGCTGCTTGGGTTAATGAACGAGATACTTTCGGGCTGATGGAGGGTATGCCACCACTCTACCGACCATTTGATAATGGGCAGGTTGAGTGCGCCGACAATGGCGAGGATACTTGCTGCTTGTTGTCCTCGTTCTTGTTGCTTGAAGGCTTGCGTCATGGCACTGTGGGCGAGATAAAAGAAGAAGAGCACCAGCATCGACGTCAGACGTGCATCCCATACCCAGTATGTGCCCCACGTAGGTTTGCCCCACAGACTGCCACTAATCAGGGCAATAGCCGTAAAGCACGCACCCACAGGGGATGCGGCAGTCGCAAAGTGACCCGCCATGGGTAACTTCAACGTCAACGTAATACCGCTAGCAACGGCTATCGCCCCATAAAGAGCAAGAGCCAACCACGCTGAGGGTACGTGAATATACATGATACGCACAGTTTCGCCTTGCAAGTAGTCGGGCGGCGATAAAAAAAACGCATAGGCTAACCCCGTCGGCAGGGTTACCAGCAAAAGAACAAGAGCAATGGGTGTGACTCGTCCGCTGACAGCGCGGAAGTACGTTGGCGTAAACCAGTGCCATAAGCTTGCTGCGGGGCTTGCGGTTTTTTTACGGGCAGGTGTGTGCGGCATCGTCATAAACGTAGTCTAAGGTTTTTGTTTGGGTATGTCCACTTCTGGCACTTCTCGATGTTACTGATGCGAAATGGCGTTACGCAGAGCAAGGGTACTCGCCCACAACATGGGTATCAACGTCGCCAGCAAGAGCAGAGACAGAAGAATCAGGGCTGTTGTTGTCTCTGTATCTATGCTTGTGTTGAGGTCTGTTGGCGTATGGGTGCGTAGGGAAGCAGCGCCAAAAATCAACGTTGGCAACGATAGAGGCATGCTCATAAGATAAATCAAGCCTTTGCCACCACGACTGCCAAGAGTCAGACAGCGGGTCAATAAACTTATCAGGGTCAGCAATAAGCTGCCGACAAGTATCGTGAGCATATTGTTTAGGATAGCATCCATGGGCCATTGATAGACGAGCATACCGCTTGCGAGAGCAGCAAAAATCATGGGCAGACTTGCGGTGAGCCAAGCGACGGCGTATTTTGCTGTTGCGATGACTTCGAGGGGGGCTCGGGTCAGCGACCACAGGGCAAGAGAGCCGTCTTGGTAATCATCATGGAGCAATCGTTCTAGGGGGAGTTGGGCAGCCAAAAACAAGCCTATCCAGATGATAGCGGGGCTGATAGCGGCGAGGTCGAGGCTGGCGGGGTCTATGGCTAGGGGAAAAAACACCACCACCATGATAAAGAAGGACAGCGTGCTACTGAGTTGTCCGTTGCGGAGGACAACAGCCATATCGCGTCGAATCAGAGCCAAAAAAACGCACAACATCGTTTCACAGCGTCACGGTCTGGTCGCACGGCAATGCGCGCTCGGGGGCGTTCTCGTGGCGGGCAAGGATGATGATTGCTCCTTTTTTTTGTGCATTCTCGATGATGCCTTGCAGGGTTTTTTGTCCTTGTGAGTCAAGGTTGGCATAAGGTTCATCGAGAAGCCATAGGGGGGCATCCTCGTCTATAAGAAGTTTAGCGAGGCTTGTGCGCTTTTTTTGTCCTGCCGAGAGCAACGCACAGGGCACCGCTTCGAGATGGGCAACATCGAAGGCGGTTAAGGCAGAACGTATCACGTCGGGGGTAGAGGGGCACTGGCGTGCTTGTGCCCAAAACACGATGTTGTCGTAGGGCGTTAGCGCACTATTAAGAGCCAACTCGTGTCCGACATAGAGCACATGATGGGCACACGGGGCTTCTTGCGTATCGCACCAACATAGCGTGCCTGAATGGGCAGAAGAAAGCCCAGCAAGAATCTTGAGTAAGCTGCTTTTACCGCTACCATTAGAGCCGGTAATGTGTAGACAGGTGTGCCCGACACTATCGAAGCTGATATCATGGAAAAGCGTGGTGTCGCCGCGCACACAGGTGAGGTTGCGGACAGCGTATCGATGTGTGTAAAGAGGGGTTGTTTTTTTTTTCATAATGGTTATGAATTAACAGGGAGGGGTGTTGTCATGTGTTTTAAGAGAGAATGCTGATGCGTGCTTTTTGGAATCGTTTGCGTTGCCGCCTGATGGGGCATTATGTGGGTTGTGACGTTTATGGCAACCGTTATTATCGTCGTTCTGCGGGTCGTCTTGGTCTTTATCCGCACAAGAATGGTCGTGAGCGGCGTTGGGTTGTCTATGCTGGTGTCGGCGTTGCGGAGGCGAGCCGTATTGCGCCGATGTGGCATGCTTGGTTGCACCATACGGATGATACTGTGCCGAGTTCTGAGACTCGTGCGCAGGCCCCTTTCTTTTTGCGTCCCCCACGTCCCAACTGGACGGGCACAAGAAAGGCATGGTTGCCACAGGCATCTGCCCGTCTCAATCAAAAGCGTCCCGCAGGCACAGGCGATTATCAAGCATGGTTGCCGACAACAGAAAACACAAGGAGAGCGTTATGAGCGATTATGTCAAAAACATTCTCATCGGCACCATCATGATTGTAACAGTCATGTCTCTGGTGCGCTATGGGCATGACTTCAGCGGCGAAAGCGACTTCAGCGGCTATACGCTGAGTGCACAATTCTCCGATGCCTCAGGCTTGAAAGTGGGCGACAATGTCTATCTGGCAGGTGCCTACGTGGGTAAAGTTGTCGATAAAAGCATCAGCCCAGATGCTATCGTAACCGTGTTGATGAGTATCATGGATACCGCTATCGCCATTCCACGGGACAGCTCATCTTCGATACAGACCGATGGCTTGTTTGGCTCGAAATTCATCGTCATCGAACCCGGCGGCGAAGAAACCCTTTTGAGTGATGGCGGCGTCATCTTTTATACAGAAAGCTCCATTGAGTTGAGCGACCTTCTCGACCAGATTATCGCCCAGGGCGAAAGACGCATGCGAGAAGAAAAAGAACGGGCGACACAAGCCCAATTCCAATAACCGACACCCGCGCAATACGGAGGCGCAAAATCAATGAGTGGAAGAAATATCATAGAACATCTGACAGGCTTGGTGGTCGTCTTGGGCGCGTTGGCTTTCGTGCTGTACGCCGCCAGCGTCGTGCGAGTCACAGTCGAGGAGGGAGTCGAGTATAACGCGTCCTTCGGACGAGTGGGCGGATTGCGAGCAGGCTCCGACGTGCGCATGCGTGGAGTCAAAGTCGGCTCGGTCACAAAAGTCTATCTCGATGTCAAAGATTACGAAGCACGAGTCATGTTCTCTGTCCGTAAAGACCTCAGTTTGCCGCAAGACAGCGAAGTCTACGTTGCCAGTGAAGGTTTGTCAGGCTCGAAATTTCTCAACATTGTGCGTGGTAGCGACAAAAACATTATGGCGGCGGGCGACAGCATCCTGAGGACTCATGATTTTAAGTCCATCGAGGATAAAGTCAGCCGAATCATCTTCTTGGCTGCGGGCAGTGAAGACGAGTGACGCGACACAAAACAAAGGGAAGAGCAAGCACAAACAGGGCATGAAAAAAACCAGCATGCCTGATACGACCGTGTGGCACACCCCACAGGGTGAACCCCTTACGTGCTATGAAAAACTCAACGTGCTCAATCAGAACATCGATGAAGTGGCAGCCACGTTGCAAGATGTCATGGAAGAAGCCGTCCTGATAGGGTGTGATGCCGACCAGATGCGCAACGTCCTTCATAATTTAGTTAAAGGCTTGCGAGATCCGTACCAGAAAAAAACCGACAGGTCATGACAATACCCAAAAGGATAACCAAAAGGATGAAACGTGCGCGCTTTCAGCGGGGGTTGATAGGGAGTATCCTTGTTGGCATTCTCGCTGTGGCGATGAGCGGTTTGTTTTCTGCTTATGCGGAGGATATTCGTGGCGAGTGGGTGCGGTTGCGTCTTCTCGATAAGATAGCAGCCCTACCGCAAACCATCGATGTGCGTGTCGGTGACACCATAGAGGTGGATGCCATGCGTATTGTTGCTCGTGCTTGTTTTAAGAAGCCCCCGGAAGAGTTCCCGGAAACCAGTGTTTGGCTCGAGGTGCATGATAAGAGCAATGAGGATGCTCTGGTGTTTCGTGGCTGGATGTTTGCGAGTTCGCCGGCTTTATCCAGTCTTGCCCATCCGGTTTATGACTTGTGGGTTGTCGATTGTTTTGAACGAGCCCCTTCGTGACACGGCAGAGCTTAAGGAAGGGTCAGGGTGAGGGCAGGTTGCTGCGGGCGACTGTCGTCGAAGAGGCGATGAGGCCCCTTCAGGGCGGCTTGTAGAAGCAGTCGGTAGTTGTCTCGGGGAATTTCTTGTGCGCCGAATTGTTTGAGGTGTTCGCTGATGAATTGTGTGTCGAGCAGGCGGAACCTTTTTTCGATGAGGCGTTGCACGAGGTGGCACAGGGCGATTTTACTGGCGTCGGTTTTGCGAGAGAACATGCTTTCGCCAAAAAAAACGGCGCCGAGGGCGATGCCGTAGAGACCGCCAACCAGTTTGTCTTCGTGGTAGCATTCGATGCTGTGGGCGTAGCCTTGTTTGTGCAGCTGATGGTGCAGGTGCATAATCGGACGATTAAGCCATGTATCTTTGCGGTGGGCTGTTTGTTGCGCGCAGTGGGCAACCACTTCATCGAATTGGTGGTTGTATCGTATGCGGTAGGCGGTGGCGCGCATGGTGCGCCGTAGCCTTCGAGGCGTGTGAAAGGATTGCGGAATGATAATGCCGCGGCGGGGCGGGTCAAGCCAGAAAATCTGTTCATCGTTACGCGATTGTGCCATAGGAAAAAGACCAAGCGTGTAAGCACGCAAGGTAATTTCCGGAGTCAAAAGAACAAGACGTGAGGGATCATATTTCATGGTCTTTGAGGAACTGTTCGAGCCAGGCGGTGTGGTAGGTCGCATCGATGAAGTCGCTTTGCGTGATAATTTTTTGGTGCAGAGGGATGGTGCTTTTGATACCGTCGATGACGAATTCTTCTAGGGCTCTTCGTAGGCGCATGAGACATTCGTTGCGGGTTTTTCCGTGCACGATGAGTTTAGCGATGAGGCTATCATACCATGGTGGCATGGTGTAGCCGGCATAGAGCGCCGAGTCCACGCGCACATCGAGTCCGCCGGGGGCGTGATAGTCGTCGATGGTGCCGGGGCAGGGCGTAAAAGTTTGTGGGTCTTCGGCATTGATGCGACATTCTATGGCGTGTCCATAAGCGATAATGTCGTCCTGTTTTTTTTCGAAAGGCTTGCCGGCGGCGATGAGAATTTGTTCACGCACCAAATCGAGTCCTGTGGTCATTTCGGTGATGGTGTGTTCCACTTGTAGGCGTGTGTTCATCTCGATGAAGTAAAACTTGCCGTTGCTGTAGAGAAACTCGACGGTGCCGAGACTGACGTAGCCGATTTTTTCTGCGAGTTGGGCGGCAGCGGCACAGAGTTTTTCTCTTGTTTCTTGATTGAGGGCGGGTGAAGGTGTTTCTTCGATGACTTTCTGGTGGCTCCGTTGCATCGAGCAATCTCTTTCGTGTAAGTGGACGACATTGCCGTGTTTATCACACAGAATTTGCACTTCGAGGTGTCGCGTGGGGTTGAGATATTTTTCTAGATAGATGTCGGGGTTTTTGAAGAATTTTTCTGCTTCGCTACGTGCGAGGGGTATCATTTCTTTGAGGGTTTTGTCGTCATGGACGATTTTCATGCCTTTTCCGCCGCCGCCGCCGCTGGCTTTGATGATGACGGGGTAGCCTATATCTTTTGCGATTTTACGGCATTGCTGGTCATTATGGGGGAGCACCTCTGAGCCGGGGATGACGTTGAGGCCTGCTTTGATAGCGGCACTGCG
Source organism: Alphaproteobacteria bacterium GM202ARS2 (assembly GCA_014323835.1). Taxonomy (GTDB): domain Bacteria; phylum Pseudomonadota; class Alphaproteobacteria; order GM7ARS4; family GM7ARS4; genus GM202ARS2. The sequence continues at coordinate 119,559 of JACONH010000002.1, forward strand.
GGCTTGGGCTTTGTCGCCCATGAGACGGATATGCTCGGCAGAAGGGCCAATGAACGTGATGTTGTGCTCTTCGACCATTTCGGCAAAGCGGGCATTTTCGGCAAGAAAGCCGATGCCGGGATGAATGGCATCGGCATGAGTCATAATCGCCGCCGTAAGAATAGCGGGAATGTTCAAGTAACTGGCATGGGCTGGCGGCGGGCCAATGCACACACTTTCATCGGCAAGGCGAACGTGCATGGCATCCGAGTCGGCTTCCGAGTGCACCGCAACAGTGTGGATGCCCATCTCGCGACAGGCACGATGAATACGCAGGGCTGTTTCTCCTCTGTTGGCAATGAGAATTTTTTCGAACATGATACAGATTAAGGCGTCATAATGACGAGCTGTTCGCCATACTCTATGGGTGCGCCGTCGGTGACAAGAATGGCTGTGATGGTGCCGCTGGCGGGGGCGCGCACGGGGTTCATGGTTTTCATGGCTTCGATAATCAGCAGGGTATCGCCTTTTTTGACGGTGTCGCCTTCGTTGATGAAGGGGGGTGCACCGGGTTCAGGGGCGCGATAGACTGTGCCAACAAGCGGGGCTTTGATGACTGTACCGTCTGGCGGGGACTCGGGTGCATCAGGGGTTTTCGCCGATGCTGGGGGCGGAAGAGACGCAACCGCTGCCGAGGAAGTAACAACGTGGGTTTTTTTGGCGACACGAATACGCAGGGATTCTGTCTCGTACTCGATTTCGGACAAATCCGTTTCCTGTAGCAACTGGGCGAGGATGCGTACGTGCTCGCTGTTTATCGAGGCGGGTTTATCTTTAGACATGGGCTTTCTCTTTAGGGGACTCGTTGAGGTGGTGGGCAACGGCATCGAGAGCAAGGAGATAGCCTTGCGCGCCGAGGCCGCAAATCAAGCCATCGGCAGCTTCGCTGATGTAGGAATGACGCCGATAGGGTTCTCGTTTATAGATATTAGACAGATGCACCTCAAGAATAAAGCCCGTAAACGCCCGTAGCGAATCCAGCAACGCAATCGATTGGTGCGTCAGGGCTGCCGCATTGATAATCAAGGCTTCATCGCTGCTGTTCTGGATAGCGTCAATCAGCACGCCTTCGTGATTCGATTGCTGAAACGTCATGGTCAGCCCATGAGTTTGGGCGTGCTTACGGCATAGCGTCTCGATAGTCGCCAGAGTAGTGCTCCCGTAAATCTCGGGTTCTCGCTTACCCAGTTGATTCAAGTTAGGCCCATTGAGGATAAGGACACGATGTAAGGGGCGTGAGGCGGGAGGATTCATAAGGCACGTAAGGGTAGGGCGTATGCGGTCATGCGAGGGGTTCAAAATGTTCTTTCATTTATGGTAAAAGGGGTGTAAGAAGCCTTTTTGTCGGTGGGGGTCGGGTGTTCTATCGACCATAGCATAAAAATACTAGGATGGGTATGATGAGATGAAGACGATGTCAAAGTTGGAGCGTTTTTTTGCTGGCCCTGAGCTTCCGTCTCCGTGTCTGGCTGTGGACTTGGACATTGTCGAGTCGAATTATCGTTTGTTGCGTGAGTCTTTTGCGCGCACGGCTATTTATTATGCTGTCAAGGCTAATCCTGCTGAGGCGGTGATTAAGCGTCTTAAGGCGTTGGGGTCTTTGTTTGATGTGGCTTCTTTAAGCGAGGTAGAGCTGTGTTTGTCTTTGGGGGTTGCCCCGCAGCATATATCGTGGGGCAATCCTATCAAGAAGGAGTCGGATATCGGCGTTGCTTTTGCTCGTGGCGTTGATATGTATGCTTTCGATAGCCATGAAGAGTTAGAGAAGTTAGCCCAGTGTGCGCCGGGCAGTCGTGTCAGTTGCCGCCTTCATATTGATGAAGGCACAGACAGTGCGGTTTGTCCTTTGAGTGCCAAGTTTGGTTGTTCGCCAATAACTGCCGAGGAATTAATGGTGCGGGCGCGTGAATTGGGGCTTGTGCCGCATGGCTTGTCGTTTCATTTGGGCTCGCAGCAGACGGACGTGGAGTCGTGGGAGCAGGCTATCGCGGTCTGTGCGGGCGTTTTTCGCCGTTTGCGAGACAAGGGCATCGATATGGAGTTGTTGAACCTCGGGGGCGGTTTTGCGGTGCGTTATTCCCACGATGTGCCGCGGGCACAGGCATACGCCGAGTGCGTGCACACATCGATGCGCCGCCATTTTGGCAATCACATGCCGACACAGTGCATTGAACCGGGACGTTCTCTTGTTGCTAGTGCGGGATGGCTCCGTAGCGAAGTGCTCCTTATCGCTGACAGACGAGATAGGGCAGGTGGACATAAATGGGTCTACTTGGATAGCGGACGCTCCAGTGGCTTGGTGGAAACGGTCAATGACCGAATCGTCTACCCTTTGTATATTCCCAACCACGAAGACAGTGCGATGGAAGACGTGATGTTAGCAGGCCCGACGTGCGATTGGTCGGACATTATCAATGACGGGGTGCTCCGCCAAGTGCCGACAACGCTGAAAAGCGGCGACCACGTGTTCTTTACGCACACGGGCGCGTATACAACAACATGCAGCTCGGTGGGCTTTAATGGCTTCGCACCCCTTGAGTCGTTTTATATTTAGAGCAGGTTGTATCAGGGGGACAAAAAGCATAGGATAGGACAGGGAGTCATGATGCCATGCTAACACAACTGACGATACGTAATTTCAAGCTTTTCGAGAAGGTGGACGTGCCTTTGGGCAACGGCTTCGTTTTTGTGGGACCGAACAACAGCGGTAAGACGACAGCATTGCAAGCTCTGGCACTGTGGCATATCGGGCTAACAAGATGGTTGGCGAGACGGAGCGGTAACGGTGGTAAAAAAAACAGGGGTGCTATTCTTAATAGGAAAGACCTCATCGACGTGCCCATCGCTCACATGGACTTGATATGGCACGACAGAAAGGTGCGCAAGGCAACGAATCAAAACATTTTTATTGAGATTGTTGTTGAAGGTGTCAATCAAGATAAAACGTGGCAGTGTGGCTTGGAGTTTCAGTATGCCAGCAACGAAACATTTTATTGTCGTCCGTTACGCACTGACCGCGAAGGCAATCAACGCATGGACGTTCCTGATGAAGCAAAAGATGTTCGTGTGTTTTTTTTACCGCCCATGTCGGGCTTAGCGAGTGAAGAGCCTTTAATCCAACAAGGGCGTATCCATGTCTTGATGGGACAAGGGCAGACGGCAGAGGTGTTACGCAACTTGTGTTACAATGTATCCAGCCAAGAGGATAAAAGTGACTGGCAGGCTATAACTAGACACATGAAGGCTTTGTTTGGTGTTGATATGCACGAGCCACAATACGCTGCGAGTCGGGGTGCAATTGTTCTAGAGTATACGGATGCCCATAGAAAAAAGCCTTTAGATTTGCCTTCCTCTGGTCGTGGTATGCAACAGGTTTTATTGTTGTTTGCCTATCTTTATGGTCATCCCGTTCACGGGAGTCCTAAGAACACAGTTTTTGTGTTGGATGAACCTGATGCTCATTTGGAAACGCTCAGGCAAAACGAGACCTATAAGCTGCTCAATGAGGCTGCAGAAAGACGGGGGGATCAGATTATTGCTGCCAGTCACTCGGAAGCTTTGTTGGAAAGTTCCATACGGCGTGAGGAAGCTGTCGCGTTTCTTGGTGTTAGACCGCGCCCGCGCATCTTAGGAAAAGGACAAAAAGCGCACGTCATCGATGCTTTGAAAACTATAGGTTTCCAATATTATTATTTAGCAGCTCAAAAAGGCTGGGTGCTTTATCTGGAAGGTGACACAGACTTATCAATTTTACAGGCATTTGCTAAAAAACTCAATCATCCAGCAGAAGACAGCCTTTCTTATCCTTGTGTGAAATATGTTGGTCTAGAAGCACAAACTGCCCGCAAGCACTTCCATAGTTTGAAGGCAGCAGAAGAAGACTTACAAGGTTTTCTTTTGCTCGACCACATTCCCAGTCTAGAAACAGCGCAAAACTTGCATGAGCACATGTGGCAAAAGAACGAGATAGAAAATTATTTATGCCATAGGGACGCTCTCGTTGCTTATGTGAAGGCTGATTTGCGTGACGGCGATATGTTTGATGAGTCACGCATGAAGGAATATGAACGTATCATCGAAGAAGAGGTTGATAGGTTGGTAAAGTTGTATGAAGCTGTGAAAAAGCCCCAACCTTTTTCTGATGACATTAAAGCGTCGGATGATTTTTTAGTGCCCTTGTTCGAGAATTTTGTTGAACGGGCAGGCATGAAGGAAACGCTCTATCGATACAGAAAGACGAATTTTCATCGTCTTGTGGACTATATACCAAAGGATGCTATCGATGCTGAGGTTAAGGATGTCTTGGATACAATTCACATGATTGATAAGAAGGCTCAGAAAACTCTGAAGTGAGAAATCTACGCATGAACGACTGCTTTTATAACGAGGATTGTGTCTCTGGCGCGCGCAAGCATCTTGTGGATTCGAGTGTCGATTTGATTATTACGGATCCGCCCTATGGTATCGCTGGTGATACGTTACATAAGCACTACAACAGGGATGAACGCTACGTGCTGGATGGCTATGTGGACGTCCCGCAAGAAGACTATGCGGCTTTTTCGCGGGATTGGATTAAGGAAGCCGAGCGTGTCTTGAAACCCGGCGGTTCAATTTATATTGTATCGGGATATACCAACCTGCGTCATATTCTTAATGCGTTGGCGGGGACATCTTTGTGCGAGATTAATCATCTTATCTGGAAGTATAATTTTGGTGTCTATACGAAGACGAAGTATATCTCCTCGCACTATCATATTTTGTTTTATAGGAAGTCGGGGGGCAAGCCTACGTTCAACACGTTTTGCCGTTATGGTGACAGCGAAAAACATGATGATGGCGGTTCTGCCAACTATCGTGACCGTGAGGATGTTTGGCTGATGAATCGTGACTACAAGCCTGGGATGATTAAAAACAAAAATATGTTGCCGACTCAATTGCTAATGAAGATGATTCAGTACTCGAGTCAAGAAAACGATGTGGTTTGTGATTTTTTCTTAGGCAGTTTTTCGACAGCCAACGTAGCGAAGGGCTTGAACAGGTATGCGGTGGGCTTTGAGGTGAATCGCCGCGTGTTTTCTTACCATGAGCGTGCTTTTCATGAGTTGGAACGAGGCTTTTTGTTGTCGCGCGTGCGTCAGCCTTCGGCTAATCGCAATGTCAATGGGGGTCGCGCTGTATCTGCTGAGGAAAAAGCCAATATTTTAGGGACGTATGCGCAGCTGCGCGAGAAAGGAGCCAACAAGAAAAACGCGCTGCATACGTTGTCGGAGCAATTCGGCAGAGGCTACTGGTCGCTGTTGCGTATCATCGATGGACGCACAAAAGAGCACGCCTAAATTTTTTTTGACACATAGTCGCCATAGCGATTCTTCTTGTTTTGTAGTATCTCGGGGGTGTTTGTAACGCGCTAGCACATTTTTTTGTATGGGCTTATAGTGTCGTTTATGAAAATGAATGCGATTCAGATTCGTGCGGGGCATGTGCTTGACCATAACGGCAAGCATTACACTGTGTTGTCGAGTACGATTTTGCAGCCGGGCAAGGGCGGTGCTTTTGTGCAGGTCGAGATGCGTGATGTTGCCAGCGGCACAAAAGTCAATCAGCGCTGGCGCACCCAAGAAAGCGTCGAGCGCGTCCGTGTAGACGACCACACGTGCACCTTCCTCTATCAGGAGGGCGATGATGTTACAGTCATGGATCAGGAAACCTACGAGCAATATGTGGTGCCGCGTGCTTTATTTGGTGAGGCGGGTGTCTTTTTGACGGACAACATGGAGGTCTCGGTGGATTTTATTGCGGGCAATGCGGTGTCGGCGCGCATGCCGCCGACGGTTGTGGTGGCGGTTGTCGAAGCAGACCCTGTGGTGAAGGGGCAGACAGCGACATCTTCTTATAAGGCGGCGCAGGTTACGGGCAACATCAAAGTCATGGTGCCGCCGCACATTGGTGTTGGCGACACGATTGTGGTGAGCACCGAGGATATGACGTATGTGGAGAAGGCAAAATAGGCACCATGATGTCTGCTAAAGCACGTCTGCCTTCGGCAATGGCACAAGTCATGCGGGCAGCAGCCATTGACTCGTGTCGAGACGTTGTCCGCGATTTGAGCGAAGTAGAAGCCTTACGGCAAAGCAAAAAAGGCACGGCATCCTTCGTTGCGTTTGCGCTCCGCCGCATTGAAAAAAGGCTTGTGACCGCCGTGCTGAAAGGGCGTAGCGACGAAGGAGTCATGACCTTATCCGCCTATCAATCAGGCGAAATTGGCAGTGGCGATTTTCTGCTCGCACCGATGGACGGGGTCAGCAACTTCAGTCGTGGCATTGCTCATTTTGCGGTGGCTTTGGCTTATCGTTATCAAGGGGACGTGCTTGCTGCGGTTATCTATGATGTCGCGCGCGGCGAGCTCTTCGAGGCATGGCAGGGCGGCGGTGCACGCCTCGAGCAACACCGTATCCGTTGCGGCACAACCACAAGACTGCGTGATTGCGTGATTGGTATCGATGGCACACGACCGCCCGGCAAAGACAAGCAAGCACAATGGCGGCGCTTGGGGTCGGCATCGCTGGCGCTTGCCTGGGTCGCTTGTGGCAGATGGGACGGCTTTGTTGCCGAGCAGGTGCCCCTACCCATCGCAGCAGCAGGGAGCGTGCTGGTGCGAGAAGCAGGCGGATTGGTCGATAGAACAGATAAACCGCACCGCACCGCCCAGATTCTGGCGGCTCACCCGAACTGCCACGCCCACCTGAAACGCTTGTGGACGCACCATGTATGACCCACCATCGCCTAAAGTCAGCGTCATTGTGCCGACCTATAACCGCGCGCCGCTCCTCCAGCAAGCCATCGATAGCATCCGCGCGCAAACCCTCGCAGATTGGGAACTGATTATTGTCGATGATGGCAGTAACGATACCACGCCCGACGTGGTGCGTGCCGTTACACAACAAGACTCGCGCATCCGTTTTTACCGCCACACCACCAATCGAGGTGCAGCCACGGCGCGCAATACCGCAATGAAGCATGCCAAAGGCACGTACGTTGCCTTTCAAGACGATGATGATGTGTCGCACCCTGAGCGTCTACAGAAACAAGCGGATTATCTCGACAAGCACCCGCATGTTGTGTTGCTTTATGCGCAGCCGGTTGACTTTCGCGGTGATAAGCCGCCGCCGATGTCTGTTTATGATGAAAATCATAAGAAGCAAATCAGCTATGCGACTCTTATGGGCCCCCGTGCCATCTATCAACAGGTGCCGTTTCGTCCTTTCTTTGTCTCGTCAGAAGATGTCGATTTTTGCGCAAGAGTCGGTGAGTATTGTAATAGGGATGAACGTAAAACAACACATTTTGAAGCTGTGCTACAACACACCTTGTATGCCTATCGAGTACATAGTGCGCATAGATTAAGCCGGAACCGCTTTTGTTTTATATTGAGCTTGCTTTGCTGGGTATCACAAGCCCACCGCGCACAGGGATTGAAAGACCCTATTGATAACGCTCAGACCATCGATGATGCCATGGACACCATAACTCCCCAAATTCCTGCCTATATTGACAAATATGGTTTTATAAAGCAGAGCATAACGTCACTTGTTCTTATCTATATGACCTTACCCTCTACTGCGAGCCCAGAAGAGCAAGACATGGCGGCTTACGCCAAGCGTCTGTTTGTGTCTTGTCTGCCCTTCTTTCGCTATGCTTCACGTTATCGCCCTAAATATCGTTCGATGTTCAAGTCACACATGCGGAAGGCTATACGTCATAATCGGCTTGACATCTATAACAACACCTTAAGCTTGATTGTGACCTATCGTCTGAGTCCTTATTTTCTCGTGCGTCTTGCTCCATTGGTTTTGTTTGCGTGTATCAGGCACG
>JACONH010000003.1 GCA_014323835.1 Alphaproteobacteria bacterium GM202ARS2
GACGCCGCGGCATTCGATGTCGCTGTCGCCGTCCCAAGGGCATCGTTATAATTCGTCCCCGTGCGGGTGCGATACTTATACGCCCCGGGCGCTGCAACACAAATCCGAGCCACCAGCGTGCCACAATAGGCATTGGCAGCACTCTCAACAGCAACCGCTACCACCGAATAAAGACTGATATCACGCCCTTCAAATGACGCTGGCAGAGCCGCCAACAAGCCCGCATCTTTTTCCGTCCCGCGCCCATCAGCTGCCGCAAACACAAAAATATCTTGCTTGCGTCTGTCAGCAAGGTCAGCCAACACACCCAATTCAGGCGCGCCTGCCGTCAGCGCGGCATACAGGTCTTTATAGACACCACTATCTTTCACCAGCGCATCCACGTTCGTGGTATCGTCACCCACCGCACCGCCAGCACTACTGGCAGCCAGCGTGTTCTGTATCAGCACAATGTTACGGGTGCTATCAGCAATCACGTTGCCGCCACTTCTATCCCGTGCCACATCGATGCCGCGGGCGCGGTAAATCAAATCTGTCGGGTTAAAGCCACTCGCCCCCGCTTGCACAGAGGTCAACACTCGCAATATCGCCCCCGGTGCAACACCATGAGTATTACCCGCCCCACCTTGACCATCCAACAAGCCGTTAATCAACGCCAACAAGCCCATCTGTTGCGCGCTTGCCAGGGCGGGAACGCCTGAGGAATCGCCGTTGTTATCCTCTCGCACCGCGGTATCGCTGGTAACCACCAACTCATAGGATTCCACGTTGCCCGTGCTGGTATAGAAACGCCCGATGTGCTGATAGTTCTCAGCACCCGTGCCAGAGGTCAGAATAAGGTGATTGTTCGAATCAATCATAAAGCGGAAGTTAGGCGTGGTGCCAACAATAGATGAACTGCCACTGGTGAGCGTATTAAGGAACGTTGCCAGCTCCGTGCGTCTCGCCGCGGTGCTGTCAAAGGTCGAGCGGTCCACCGCTTCGAAGGCAGCACTGTTAATGTCGGAGACCCGTATCGACACATAAGCCGCGCTATTAGCCGTAAAGCCCTCGTCATAGAGCCGCACGCGGTTGTCGTCATCGCTACCAAAGACGAGCGTTATGGCGGGGCGGTTGCCAATGTTGGTGGTGAGACGGAAACGAGTCAACGTATCAAAAGACGCACTACTGGCAGCAGAGGAAAACTCAGGGTGGGTCGGGTCAAAGCGCGTCGTTGTCACCACACTGATTTGACTGGCGTTACCAATACGCAGCTGGCTCAGGTTGCTAATCGCGGCATTGCTGGTTGGCACGCCACTGACATACGCTTGCGCGACACCAATAGTCGCAAAGGAGTCTTGCGCTTGGTATTCGCTACGGATGTTCTTAACGAGAGCAGTGCCTGTGCTGGCATCGCCCGTAAACAGTGCCAGCGCGGCATCGCGGTCGGTGATACCGGTTAACGTAATATCGACAAACGAGCCCACCACACAGCGACCCCTGCCACTGTCAAACTGATAGTTCAAATCCGTAGAGCAATCTGAGGCTCTATCAGCGGTGACACATCCCGTCCCGCTCCTGAAGCCCCGCCCGCCATCGGCAAAGCAGTTGCTCGCACTGGCTACGGCACAATTGCCCGCTACAACCGCACGCCCTCGAGATTGACACGTGGCATTAGCGATACATTCATTGGTCGAAGTGCCAGCCAAGCGAGAGAAGCTCCCTGTGCATGACGTCACACAGCTGCCCGATGAGCTCTGGAAGAAGTATGCCGCACCCGCATTGAAGCAGTTTGTCGCGTTGGCGGTGCTACAGTAGCGTGTGGCAAGCGTAACACCACCTCCATTCCTAACGGCGTCCGCACGCACACCTTCGCCGGCATCGCCACATACGCTATCGGCGACACAGGTCGAATCATTGAGACTCCTTAAGGTGAGGGTTTCACCGCTACACATGGCTTGGCACTGACTGCCCTGATACACTCTGCCGACATTGTCACAATCATCTGCGTTTCTAGCAGCAATACACAGTTGGTCAGAGTTCGCCCCTTGGTTGGGGTCTGTGCATGCGGACACGCAAACATTCTCTCTGTCGCCGTCGTCGTTAATGACACTCTCACCAAAATCAGCGGCACTATTACAATCAGACGGATTTTGCACACAACCCCTCGTGTCGTTGACATCATAGAATCCCATGGTGGCATCGTTACCGCCGGCGGCATAACACGATACGCCACTTGCCGCGACACACACGCCGCCCATCAATCCTTCGCCTTCGCTGATACAGCTATCGACACAATCGGTTTCCGCCACATTAAAGAACACACCGCCGCTGGTGCAGTTGGTCGCACTCGCCACCAAGCAGTTACCGCCAACAACGACACCATTTTTGCCACCGCTGTGCGCGCGGCCACAGGTCGCCGCCGAGATACATTCGTTGCCCCCTGTCAGTGCGCGCCGCGTGTTGCGAGTCGTATCGCTACATGTCCGCACACAGCCATCATCGATGTCGTGATAATACGTGGTTGTCCCTGCTTGGCGGCACGTCGTTGGCGTTGCCGCAACACACATCCGTGTCGTGTTGACACCCAAGTTATTCGTATCGACACACACCGATACGGCAACGCACTGATCGTTGCAGTTGCTCGCGCCGTCCACACAGGTTGCCGTGCCTGAACCCGCGTCATACAACCGCCCCGCCGCCGCGCAAGCCATCACCCGTTGCGTATCGCTTGAGATAGCCTTGCTGGTTGCAATATTGACGCAGTTGACCCCAAACACACCCTCGCCCGCGGCACAAGAAGCCACACAACGACCGCTACCTGAATCGAAGCGCACATTAGCAGAGGGATGATTGCACGAGGTCCCATTTGGTGCCACGCACTGCCCGCTCCCACTATTAAAGCCCATCCCGTTGTCTTGCTGACAGGCTTGCGCGCTTGCGGTCACGCATTGCGTTGTGCTGCGCACCGCGCCTTGATTGCGGTTACACTCGGTTGTGGTCACGCACGTATTCATGCTGTCGCGAGAGCGAGTCAACTCACCGCCGCTACAGGTCTCAACGCATTGCGTATCGTCATAGTAATACGTGGTTGCCCCAGCATTAAAGCACGATGTCCCGCTGGCTACGACACACCCGCCCGCCGCGCCTGCGGTTGCTCGTCCGCCCATCGCCCCGATGCACGAGGTCTCCGTATAGCAACTATTCGTCCCGAGCGTCCCCACCCCTTTGAATTCGCTTCCCCCACAAGCCGTTGACGCATTACACATCATGGTTGCGACATTGTAGCTGCGTCCCGCATTCATGCAGTTGCTATCGTTGCGGGTTGCGGTGCATGTGAAGTCGCCCCTCGCCCCATCGCCGTCATCGCAAGCGTTGACACAATTATTACCATCGAAGAAAGCCGTTAACGGCCCAGCACGACACGCTATCGCCGATGCCGCCACACAGGAGTCCGTCCCGTCATAGCCCAACCCTGAGCCTTCATCCAAACAATCCGCCGCGCTAGCAATACACCGCCCGCCGGGACTGCCCGAGAACACCCTGTTGCTCCGTCCGCAGTTGGGGCCCGATGCCATCTCGCACACGCCATTGACAACCGCGCCGTTAATGGTCGTCCCGAAGCAATCCGTTGCCGAGATACACGTATTCATGTTGCTGGCTGAGCGCGATATGCTGGTGCCACCGCTACACGTTGTCACGCAGTCGCTTCCTTGTAGGAAATACGTATCCCCGAGATTATAGCAGGTGCTCGCGCTCGCCGCGGTGCATGTGCCACTGCCCCGAGCCGAGCGTCCACCGCCCGCAGTCGCACATTCCATCAGGCTATAGCACGTAGCCGCACCCCTCGAGCCCGCACCATCGCCAGCAAAGCGACCCGCACCACATGCCGTCACGCAAGCACTGCTCTCGAAGAACCGACCCGCCTCCTGACAGTTATCGTTGCTCGCGGTTGCGGTGCATTGATTGCCCGAAACACCCTGCCCGGGAGGGCAATCGACGCCGTTAGCAAAACACGTCAAACTATCAACGCTCAAAACATTATTCGCATTTCGGCATTGCTGTTCCGTAATGCACATGGAGTCGCTGGCATTAAACACCGGCGTGCCACCACTACAAGACGAGAGACACATCCCACCTTGTTCTCTAATCCCGCTGTTCTCGCTACACATCACGCCAACGCCGCGGCACACACCCGCACTCATATCAAAGCCACGTCCGCCATCTTTGGCACAGCCGGTTGCACTCGCTGCCACACAAGAGCCACCCACAACCACCTCGTCGCGGTCATCGCGACACATCACCTCAGAGACACAGCCCACCGTTGCCCGATGCAACAGAGTCCGATTCTGGCACTGCTCCACCGTCGGCATCGCCACACAACGTCTATTCACCGCATCGCTTGCGGTAGAGACACCCTCACTGCCCGCACACATCGTCCCCACCGCCAAACACGTCGTCCCTGCCGAGTTCACCAATCGCCCCGACGGACAAGCCGTCTCCTCAATACACGTATTATCGCCCTGACTGAACAAACCGCCCGCACCCGCACACGTTGCCGCATTACGAGACGTGCTACACGCCGTTGTCGTAGCCCCTAAGCCCTCCTGCAAACACGTCCGCACCGACACACAGCTCCTATCCCGACCCGTAATACCCACACCCAAAACCGAACCCACAATATTATCATTGGCACAAGACGATACACACAAACCATTTGCCCCTAACACCTGCCGATTGGCTTGACACTCCGCCTGTGACGTCAACGACGACGTCGCCGGCAGAGTCACCATCTCCATATTACAGCCCGCCCGACTCGAGCGCCGCACACCCGGACGAGTCGCACAATGCAAGTCCAACAAGCCAGCACCAAAACGCTGCTCCTTCGTTAGACCGCCCGACTCATCCACATAATCATTTTCACCATCCCTATCCAAGTCGAAGTTCTTCGCCGCCGTCGCCAACACCAACGCCACCATCTGCGCACTGGTAATCTGAGTGCCAAAGATATCCTCCAACAAAGCAAAGCCACCCGCCACCAACGCCGCGGCCGCATTCGCGCTAACACGTCGCGTCAACACTTCTTGGTATTCACCATCCACCTTGTTGCGATAACGATACGCACCCGGCGCAGCAATACAAATGTCCGTCACAAGCGAACCACAAGGCGTTTGCCCCTCTTCTGCCGCTACCACCACAATGCTGGTATCAGCGATATTGTTAATACTCACACCCGCCACACCCATCGAGGCAAAAATACCCACATCATTACTTCTGCCATCAGCCGCAGCAAAGACAAACACATCCCGCCTCGCGTTTCTCACACCCCGCTGTGTCGAGCGCATCGCCGCTAACATATCCCGATAAGCACCACCATTACCGAAAGCACTATCAACTGCCGTCTGTGTCGCCTCGTCCTGCGAGCCCGTTGCCGAGAACGTATTGCTCATAAGCACAATGTTTCTCTCGTCCAAGTTTGCCCTATCGTTACTTACTGTCATGCGGTTGACAAGATCGTCCACACTCAAGCCCGCCTCGCCAAAGGCTGGAGTCGTAACCACATCCAAAACCGCCCCCGGCGCAACGCCATGCGTATTCGCCAACGTCAACGCATCACTGCCATCACCCGCATCCGGATTCAATAAGCCGTTAATCAACGTCATGACACCCATGTCCGCGGCATCAACCCGCGGCGTGAAACTGCCGGGGCCCCCACTCTGGGTATGAGCCGTCGCATCCGACGTAATCACAATCTGATAAGAGCGAATGTTACTCGCACCCGTATAAACACGCCCCAACATCTGCAAGGTCGTTATGTCAAGACGATTAACACCCGCACCACCACCAACATCAAACTCAATATAACGATTGTCATCACTCAAACGAACACTATAAGGCTCACGAACCTGCGAACCACCCAAAATACGCACCGCAAAAAACCGCAACAAACCATTCAAATCACCCGCATTGGAACGTAACTGATCAATCGTGCTTTCATCAAAACCCGCACTCGCCAATGTCGCACTCAACGCACGGCTCGAACCAAAGTCCGATAACGCCAACGGCGGTATCGGCACAGAAGAATACAACGTCCCACGCCTCGAACCATCCTCATAATCGAAAACATCACTATTCAAACGCGATTGCGTGAAGCGACTACTGCCCGCAAATAATCTCGAGTAAATGTCATTCAAACTCGTCCCACCCACATTGTCCAACTCAAAACGAGTCAAGGTGCGATACACCGCATCATCACGACTAGAAGAAAACTCAGGATGAGACGGATCAAAACGACTCGTGGTCACATACGATACACGACCACGCATGCCTAACTGCAAGTCCGCCAACGAAGCCGTCATCATACTCGCATCACGACCATACGCACCCGCCGCACGCACCGCCACAAGTGACGGCTGATTACGATGCTCCCACGCAATACGCTCCTGATCACTGCTCGGTGCCAACAACGCACTGCCCAAATCCACACCCGTAAAGAGCTGCTCAGCCTTCTCGGCATCATCAACGCCCGTCAACACCAAACTCAAGTCAGCAGGCTCCCGATTAAACGTCAACTGCTCAGGGGCACACATATTATACGCCCCATTCATATTACCCCCCAACGTCTGACGAATAGCCCTCGCCGCATCACTCTGCTCGAAGACACCACGCAAGCCCGGTGAACACTCCAAGCCCGCCTGATAGTTGGCATCGTTGGGGTCGTCCGGATTGTCCGGGTCACGCCGACGATTAACACACGTCTTCGCTATCGGATCATACCCACGATACGCCAAAGCCGATTCCGTATCAAAGCCACCATCACCCACAACAAAAACACTCGCTACATTGCCACAAGCCGTCAACGCATCCGCAACACTCAACGTGGACACATCAACACAACGACCCGACACAACACCCTGTCCCAACGGACAATGCCCACGTGTGCCCTCACTCTCTGTTGCCGCACCCGTGCGACCAACATAACAAATCGTCCCGTCTATGCTGAGGTTGCGGTTATCACCCGAACAAGCCTGCTCAATCGTTTGCCCCGAACTTAAACTTTGACAACTTGCAGTATCATCATAAGACAACAAATAATACCCACCCGCTCTCGCACACACCGCACCCACAGCTGCCTCCTCCTCTGCACTCGCCCCAGCCGAGACAACACCCGGTGACTCACAAGCCGTTCCCCCCTCATTCACACCCATGTTCATCGATACACACTCAGTCGCAGCAACACAGGCACCACTCAATAAAACACGACCACCCCGACACCCCTCCGCCTCAGGGACACACCGCTGCAACACACTATCCAAAACCATGCCCGCCGCACACGCACTCGCTACCCGCGCAACCTGCTCATCACAACCATCCCTATCCCGAGACGTCAACGGACGCGCCGCACACGCCAAATCCAATAACCCAACACCAAAACGAGCCTCCTTCGTTAAACCCCCCGACTCGTCCGTATAGTCATTTACACCATCAGGAGTCACATCACTCGCACCACTCAAATCAAAGTTCTGACTCGCCGTGGACAAAACCCTCGCCACTAACTCCTGCGATGACACCGAATCACCAAACAACGACTCCAATAACGCCAAGCCCCCACCCACCAACGCCGCCGCGGCATTGGCTGACGCACCATCACTCAACGTATCGGCATAACTACCCCCCGACTTGTCCCTATAACGATACGCCCCCGGTGCCGAAATACAGATGGCTTGCACCATGGCACCACAAGGCGTGCTTTCCTCATAGTTGCTGGCATCGGTATAACTCTGGTAACGCTCCGCCGCAACCACCACAATACTATAATCCCTCAACGCCGCCAGATTCGCCATGCCCGCAAAAATGCCCACATCATTCATCCCCGCCGTCACCGTGCCACCCGCATTAACATCACCACGTCCATCGCTCGCCGCGAACACGTATACGTCTTGCGTTGCGGTATCTTCAACGCCCGCACTCAACGCATCATAAATCGCCTTGTAATGCCCGCCCGCACTCGCATCGGTTATATCAACAGAACCCACCGCACCCGTTGCGATCGCATCATGGAACGTATTGCTGAGGATAACAATGTTACGCACAGGATTGAGTCCACCCCTGCCTATATCCCTATCACGCGCCTGATCCACAACATCTCTCGCGACACTATAATCACCATCACCACTGGTCTTGAGTTTCTCCACCGATAGAACACTGAGGCGCGCCCCCGGTGCGATACCATGGGTGTTGGAGTCACGTAAATTGTCGCTGGTGCTGCCGCTCGGGTTAATCAAACCATTAATTAACGCCATGACACCCCTATCAGCGGAATCATCGGCAAAGGTGTTAGCAACAAAATCGGTATTGGTGCCATCGTTATTTTGTAGGACACCATTTACAAGTGAAGCAAAGAGTTGATAGCGTGCTAAATTGCCCGCCTGATAGGCGCGCCCGACATATTGAAGATGCACATCGAGCGAAGTAGCACCAGATAGAGAGATATATATCCCGCGTGTGCCCGCGGCACTGAAGTCCACTCCTTGCAGATACAGTTGAAGGGTATCGGTTGCAGAGACGAAGCCCACTTCGTCCGAGGTGCCTTCGAAGACCGCTGCGCCACCCATAAGCGAGCGGAAGAAGGTAAGCAGTTCAGCCCGTCTTTCAGGGGTGCTAATGACATCGGATCTGGCACGTCCACCGCTGTCGGTGCTGGAATCCACGACTGCTTCTAAACCGACAGGGATAACAAACGTAGCCGTTGCAAAGTCTTGATTAAGGAAACGGACTTGGCGACTGGTATCTCGTGCGAACAGCCACTGCCCGAAATTCTCGATAGCGGTATCGCCACCAGCAAGGTCACCATCGATAAGAACATTACCGCGACGATTCATATTGCCACTAGCCAAGCCGCGATTTATACCAACATCCGCTAAGGTAAGCCGCGTCAGCACATCATAGGGGACGTTTTGGGCAGCGGGGGAGAATTCGGGGTGGGCGGGGTCGAACAGGGTGTTGGTGATGTAGCTGATGTGCGCGCCTTGTCCCATGGCGAGTTCATTCAAGCTATAGAGGGGTTGATTGGCATTATAGGAGTCGATACGTCTGAGATACGTATCTGCCGCACGGACTGTCTGCAGGCTCGGTTGGTTCTGGTATTCTTTGGCGATTAAGCCACGGACGTTGCCGATGGTATTGCCAATGCGGTTGTTGTCGGCATCCCTCTCGGCATAATGGACAACGTTATCGGTATCGGCATGGAACAGCTGGTTGCGGGCGAAGTCGGCACTCTCGGCAAGATTAAAGCTACCCGTCTCGCTAATTGTTGCGTGCAACGGATAGCCTTCTTGGTTGCTGTCATTGGTGCAGCTGTTGCCGGCTTGGTTAATAAACAAGCCAGCATCGATACATTCGGCAACGGGGACACATCGGCTTGCCCTATCGCCACTGAGTCCGACACCCAGCACGTTGCCAATAGCACAATCGGCAGCTGTGGCGACACAACGCCCTTGTTCGCCATCGGTGCCTTCGAAGAAGGGATGTGATGCCTGACATTCACTGAGGCTTTGCGGTATTTTGCAGTAATGGACACCGTTTAAGGTGCCAACCCCTTGGGTTGGCTCGCACGTTGCGACGCAACGGGTGCGGGAGACGTTCAGCATAAGGGGGGTTGCGTTATACCTATCAGCACAGCCTTTAACTTGGTCGGCAAGAGGAATGACACAACGCTCTGTGCCACTGTTCTCAGGGTCACCGACTTCGAAACCGCCCGCCTCACAGGCGGCGCGGGTCATACAACCGCCATTCGCGCTGTTCTGGGCGAGATAGTTACCTTCGCCTAAGCCCTGAGCGCGACAGGTTTGAGCTGCCTTGAAGACTTGTGGGGTGCCACTGACCGCCTTGGCATCGAGATTCAAACAACGTCCGTTGATAATGACGCGACTGCTTCCCCTGACTCCGTCTGTCGGCTCTCTTAAGCAATAGGGGGCTTGGACGCAGGTATTATTGGCGATGTTTGTTACTCCCTCAGCAATCGCTCCACCTGTGGCATTAAGAACCGCGCCTGTGCGGATACAATCGGCAACGGTGCGATTCAAATCGGTGGCACAGCTGCCATCGGCTTTGACACCCGAAGAAACCAGACATGTTATGGGTGTGGATGATGGGGGAAGGTTACAACGGGGGTCATTGGCACGGAGCACCGGGCTGGTGGCACAGGCTAAATCTAAGAGACCGACACCAAAGCGCGCCTGTCCAACGGGAAAGAAAACTGAACTTGGACTAAAGGATAAAAGGCTACTGCCACCACTGGGGGGATTGAGATAGTCATTATCACCATCTCCGTTGAGGTCAAAGGTCTTCGATGCGGTGCTGAGGATACGGGCGACCACTTCGGCACTGCTGAGGTCGGGGAAGATTTGGCCAATGAGGGCGATACCACCCGCCACCAGCGAGGCGGCGGCGTTAGCAGAGACCGCGGTTGCTAGGGTATCGTCATCGTCATAGACGTTGTCGCTGCCGCGGGCGCGGTAGGTATAGGAGCCCGGGGCAGCGATACAGAAGGCTTGCACCAACGCACCGCAAGGCGAATTCTCTTGGTAGTTGTCGTCATCGGTATAGCTTTGATAGCGTTCTGCCGCAACCACAACAATACTAAAGGGACGAATGACGGAGGCTGACCCGCTTACTTCCAAGGCAGGAATAGCCGCGAGAAACCCAACATCGCCCGCGCCTGAGGTTGTGGTGCCACCATCCCTTTTATCGCCCCTGCCATCCTGAGCAGCGAAAACGAAAATATCTTGTGTCGCGGTATCAGCCGTGCCTTCTGTGAGGGCTTTGTTGAATGAGTTATAAGCCCCCTCAGCTAATCCAGCAACTGCATTGATAGTCGTTTGCGTAACAGGGGTAGCATCACTGACAGCAATAACATTTTGTATCAGGACAATATCGCGGGTGGGATTGGTATTACGGATAACATCCATGCCTCTGGCGCGGGCAATCAAGTCCACAGGATTGTAACTCTCTCCATTACCGACTTTAGGCGACGTATACACATGCAACGCGGCTTCGGGGGCGATACCGTGCGTGTTCACTGCCGCTTCTTTCTCGTCACTGTTGGCGTTGGGGTTACGCAAGCCCGCTATCAGTGCCAGCAAGCCCATCTGGGCGTCATCGGCAAGCTCAGGGATGCCTGAGGTGAGATAGCTAACGTCAGAGCTGCTGGGCATCGTCCCAAGCAGATTGGTTGCCCCGGTCACCACGATTTCATGGGAGACAATGCCACCGCTGTTAGCATACAGCTGGCCAAGACGCTGAAGCCATTGCCCCTGATTATTGCTGGTGCCGGGCTGATTGAGTAAGGTGATACGTCCATTGCCACTGCGTAAGTCAATGTAGAGATTCAAATTGCCACTGGCAAAACCATCCCCAATAAGACCATCGACCGTCAACACAACATCATTGTTACTCACGGTGTCCGTTATCATAACCATAGCGTTTTGAGCGGTGCCAAAGGGCGCGGATGCTAAAGCCCTATCACGCAATAAATCCTTGAGCGCGACAACAAAGGAAGGTGATTCGCCCGTAAAAGCCTCAGTCGGCAACGAGAAATAAAAGCTCCTATTATCACTACTCAGCCCCTCACTATAGCCCCGCACTTGAGAGCGTAGCTCAGGGGTAAAGAAGGCTTCGACGTTCTGTTGCCAGGTTAAAGGTGTGCCGTCAGATGGTAGCACACTATCACGAACATACAACCGCACCAGCTCCTGTGCATCGCTGGTATCGAATTCGGGATGGGTCGGGTCGAAACGAGTGCCGGTTATCACCCGTATGGTCTGTCCTTGCCCTAAGTTCAACGGGTCATTCTCGCCCACACCATAGCCATAAGCATGAGCAGCCCGCACCCACATCAAACTGGGTTGATTCTGGTGTTCCTGTCTCTGCCAATCCTGCGACCCGCGCCCTGACAACGCGCCAGCAAACAAATTCACCACTGAGCTATTAATACCCGTATCGCTATTCCCCGTCTCGCCAAACAGGGGGGCTTGGATGTTGCCATCGCCACGCCCGGCACTCGCCAAGCGTTCTTGTTCCTCATTCTCACTGATGCACAAGCCAACAAAGGCACCTTGTGTTGGCACCCGACGATTCTGCCCCAGACTATCTGTCGTAAGCGTGCAACGGTTTGTATCAACGCAGCGAGGAGAGTCATCCTCAAGAAGAGCGCCGGTTATAGATTGTTCATAGCCAACAGAGCAACTGGCGAAACTCGCCTCGACACACCGATTCTCTTCAGGGTCATAGCCCAAACCATGGGTCATAATACATTCTTCTACACTACGGAGACACTGCGTGCCATCAAGGGAGAGAACGGCTCTGCCGGGGACGGCGTTACTGATATTGTTGGACGCTGCCAAACACAGTGCGCCATCGTTATTGGGCGCAACACAGCGACGGGTCGCACTATCAAAACCAACAGAAAACGTATCCGCACAATCTGAACGAGCCACGCATATCGTCTCTGTTCCGCCAGTTGAAGCATAAGTCGCATTATCAGGCGCGCTACTCAAACATGTGCCTTGCGTGACACACATCTGCACATCAATATTCAAAAGACCGCCCGCCTGCTGGCACACACCGACCTCAAAACATATCGAGAGCTCTGCAACGTAGAGTTCCCCCGTTCCGTTACATTCCGCCTCCGCCTTGTCGTTGGTCACAGTATCATTACACGCACCCTCCCGCACACCCGCACCACCACTCAAACACCTGCTGGCTTCAATACACACATTATCCGCGACACCCGCCACAAAGCCCGCCCCGCTGGCAAAACCCGCAGGACACGTGGTAACACAACGTGCCGACACATCGCCCGCCGCGGCAACAAACTGCAGTTCAAGGTCACCACACCGCTCAGCCGTCGCGGCAAAGCGCGCCCGGAACTGCGGGTCTAAATCCTCATTGTCCGCTATGGCGGGATTCACCAGCCGCGCACAACGCTCGCCACGTAGGCTCGGGCGACTGGCACACTCCATATCAAACAAGCCATGCCCATAACGCGCACTGCCACCATGCTGGACGTAATCATTCTGCCCATCCGCATCCAAGTCAAAGTTCTGTGCTGCCGTGACTTTCACCCGATTGAGTAGTGCCGCGGTGTCTAACTGGCCAGCAAAAATCTCCTGCAAGACCGCAAAACCACTGGCAACGAGTGCCGCCGCCGCCCGAGATGTCGCCTCAGCGGTCGCTAATCTGTCGTTGTCGTTATACCCATCCCTACCCGGATCCCGATAGTTATATCTGCCCGGTGCCGCAATACAATAATCCCGCGCCAACGCCCCACATGAACCCTCGCCACGCTCCGCCGCCACAACCGCCAAATAATGCGGTAACGGCGTCAACATCGTCTCAGGTGCCTCCAACGTAAACGCCCGCCCATCACCCAACGTTACCACCACACGATTGGTCTGCGGCACAAATTCAAAGCGCGCCCGCGCATCCAAGCCCTCTATCAAGGCGGTCGGGACATTCTCAAAGACAAAAGGCGCGTTGGTCTCCCTATCTACAATCTCTAAAGCATTAACATCGGTAGACGCCCGTATCACCGCATCAAGCACATAAGACGTGCGGGTATCCAACGTAAACGTGGTCGTGCCATCCGCCAACGTCACACCCACAACACCCCCCGCCATCAAAACAAAACTCGCGGCATTCCCCGCATCCAATGCGGTGAATAACGCCCGCGGCACACCCTCGAACTCAACGGCATCCTGACCCTGAATGAAACGCAAACGCGCATTGTTGCTCGCAACAAAAGCCGTATCGCCATTGCTGGTGATAGAATCCCGCGCCACCTGCAACAATAAATCCCGATACTGCTGAGGGGTGCCCGCTACAACATCATGTCCCGCATGAGTCAAATCAACAACAGACGAAGAAAAGTCATACTCGGTGCCCCCGACAGTAATCTTCAAAACATAAATGCCATTGCCCGAATCTTCATAAGCAAAAGTCGCCGTCGAGCTCAAAGCATCAGACAAAGCCTCAGGGACATTACGAACAACCAGCTGATTGTCATTCGCATCGGATAAGGTGAGAACCCCGCGCTCTTCGGTGTATTCAATGGCACTGCCCCCCTCAGCCGCGGCGGCGGTTAAGATTTCTAACATATAATCGTCTTCCCGCCCATAACTGCGTAACGCTCGTTGTAGGGAGCGCGCCGCCTCAGTGCGGCGACGATTGGCGACCTCGTCCAAGTAAAACGGCAAGCCCGCAAATAAACCAATGTCGCTGGATTCTTCCGCGCCCGCAAAAATCAAGGCATCATACTCGTTCATGCCATCGCCCCGCACCCTCGACGCATGACGATAACTCTGTAAGCGAGTCAAACCCGCGATAATGTTGGTGCCACGGTCGCCACGATACCGCAACGTGGACTCCAAGCCATAACGACCCGTTATCAGCAACTCTAAACCTTGGGCGCGAGTGAAAATATCCGTGGGGCCACCGCCAATACCTAACGTACTCCCCGTTGTCGCGGCAAATTCATTCTGCCTTGAAACAGCATAGCGATTGTCCTCCGTTGCACCCTTACGCAAGACAACCGCACCCACATCATTACGCACAAAATAATCCGCCAACACATTCGTAAATGTCCCATTCGTTAACGAGCGGAATATACGAAGCAACTGCGTGGTGCTCGGTGCCTCAGGGTTTTCATAAGCAAGAACCTGACTAATATCCGTCGCGGCAAGGCGGTTATCCAACAAAATCACATTGCCTCGTCTCTGCGTGGGGCCTGCTCCCGCCTGCAACACCGAGTCATACAAATTAACACCCCCTTGAATCTCCCGCACACCACCAGAGACACCGTCTACAGTGTTACCCGTCTCCCGCAAGCCATGAGTCGTCAATATCCGCAAAGACGCCCCCGACGCCAAGCCATGCGTCGCAACCGACAGCGCACCCGCATCATCGGAGTCCTCAGGATTAACCAAACCCCGTATCAACGCCAACATCCCCACATCCTCAACATCAGCATCCGTCCACGTGCTGTCGCCGATATACACCCTCGAACTGCCACGCAACTGCGTGTAACCCGCTTGCACCGTCTGTATGGACAGACGACCACCACTATACGTATAGCCCACTAACTGCAAGTCTGGGACTTGGTCGTTGGTGTCGGTCTTCATCCGCACCGATAAACCATTGGCAATTAAATCCTCAATGACCGTGCGAGAACCCACAAGATACGCAGGAACCCGATTGAACGCAAAAACCGCCGGTAAGCTAATCTGAACCTGCAATACACCACTATCGCTCGTCGTCTGATAACGATGAAAACCCCGTATCACCGGCAAAATGCCACTGGGAACACTCGGCTCGTCCGCAAAGTCAAAAGTGCCAACAGGCAACGCATCGCCTACTCTGCCAATGTCCGAAACCCAAACCCGAACCAACGTATCGCCATCAGTGCGGGCAAGGGCAAACTCAGGATGCACGCCCACCGTATCCTGCAACGTCCCACCCGTAAAACGCCCATGACGGCGGTCGGTTATGTAACTAATCGTCGAACCCGCACCCGTATAGTCATACGCTATACCACCATCTTGGAAAGCATTCAGCCCGCCCGTGCTACCGCCATCGCCACTGCGGTCATACAACGCTATGCCCGCTCCGATACGTTCGAAGGAAGGCTGATTGCCATACTCAAAGCGGAAACGGCTACGTTCTTGTGTTTGCGTCGGTGTGGGCGCTCCAAAGCCAAACACATCCTCATCGTCCTGCGTAAAACGGCGCGTGTCCTCCCGCAACGTGTTCGCAAACTCAGGATCAATAGAACCCACCGAAAAACCCGTCGAACCCCGCAACGTCACCGCACCTCCACCCACCATACCCATGCCATCATCAGGGTCGCTCGGGTCACTCGGGTCAGTGGGCGTGGTCGGCGTGGTCGGGATAACGCGCTCAGCAACGCCTCCACCCACAACCGCCGGATTCACCAACGGAGAAGAACTATCACCACCAGATGAACAGGACGCAACAAAACCAAACAATAAAGGAATAACGCTCAAACGAAGGCGAGCAAAACGAAACATAAACAAGGATTTGTGGAACACGGGCTTATCTCCTGCTAACATAAAAAAACACCCCCACACACAATACAACACCACACTATACGAAGGCACAGGGGACGTGTCAACGTAATTTATGCTAGGCTGGGGTTTTATCCACAGCTCGATTGGCGGGGGGGATGATACACATATATATACGTGTCATATATACGTGGTTGGCGGCGAAAAAATCACTGGCAAAGGCGCGAGGGGATACCTATATACAGATATGACGGAGTCTAGGAAAAGGCTTGCCGTAAAAAATACGTAAAGAATACGTTGTTTTTTTGTTGACTTGCCTCTAGAGATGCGCGAGCAACACACAAGAGACGTATTCATATCAATCCGTAGGAGCAAAAAATGACAGATAGGCGCACATTTATACGATTCATGGCACAGGTCACGCCCTCGTCCGCGGAAAGGTTGCTCGCTATCATCGACAGCAAATTAAGAGACGGAGCAGACAACTTTCACCTGCTCATCAACTCGCCCGGCGGAAGCGTCGAGCACGGCATGGCTATATACAACTTCCTAAAAGGACTCGTCGGCGTAGACGTAACAACCTACAACTTCGGCACCGTCGACTCCATCGGAGTCATCATCTTCTGCGCCGGCAAAGAAAGAGTCTGCGTGCCACACGCACGATTCTTACTCCACCCCGTCAAATCAACCTTCCACGGAAACCCCACACTAGACGAACACGGCGTAAAAGAAGTGCAGGATAGCCTGAAAATCGACCAAAGCAATATCGCAAAAGTCATCACTCATACCTGCGGAACATACTCAAAAGAAGACGTGCTGACAAAAATACACGAAAGAACAACCCTCGACCCAGAAACCGCAAAAGAATTCGGACTCGTCACAAAAATAGACTCCGCTCTCATACCCACAGGACAAATCTACGACGTCATCAAAGAATCCGAATCCGCATACCAACACACAATACCAACAGACTACATGAAAGCAAAACGAGAGTCATACATCAAAAGAGGGAGCACATACGTCAAAAGAGGAAGCACATACCACAAGTCTAACTTCACAAAACTATGGTGAAAAAAAACAATGTTTCACGTGAAACATCTAGGCGGGCGGGGCGAAAACACCGCCGCTGCGGTATACATACGTTGCGGGGGGCGTCACGGGGGGGGCGCACCATAAAAAACAAAAAAATAAAATTGTTTCACGAGAAACAATTTACACGTCACCCGACTTAATCTGCTGCAACCAACGAAACACCGCCGCTATCTCCTCAATCATGTCAGACGGTATATAATGATCCACCTCAACGCCACGATACAACTCCCGAGCCAACGGAACATTCTGCATAATCGGGATACCCTCCTTCTCCGCCGTCTTAATAATCAACCGCGCCATACCACCCTCGCCCTTCGCCAACAACACCGGCAACGGAGTCTTGTCCTTGTCATAATACAAAGCAACCGCTATGTGACGAGGGTTCGTCACAATCACCGACGCCGTCTTAACCTTCTCCGCAACCTGATTCATCGCTATCTCCTGAAACATCTGCTTGCGCTTGGACTTAATGTGCGGGTCACCCTCCATCTCCTTGAACTCCCGCTTCACCTCGTCCTTCGTCATCATCAACTCCTTAATGTGCAACTTGCGCTTCAACAACAAATCCGCCGCTCCAACAACAACAAAAACCAAACACGTAAACAACAACAGCAATCCAACCATCGATACATACAACATCACAATACAAACCAATCCACACGACGAAGGCGCCCATAATAAGTCTCGTAAAAAGTCACGGATGATATGAAATAATATAAAAGATAAAACAATGACTTTTAAGATGTTAAACAGAAACTCAAGGAGTTTCTTCTTGCCTAAAAGATTCTTCGCATTGCTGACAGGATTCAACTTCTTTAAGTCGGGCTTCAAGGCTTCAAAAGCCAGAAGGGGGCCTGTCTGCAACACATGCGCCAAAACGCCCACAACTATCACCGTCAACACAATCGGCACAATAATGCCCGTCGCAACCGCAAACACCACCGCAAACACATTGCCGAGAGCAACATCAAAAGGCTGCGACAAAAAATCACCCCCCGCAACAACCATCACTCGTAAGTCCGCCCCCCAATCCTCATGCAAGAAAGCAAACGTGCCACACAAACCACACAGCAATAAACTAGACGCAAAGTCCTTGCTCAGCGCGACTTGGCCTTTCTTGCGGGCATCACGCAACCGCTTGGGAGTCGGCTGCTCAGTCTTCTCGCCACTGCTGTTGCCGCTCATTGTGCCAGCTCGCCAATGCGGGTCGCAACACGCTCAATCTCTAAAAACTCACGGCGCAAATACGGAAACAACACCCCCACATAAATATACAACACAAATATCGCAACGCCACTCTTCACCGAAAACGCCACATTAAACACATTCAACTGCGGCGCAAAACGACTCACCAACGCCAACGATAACTCGGACAACATCATCGCCAACAACACAGGAGCCGCTATCAACAAAGCAATGCGCACCAGTAAATCAACCTCGCTCAGCACAAACAGCGCACCCTCCAGCGTAATGCGGGGCAACGGCGACTCAATGGGCCACACGGCATACGAGCCATACACCAAACTCAAAAGGATAAAGAAACCACCCGACACAATAAAGTAAATGATAAAAACATTCAGCATAATCATCGCCAAAGGCGAAGCCTGATTGCCCGACAACGGGTCATAGGAACTGGCTATGGTCGCACCACGCTGATTGTCAATGAAAAAACCCGCCCCCTGAACGCCCCAAAAAATAATCGCTACAACAAAACTCAGCAGCACACCAACCGCGACCTCCTTTATCGCCAGCAAACCATAATACTGACCGACAAATAAGCCACCGCTGAGGAACTGCTCCACCAATACCAGCACTATCGGCAACGATAACGCACCCATCACCGCCGCTCGCATCGAGCCCGATACCCACTGCGGCGACAACACAGGCACAAACGTAAAAAAACCAACCATACGAGCCGAACCCAACGTCAATGCCTTCACCCACGGCGAAACAACAACAAAAAGCTCCGTCAAAGCATCCATAACGTCAGCGACCCTGTATAGACGCTATCAACTGAAAGGAATTCTGCGTGAAACGATACAACTCCTCGCCCGTCGTCGCCGCCGTCCAGTAAATGGCGAAACTCACCGCCAATAACTTTATCGCAAAGGAGAGGGTTTGCTCCTGAATCTGCGTCAATGCCTGCACCAGACTCACCAGAACACCCGTCAGTGCCGCAACCGCTATCGGCGGCAACGACAACGACAACACCAATAACAACACCGCCGACATGTGCTCGACAACTTGGCTTACGTGCATAACAATCCTCCCCGCTCAATAGGTAAACACCAAACCACGAATCAACTGCGACCAGCCATCCACAACAACAAACAAAAATAACTTCAACGGCAACGATATGGTGAGCGGCGAGACCATCATCATGCCCATCGCCAACAACAAGTTCGACACAATCAAGTCAATCGCTATAAACGGCAAATACAGCAAGAAACCAATCTCAAAAGCCGCGGTCAGCTCCGTTATCATAAAAGCGGGGATAAGAGTCGCAAAACTCTCTCGGTCAATGCTGGCAACCAGCTCCTCGGGCCAGATTTTCTCCACCGTGCGAATGAAAAAGTCATGCTCGAGTTCGTCCGTGTGCTCCAGCAAGAACATCCGCAGCGGGTCAGCAATCACCGCAATGCTGTCGAAGACCTCCGAGACCGACGCAAAAGAACGAGTCTCCGCTATCGCCGCCATCTGCGAAAAAACCGGCGCCATAATATACAACGTCAAGATCAACGCCAAACCATACAACGCCATGTTGGGCGGTATCTGCTGAATGCCCAAAGCATTACGAACCAACGACAAAACAACCGCTATCTTGACAAAAGACGTCGTCATCAAAACAAAAAACGGCACCAAAGAAACCGCTCCTGCCAATAACGCCAAGTGCGATATCTGCGTCAAATCACCGCCCATCACCCAGCTCGGTAATAACGAAAGACGTCTTGCCCCGCTCCCCGCTGTCGTTGCCACTGCCATCCGCAACAACACGCAAACGAGCCACAACAACACCATGAACACGCAAGGTTACCTGCTGGGCATCGCCCTCTAGGGTCAAGCGCGTGCCAACAGAAAGAGAACGCAAACCCGCTACATCCAACGATAAACGACCTAACTCAACAACACCATCCAGACGCAACGACTCCCACTGCTGAGGCGATAATAAAGGCTCTGCTGCGGGGGCGGTATCATCAGCACTGTCCGCTAAAACCGCGGTCGTGGACTCCTCAGAGTCGAGCGCGGGCGCAGGTTCAGGTTCGGCTACGGGTTCTGGCGCGGGGTCTGCCCCTGCCTCAGTTACGGGGTCTGGTGCGGGCTCTGCCCCTGCCTCAGCTTCCGCCTCCACTGCGGGTTCCGCTCCTTGTGAAGCGGGGGGGGCGGGTGTCTCTGGCACTTCTGGCTCGACTTGCGGCTCGACTTGCGGCTCGGTCATGGATTCCACACGCTCAAAGCACCCTGCCCTCCAACAACACATATATATGTGTCAATTAAACGACAAACTGCTCGGCAATAATGCGGTGCGCCAGCTCATAGCCTTCATCAAAAAGCAACGGGATTTTAATATCACTGCGCTCCCGCACCTCCACCGAGACAACATCGCGCACCTCCTCGTAGTCAGCCACACAACTCACTGGGCGGCGCTCGCAGTCGTCAATGTCAAAACGAATATGAGACGAACGCGGCAACAACGCACCCCGCCAACGGCGCGGACGAAAGACACTAATCGGAGTCAACGACAAAACACCCGCCTCCAACGGAATAATGGGGCCCCGTGCCGAAAAGTTATACGCCGTGCTCCCCGCTGGTGTCGCAACCAAAACACCATCACATACCAACTGCCCCAAACGCTCGACCCCATCGATGCTGAGACGGATACGAGCCGTCTGGCGTAGCTCTCGCAACAACGACACCTCGTTAATGGCAAGAGCCTTGTGCTGCGTGCCTTGCTGCGTGCGTGCCTCCATCTGCAACGGATGCAAATACGACAGACGAGCCCCCGAAATACGAGCATGCAAGTCCTCATCCGTGCGGTTGTTCAGCAAAAAACCCTCCTTGCCACAATTCAAACCATAAAACGGCAAGCCACGCTCCATCAAACGATGCAACGTATGCAACATCGTGCCATCACCACCCAAAACAACAACAACCTCAGCTCTATCAAGAGAACATTGACCATAGCGCGACACAAGAGTCTCGTAGACCTGTGTCGCCGTGTCGCTCATGCCACGCACGAAATGCAAAGCCTTCACCGCCACAGCCCTATGTCCCCTAGCCACCCGTGACACTCATGTGACGGCTCACCGCACCCGAACGCACATTCATAAAAGAAGCAAAGTCATGCCCCTGCGGCTTCGACCACAAGGCACGGCGCAAAGCATCACGCACAACACCATCATCAGCCCCCGAACGCAACAACGCCCGCATATCACACGAACCCTCATGACCCAGACACGTATACAGCTGCCCCACACACGTAAGACGCACTCGATTGCACCCCTCACAGAAATGCGCACTGAGCGGCGTGATAAAACCAACATGAATACCCAAAGACGGCACAAAATAACGCCTCGCCGGGCCAGAAGAACAGCCCTGCTTTGCTGCTACCTCCATCTCGAATTCCCTAGCCATCTGCGCCTGCACCCCCTGCAAAGACACAAACTGTTGCTCACGACACATCGGCATCTCACCCATAGGCATAACCTCAATCATCGTCATGTCATAACCCCGCTCCGCACACCAATACACCATGTCCATAAGAGCATGCTCGTTGACACCCCGCAACGCAACAACATTCACTTTGATTTTTATACCCAGCCCCGCAGCTTTTTCCATGCCCGCCAACACACGCCCCATATCACCCCCACGAGTCACCTGACGATACATCGCCTCGTCCAACGAGTCCAACGAGACGTTGATACGCTCAACACCACAAGCCCGCAACCCCTCAGCATACTCGGCAAGGCGCGTGCCATTCGTCGTCATCACCAACTCAACGCCCTTATGAACCGACAAACGCCGCAAAAAATCCATAACGCCACGGCGCACCAACGGCTCACCGCCCGTCATACGCAACTTACGCACACCCATCTCAACAAACAACGAACACAGACGCTCCAGCTCCTCGAAGGTCAATAAATCCTTCTTAGGCAGAAAAACCATGCGCTCCTTCATGCAATACACACAACGCAAATCACACCTGTCCGTCACTGACACACGCACATACGTAACCTGACGACCATAAGAATCACGCAACACACGCGAATTGCGGGTGCGGACGGCGAGACTCGAACTCGCACACCGATTACCAGCGAGGGATTTTAAGTCCCTTGTGTCTACCATTCCACCACGTCCGCTTTCATGCCGTATCATAGCGTATACTCCCTGCCCCTAGGGGCAACCTGCACGCCTGTCAACACCATATAAACAAGAGCAATAACGCCAACAAGAGCGACCCATATCAACGCATAGCGCATCACATCGCCCCTCGGTTGACGAGCAATATACGGAAACAAAGGCGCAAGCAACGCCATCAAACCGACTCCATAAAGGAGATGAACCAGCGTGTCACCACTCATTGATTTATGACCTCACCCGCGCCTCATGTCCCTATGTTCATGTATCCAGTTGTCTCCGACACATATATACGTATGGTATATAGTCTACCTCGTGGATAAAAAATAGCGTATAGTATGCCTGTGGAGCCAGGGGGGGTCGAACCCCCGACCTCTACAATGCCATTGTAGCGCTCTCCCAACTGAGCTATGGCCCCTTACAAGCATGCCTGCGGGCAGAGCGCACCTACCTTTCGGCATTGCACGTCCACCCCCGCGAGGGCCCCCGCGCCCTCCATGCAACCCCATGAACGTCTGTCCCACACAAGCCCTATAAGCCTTTTGCATTGTGCCACGAAACGCCTTGTCATAAAAGCCCTTTCTCATGTCTTTAACGTTGCACTGCCGTTACCGCAAGCCCATCGGGGGGCGTTTGCGTGTCCCCAGCGATAAGTCGATAGCGCACCGCGCCCTTATCCTTTCTGCCCTCGCACAAGGCGAGTCACGTCTGTATGACCTCCTCGAAAGCGACGACGTCTTAGCCACCGAACAAGCCCTACGAGACGGCTTCGGAGTCGCTATCCACAAAGAACCCGCAAGCAACGTCCGCATCGTGCAAGGCATGGGCGGTTACTGGCAACAGCCCAACCATGGGCTCGATATGGGCAACTCTGGCACCGCCGCACGTCTGCTCATCGGGGCGGTTGCCAGCCAAACCATACGTGCCCGCTTCGATGGCGATTCGTCCCTACGCGGACGACCCATGCAACGTATCACCGAGCCCCTCACCAGCTGCGGCGCCCAATTCCAATGGCACAAAAAACCCCACTATTTACCCCTGACCGTGCAAGGCACCATGCCACCGATGCCGTGCCAGTGGACGTCACCCGTTGCCTCCGCACAAGTCAAATCCGCTCTGCTCCTAGCCGGATTGAAAGCCCACGGCATGACCTCTATCACCGAACCCGCCTTGTCCCGAGACCACACCGAGCGGATGCTTCAGCACTTCGGCGTCGACGTGACAACCCAATTACATGACGATAACAGCGCGACCATAACGATGGCCGGTCGCCAAGTCCTACAGGCGCGCACAGTGCGTATTCCTGCCGACCCCAGTAGCGGTGCTTTTCCTACCGCCGCAGCATTGATGACAAACGGGTCTTTGACTCTCACGGGGGTTTGTCTTAATCCGTTGCGGCTCGGTTTCTACTCTGCCCTCACAGCGATGGGGGCAAAGGTGGCTTACTCGAAGACGACAACACAAGATAACGAGCCTATCGGCGATATAACCATTGATCCACCCCCGCGCTTGTCCCCCATCGATTGGCCCGCCCACCACGCACCCATGATGATTGACGACTATCCCGCCCTTGCGGTTCTTGCCGCACACGTAGACGGCACCACCCGTCTGCGCGGCTTGGCTGAACTGCGAGTCAAAGAAAGCGACCGTCTCACCGCACTGTGCGACAACTTAAACCGCTGCGGCACACAAGCACACATCGACAAAGACGACCTGATTATCATCGGCAAAGCCCCACAGCACCAAATCGAACAGCCTGCGACAATTGATGCGCAAGGCGACCATCGCATCGCTATGGCTTTTCTCGTCTACGGCATGGCAAGACGCACACAACCCATTATCGTGCGCGGGGCAGAAACAATCACCACCAGTTTTCCAGACTTTGTCGCGACCATGAATACACACGGGGCGGGAATCGACAGCACATAAAACGCCTATGAACCCTGTTGCCCTGCCGATACTCATTACCATCGATGGCCCTGCTGCCAGCGGTAAAGGCACGCTCGCCCGCAATTTAGGGGCGATGTATCAGCTGCAATGGCTCGATAGCGGTCTTATCTATCGCGCCCTTGCCTTCGAGCTGGCTGAACACTCGTGGGGGAGTCTGACAGCCCACGAGCAATATGCGCTTTTGTCTCGCCTGAAAGAGCCTTCTGTTCTGGATAATCCCCGTCTGCGTCTCGATGCAGCCGCGGCCCATGCGTCACGTATCGCCCAAGATGCGAGTCTGCGACAGAGTCTTTTGCCCCTGCAACGAGAGATGGCGTATCATCCGCCACCCCCCTTGCGCGGCACCATCATGGACGGCAGAGACATCGGCACTGTTGTTCTGCCTGAGGCTCCCTACAAAATCTACCTCACGGCTGATCCAACAGCACGGGCAAAAAGACGCAACAAAGAGTTGCAAAAACGCGGCACATCGGCTACACTAACATCCGTCTTGGCGGATATAGAGCAGCGCGACCACAACGACCGAGAACGAACAACGGCACCCCTCACCAAAGCCGAAAACAGCATCGTCATCGACTCAAGCCAGCTCTCTATCCAACAAATGACGCAACAAGCATGCCAAAAACTCCAACAAAAAGGCTTGCTTAAACCCAGGCAACGCTAGAAAAGGCAAAAAACCCAACATAGCGAAAGCCACAACCAAAAGAGAAAAACCGTGGCAGAAGAAAACTTCGCCAATATGTATAACGAAGCCATGGCTCACCAGCCTAACCTAGAAGGCACAAGAGTCATCGGCAAAGTTGTCGATATACAAGGCGGACAAGTCCTCGTCGATGTCGGACTCAAGTCCGAAGGCTACATTCCCCTCTACGAATTCGAAACCGAAGGGCAAAAAACCCCAACCGTCGGAGACGACGTCGAAGTCTACGTCGAAAGACTCGAAAATAAATACGGCGAGACTATGCTCAGCCGACAAAGAGTCCTGCGAGAAGCATCATGGGATAAAATCGAAGAACTCTACAACAACAAAACCCACGTCACAGGACGAATCATCAACCAAGTGCGCGGCGGATACATGGTAGACGTCGAAGGCACACAAGCCTTCCTGCCCGGCTCACAAGTAGACCTCAGACCCATCCCCGAAAACGAATCCCTCATCGACACAACAAAAGAATTCATCATCATCAAAATGAACCGCAAACGCGGCAACATCGTCATATCTCGCCGAGCCATCCTCGAAGAAGAACGCAACGTCGCAAGAGACGCCCTCTTCTCTAAACTGAAAGAAGGGCAAATCGTCACAGGCACAATCAAAAACATTACCAACTACGGTGCCTTCATCGACCTCGGCGGGAGCGACGGCTTGATGCACATGACCGATATCTCGTGGAAACGGATTCACCACCCCTCAGAAGTGCTCAAAATTGGCCAACAAGTCGAAGTCAAAGTCATACGATTCAAACCAGAAGCTCAACGAATCAGCCTCGGCATGAAACAACTCGTCGACGACCCATGGAAAGACATCGATAAAAAATACCCAACAGATAAAACATTCACAGGACTCGTCACAAAAGTCACCGACTACGGCGCCTTCACAGAACTGGAAGACGGAGTCGAAGGGCTCATACACGTCTCCGAAATGAGCTGGTCAAAACGCAACGTCCAACCCAGCAAAATCCTCGCCGAAGGAGAAAGCGTCAACGTCAAAGTGCTCAACATCGACCACGAAAGAAGACGCATCAGCCTCAGCCTGAAACAATGCCTCGAAAATCCCTGGAACATCTTCACCAAAAGTCACGCCATCGACGATACCATCGAAGGCGCCATCCGCAATATCACAGAAATTGGCCTCTTCGTTAAACTGCAAGAGGAAATTGACGGACTCGTCCATATCTCCAATATTGACTGGCTCGAGCCCGGCGAACAAGCCATCAAAAAATACAAAAAAGGCGACTCCATTCAAGCCAAAATCATCGATATCGACGAAAAGAAAGAACGAGTCGCACTCAGCATCAAAGACACCGGCGATAACCCCGTCGAAACAGCCCTGCAAAATCTCAACAAAGGCGACACCGTCACAGCAACAATCAGCGACATCAAAGCACGAGAAATCAAAGTCACCGTCCTTGATATTCTCACAGGCACCATCCGCAAGAGCGACCTCGCCCTAGAACCCAACGAAAGAGACATGAAACGATTCGCCCCCGGCGAAAGAGTCGATGCCATCATCACCAACATCAGTAGCAAGGATAAACTCCTACAACTCTCAATCAAAGCACGAGAAGAAAAAGAACAGCAAGAAGCACTGGAAAAATACGGCTCCTCAGACTCAGGGGCAAGCCTGCAAAAAATTCTCGGAGTCGCCATGACAAAAGCACAAAAAGAAAAGGAGGAAAAACAAAAGAAAGAAACCAAAACGTCTGCCGACAAAAAAAGCACAGACACATAACCCATAGGTGGCTTTATGACGACAACGCGCCCCCCGTTACCGCAAGCCCTCATGGACAAAATGCGCGGCATCGAAAAAACGACACGCTGGCGCGCCCTAGCCGTCATGGCGGTGCTGGTCGCCATCGCCCTGCACGGCTTCTTGCGACAAGACATTGTTCTAGGCCCTGTCATTGCCCGTCTGACCGTCGAAGGCTTTATCGAAAATGACCAGCAACGCCTGCAAAGCCTCTACGCCCTACAGGAAGAACCCGGCAACGTCCAAGCCCTCATCGTTTATATCAATAGCCCCGGCGGCACCATCGTCGGCGGCGAAGCCCTCTATAAAGCCATCCGCACCATCGATAAAAGCATGCCTGTGGTCGCCGTTATGGGCGAAGTAGCAACATCCGCAGCCTATATGACCGCCCTCGCCGCACGCCACGTCCTCGCCCACGAAGGCACCATAACAGGCTCTATTGGCACTATCTTACAAACCTTCAATGTCATCCCGTTGCTCAAAAATCTCGGTATTCTACCAGAAACCTTCAAAAGCGGGCCCCTCAAAGCATCACCGAGTCCTTTCGAGACCACGACAGAACCCGTGCGTGTCGCCACAAGACAGATGATTGCTGAAAGTCAAACCCTGTTTCTGCAACTGGTGCAAGCCCGACGCTCCCTAGAAACAGGTGTCATCGAGACCATGCGCGATGGACGAGTCATCTTAGGGAAAGAAGCCGCACGCAACCAACTCGTCGATGCCTTAGGGGGCGAAAAAGAAGCACGCCAATGGCTTGCCGACAACCACAATATTTCTCAACATACCCCCATTATCGATATCGACTACAAGGATGAGCCAGCCCTCGGCTCTCTGCTGGTAACCGCCGCCCTGCAGTTTTTAACCCAACTGACCCAGGGGCATACGGGTGTATCCAACGTCCATCCCCCCACCATGCTTTCTTCGCAGCAACAAGGCTTGTTGTCCTTGTGGCTTGCCCCATGACCCTCCCCATAACCCTTATGACTCGCTACTTTGTCCTTGGCGGCACCTACCAGAACACCCGCTTCGAGACTCTCCAAGACGGACACACCCTCGAGCGCCATGGGCCCTTTAACAGCTGGCAGGATGCCCTCGAGACATGGCAACAGCTCTCGTGGCAACACGTCGATGATTGCCTCGTCCGCTATCACATCGCTGACGAGAACGACACACCCATGTCTCAAGACTCGAAGAAGGACGCTTCGTAAGCAGCCTGTAATAAAGCACGAGCCTTATTGCGAGTCTCCTCGTATTCTGTGTCGGCATCGCTATCCGCAACGATACCGCCGCCTGCTTGCACATACAGGGTCTTGTCTTTTATGACGGCAGTGCGCAGAGCAATGCAGCTGTCCAAGTCTCCTGTGCATGAAAAATAGCCCACCGCCCCCGCATACAAACCACGAGCACAAGGCTCCAGCTGGTCGATGATTTCTATCGCACGTAACTTAGGCGCACCACT
Organism: Alphaproteobacteria bacterium GM202ARS2; assembly: GCA_014323835.1. GTDB lineage: Bacteria > Pseudomonadota > Alphaproteobacteria > GM7ARS4 > GM7ARS4 > GM202ARS2. The sequence goes on from JACONH010000003.1 coordinate 28,385, forward strand.
CAACGTCCCCGCAGGAAAACCCGCTATCAAAGCATCCAACGCCCCTTGGTGATCGCCACACACCCCCTCCACATTCGATACAATGTGCATGACATGCGAGTAATTCTCGACAATCATCTTCTCGGTGACACGCACCGACCCCTTGCGTGCCACTCTGCCGACATCGTTGCGCCCCAAATCGAGCAACATCAAGTGTTCCGCACATTCCTTCGGGTCTCGCAACAGCTCATCTCGTAAAGAGCGGTCTGCTTCCGGACTGTCTCCCCGTGGGCGCGTGCCCGCGATGGGGCGGATGGTCACAACCCCTTCGCGCAAACGCACCAAAAGCTCTGGGCTTGCCCCCACCGCCGCCCAATCATCAAAAAAGAAATAAAACAAAAAAGGAGACGGATTCAAACGCCTCAGCGCGCGATAACAGGCAAAAGCCGAACCCTCATAGTCCACCGAAAAACGCTGCGACAGGACAACCTGAAAAATATCGCCATCAACAATATACTTCTTGGCTTGGCGGACCCGCGAGGCATAATCGTCGCGGCTCATGTTGGAAGCAACATGGGCAAACAAGTCGTCTCTCTCTAGCGGTTGCCACGCCTTTAAGGCAGCGTGATCCTGTTCTTTTTTGCGTAGCCGTGCCATCAGCTCGTCCAAGTGCTTCTCGGCTTGCTCCCACGCTTGTTGCGCGCTGATTTTTGTCGCTGTGTCGCGTCTCTGCCAGCACGTATACGCAACAAGGACGACTCCCGCGACCCAATCGAAAATAACCATCATTGTCGGACGCATAAAGATGCCATCATAAAGCCCGAGCCTGTTGTCCTTACTGGCGGTGGTGGTCTCTGTGCGAATCCTATCCATCAAATGGACGCAGTCATAGCCGAGATAGCCGAACACGCCCGCCAACATAGGCGGCAAACCCGTCGGAAGAGCCATCTGGGCATCATCGATAAAGGCGCGCAGCGACTCGAGCGCGCCCTTCTCCTCTGCTACAAAAGGATGCTCAGGTGTGCCAGCACGTATTTCTGCTCGATTGCCGCGGCAACGCCATACTTTGTCGGGCGCCATGCCTATGGCTGAATAGCGTCCACGCTCCGTGCCGCCGCGCCCCACCGACTCAAGCAAAAACGTCCACGGACAATCCGTGCCCAGACGCAACAACGCCGACACAGGAGTCAACGTATCCGCATACAAACGCCGCCAAACCACTTGCGAATGCCCCTCGTCCCACCCGCGAGAAAATGACTCGTATGTCGGTGGCCGTACGTCACGAACCATCTCTAAAGAAAGTCCTCGCTCCCATCAAGCAACTCTTGAATGGAACGCTCATTAATATCAATCGGATAAATCAAACGCAAATAACGCGCATACTGACTCACCAAGTCCTGACGCAACGATTGCTTGATAGACTCTCGTAGCGTTTCCACGTCATCGCCTTCTTTTGGCGTTTCGATAATGTCTCGTAGCAGAGCAACCATGTACGAACCGCCGTCCACCTCGACAGCGACCGCCTCCCCCCGCTCAGCAGCAAACAACGCATCGACCATAGCCGCAGGCACCTCCTCCTCGACAAAGTTGGAGCGGGTAAACGGCTTAATCGGCACAACCTTTAAGGACAACTTTTTGGCGATGCTCGCCAACGATGCCTTTTTATTCAGTTGTCCTTTGATGTCTTCTATGCGTTCTCTCAGGATGGCACTTTTTTTCTCTTGTGTGAGCACCTCGATGATATCTTTTCTTGCCTCCTTAAAGGTCTTTTGGCGCGGCAGCGTTTCGTCATCGACACGCACGACAAAAAAGCCGACTTCTGTTTCTATCACGTCACTGGTCTCGCCCACAGGTGTTTCGAAAAGGCGACTGACGACTCGGGCGGGGTCGGGCAACGAGTCCACCTCCTTGCCTTGTGCCGACAAGCCTGCCGAATCAATCGAGTCGATGGCACGCACCTCAACATTAATAGCTTGGGCTGCCTCCTCGAGGGTACCACCCCCAGCAAAAGCATCTTCCACCTGCCCATAAAGGTCAAACAACGCATCCATACCTTCATCGAGAATCAGCTCGTCACGCAAAGCCTTTTTAACATCGTCAAAGGGTGTAACCTTTTCCTCTTCGATGTTATGCACCAGCATAGCATGCCAGCCAAAAGGCGAGCGCAACGGGTCGCTCACCTTGCCCTTTGCAAGAGAAAAGACGTCATCAGCAAGGTCTTCGATGACTTGGTCTTTGCGGTTCCAGCCAATGTCCACATCCTCTTTGTCCTTGTCGAACAGGTCTTTAGCCACCGCTAGAAAGTCTTCGCCCTTTCTCACTCTTTCAACGGCGCGGCGGATAGCGTCTTCATCATCGCTGAGGATTTGATAAATGTCTCTTCTTTCTGGCTGCGTATAGGCATAAGCCTTGCGTTCGTCATAGAGTCCACGCAAACGCTCATCATCGATAGCCATCTCTTCCCCCAACTGATAGACATCCACCGCAAGAAGACTGACCTGTCGATACGTGGGAGTCATCAAAGAGTCTTTGTTCTCTTCATACCAAGCCCGCTGCTCTTTGCTGGTGATTTTATCAGGGAGAGACACACTTTCTGCCTTAAGGATGATACTATCGGCAGAGCGCGCCTCGCCGCGATAGGCAACAAGCGGCGAAATAATGGCTGCAGGTGCATGCAAAATACCCGCCATCGATGCGGTCAACTGCTGACGGCGCATATCTTGCCGCAAGCCCTTGATGAAACGCTCCTCCGTATATAAGTTGTCACGCAACACTTGCCGAAAAACCAGCTCGTTAAAGGTGCCTCGTTCATCATGAAAGTCCGGCGTGGCAAAGATAACCTGCCGTGCCTGCGTGTCCCCTGCCGCCAGCCCCAAATCGAGGGATGCCTGATCAAACAAAGCCCGATTGACTAAATCCGACACCACACTATCGATGAAGCCCAACTTTTTGCCCATGTCATAGTCGAGACGTCTGCCAAGGGCTGCCCGCACCTGCTCGGTCTGAGCATTATACAACCGCAAAAAGTCGTTGCCCTCAATTTCCACATCGCCCACCTCCGCAATGACCACGTCCTGATTGGTCAACGTGAAAATGTCGGTAATGCCCCACAAAGCAAAACTCGCTATCAACAAGACGCTCAAGGGAAGCAACAACAAGCGCGTCGCTTTCCTCTCCATCATAGATTGTATGGATTGCAACAACAACATCGCACTTTATGAGGAAGAAGACGGATAGTTGGGCGCTTCTCGGATAATCGTCACGTCATGGACGTGACCCTCCTGTAGAGCAGCCTTACTGATACGGCGGAAACGCACCTGCGTGCGTAGAGCCTCTAGGTCGCCCGCCCCCAGATACCCCATCGAACTCTTTAAGCCACCGACCATTTGATAGAGAACATGCTTGATATCGCCTCGAAACGGCACTTGTCCCTCGACACCCTCAGGCACCCATTTACCCTGTAACGTGCCTTCTTTTCTGCCTTCGCCCTGAAAGTAGCGTTCACCGCCGCCCTTTTTCATGGCTGCCATCGAGCCCATGCCTCGATAGACCTTGTAGTGACGCCCTTGATGCAAAAATATTTCCCCCGGGCTTTCTCTTGTGCCCGCGAACAGCGAACCTGCCATGATACTGTCCGCACCCGCAGCCAATGCTTTAGCCACATCGCCAGAACTTCTAATCCCCCCATCAGCAATAAGAGGCACGCCACGCTCACGACAACTCGGGGCAACCTCAAAAATAGCCGTCAACTGCGGCAAGCCAACACCAGCCATAATACGCGTGGTGCAAATCGAGCCCGGACCAATACCCAACTTAATACCATCCGCCCCCGCCTCTATCAAATCACGGGCTGCCGAAGCCGTCACAATGTTACCCACCACAATATCTAAGTCATAACGCTTGCGTAAATCCTTCAAGGCATCGCGCACATAACGGCTATGACCGTGTGCCGAGTCAATAACAAGAGCATCGACTCCCGCGTCCACAAGAGCTTCCGCCCGCGCACGCACATCACCAAGAACACCCACCGCCGCCGCCACTCGCAGACGACCATGATCATCCTTGCTGGCATCAGGATAGGCAGACGCCTTCTCAATATCCTTCACCGTAATTAAACCAACGCAACAATACGACTCATCAACAACCAACAACTTCTCGATACGATGACGATGCAACAAACGAGTCGCCTCCCTCGAGTCTATCGGCTTTGTCGCCGTCACCAAATTGTCTTTCGTCATAACGTCCTGAACCAACACCGTTGAGTCATCGGCAAAACGCATATCCCGATTGGTCACAATGCCCACCAAACGTCCTTTCTTTCTATCCACCACCGGAATGCCCGATATGTTATGACGCTCCTTCAGCTGAAGGGCTTCCCGTAGTTTCTGGTCGGGATAAATAGTAACCGGATTAACAATAATCCCCGATTCATGTTTTTTGACGAGTCGGACTTCTTTTGCCTGTGACTCGATGGACATGTTTTTATGAATGACGCCCAAACCGCCGCTTTGAGCCATAGCAATCGCCATAGCACTTTCCGTCACCGTATCCATAGCTGCCGATACCAACGGCATGCGTAAAGCAATATGGCGAGAAAACCGCGTATGCACCGATGCTTCCGACGGCACGATTTGGGAATAACTTGGCACCATTAAAACATCATCGAAAGCAAGCGCTTCTTCTTGTGCCACCCGCGCGCCAACAGGAGGCGAATCCGCCCTCAGCGGTGACTCTCCCGGCGAGTCGTCCGTTGGATGATACGTTTTCAGAGGTTTGACGTTTCTCATCGGCAATATCACTTAAGGTCTTTCTGGCACTGTGCGGACGTGGATGCCTCTTTCTTTCATATAGCCTTTAACATGGGGGATTGTCCACTGGTCAAAGTGAAAAATTGAAGCCGCCAGAACTGCGGATGCACCGCCTTTTTTGAGGGCATCGACCAAGTGTTCGGGGTGCCCAGCCCCACCTGAAGCGATGAGGGGCACCCGCACGCTGGCACTCACCTGCTGCAACAAGTCAATATCGAACCCTTGTCCGCTCCCGTCCCTATCCATAGATGTCAGCAAGATTTCGCCACAGCCGCGCTGGGCAACTTCTTTTGCCCATGCCAAGCCATCTTTTCCGCAGTTGCGTCTGCCACCATGCGTATAAACATCCCAACCCTTTGTGGCATCATCGGCATCGCGCCGTTTCACATCGATAGCCACAACAACACATTGACTACCAAAACAGCGCGCCGCCTGCTCGATAATCGTAGGCTCGGCAACCGCTACCGAATTAATCGACAACTTATCAGCCCCTTTCGTCAATAACTGGCGCATATCGTCAATGGTTTTGATACCCCCGCCCACCGTCAACGGCATAAAGCACGCTTCTGCCACGTCTTGCACCACTTTTAAGGTTATGGCTCTTTCTTCATGGGTTGCGCTGATATCGAGAAAAACCAGTTCATCCGCACCCATCTGGTCATAGCGCATCGCTTGTGCCAACGGATCACCCGCATCGCGTAAATCACGAAAATGTGTGCCTTTGACGACACGACCGCCATGAACATCGAGGCACGGTATGATACGTTTTTTAAGCATGAGGAAATGCCTGTAAGGTTCGGCGTAAATCGAGTCGTCCATCATAAAAGGCACGCCCGCTGATAACACCCCCCAAAGTCGGTATGTTCAAGTCATGCAACATCCGCACATCATCGAATCCACGAATACCCCCTGAGGCGATAATCATTTTATCGCTGTGTTCTGCCACCGCCCGCAAGCCCTCGACATCAGGACCCAAAAGCGCGCCGTCTCGTCCAATGTCCGTATAAATGATACCCCCCAGCCCGTAGTCTTGCAGAGCCTCCACAGCTTGCAACAAGCTTGTATCCCCATCGACTGTCCAACCGCTACTCGCCAGTTTGCCGTTGCGACAATCGAGAGCCACAAAAATGCGCGACGGATAGCGCGCACACACATCATCCAATCCATCCACAGCACGTCCGTCCCGCAAGTTTTCAGCAACCAGTGTGCCTAAGATGACTCGTTCGACTCCACGTTGCAACCATTGCTCTGCCTGCTTCAAGCTGCGGATACCGCCGCCCAGTTGGATACGTAGCTGCGGGCACTCGTCTACCACCCGCTCGATAAGCGCGCCATTGACCGCATGCCCCTGAAGGGCACCATCTAAGTCCACCACATGCAACCACCGCACACCTAAAGCAACAAAGGCTTGGGCTTGTGCGAGAGCATCCTCCTGATAGACAGTCTCTTTGGCAAAGTCGCCATGCAACAGACGCACACAACGTCCTTCCTTAATATCGAGAGCAGGGTAGACAATCATCCTACACCCGCCAACGAATAAAATTACGTAGCAACCTCAAGCCCACCTGTTGACTTTTTTCTGGGTGAAACTGCGTGCCGACAACGTTATCCCGCGCCATCACCGCGGGAAAGGGACGACCATACGTGCTGTGTGCCAACACCTCCTCGCTACGGGTGCAACAAAAGTGATAGGAATGAACAAAATAGACATCTGCCTCCTCGTCTTTTTTATCGGCTATATCTTCTGCTATGGGGTGTATGGGGTGGGCTTGTGCCTGTGTTGCCGTCCACGATAGGGTGTTCCAGCCCATGTGCGGTATTTTCAACGAGTCATCCACATCAAAGGGGCAGACTTCGCCTTGCAACCAGCCGAGTCCTTTGTGTTCACCAAATTCGATTCCCCGTGTCGCCAACAGCTGCATGCCGACACAAATGCCGAGGAAAGCCTTGCCTTGCTCCTTATGGCGAGTCAATGCCGCGACATGCTCGCCCTCTAAGCCGCCTAATCCCTGCATGCAATCGGCAAAAGCCCCCACACCGGGCAGAATGACGTGGCTGGCTTGTGCCAGTTTTTTTGCCTCACGACAGAGCGAGACCTGCCCCTTGATAGCGTAGTCTTGCATGACTCGTTCACAGGCTTTTGCGACTGAGCGCACATTGCCTGAGCCATAGTCGATAATCATGACCGAGCACGTCACGATGGCTTTTCTCGAAAACGCATGAGGGCATGCCGCACCGATAAGGCTTCCTGTGCGCCGCGTGCCTGCCAGCCCTTCTGTATGAGAATCTGGGCTCGCCAGCCGTTGGCAAAACCGCCCACGAGAATCATCACCGCAAGAGTCAACGGCACATCCACCCACAAAAATGCGGCGATTCCTTCGTTCCAGAGCAACCAGAACGTCAGCGAGTTCAAGCACGAATCGATGGCTATCAGGGCGATTCCCATACCCCACAAGCGATGATACAAAGCCCAAAATCCTCGAAACAGAGCCGCCCACACATTAAAGCCACAGGACACAGCGATGGCTGCCCCTCCCCCTGAGGTGTCTTCCTCTTTTTCATAGATGACATAAAATGCCATAACAAAACGTCTCCGTTGCGGTTTACAGCGTGCCCTTCGTCGAGGGTATGGCTTCTTTTTGCCGCTCATCGATGGCGATGGCTTGCCGCAAAGCACGAGCACAGCCTTTGAAGGCTGCCTCCGCACTATGATGACTATTGCCACCCGCCAGCTGACGGACATGCAACGTCACACCGCTATTCAAAGCAAAAGCATGGAACCACTCTCGTATGGACGCAGTCGCCAGCGTGCCCAGTTTTTCATCGCTGAAATTGACCGACCACGACAATAAGCCTCGCCCCGAGCAATCGAGGGCAACCAAAACAAGGGCTTCATCCATCGGCACAAGAGCATGGCCATAACGAGCAATGCCCCGCTTATCACCCAGAGCTTGCTTGATCGCAAGACCCAAAACAATGCCCACATCCTCGGTCGTATGGTGACAATCCACCTGCGTATCGCCTCGCGCCTTCAGCGTCACATCCATCAGGCTATGACGAGTCCACAGCTCCAACATGTGGTCGAGGAAACCGATGCCGCTTTTAATGTCATAGCGTCCCTGCCCATCGAGCACCACCTGCACATCGATGGTCGTCTCTTTTGTCTGCCGTTTCAGCTCGGCGCGTCTATTATGGGTTGCCTGTTGCATAAAATAAGCCTAAAAAGAATCCTAGAGGTTTATGATACCACCTGAGGCTTTATCATAATGCGCGCACCCCTTCGATACAACCCTCTTGCCCCCGTTGCTATAATGGTATGTGCGGGCTTTTTTATGGGTGTCGCTTTGTTTGTCGTTGTTTCTGCTGAAGATGTATCCGCCCGCGCCCTGTCACAGGAAGAACTGGACGAGCGAATCGAAAGAGACAAAGAGCGCCGCCGCAAACGGCAAGAACGCCAAAAAGAAAAAGGCACCACCCTCCAGAAAAAGGTCACCTTGACCGTCCCTATCGGTATCTTGGTGCTGGAAAAGGACATTCCGCCTGCCTTGTCTAATCTCGACCCAATAATTCAGCGAGAAGGCTTCGATGGGGCACGCCTCGCTATCGAGGACAATCTCACCACCGGGCGTTTTATCGGGCATGACTATAGCCTCGAAAAGGTCTTTGTCGGCAAAGACGAGGATCCCGTTGCTGCCTTTCTCGAACTGGCACAGAAGACCAACTATATTATTGTGGCTGTCCCCAAAGAGCTTTTGCTTCAGCTGGCGGACTTACCGCAAAGCCAGTCGCTGATTTTGTTTAACATTGCTGCTCAAGACGACTCGTTGCGTAACGAGGCATGCCGTGACAACGTCTTTCACATTATTCCTAGTCGGGCGATGCGTGCCGATGCTCTTGCCCAATTTTTGTTGCGTAAACGATGGACGAAGTGGTTTGTCATTCGCGGCGTCGCCCCCGAAGATGATGCCTTTGTCGCCGCCCTACAAAGAGCAGCTAACACCTTTGGCATCAATATTGTCGAGGAGAAAACGTGGGACAAAATAGCCGATATCCGCCGCACCGCAAAAGCGGAAGTGCCTCTTTTCACCAAGACCGCCCCTCAACATGATGTGATGATTCTTGCCGATGAACAGGGACTCTTTGGCGAGTTCATCCTCTGGCACAGCTGGCAGCCGCGCCTTGTCGCTGGCACACAGGGCTTGCGTGCCGTCTCCTGGCACCGCAACCACGAGCGATGGGGTGCCATACAAATGCAAAGCCGATTCCGAAGACAAACAAGACGATGGATGGGCGAATGGGATTACGGCGCATGGGTCGCCGTGCGCGCCATCGGCGAAACCATCACACGCATACAAAAAGACAAACCAAAAGATGTCAAAGACTATCTCCGTAGCGATGCTTTTGCTATCGCTGCTTACAAGGGAATCAAAGTCACATTCCGTCCTTGGAATGGCCAGCTGCGTCAGCGTATTCTGTTGTCGGCACCACGTTCTATGGTATCGGTTGCCCCACAGGAGGGCTTTCTGCATCCCCGCACACCCCTCGACACGCTGGGCTATGACCGACCCGCATCAACCTGTAACCTCAACCCACAAGAGTAACCCACCATGCGACCCTACCCTATCCTTTTTGCTTTGTTCGTCAGCCTTGTGCCCGTCTCCGCGCCCGCCCAGCTGCCCGAAGGGCGACCCCTTGCCTACATCACCAACGAAAAAGACAACACCATTTCTGTTCTCGATGTTCTCGAAGGCGAGGTCGTCTTAACCGCCCCCGTTGGACGCCGTCCCCGCGGCATCATCCTCAGCCAAGACAAAAAGCAAATTTACATCTGTGCCAGCGACGATGACCGAGTCGAAATCCGCGATGCCGATACCTTGAAGCTGATACGCTATCTGCCCTCGGGACCCGACCCTGAACTGTTTATTCTTCATCCCGATGGCAGAACCCTCTTTATCGCCAATGAAGACGACAACATGGTCACCGTTGTCGATGTCCCCGACCAAGCCGTCATCGAAGAAATCCCTGTCGGAGTCGAGCCCGAAGGCATGGGACTCGACCCGAAAGGCAACGTGCTCGTCAATACGTCCGAGACCACCAACATGGCACACTTCATCGATACCGATAGCTTGGAGATTGTCCACAACACGCTCGTGGATGCGCGCCCGCGGGTTTCCCTCTACACAAAAGACGGAACAGAAGTGTGGGTCTCCTCCGAAGTCGGCGGCACAGTCTCGATTATCGACCCCAACACATACGAGATTCAACACATCATACGCTTTCAAATCCCCGGCGTCACCGACGATGCCATCCAGCCTGTCGGGGTGCGTCTCACCGATGACGGGCGTTATGCCTTCATTGCCCTGGGCCCCGCCAACCGAATCGCCGTCGTAGACCAGAAAACAAAAGAGGTTCTCAAGTATCTTTTGGTCGGACAACGAGTCTGGCAGCTGGCTTTCACGCCCGATCAGAAATGGCTCGTAAGCACCAACGGCGTCAGCAACGATGTTTCGATTATCGATGTCGAGGAACTCGAGGTTACCCGTTCTGTTCGTGTCGGTCGCTTTCCTTGGGGCGTTGTTATCCGCTAACCATCTGTCGTTGCCGTCATGTCTACGTCCCCTCCGCCCCTCGATATACGTACGTTGCACTATGCTTATGGTCGCCATGTTGCCCTTAATGGATTGAGTTTTTCTCTTGCTCAGGGCACCTTCACTGTGCTGTTGGGCTTGAATGGCGCGGGCAAGACGACTCTTTTTTCTCTGATTACGCACCTGTATACGCTACAGCGCGGCACCATCTCGTTGTTCGGCTATGACTTAGCACGGCAAAGTCTCAAGGCATTGCCCTTCATGGGCGTCGTTTTTCAGCAACCCACCCTAGACCTTGATCTCAGCGTCTATCAAAATTTGCGCTACCATGCGGCGTTACACGGCATGGCACCGTCTCTTGCCAAACAACGTATCGCTGAAGAGCTGGAGCGTGCCTCGTTGCAGAAGCTCGCCAACGACAAAACCCGCCGTTTGTCCGGTGGCCAACGTCGTCGCGTCGAGATTGCCCGTATGTTGCTCCATCGCCCGCGCCTGTTGCTTCTCGATGAGCCCACCGTCGGCCTCGATATCGAAAGCCGACAGAATATTCTGAGTCACGTCCGCCACTTGTGCCAGCATGAGACCATCACTGTTCTATGGGCAACCCACCTGATTGACGAAATCGACAAAAGCGAAAAAGTCATTGTCCTGCACCAAGGGCAGCTGCTCGCGCAAGGCGATAGCCAACACATAACAAAACAGACGAAGACCGCCTCGATACGACAAGCCTTCGATGTGCTCGTCGGTTTGGCACCTCAGACCTAAAGGTACACCGCCATGACGCAAGCCACCCACCACGCCCTCACACTTGGCCATTACCTGCGGTGCTTTAATGGCATCATGCGGCGAGAAGCCTTGCGTTTTGTCCATCAGCGAGAACGTTTTCTGTCGGCGCTGGTGCGCCCCATCGTCTGGCTCGCTGTTTTTGCAGCAGGCTTCCGCTCTGTTCTCGGTGTTGCCATCATCGAGCCCTATCAAACCTACATCACCTACGAAGTCTATATTCTGCCCGGCTTGCTCGCCATGATTCAGCTGTTCAATGGCATGCAAAGCTCGCTGTCTATGGTCTATGACCGAGAAATGGGCTCGATGCGCACCCTGCTTATCAGCCCGCTACCGCGTTGGTTTCTGCTCGTCTGTAAGCTCATGGCTGGAACCCTCGTTTCTGTCGTGCAGGTGTACGCCTTCCTCCTCATCGCATGGCTCTGGGGCATAAAAATTCCCCCTATAGGCCTGATAACGCTCTTGCCCGCCCTCCTGCTCAGCGGCATGATGCTCGGCGCCTTCGGCATGTTCCTCTCCTCTGCCATACGCCAACTAGAAGGATTCGCCGGCGTGATGAATTTCGTCATCTTCCCGATGTTCTTCGCCTCGTCCGCCCTCTACCCCCTATGGAAAATCGAAGAGTCAAGCCAATGGCTCCCCTACGTCTGCAACAGTAATCCGTTTACTTACGCTGTTGAAATGCTACGTTTTAGCTTATATGGACAAATAGACCCTTTATCCGCCATACTGGTTGCAGGATTCTTGTTTGTCTTCTTGAGCCTTGCCTTGTATGGTTACGACCCTGCCCGAGGTTTTCTTGCTCGCAAAACTGGCCTCTAACCCGCATCCCCCGACCCCCGACCCCCACTCCCGCCACACCCCACAATCCTTATAAGCCATGCCTTTTGTTTTTGTTGTTCTCTTGCTCCTTCCGCTCTTGCTTGTGCCCCACCCCGCTATCAGTGAGGGCGACCTCGCCATCAAAGCAGAAAACATCACGCTCCATCTCGGCAGCGCCGACAGCGACTACCATACCGAGCCGAAAACTATGAACCTTACCACCGGGCAAGCCTATCGCCTCGAAATCATCGCCCACGGCTACAAAAGCTACACGTGGCAAGCAGAAGAATTCCTAGAAAATGTTTGGCTACGTTCCATCGAAGCCGAAGGAGTCGAAATAGAAGCACCGACCATCTACGAAATAGAGTTCGATGACGCCAACGAGCCCATCGAAATAGAAATCACGTTTGTTCCTATCCGCCCTGGCACGTACCCCTTCTCTGTCAAAGGTCTGGAAAGCCGAGGCATGCAAGGACAATTCATCGTCCGCTAACCAGGAGACCCATAAAGCCATGTTGATACGCCTTCTTTGTGCACTGAGTGCTATCTTTCTGTTTGCCACGCAAGGCTCCGACGCCCTTGCGACCCCCTATGAACAACCGAAAGGGTGGCCCTGCGAACAGGTCTATAATCCCACTATTCCTCTAGGGACAATCTGGCAAGGTGCCCCCATCGATGCCTACAAAGAGACGTGGTGGGAAAACAACGCCCTCGATTCCGTGCTAGAACAACTGGAAGACTTAACCCTCAACGAACAAGATGTCGAGAACGCCATCGATAGCTTCATAGAGACCAACGACGACAGCGACCAAGAAAAAAACTTGTTGCAGCTGTTTACGGGTCTGTATGAACGCATGACGCACCTCTATCAACGCCAGCTGGAAGGTATTCTGCGCTTTTCTCAACGCCAACAGCAACTCGCGCAAAAAGTCTCGGAAGCCGCCGCCGTCCTCCGAAATAAACGCAAAGAAGGAGCAACCCTCGCCGATAGTGCCTACAAAGAAGCAGAAGCCGACCTCGAGTGGATCACCCGCGTCTTCGATGAACGACAAAAATTGACCCTCTATATCTGCGAAGAGCCCATCTTTTTACGGCAACAACTGGGCTTTCGTGCCCGTGCTATCCAAAAACACCTGAGGCAACCATAAAAATCCATTGCGTTACAGCTCCTCTTCCCTTATACTAGACGTAAGGATTTACTATCTGGAAGATTGCAAGACGATCATCGTACGTATCAAGCAAGACGACCGACAGATATCATGACACACACCCAGAGACAGAAGCAGGGGCAGACACAGGGGCAAGAAAGGGGGCAAGCCTATGTTTCTCAACCCTCTTCAGCATGGAGCCTTCTACCAGAATCCATGCGCCCATGCACAGAAAGGCTCACTGAACTGTCCGATGGGCTGGCACAGCACACGTCCCTCTAACCTAGGGGCCTAACCTAGGGGGACGGAGGGGCACCTTCGTGTCTCTCTCGCCTGCCCCATCACAGGGAGGGCAAAAGGGGGGCGATAGAGGGGACACCAAAGGAGGGGGAACAAGTGTCATGCGGGTAACGATACGTCAATGATTGTCTGCCGTCTTCAGGAAACTTATCATGGAGACACCTATGACACGCATACTCGTAGACTGCCACAACAACACCGAAACACGGGTCGCCGTTGTTCTCAACAATAAGCTAGAATACTTTTACCACGAGGATCAAAAGCAACCATCCAGTCGTGGCAATATTTATCTTGCCAAAGTCATGCGCATCGAGCCGTCGTTGCAAGCGGCTTTTGTGGACTACGGACAAGAACGACAAGGGTTTCTTCCCTTTACGGAAATTCACCCGGATTACTATCAGATTCCCGTGGAAGACCAAAGTGCAACAGCACCTGCTGGCAACGATAAGGCCGATGTCGTCTATATCGATGACTCTACCGATATTGTCAAACAGCTGGATGGCGAACAAGGCACACGCTCTTTCGATGAGACATCAAGCGGTGGTCGTGGATCTGGCGGGGGGTCTGACAGATCTTCGTCATCTCGCCCTTACCTCATTCAAGACGTTATCCGCAACCACCAGCTGATGATGGTGCAGGTGCAAAAAGAAATACGCAATACGAAAGGCGCGAGCCTGACCACGCGCATCTCTTTGTGTGGAGTCCACACGGTCTTGTTGCCCAATACCGAAAATGGCGGCGGTATCTCGAGCAAAATCACCGATGAAAAAAAACGAGAGCATCTCTCTGCCGTCATAAAAAAGCTGGGGCTCCCCGATGGCATGTCCCTGATTCTGCGCACCGCCGCCGCCGATGCCAGTGCCAACGATATCAAAAAGGATTACACCACCCTCATGCAGCTGTGGGATACCATTCGAGAAACCGCTGTTACATCAACAGCACCGTTGCTCGTCCACGAAGAAGCCCGATTGATGCAGAAGGTCGCGCGAGATTATTACACGTCAAACATTCAAGAGATTGTCGTTGGCGGTGACACAACCTACGAAGACGTGCGCACCGCCATGCAAACCTACCGCCCCAGTCAGGTCAAAAACGTCAAACGTTATCAAGGCAATGACTTAACCATGTTCGAAGAATTCGGCGTCGAAGAAGACCTGCGCGCCCTGTATGGACGCATCGCACCCCTTTCTAGCGGTGCTTATCTCGTCATTGACCTAACAGAGGCGATGGTCGTCATCGATATCAACTCGGGCTCTAACACCAAGAACCGCAACATTCAAGAGACGGCACTGGCGATTAATCTCGAAGCTGCCGAAGAAATTGCCCGCCAACTCAGGCTACGAGAACTCTCGGGGCTGATTGTCATCGACTTCATCGACATGGCAAACAGCAAGGATAGCATCAAAGTAGAAAACTGTCTGCGGGAAGCCTTACAGAAGGATCATGCCCGCTCGAGTCTGGGGCATATCAGTCATTTTGGTATCCTTGAAATGACGCGTCAGCGTCTCACCAAGAGCTTCACGGAAAGTCATAGCCAGCTGTGTCCGGCCTGTGGCGGTAGCGGGCGCGTGCAAGCCCCACAAACCGTTCTTTATGCGTTGTCTAACACCCTACAAAAAAAGATACGCACCAGCAGCGGCACAACAGATTATCAAGTCTCGCTTCCTGCCTCTCTCGCTGAGTTCTGTCTCAACGATTCGATGGACGTGCTCAAAGCCATTATCGATACCCATAACGTCACCATCAAGTTGTCCATTGACCCCACGCTTGGCAACGGCGATTTCCGTATCCACGACGGCAATCGGGTAACCGTCCATACGTCATCGCCAAACCTCGAAGTCGTCAAGAATACCAGCTACAGGTCTTCTGCTCCTCGCGCCCGTAGCCAACCGACAAAAAGCCAGAAGCGAGGGTTTTTCGGTTCTACCTTTGGTCGCCGAAGCAAATGATACGTGCAATGATAAAGGGAATGATACGTACGCTGACATCTTTTTTTCTGGCGCGCTGTCCGCAAGGAGAAAGCGATGATGCCATGACGGTGCATGCCACCACCGTATGCTGGAAAGGGCGCGGCTTGTTATTACGTGGGGCAGCAGGCAGCGGCAAGTCCGACCTCGCCCTCCGCTTGATTGCTCAAGGGGCACGGCTCATCGCCGATGATTTGACCACCCTTTATAGGAAAGGCGATAGACTCGAAGCCCGACTGCCGAATGTGCCGTCCTTTTTCCGCGGCAAACTGGCTTTACGGGGCGCAGGCCTTCTCCATATGCCCTATCGACAGAAAACACGCATCCATTTGGTCGCTGACCTCTCGCCCGAACCAAGCGATGACCCCTATCCTTCTCTTTCCTGTCAGCTGATGGGGCTGACAATTCCTCGTATTGTCTGCTCGCCTTTCGAAGCATCGGCAGACATAAAGATGCTCTACGCGCTGCAGCAACGATGATTGGTCTCATTTTGGTTGCCCACGACAAGATTGCCGCCGACTTTATCAAGGCTCTCGAGCACGTCGATGGCGCCCCGCAAGAGGCAATCGCGAGTCTGTCCGTCACTGACAAGGCGAGTCCTGCCGACTACCACGAGACCCTCAAGGAGATGATTGAGTCCCTCGACCAAGGCGATGGCATTATCATTTTGACCGATGTCTATGGGAGCACGCCCGCCAACATTGCTTGTCGAGTCATTGACCACCCCAACATCGAGATTATCAACGGCATGAATCTGCCGATGTTGGTCAAGTTGGCTGAATTGCGCAAACGCGCCGCCCAAGACAAAAAACCCTCATCGTTACATGCCATCGCAACAGAAGCCTGCAACGCCGCCCGCAAAAATATTTACCTTGCCACCGATGTCTGGAAAAAAGCCCGTAATGTCTGACACACCCACTCATTCCAAAACGATAACCATCTCGAACAAGCTGGGGTTGCATGCCCGCGCTGCCGCCAAATTCGTCAAAACGGTGATGAAGCATGATGCCGAGCTCACTGTGCAACGAGGCAGTTTGACAGCCAACGGACGCTCTATTCTCGGCTTGATGATGCTCGCCGCCACCAAGGGCAGCCAGATTACCTTAAACGCCAAGGGCGAAGACGCCCTTAAAGTCATCGAGGCTCTCACAGAGCTGATTCAACAAAAATTCGGCGAGGAAGCCTAATGGAGCAACACGAAACCATTTTGCGCGGACTGGGCGTCTCGACAGGCATCGCCATAGGCCCCATAACCGTGCAAGCCAACGATGTGCCGACAATTCCAGAAACAGCCATCGGCGACACAAAGGTCAAAAAGGAATGCGCCCGCCTACAAGAAGCACTGGCACGCACCCGCCATACCCTAAAGGATTTGAAAAGCAAAACCTCAGGTCTTCGAGCGAATCTCTCTTCCGCCCAATCGATTTCCCGCGAGATTAACCTCCTCTTGGATGCGCACCTGCACATGCTCGAGCCTTCGTCGCGTCTGGTGCGCACGATGCAACACCATATTGAAGGCGACAAGATGAATGCTCTATGGGCGGTTGCCCAAGCCGTCGAGACGCTGGCGAATCAGTTTCAGGCGATGGACGACCCCTACCTTGCTGCCCGTGCTGGCGATGTGCGCGAGCTGGGCTCACGGGTTCTGCGCAGCTTTAACGGCGAGACAGCCCTCAGCCATAAATACCCCAGCGGTCATATCATTCTTGCCGATGATTTTACGCCAGCAGACACTGTTTTGCTTGATCCTGCCCATGTGCTTGCCATAGCCACTGCCAGCGGCGGCAGAGAAAGCCACACCGCTATCATGGCACGTGCCATGAACATTCCTGCCGTTCTTGGTGCGCCCGACCTTGCGACACAGAGCTACCCCAGCGGCACCCCTGCTATTCTCGATGGCTCGGAGGGAATTATTATCCTTAATCCTCGCCCCGATACGCTCAAAATTTATCAACAGAAAAGAGCCTCCGCCCAACAGCAACAACGCCAATTCTCACAGCTGCGGGACAAACAAGCCAAAACCACCGACGAGCAAAAAATCACGCTCCTTGCCAACATCGAATTGCCCCGAGAATGTGCCCACGTCCTCGATAATGGCGCCGAAGGGGTCGGGCTCCTGCGCAGCGAATTCATCTACATGAACCGAGACGACCTGCCCGACGAAAACGAACAATACCTTTTTTATCGAGACATCATCGAAAAAATGGATAAACGCCCCGTGACCATCCGCACCCTCGATGTGGGCGGCGAAAAGCTGGCGACATCCATGGGCGATATGCTCAACGAGAAAGGCGAAAATCCTGCTCTTGGTCTGCGTGCCATTCGTTTTGCCCTGAAGTTTCCGCACATTTTCCGCGTGCAGCTGGCGGCTATCCTACGTGCCTGCCAACACGGACAAGGACGTATCTTGCTGCCGATGATTTCCTGCGCGCAAGAAATCATCGAGGCACGCTCGATTCTTGCCGATGTCGCCGCCGAACTGAAAGAGCGCGGCGAAAAAATCAACGAGCCCCTGCCCTCTATCGGTATCATGATTGAGACTCCCGCCGCCGCCCTTGCCGCCAACAATATAGCTCACCTGTGCGATTTTTTCTCGATTGGCACCAACGACCTGACAATGTATGCCCTTGCCATCGACCGCGGCAACGAAGAAGTCGCCCACCTATATACGCCGCTCAATCCTGCGGTGCTGCATCTGATTCACCTTGCTAGCCTTGCTGCGCACAAACACGCCATTCCCCTTGTGGTCTGCGGCGAGATTGCCGCTGACCCCTTTTATACGGCTCTTTTGATTGGCTTAGGGGCACACGAGCTCTCCATGAGCCCGGGGGCAGTGCCAAAAGTCAAAAACCGTATTCTCTCCATTAACGCCAAAGGCGCCCACGACCTCGCCCAACGCGCCCTCAAAGCGCGGGATGACGAACAAATCAATGGCATGATGGAAGCCTTTCATGCTAAAGAAAAATAAACCTTAACCCCACACAAACCTACCGACGAGAAAACCTATGAGCACCCATAAACCCAACGAAACCCAAACCTATAAAGTTGCCGACATTTCTCTTGCCGACTGGGGCAGAAAAGAAATCAGCATCGCCGAAAGCGAAATGCCCGGCCTCATGAGCCTGCGCGACCAGTACCGCGACAAAAAACCCCTGCAAGGGGCGCGCATCACCGGCTGCTTGCACATGACCATTCAGACCGCCGTTCTCATCGAGACCCTCGTCGACCTAGGCGCACAGGTGCGCTGGAGCTCCTGCAACATCTTCTCGACACAAGACCACGCCGCCGCCGCCATCGCCGTGCAAGGCATACCCGTCTTCGCTTGGAAAGGCGAAAGCGAAGAAGAATACTGGACATGTATCGATAAAACCCTCAAGGGAGACGGCTGGCAACCCAACATGCTCCTCGATGACGGCGGCGACCTGACACAATACATCCACAACAAACACCCCGATATGCTCGCCGACATCAAGGGCCTGTCAGAAGAAACAACAACAGGAGTCATGCGACTCTACGAAATGCAAGAACAAGGCACCCTCAAAATGCCCGCCTTCGACGTCAACAACAGTGTTACAAAGTCCAAATTTGATAACATCTACGGATGCCGAGAAAGCCTCGTCGACGGTATCAAAAGAGCCACAGACGTTATGCTCGGCGGAAAAAGCGCCGTCATCTGCGGCTACGGCGACGTCGGTAAAGGATGTGCCGAATCCCTACGAGGACAAGGGGCACGCGTGCATATCACAGAAATCGACCCCATTTGCGCCCTGCAAGCCGCCATGGACGGATTCCCCGTCGTTACCCTCGATGATATCGCACCCCATGGCGACATTTTTGTCACCGCAACCGGCAACAAAGATGTCGTTACCATCGAACACATGCGCAAAATGAAAGACCGCGCTATTCTGTGCAACATTGGCCACTTCGATAGCGAAATCCAAGTGGAAGCCATGCGCAATCTGACGTGGACGCCGATTAAACCACAAGTGGACGAAGTCACGTTTTCCGATGGCAAACGCCTTATTCTGCTTGCGGAAGGACGTCTGGTCAATCTTGGCTGTGCCACCGGGCACCCCAGTTTTGTCATGAGCGCCTCCTTCTCCAATCAAGTGCTCGCCCAAATCGAGCTGTGGCAGAACCACGCCCAATACGACAACAAAGTCTACGTTCTGCCCCGCCACCTCGATGAACACGTAGCCCGCCTTCACCTCGATAAAGTCAACGCCAAACTGACCCCCTTGACACAAGAACAAGCCGACTACATCGGCGTCAAAGTCGATGGCCCCTACAAATCCGACTCGTATCGCTACTAATCAGCGCGCTTGTTTCTCCTTGTAAGTTTTCGGATCCCCCTTAGCGGTCGAATACTGAAAACGCGGGGCTTTGCCCGCGTGCAACAAACGATAGATTTGCTGAGCCGCCAGAGACGCCTCCGAGAAGCCACATAAAATCAAATTAAGCTTGTTGTCATACCCCGCACTATCACCAACCGCAAACACACGTGCCTTCGATGTCGCCATCGTTGTCGGCTCAACCCACACATCGTTGTCTTTAAGAGCTAACCCCCAATCCCGCACAGGGCCCAACTGCGACACCAAACCAAAAAACGCCAAAACATAATCCGCATCAAGTGACTTTGTGTCACCTTTTAACGTCTTGACGCCAACACGTTTGAGCGTGCCGTCTTTGTCACCGTCCAAAGACTCCAACATGTAAGGAGTCACCAACGTAAGTTTTTTTCTGTCATGCAAGTCATGCAGTTTTTTCACCATAGCAGGAGTCGCACGAAACTTGTCTCGGCGATGCACCACGTAAACATCTGCCTTGTCCGCCAAAGCACAAGCCCAATCCACAGCCGAGTCACCCCCACCACATATCACGACTTTTTTGCCGACAAAACGGGCGGGGTCGGTGACACGATAAAAGACACTTTTATCCTCGAACACCGCCAAATTGGAGATAGGCGGTTTGTTCGGCACAAAAGCCCCGCCGCCCACTGCCAGAATGACGGCTTTGAACGCCATCTCTTTGCCTGCCTCATCGCCCAATACCAGATAGTCGTCTTGCCCCCTAAGGGACACAATCCGCCGTTGTAAATGATAGGTCGGCTCGAAAGGGGCTGCTTGCTCCTGCAAACGAGACACCAGCACCGACGCTTCAATGTGGGGATAGCCCGGAATATCATAAATTGGCTTGTGCGGATACAAAGCCGCACACTGTCCACCCACCTCTTCCAGCGAGTCAAAGACATGGCAACGTAAATCCAACTGCCCACAAGCAAAAACCGTAAACAAACCGACGGGACCCGCCCCAATAATCGCAATATCATTCACCTGAGCCATGGTTGCTTCCCCATTAAAAATAAGGACATTAAAGAAAGAGTATCCACATATCTAAGCCCAACCGCTCGGCAGAACAGAGCCTTCTTTATTTTTATGGTGCTGTCGAGTATAACGCAGTAACACGCCCGCACAAAACAAGAATCGACAATGATGAAGCCTTTTTATCCTCTTTTTGCTTTAGCCCTGACTGCCTGTGGCGGTGGTGGCGGCGGTGCGGGCGGCGGCTCACAAACCCCCGTTCCTTTCACGTTTAATATTCCCGCCTTTTCTTCTGCTCCCCCCAACGATGCCGCCTACAGCACACAAACCCTTCCCATACCCAACGATATGGAGGCTATCACGCAAGTGGAATACGGGAACACCTCGCACCTGGCAACCATTAAGGCAGATGCTGCCTATCGACAAGGACTAAGCGGTAAAGGGATAACCCTCGGTATGCTCGACCGTCCCATCCAGCTCGACCATCCCGAATTCTGTCATAGCGAAGAGAATGAGTTCAGCCTCGATGATAACTGCGACAAAGCCATCAACTACGACCACAGAAGTCTTTTTGACAACACCGACGGTTTCGATGCCAGTATAAGCCATGGCACGGCGGTCGCGTCCGTTATGACGGGTGCCTACAACCGCGCCGCCACCAGCACTAGTCCCGGCGGCGGCATGATGGGAGTCGCCTACAACGCCAACTTGATTGTTTTCGGTATCAGAATCAACGTAGCCACCCAAGTAGAAAGCCAGCAAGACCCGCCCCCAGACCCCATAAATCCCATAGATGAGTTACGAAAACAAAACAATGATTTGGCATTCATTTATTCTGCCGTTAATCGCATCGGCGTCGACGTTGTGAATGCCAGTTTCGGTATTCTCTTTTCTGCCCACGAATACACAAAGCGCGACTTAGAAACCCACTATTCCCTTGCTCTTTCTGCCTTTAGTAGCAACAGACGCACTGTTTACGTCTATGCCGCCGGCAACTCTAACAAGGAGAGCCCCAGCGTTACCGCTGCCTTCCCGGCGTATTTTCCCGCTATGCAAGACAGAGTGCTTGTGGTGGTCAATGATACCGTCGGACAAACTAACGACCAATCGAATAAGTGTGGCGTCGCCAAAGATTTCTGTCTGGCTGCCCCCGGGGTTGCCGTCCGCACCGCCGCCAATAACGATGGCTATCAAGATGCCAACGGCACATCTTTTGCTGCCCCGCAGGTCACCGGGGCGATGGGCTTGCTTCTCGAGGGCTTTGCCAGCCAGAATATGACTCCGCAACAAGCCCGAACCCGCCTCCTCGACACCGCCGATAAAACATTCTCGACCTATGATGAAGACCTGCACGGACAAGGGCGACTCGATATCGAAGCCGCCCTACAACCTACAGGCATGTCCTCCCTACGCACCGCCAACGGTACCCCCAACGGCAACGCCCTTCCCCTACTCAGTAGCACGTTGACCCTACCCGCACCCTTCGGCGATGCCCTCCAGCATAGCGGACATCACTTGACGTTTTTCGACTCCCTCGATACCGCCTTCCTAACACCCCTCAGCCACCATATCCGTAGCCGTTTTACCTCTACCCTCGATACGATTCTCGCGACCACCACCACCGACTCAATTGTTTCACGAGAAACAATTGCAGCAAAAAAATCGAATGTTTCACGTGAAACAATTTCAGCTGAAAATTCGCCCAACAATTGGAATGTTTCACGTGAAACAATTGCATCTGCCGTTACGGGCAACCCTTATTTTACTTTACTCAATCAGCGTAGTTTCAATCATTCGTTGTCGACCCCGCACAAAGCCTTCAACATGGTGTTCAGTGCGGTTGCCCCTTCTGGCGACAACCAACAGAACAACCAGTGGGGCGTTGCTCTACGCACCAAGTTGACCCCAGCCATTACGGCTGATATGGGCTATGCTGACGAAGGCAATCAGCTGCTTTCTGGCTATGGTCGCGCTGGCTTTGCCTTTCAGCCGCGCCATACGCTCTATAGCAACATCGATGGCCGTTATAGCTTAGGGGCGCGCACGGATTTATGGCTACGTGCCTTTATGAGTCACAGCCGCGCTGCCCCACAACCGCACAGCCTTATTCGGGGGCTTACCCCCATTCTCAGCACGGCTTTCGATGTCCGTTTGACGCACCATAAGGTGCTTACCGACAACGACAAGATTTCCTTGCACGTCAAACAGCCTCTCAAAGTCGAAGACGGTGCCATGACACTGCATTACGCCACATGGCGCGACGCCAGCCAGTTGCTTTATGGCAGGCAGACGTTGTCCTTAACGCCGACATCCCGCGCCTTGCATTTTGGTGTCAACTATGCCACACCCTTACCTATGACCCGCAGTCACCTGACCCTTACGTCTGCCTATATCGTAAGCCCCAACCATAGCCAACGGAGTCAAAACGAATGGCTGGGCGCGCTGCAGCTTTACGTCCCCTTCTAACACCTATCTGTTCATGCTTGTTCGTTCTTTCTTGTTGTTGTGTGGACTCACCCTAACAGCATGTGGCGGCGGTGGCGGCGGCGGTGGCAGTAGCGGGATGGATGACCGTCTCTCTAACATGAATGGCAACGGGGAGAATAATAACCCTACCGCCAACCCTGACATGAATGGCAACGAGGAGAATCCTGTCCCTCTCGTCAACTCGAACAGCAACGACGTGACACCACGCACTGTCAGCCTAGACAACTTGGCGGCTTTTGAGCATAGAAGGCAACAGACAACAGCACCCAACGGTAACCCGAAGCAGAACCGATTGCCCCTTTCCGCCAACGCGCTAGCCTCAGTTGGCGAATACAGACGTAGCCCCCATTTAAGCACCATTGGTGCCGATGCTGCCTATCGCATGGACTTGAGCGGACAAGGCATAACCCTCGGCATTCTTGGGCGCGGCATGGATCTGAGTCACCCTGAATTTTACAATAAAGTTATCACCTACGACCAAAGCACCCTTTACGGCGGCAGTGACGGCTATGACAGCGACGAAGACCATACGACTCTCGTCGCATCCTTTATAGCGGGTGCCTATAACGGCCCGACCCTGAGCGGTGTGGGCGGCGGCATGATGGGAGTCGCCTACAACGCCAACATCGACCTTATTGCCCGACCGGTAGGGGGCTATACCGATAGCACCTTCGCACAAATCTATGGCTATTTCAACGCTCGCCAAACCCCCGTTATCAACATCAGCTCAGGGCTATCCAATACCATTAACCGAATCCCGTTCTTCTGCTCCAATGTTCCAGACCTGACGACAAACACAATTAGCCGAGAACCATTTACGTGTTCCGATGATAATCTCAAAAATGTCCGCATAACCGACCCAAATCTTTCTGATTTGATTCGAAAGGCTAGAGAGATAAATAATGCCAATAACAACAGGGACATAAACTTTCAATTACGCTATACGCCACAAATTAACGCGACCGATGAGAATGGCAATCCAACCATCGCCGCTGACGACTTAGAAGACTTAACCGCCTTCGTTAATCAAAACTTCCCCGATGTCATCCAAGCCCTACGTGACAACACGGAAAGCGTTTTTGTTTATGCTGCCGGCAACGGTGACAATAGAGAGAATAGCCTAAATCCAACCGCACAGCATCCGAGTCTGTCATCCTCCTTGCCGGTGCTTGTGCCTGAACTGCAAGACCGATTCCTCGTTGTCGTCAATGCCGACACCAATGGCATCGATTCAGGCTCGCACCGTTGTGGCGTTACAAAAGCCTTCTGTCTCGGTGCCCCCGGTGAAGACATTCTCGGGGCAACCAACATTCTCGAATCAGACAACGACAGAGAATATCGCTCAGTCAGTGGCACATCTTTTTCTGCTCCGCTTGTCACAGGAGCGATAGGCTTGCTCCTCGAGCACTTCGCCAGCCAAAGCATGACATCCCGCCAAATCGCCGTGCGCCTGCTTGCCACCGCCAACAAAAACTTTGCCTCCTACAACGAAAACGAAGTGGGACAAGGTATCCTCGATATCGAAGCAGCCCTACAACCCACAGGCATGACGTCCCTACGCACCGCTACCCCCAACGGCAACGGCAACGCGCTCTCCCTCAGTAGAAGCACCCTCACCCTACCCGCACCCTTCGGCGATGCCCTCCAACATAGCGGACACACCCTTACCTTTTTTGATTCCCTCGATACCGCCTTCCTAACGCCCCTCAACCACCATCTCCGTAGCGGTTTTACCTCCACTTTCGATACCTTCACCAGCATCGACTCGACTGTTTCGCGCGAAACAATTGCAGCTAAAAATTCAAATGTTTCACGAGAAACAATTTTACCAAAAAACTCGAATGTTTCACGTGAAACATCTTTATCTGCCGACGCTTCTAACCCCTATTTTTCTTTACTCAACCAGCGTAGTTTCAATCATTCGTTGTCGACAGGTAACAAAGCCGTCAACATGGTGTTCAGTGCGGTTGCGCCTTCTGCGGGCAATCAGCAACAAAGCCAATGGAGTGTGGCGTTACGCTACAAGGCGAGTCCTCACACTACCGCCACCTTCGGCTATGCTGACGAAGGCAATCAGCTGCTTTCTGGTTATGGTCGTCATGGCTTTGCCTTTCAGCCGCGCCATACGCTTTATGGTCATATAGCGAGTGCCTATCGTATCACGCCCCGCGCCGACATAGCACTGCGGGCGTTTACGAGTCATAGCCGTGCCGCGCCGCAGCCCAACAGCCTTATCCGCCAGCTCACGCCCATCCTCAGCACCGCCTTCGACATACGTCTCACCCATAGGGACACCTTCACCCCACAAGACCGCCTCAGTCTGCAACTGAAGCAACCCCTCAAAGTCGAAGACGGTAAAATGGTGTTACACTATGCCCGCTGGCGTAACGCGACCCGCATGCTTTATCAGTCACAGACCCTGTCGTTGACGCCCTCGTCCCGCTCGTTACATGTGACGATGCACTATGAAACCCCGATACCGATGACCACAGGGACGCTGTCCTTATCGGCGGCGTATCTCTCCAACCCCAACCATAGCCGTTATGAAGCCAACGCGTGGCTCGGGCTTTTGCGTTTCCATGTTCCGCTCTAGGTTTATATCCTTTTTATGCCGACGCGCCGTTGGGCTGGGGCTTGTTGCTGTGACGTTTGCTGCCTGTAGCAGTGGCTCAAGCGGCGGCGGGAGTGTGTCGTCCTCGGGTTCGTTTCGGGGGCTTCCCCTAAGTGCCTTTGGTAGCGAATTCGGTGAGCCCGACCACCCCAACAACTATGGTCTATCGCTGATTGCGGCAGACGGCGAGACCGCCAGAAACTACGATGGCGGCAGTAGCGAAAGACTTCTTGGTGTCTTGGATACCGCCGTCTTTGCCAACAGCCCCGAGTTAGAAGGGCAAAACATTCGAAACATTAATCGCCCCGAAGACCGAGCAAGCGGCATCTTCAATCCGCTTCTGGCAACGGAGCTATCGCACGGCACGGCTGTTGCCAGCATCATGGTCGGCAGAAGAGATGACCGCGGTATGCGCGGCGTTGCCTACAACGCCCGCCTGTTGACCTATGCGATTCCGTTGGGCTCGCCCGCACGTATCTATAATCCTATCGATATCAACGGCAACTACGACTTTTATGCCTCAACGATGCAGCGATTCATCACTGAAGGCGCGGAAGCCGTCAATATGAGCTTCGGGTGGTCGGGCTTGATAACCTCATACACCCAACAGAGCGTGCAAGCCGCCTTCGGACAAACCATCGCCGTGTTGCGGCAAAGCGGACAAGCCCGTCGAACCGTGTTCGTCATTTCTGCCGGCAACGCACACGGACGACCGTGTGCACCCAGAAACCCGCTCTGTGCCGATATCGTTGATGGCAACGGCAACGTGGACGCAACCCATCCCGAAGTCCTTGCGGGTCTGCCGCGTTACTTTGACGAGTTGCGCGGCCACGTCGTTGCTGTAGCTGCTGTGGATGGAAACCGAGCCCTTGCGGGTTTTTCCAATGCCTGCGGTGCCGACTCGGCAACATGGTGCATCGCCGCACCCGGCGTCAATGTTGCCGTCGCCTCAGGCAACGACGGACAACCCTATGCTCGAGTCAACGGCACATCCTTCGCCGCACCCTACGTTACCGGGGCGATTGCCATCATCCTCGAACGCTTCAGCGCGCAAGACATGACGCCACAAGAAGCCGCAACACGGATGCTCGCTACTGCCGACAAAAGCTTCACCGGCTACGATGAAGCCACCTACGGTGCGGGTATTCTCTCCATTGAAAACGCCCTACAACCCGCCGGCATGACCGTCTTCATGCGCGCCGCCGCACCCCCCTTAACGGTCGCCCCCACTGTCGTTTATTTGCCCTATAGCGCTGGCGATGCCCTACGCCACAGCAACGGAACACTTACGTTGTTTGATTCTCTCGGTGTTGCTTTCCGTGTGCCCCTTCGTCATTTCATCCGCGCCCCTGCTCAACCGCTCTTTTTCCGTCGTCTGCCCCGCCATACCCTTGCTGAGCGCACCCATCGAGTAACCGATACGTGGCTTATCGCCCGCAACGTAGCCATCGATGCACACTTGCCGTTTTTATCCACCGCCCGCAATAGCCCTTCTTCTCTCCATAACCCCTACTTCGAGTTGCTGTCATCCACCGCCACAACAGTGTTACACCACCGCCACACCCGCTATGGCACGTTCCACATCGCGGTTACCGGCGCAACCCCTGCTTCGACCCCCGCCTCGACCCCCGCCTCGACCCCCACCTCGACCTCAGAGGGTAGCCAGCTTCAGTGGGGCAGTTTTATCCATTACACGCCTGTGCCTTTTGTTTCAGCCCAGCTGGGTTACATCGATGAAGGTGCCCCTTGGCTGGGGGGTAGCAGTCAAGGCGCGCTTGCCATCGAAGCACGCCATACCCTTTATGGCAACATCAACATTCATCAGCGTCTCAGCGATAACTGGCATGTTCTTGCCCGCGGCTTTGTCGGACAAAGCACAGTGGCACCAACGACCCAGACGATTATCGAGACCATCACGCCCCTTATCACCACGGCTTTTTCTGTTTCAGTGCGCCGCCAAGCGGTCTTCCACCCTAACGACCAGCTGCGTCTACAGCTGCACCAGCCGCTGCGCATCGAGCGCGGCACCTTACAGCTGAACTACGGCACGTGGCGCACCAGCGACACCATCATCTACAGCAAACAAGCCCTATCCTTAACGCCTTCAGCCCGAGAACAACGGCTCTCTATGGACTACGCCACACAGCTGCCCCTAAAAAACAGTGCATTAACCGTCTCCGTTGACTATATCCATAATCCCTACCATAGCGCACACAGAAAAAACGCCCTCCAAGCAACGTTTGACATCGCTATAACATTTTGATACGCTGTCCACGAGAGCCCTGAAGCCGAGATGCCCATATGAGCCCTGCTGCCACCCCCCCCAGAAGCACCACGAGCACCAGACGCCAAAAGCGTCATGCACCCAGGCACGGCCATTGGGGTGCCATAACCCTGGTGATTATCCTTGTGGTCGGCATTTTTCTGCCCACAGGCGGCGACTTACAAAAAGAAATCCATAGCCGTATCGATGCCACTCTTGGACATGAAACCATTCAAGCCTTTGTAACACCTCTGTCCAATGCGTTTACCACCGCCACCCCATCTACCGACTCTGCCCCTGTTGCTGCGTCCCCCCAGCCACAACAAAACGACTCTGAACCCGTGTCGATGATGCGTATGACCACAAAACATTCGAAGCGCACCATCCTTATCAGCTCACGCCTCTTTGCCAAAAGCCGTCATGCCCTCAAGAAAAACATCTCGTATATCACAACAACCTATGAAAGCTTTTACGCCTCCACCGACTCTATTGCCCCGCCTGATCCCACCAACCTTATGCACTTCCAAGCCATCGACAGCACGCAATTCGAAGACTGGCAACAAGGAGGCATCGTCGATAACGGCATCTTGAACCTTGCCCTGCCAGCAACAGACCCACAACAAGACGAAGAAACCCTGCGGTTCAGCCTCAGAGGCGACAACGTCCGCAACATCGATAAAGATATTACCCTCGAGAAAAGCCTCGGGGCACTGCTCGCTATCGAAAGCGACTTCTAAGCTCCCCCCCCTCCCCCCCAACAGCTCACATTCAGCTAAAAAGAGCTAAAAAACGTTGCCAGGTAGACAAAATATGCTATCATCGCGGTGCAACTGCCACCTAATACCACTATATGTTGTGGACAATCTTGTGTGAATCATGTTAAAAAGGCGTGCATAAAATGAGGATAGAGCGTTTTTATACCCAAGCGAACACTTCGCCCTACGATGGCGTTGCCTTCCGTCGTGCCAGTAGCACGATTACCAACCCCGATGGCTCTGTTGTTGCCACCTGCAAAGACTTTATGGTGCCCGAGTCATGGTCGCAGATTGCCTGTGATATTCTGGCTCAGAAATACTTTCGCAAAGCCGGCGTTCCCGACAAGATTGAGGCGGTTGCAGAAGACAATGTGCCGTCCTGGCTTTGTCGCGGCAGACCCGCAAAAAAGGCACGTTTCGGGGGTGAACGCGACGCACGGCAAGTCTTCAACAGAATAGCCGGTACCTGGACGTATTGGGGGTGGAAGCTGGATTACTTCGACAGCGAAGAAGACGCACGCGCCTACTATGACGAAATGTGCTTCATGATGTGTCACCAAGTCGGTAGCCCCAATTCGCCGCAGTGGTTCAACACCGGGTTGCACTGGGCTTATGGCATCGATAGCGAGGGTCAGGGGCATTTTTATGTGGATCCGCTCACGGAGACGATGACTCGGGCGACCTCGTCCTACGAGCATCCCCAACCGCACGCCTGTTTCATACAAAGCATTAAGGATGACCTCGTCAATGAGGGCGGTATCATGGATTTGTGGGTGCGGGAAGCACGCCTCTTCAAATATGGCTCAGGCACAGGAAGCAACTTTTCCGATTTGCGCGGCAAAGACGAACCCCTATCTGGCGGCGGCAAGTCCTCAGGGCTTATGAGTTTTCTACGGGTGGGTGATCGCGCCGCCGGTGCCGTCAAGTCCGGCGGAACAACACGGCGTGCCGCAAAAATGGTTTGCGTCGATATCGACCATCCCGACATCGAAGAATTCATCACATGGAAGACCATCGAAGAACAAAAAGTCGTCTCGCTGATTACCGGCTCGAAAATCACCGAACGCTACCTCAAACGCATCATGCAAGCCTGCCAGCAAGGAAGCGGCGAGAACAAATTCGACCCGCGCCATAACCCCGAGCTGCAACGCACCTTGCGCGATGCTCGTCGCCACCTTATCCCCGAATCCTACATCCAGCGCGTCCTAGAATATGCCAAGCAAGGTTTCACCGACATCGAGTTCCAAACCTATGATAGCGATTGGGACAGCGAAGCCTACCTGACGGTGTCGGGGCAAAACGCCAACAATTCGGTGCGTCTCAGCGATGCCTTCATCGATGCTGCCCGCAACGGCAAGCCGTGGCACTTACGCAACCGCACCGACAAAAGCGTTGCTCGCACTGTGCCTGCCCATCATCTCTGGGACAAAATTGCCCACGCCGCGTGGGAATGTGCCGACCCCGGCGTCCAGTTCGATACCACAATCAACGAGTGGCACACCTGCCCACGCTCGGGGCCCATTCGTGCCTCCAATCCCTGCTCGGAATATATGTTCCTCGATGATACCGCTTGTAATCTTGCCAGCGTCAATTTGCTCGCCTTCCACAGCGACGAAACCCCCTTCGATAGCGATGCCTTCGTCCATGCTTGCCGTCTGTGGACGCTGACGCTGGAAATCTCTGTTGCTATGGCTCAGTTTCCGTCCCAAGCCATCGCCCAGAAATCCTTTGAATTCCGCACCCTCGGGCTGGGCTACGCCAACATCGGCGGCTTGCTCATGGCATCAGCCTGTGCCTACGACAGCGACGACGCCCGACAAGCAACCGCCGCCATCACCGCTTTAATGGCTGCAACCGCCTACGAGACCTCCGCCGAGCTCGCAAAAGAAAAAGGCGCCTTCCGCCATTTCGCCGAAAACAAAGACGATATGCTACGGGTCATCCACAATCATGTCCACGCCGCCCACGGCAAAACCACAGGCTATCAAAAACTCAGCATTGTGCCCCCGCCCCTCCATAAAGAACGCTGCCCCTTGCCCGATGTCGCCACTCGAGCCCAAGACAGCTGGAAACGCGCCCTCGAAAAAGGCAAAAAATACGGCTACAGAAACGCCCAAACAACCTGCATCGCACCCACAGGCACCATCGGCTTGCTCATGGATTGTGATACCACAGGCATCGAACCCGACTTTGCCCTCGTCAAATTCAAAAAACTCGCAGGCGGCGGCGGCTTGCGCATCATCAACACAACCGTGCCAACCGCCCTCAAAAAACTCGGCTATAGCCAAAAACATATCAAAGATATCGAAACCTACATCATCGGCCATAGAAACCTCAAAGAGGCACCCCATATCAATCACACAACCCTCAAAGAAAAAGGATTCGATGACAAAAGATTACAGATTATCGATAAGGCACTCAAGGATGCCTTCGATATTCGTTTTGTCTTTAACCCGTGGACTCTCGGAAAAGATTTCTGCCACAACACCCTCGATATTCCCAAAGAGAAACTAGAAAGTAGCCAGCTGTCGATGCTCGAGCTGCTCGGTTTCAGTGCGGAAGCCATCGACGAAGCCAACACCTATTGTTGCGGAAGCATGACCATCGAAGGCGCACCCCACATCAAAAAAGAGCACCTGCCCATCTTCGATTGCGCCAACCCGTGCGGAAAAAAAGGCAAACGAGTCCTATCCACACAAAGTCATATCCGTATGGTCGCCGCCGCACAGCCCTTCATCTGCGGGGCTATCTCGAAAACAATCAATATGCCACGCACCGCATCCGTCAAAGACTGCGAGGATGCTTATCTCTTGTCATGGAAACTCGGCTTAAAAGCCAACGCCCTTTACCGAGACGGCTCAAAGCTGTCACAGCCGCTCAGTGCCGTGCTTGCCGAACAGGAAGACGACCATGACGATACACGCCAAAAAATGGTGCATCATCTCATTCACGAAACCCAAAGGCGACTCAGAAAACGCCTACCGCAACGGCGACAAGGATACACCCAAAAAGCCACCATCGGCGGACACAAACTCTATCTGCGCACCGGCGAATATGAAGACGGCACCATCGGCGAAATATTCCTCGATATGCACAAAGAAGGTGCCGCCTTCAGGAGCCTGATGAACAACTTCGCTATGGCGATATCCATCGGCTTACAGTATGGCGTGCCCCTAGAAGAATTTGTCGATGCCTATACTTTCACCCGCTTCGAACCCTCAGGGCTGGTTGCCGGCAACGACCATATTCGTATGTCCACCTCCGTTCTCGACTATATCTTCCGTGAGCTGGCTATCTCGTATCTGGGCAGACACGATCTCTCGCACGTCAGTAGCGATGACTTGCGCGCCGATTACGTCGGACCCGAAAAAGAAAAAGACAAAAAAGAGACAGAGACCGCCTCAGAAACCGCTCTAGCACCAAGCCCCGGCTATAGCCGTCACCAGCTGCAAGTTGTCAGCGGCGCGCCCACGTCTGTCGGTCATGGCAGCAGCAATGCTTCTTTGTCCACCGATGCCGAGCAAGCCCGCTTACAAGGCTATGAGGGTGATGCCTGCCAAGAATGTGGCAACTTCACCTTGGTGCGCAACGGCACATGCCTCAAGTGCCAATCCTGCGGGAGCACCACCGGCTGCAGCTGAACCATTCCCACTCCCTCCGTGCCGCGCCCCCCTCATGCCAGCAGCAAAAATCAGCCCCCTTCACAGCAACTTGCAAAAGCATGGCATCACGTTGCCGCAACCCGCTAAGCCTGCCGCGCACTATCTACCCGTTAAATCCCATGCTATCGGCAACAATACGTTGCTGTTCGTCTCCGGGCAACTGCCCCTGAAGGATACAACACTCATGCAAGGCATTGTCGGAAGCACCTTAACCATCGACGAAGCCATACAAGCGGCGCGCCTGTGTGCCCTTCATGTTCTCGCCCAAGTCAATCAGGCGTGTCCCCCGACAAGCCTTGCGACCCTGACATGCTTACAGCTGCGGGGGTTTGTTGCCTGCGACAGCCAATTCACCCAACAACCCAAAGTCATCGATGCTGCCTCCCAGCTGATAACGCAACTTCTCGAGGACAACGGATGCCATGCTCGTGCCGCCGTTGGCGTCAGTTCTTTGCCTCTCGGTGCCTGTGTCGAAGTAGAAGCCTTATTCGCCTATTCGGCAACCTGAATCAGAGTCGAAAGCGGGCACGTCACGTTGCTGCGTCCTCGCAGACTGGTTAGTTCGAGAAGAGCAACCGCCCCGCGCACCTCTAAGCCGATGCTCGTAAGCAGTTTGACGCTCGCTTTAAGGGTGCCTCCTGTCGCGAGAACATCATCCACCACCACGACTTTTGTGCCTGCTGCCACCATGTCGTTTTGCACTTCGATGCAATCGCTCCCGTATTCTAGGTCGTAGGTGTGACGGGTGACGTTGCCCGGTAGTTTGTTCTTTTTGCGCACCATGATGACGCCGCAATGCAAAAGATGGGCTAAGCCAGCGGCGAGAAGAAAGCCTCGAGCCTCGATGCCAGCCAGCACCGAGCCATCATAGGCACGCACCAGCGGGGCTAAACTCTCGAGGGTGGTCTGCCATACGTCCGGGTCAACAAGCAACGGCGCAATATCGTAAAAGACAATGCCCGGCTTGGGAAAGTCGGGAACAAGGCGAAAATGACGTTTCAGCCTATCAGCCGCTGTGCTCATGACGACACGGGCATTGCCGTTGATGAGCTTTTTGTCGTCTTTTTTGTTTTTTTGGCTGGGGCTTCTTCATAGCGGAAGGTCAGTTTGTCTTTGTGCGCGCCAATGTGGACGGTGCCACCTTTTTTGAGTTTGCCGTCTAGAATCTCGTTGCTGAGGGGGACTTTAATATGGGCTTGTAAGACCCGTGCCAGAGGGCGGGCGCCGAATTCGGGGTCAAAGCCTTTATGCACCAGCCAGCGGCGGGCTGCGGCAGACAATACAAGCTCAGCGCGATGCTCGTGCAATAAGCTTGCCAGCTGACGCACCTGTTTATCGATGATGCGCCCCATAGACGCTGCCGATAAAGACTTAAAGGTAATCGTGGCATCCAAGCGATTGCGGAATTCCGGTGAAAAAAGCGCACGTAGAGCGTCATCGTTATCCTGTCCGCCTTTTTCATGGAAGCCTAAGGCTGGCTTTGTCAATTTATCGGCGCCGATGTTGCTGGTCATAATCAGGATAAGGTTGCGGAAATTGACGTTGCGCCCTTGATGGTCTTGTAGCGTGCCGTAGTCCATGACTTGTAGTAAGACGTTGAACAGGTCGCTGTGGGCTTTTTCGATTTCATCGAGCAACAAGACGCAGTGCGGGTTCTGGAGGACGGCATCCGTCAGCATACCGCCTTGGTCGAAGCCGACATACCCCGGCGGCGCGCCTATCAACTTAGAGATGGCGTGGCGTTCCATGTATTCGGACATATCGAATCGCTTGAGGGGCACGCCCATTTCTTGTGCCAGCACCCGGGCAGCTTCGGTCTTACCAACACCAGTAGGCCCACAAAAGAGGTAGCTGCCCATAGTTTTTTCCGCATCACGCAAACCCGCACGGGACAATTTGACCGCCGCCACCAATGCCTCTAGGGCGGTATTCTGCCCAAAAACAGATGCCTTCAAACGCGACTCCAGATGACGCAGCGACACCCGAGCACGCCTCGATAAATGACGAGACGGCACACCCGTCGCCTTGGCGACACTATCCTCAATCATCGTGCTATCGATGAATGTGCCCGCCTTAGCGCCGTGCAAACGTTGCCACGCACCCACTTCATCCATGATATCGATGGCTTTATCGGGCAGACGTCGGTCGCCCATGTAGCGACACGATAACTCGACAGCGCGCTGTAAGGCTTCTTCTCGGTAGCGCACCTGATGATGCTTTTCGTAGCGGGCTTTCAGTCCCAACAGGATTTTCAAGGCATCCTCTTGTGAGGGCTCAGCGATATCGATTTTTTGGAAGCGGCGCACCAGAGCTCGGTCTTTTTCGAAGTGGGTGCGATACTCTTTGTAGGTCGTAGAGCCAATACAGCGTAGCGCACCACGAGCAAGAGACGGCTTCAGAAGATTAGAGGCATCCATAGAGCCGCCGCTGGTCGCACCCGCTCCCACCAGCGTATGTATTTCATCGATGAACAATAACGCCTTGCCGTGTGCCTCGATGGCCGATACCACCGCCTTAAGACGTTCTTCGAAGTCGCCGCGATAGCGCGTGCCCGCAAGCAGTGAACCCATATCCAACGCATAAATGACAAATTCTCGTAACGGCTCGGGCACAGCTTTTTCGTGAATACGCAACGCCAAGCCCTCAGCAAGAGCCGTTTTGCCAACGCCCGGCTCACCAACAAACAAGGGATTGTTTTTACCGCGCCGACACAGAATCTGCATCGTCCGAGACATCTCAAGGTCTCGTCCAATCAACGGGTCGATAGCCCCTTCTTCTGCTCGACGGTTTAAGTCCACACACCACTGTGACAAGACTTTAGCCGAGTCTACGGACTCGCTTTCTGTGTCGCGCTCGCTGGTATCATCGTTGGAAAAACGAGAAACCGATATCCGCACCGACGGCGGCGATGAACGCACCGTCCCGTGGGAAAGATAATGAACAACAGAATAGCGACTAACACCCTGCTTTTGCAGAGCATAGACCGCATAGGATTCTCGCTCGGAAAACAGCGCAACCAATAAATGCACCGAAGACAACGTCCGCTTACGAGACGAACGCACATGCGTATCGGCACGGCGCAAAACACGCTGAAAACTCAACGTCAAAAAGACTTCGTTGTCTTCCAGCGAAGAGAGACTTTCGAATTCCTTGTCGATGAAGTCCTCTAAATCACGCCGTAATGACGCCACATCCACATGACAAGCATCAAAAATGTCGAGAACATCTTTGTCTTCGCTCAACGCCAAAAGCAGATGCTCGAGGGTGGCATACTCGTTGCCACGAGACGACGCCAGGTTAATCGCCTTACGCAAACTTTCTTCGACACGAGGGGACATCGCCTACAACCTCAATCTCGTTCCACATAGCACCGCAAAGGATGCTGACAGCGACGTGCCCAATCCATGACTCGAAAACTGCGACTCTCGGCAATCTCAAAGGGATAGACACCACATAATCCACGACCATTATGATGCACCTGCAACATGATACGATGGGCTTCCTCCGAACACTTGTGAAAGACCTTCTCTAAAACATGCACGACAAATTCCATAGGCGTGTAGTCGTCATTAACCAGAATGACCCGATACATCGAAGGCTTAGCCACACGAACCCGTTCGTCCTCCATGACGTTATCTGCCGTCCGCACGCCCCCTCCTGTTTGTATCCGCTCATATGACATCGTCTTACTACGCTCCTTAACACAACCCCACCCTACATTAACACAAATATATACGATACGTAACGATAGAAACACTTTCCGCAGCTCGACATTAGAATAATGAAGCCCTTGCCTTTTATGCAAGACATCTTTATACTCAGAGGCTATGCTGGCGTCTGGCGAGATGCTATCCCACGCAAGAGACACCGATGATGAGACCAAAAACGCCCCTTCTCGACCACGTTTCGACTCCTGCCGATACGCGCAACTTTTCTGTTACCCAACTCAAACAACTTGCCGATGAACTACGTCTCGAAGTCATCGATGCGGTTTCTGTCACCGGCGGGCATCTCGGGGCGGGCCTCGGGGTTGTCGAACTGACAGTCGCCCTCCACCATATTTTTGATACGCCGCAAGACCGACTCATCTGGGACGTGGGACACCAGTGCTATCCCCATAAAATCCTGACCGGTCGGCGTGAACGCATCCGCACCCTCCGCCAAGAGAACGGCTTATATGGCTTCACCAAACGAGATGAGAGCGTCTACGACCCTTTCGGTGCTGCCCATAGCTCGACGTCGATATCCTCAGCCCTCGGCATGGCGGTCGCCCGCGAGCTGAAAGCAGAAAAACGCAACATCGTTGCCGTCATCGGCGACGGCGCTATCAGTGCGGGTATGGCTTATGAAGCCATCAATAACGCCGGCGCTATGGACGCAAAACTGCTCGTCATTCTCAACGACAACGATATGTCTATCGCCCCGCCCGTCGGTGCCATGAGTGCTTATCTGTCTCGCCTTATCTCTGGCAAAACCTACCAATCCCTACGGCGTATCGCCCTCAATGTCGCCCGCCACTTCCCAAAAGGCATCGAACGCGCCATGAAACGACTGGAAGAATACGCAAGAGGCATGGTAACAGGCGGCACACTCTTCGAAGAACTCGGATTCTACTACGTAGGCCCCATCGACGGCCACAACATGAACCACCTGATATCCGTCCTGCGCAACATAAGAGACACACAACAACAGGGGCCCGTTCTCTTGCATGTGGTCACACACAAAGGAC
The DNA here is from genome assembly GCA_014323835.1 of Alphaproteobacteria bacterium GM202ARS2. GTDB lineage: Bacteria > Pseudomonadota > Alphaproteobacteria > GM7ARS4 > GM7ARS4 > GM202ARS2. The sequence goes on from JACONH010000003.1 coordinate 65,608, forward strand.
ACGGCTACGCCCATGCCGAAGCCAGCGCCGATAAATACCACGGAGTCAATACCTTCGATGTCATCACCGGCAAACAACATAAAGCCCAAGCCAAAGCACCCTCCTACACAAAAGTCTTCGCACAAAACCTCATCAAGCAAGCCAAAAAAGATGACACCATTGTCGCCGTAACCGCAGCCATGCCCTCAGGCACGGGGCTCGACTTGTTCGCCAAAGAATTCCCCGACCGCTGCTTCGATGTCGGCATTGCCGAGCAACACGCGGTTACATTCTGCGGCGGGCTGGCCGCAGAAGGCATGAAGCCCTATGCGGCAATTTATTCCACCTTCCTCCAGCGTGCCTACGACCAAGTTGTCCATGATATCGCCTTACAATCTTTGCCTGTGCGTTTTGCCATCGACCGAGCAGGCTATGTTGGTGCCGATGGGCCAACCCATGCCGGCTCCTTCGATGTTACGTATCTTGCCACTCTACCTAACTTTATTATCATGGCCCCCAGCGATGAAGCAGAGTTGGCTCTTGCGGTGGCAACATCGGTGCAAGTCGATTCATGCCCCTTTGCTTTCCGCTATCCCCGCGGCGAAGGAATCGGCGTTGACATCCCCGATGACCCGCAAGCTGTACCCATCGGACAAGGACGTATCGTCCGTGAAGGCACACGAGTCGCCTTGCTAACGCTGGGGCCCCGTCTCCACGAAGCCTTAAAAGCCGCCCAAGAGCTGGCAAAAAGAAATATCTCTTGCACCGTGGCGGACGCACGCTTCGCTAAACCCCTCGATCACAAACTTATCCAGCAGCTCGCCAACCACCACGAAATTCTTATGACCATCGAAGAAGGCTCCATTGGCGGATTTTCTGCCCACGTCACACACTACCTCTCAGACAATGGCCTCCTCGATAACGGCTTGCGTTTCAGGTCTATGACGTTCCCCGACCATTTTGTTCCGCACGCCAAGCCGCACCGACAATATGAGATGGCTCACCTTAATGCCGAGCATATTGTCAAAACTGTTCTCGCCGCATGCCCAAAAGCCATCAAAAGGGAGAGGGCATAAAAACACGTTTGGATGCTCTCCTCGTCAAAAGAGGAGTCGCAGGCACGCTCAAGCATGCCCAGACGATGATTATGGCAGGTTGCGTCCATAGCACGCACACACGCCTCGACAAACCCGGCGCAACAGTCAACGACACAATCGCCCTGACCGTTAAAACACCCGCCACGTGGGTCTCACGAGCAGGGGACAAACTCGCCTATGCCTTGAAGCATTTTGCCATCGACCCACAAGGGGCTATCTGCCTCGATATCGGCGCCAATGTCGGTGGATTCTCCCATGTTCTCGTGGCACACAAGGCACAGCGTGTTTATGCCGTCGATACCGATTATGGCCGTTTGAATTGGCGACTCCGCCAGAACCCAACAATTGTCCTCGTCGAACGCTGCAACGCCCGCTATTTGTCTAGAGAGCATATTCCTGAAGCTGTCGATATGATTGTTTGTGATGTCAGTTTTGTTTCTTTACGCACGGTGTTGCCGCCAGCCATGGCTCTTGCCAGCGAGCACGCGGTTTTGTGCGCCCTTATCAAGCCCCAATTCGAAGCCCCACGTCATTTGGTAGGGGCACGGGGCATTCTTAAAGAAGCGCGCCTTTATCCGCAGATAGCACGGGACGTGGGCGTTTGGCTCGATACACAAACGCCGTGGCAAACGCAAGGTATCATCGAAAGCCCGGTGGCTCTGCCCAACGGCAACAAGGAATACCTCATCAAAGCCCAGCGTGTTGTGTCATGATGCCGCCTTCGACTGCCTCTATAGAAAGTCTTGCGGATGAGCTGCGCCGCGGCAACAGGCGCGCGCTGGCACAAGCCATCACACTTGTCGAATCGACTCACCCCGAGCATCGGGTGCGCGCCCAAAGTCTTATCCAACATCTGCTCCCTGCCAGCGGTGCGTCCTTGCGTATCGGCATCAGCGGGCCCCCCGGGGCAGGCAAATCCACCTTCCTCGATGCCTTCGGCAGCTATCTTGCCGACAAAAATCACAAAGTGGCGGTGCTCGCCATCGACCCGTCCTCCGTCCAACGACAACAAGGCAGCGGCAGCGGCGGCGCCATTCTAGGCGACAAAACCCGCATGAGCACCCTCGCCCTCCACAAAAACGCCTTCATCAGACCTTCCCCCAGCCGAGGCATGCTCGGCGGAACAGCACCCAAAACATACGAAACCATCATCCTCTGCGAAGCAGCAGGCTACGATACCCTCTTCATCGAAACCGTCGGAGTCGGACAAAGCGAAGTCAACGTCGCCAACTTGACCGATATGCTCATTCTTATTCTGCCGCCCGCCAGCGGCGACTCCCTACAAGGTATCAAACGCGGAATCATGGAAGTTGCCGACCTTATCCTTATCAACAAAGCAGACGGCAACACCGAAAAAATGGCACGCCTCAGCGCACAAAACTATCACGCTGCCGTCCGACTCCTGCCACAAAAAAGAGACTCGTGGCACACAAGCGTCATCGCCATATCCGCCCTCGCCAAAAAAGGACTCGATGAAACCGAGCACGTGCTCAAGCAATTCAAACAGGACGCCCAAACCTCAGGGTATCTTGCCAACGAACGCAACAAACAAGCCCAAAACGCCTTCTGGCAAAGTCTACACCAAACCCTTTACGAACACCTCCACACAGAGCCTAAGCTGAAAAAAATCATCCAACAACTCTATAAAAGAATAGAACAAAAACAAGCAACCCCACAACAAGCTGCCAATGATGCTATTCTTGCCCTCTATGCACAGCACAATAAGGGTTGACGCACCCGCAACAAAAGGGTAGTGCCTGCTGTAACCGAGAGTGGAGAGAAAAAACCATGACAAGACAATGCGCCATCAGTGGTAAAAAAGCCCAAAGTGGCAACAACGTAAGCCACGCTCATAACAAGACGAGAAGACGCTTTTTGCCCAACATCCAAACTGTGTCTCTTTTTTCGCAGACCTTAGGCCATAAGGTGCGCCTAAAGGCGACACCCCGTAGCGTCAAAACCATCGAGTTTCATGGCGGCCTCGATTCGTGGCTCGCGAAAAAGTCTCTTGCGCAGTTGCAACCGAACTTACGTCAACTAAAGAAACGCATCGAAAAAAGGCTGAAGAGTCAGATGTCTTCAGGGGCGTCCCCAGTGGCACCCCCGTCGGCAACCCCGTCGGGCGACTCTGCCAAGCAACCGCCTTCCTGATTTTTTTAAGAGCCTTTTTCGCCCCCCGCCCCCCCCCGACTGAGGACAAGAGAACATGATGCTTGTCATTTTCCTTGCTCTGGCAGGTTTGCTTATCGCTTATGGGAGCAGTCGCCGCTGGATGAGGCATCTTGCTGTATCCGGTGCGGGCGGACGTCTTCTGTCCCATCCCACTCATTATGGCTTATGCTGTGGCTTACTGGTGGCAAGTGCCATTCTATTGGCAGGCATCCTCGTTCTTGTTTCGACATCGGCAGTTCTTCATCCCCTTATCGTTGCCTTTGTCGTGAGCCTGTTACTTGTGGGCTGTCTGCTCCTGGCACGCCATATCCTCAAACCGCAGTTCCCCGCACGCCTTATCCTCGAGACCATCACCAGCTTTGCCTTGTTGCTGTGCACAACTGTCTCGGTGCTAACCGCTTGTGCTATCATTCTGTCGATGCTTATCGAGTCGATACGCTTTTTCTCGTGGGTGCATCCTATCGACTTTTTATTCGGCACAACGTGGAGCCCCCAGTTCAGCACAACGGACGACGGTGTCGACTCCAGCGACTTCGGCCTTGTGCCACTTCTGTGGGGAACATTCTATATTTCTCTTATCGCCGTGCTCTTATCCTCCAGCATCGGTCTTATGACCGCCATCTATCTTAATCAATACGCCACCAAAAAAACCCGCAACACTGTCAAGCCGTTGCTGGAAATTCTCGCAGGCATCCCCACAGTTGTTTATGGCTTTTTTGCTTTGACGTTTTTGGGGCCCCTGTTGCAAGACGTCGGAGCGAGCGTCGGCTTGCACATCGAGACCACCAGCGTCTTGACCGCCGGCATCATCATGGGAGTCATGCTCATCCCCTTTATCTCTAGCCTCAGCGAAGACGTGATGAATGCTATTCCGCACGCTATGGTCGAAAGTGCCTACGGCTTAGGGGCAACCAAGTCTGAAACCATCAAGCACATCATTATTCCCGCCGCCTTTCCCGGTCTTGTCGGAGCGTTTACCCTGACGTTCTCTCGGGCAGTGGGCGAGACCATGATTGTCGTCATGGCAGCAGGTATCGCCGCGACCCTGTCGTTGAATTTATTTGAGCCTATGACGACAGTGACCGTCAAGATTGTCTCGCAGCTCACTGGCGACTTCGAGTTTGACACGCCGCAAACGCTGGTTGCCTTTGCCCTCGGGCTTACGTTGTTCGTTATCACGTTTACGATGAATGCCGGTGCCTTCTATGTGGTTGAACGCTTTCGGCAACGTTATCACTGATACGGCTTATGACTTCTCTTCGAGACACCCTCAACAAGCGTCATCGCACCGAGCGTCGCTTCCGCATGGCGGGAAAACTCTCTATGTTGAGCGGTCTTTTCGCCCTCGTTGTGTTGCTGTCGTATATCCTCATACAAGGGGCGGGCGGTTTTTTCCGTTACGAAGTAGCCTTAATGGTCGATACCAATCACCCTGCTCTCGAGAAACGGCAGTATCGTAAAGTTATCAACGTTGCCCTCTATGAAACCCTTCGTCTTGAGGATAGGCGTCTACGCTTGCAAGCGCGCCAGTTGCTCAGTCGCGCTGCCCCCGATGTGCTTGAAGAGCACCTTAGCCGTGGGGATGCGTCTTCCCCCTCCAAGCAACAGATTTGGTTGCCCCTGAGTCCTCTCGGGGAAGGGGTTCTCACCGAGACCTATGATGCGACTCTGCCCGAAGAGGAGCGTCCCATTAAAGATTCCCATATACGCTGGCTTTCTGCCCTCGAGGAACAAGGCATGGTGCGGCATGCCTTTAACAGCGACTTTTTCACGCAAGGGGCGAGTAGCGCACCTGAACGAGCAGGAGTCGGCATTGCTCTTCTCGGTTCTTTTTTGATGATGCTGATTGTCGCCAGCATCAGTCTGCCTCTCGGTGTCGCTTCTGCCATTTACCTGGAAGAATTTGCTCCTAGAAAAAGTCGCTGGGTGCGTCTCATCGAATTGAATATTAACAACTTGGCGGCGGTACCCTCTATTGTCTTCGGTATTCTTGGTCTGGCTATTTTTATCAACACGTTTGGTCTGCCGCGCTCATCGCCGCTGGTGGGCGGTCTCGTGCTTACGCTGATGACTCTGCCGACAATTATCATTGCCACTCGTGCCGTCTTACAAGCAGTGCCCAGTTCTATCAAGTGGGCAGCCTATGGTCTGGGTGCCTCCAAGCAGCAAGCCCTTTTTCACCATGTTCTGCCCATAGCATCCCCCGGCATTATTACCGGGGCGATTATTGGCCTTGCCCAAGCCTTAGGGGAGACGGCACCCTTGCTGATTATTGGCATGGTTGCCTTCGTTGCCGATTACCCGCAAACCATTACCGAGCCCGCCAGCGCCCTTCCCGTGCAGACGTTTATCTGGGCGGGCTCGCCAGACCCCGCTTTTGCCACCAGAACCGCCGCATCGATTGTTGTGTTACTGTTTTTTCTGATTGCCATGAACGCAATTGCCGTTTATCTCAGACACAGATTTGAAAAAAGAGGTCTACTATGACGACAATTAAATTCCAAGCTCAACAGGTCAGCGTCTCCTATGGCACCAAGCGTGCGCTGAGCGATATTACCCTTGATGTTTACGACAAGGAGGTGCTTGCCCTGATTGGGCCCTCTGGCTGTGGCAAAACCACGTTTATCCGTTGCCTGAACCGCATCAATGACGAGATTGACAATTGTTCGGTGTCTGGCTCGATTTTTCTTGATGGCAAAGACATTTATGCGCCCTATATGGATATTGTCGAGTTGCGCCGTCGGGTCGGCATCGTTTTCCAGAAGCCGACGCCGTTTCCTAAATCGATTTTCGACAATATTGCCTATGGGCCGCGCATCCATGGGCTGACGCACAATCAAAGCCAACTGGAGTCCCTCGTCATAGAAAGCCTCGAAAAAGCAGCCCTTCTCGATGAAGTCAAAGACCGCCTACACGAACCCGCCACCGGCTTGTCTGGCGGACAACAACAAAGGTTGTGTATCGCCCGCGCCATCGCCCTCGACCCCGAAGTCATTCTCATGGACGAGCCCTGCTCAGCCCTCGACCCCATCGCAACCGCACGAATCGAAGAGCTCATCGACCAACTACAGAAACAATACGCTATCGTCATCGTAACCCACTCGATGCAACAAGCCGCACGAGTCTCCAAACGCACCGCCTTCTTCCACCTCGGAGAAATGATCGAGTGCGACACAACCGACACCATCTTTACCCACCCTAAAGATGAACGAACACAAGGCTACATCACCGGACGATTCGGATAAAACCATGATCACCACCCGCCACACCGTTAAAGCTTACGATGCCGACCTTAAGGCTCTGTCTGACATTACCCTGGATATGCTCAAACGCGCCTGTGCCATGCTCGCCATCAGCATCGACGCCCTCAATACCAAAAATGCCGAAAAAGCAAAAAGCGTCATACCCAAAGATGACGCCGTCGATAAACTCGAAAGCAGCGGCGATAGCCTCGCCATTCGTATCATCGCTACACGACAACCCATGGGAGACGACCTACGCATGGTCATTTCCGCCATCAAAGTCAATAACGATATCGAAAGAATAGCCGACTACGCATCCAATATCGCAAAAAGAACCGGAAAACTCATCCATAACAACGCAACAGACGACCCCTGCATCGACCAGTGCACAAAAAATATTATCGCTATGGCAAAAGATGTCGAAGACGTCGGAACAAAAGTAACCCAACTCATCTCAAACCCCTCAAAAGAAAAAGCCACCGACGTCCACAAAAATGACGCCAACATCAACGCCCATTACGCCAACAACGTAACCGAAATCTCAAAGTGCATGCAAAAAAACGCTCAACACGTCCAAGCCTGCACACACTTTATTTTCATCGCCAAAGAACTGGAACGCATCGGCGACCACTTCAAAAACATTGCCGAATCGATCTATTACCGCGTCGAAGGTGTCGAACTCAGCAAAAAAATCTCTTAAGTCTTTTTCGGGGTCGTGTCGTTGAGCCACGTAGCGAAAACACCCCGCAACAGATAGAGCATCACCAGCGACGGCACTGCCACCGCGCTACTCATGATGAAGAAGGCGACCCACGTCATGTTGTCGGCAAACCATCCGCTCGAAGATGCCAGCACAGTGCGACCAAAAGCCATAAACGAAGTCAACAAGGCAAAGTGAGTCGCCGCCCACGTGCGATGACACAACGCCGACAAAAAAGCCACAAAAGCGGCAGAGCCCATACCGCCGCTGAGGTTTTCTGCCGTGATTGTCACATAAAGCCACGTAATGTCCGCCCCCACAACCGCCTGCCAAGCAAAGAACAGGTTCGAAAGCATCTGCAAGATCCCACAAACCATCAGCCCGCGGTAGAGTCCCCACCGCACACAGAGGAGTCCGCCCAAAGCAATACCGCTCAAGGTTGCCAGCAAGCCATACAGTTTGCTCACCACCGCCACTTGCGATGCTTGAAAGCCAATAGCGTAATAAAACGGGTTCGCCATGACTCCCGCAACCGAGTCGGTCAGCTTATACAAGACAATAAAAACCAAAAGCCAGCCCCACAACGGCTTGCTGAAAAAAGCACGAAAAGGTGCACGCAACGTTGCCAAACCGCCCCTTGTCGCTGGGGGCGAATTATCAGGACGGGGAGCAAGCAACGCTGCCACCATACCCACAAGGATACAGGCTGCCATGACGCTATAGACTCCCTGCCACGTCATTGTCTCGGACAAGAACAACGCGCCCGCCCCTGAAGCCAAAAGGCCCATGCGGTAGCCCAGTTGCGTTGCCGACGAACCAAGGGCTTGTTCCTCTAAAGACAAAATCTCGATTCTGTAAGCATCCACAACAATATCTTGGCAGGAAGACAAAAAAGCCACCAGCAAAGCAAACATCGCAAACAGATACGGGTCTCGCACCACATCGACAGAACCCAACAACACGAGGGCAAGAGCAAGGGCAGCTTGAACAATCAGCATCGACACACGGCGATAGCCAAGCCGAGAGACCCGCTGCGTCAAGCCGACAGCATCGAAGAGCGGCGCCCAGATAAACTTCAAGGCATAAGGCAGACCCACCAGCGTAAACAAACCGATAGTGGTCTTATCGACACCCACAGTTGCCAGTCGCCACGACAGAGTCGCCCCCACCAACAACAGCGGTAGACCACTAGAAAAACCCATGAGGAAAATGACAAATAAACGTCTCGATAACAAGAGCCGCGTAAGAACAGGAAAAGAAAAGGGCATGAGACTCGTCTGGGGACGTTTTACGCGATGATTTCCGCAAGGGAACGCTCGGGGCGCGCGCCAAAATGGCTGATGACTTCTGCCGCACACATAGCCCCATAGTTACCGCACATCGCCAAAGGCTTACCCTGTATCAAGCCATGTAAAAAGCCGGCGGCATACAAGTCCCCTGCCCCTGTGCTATCGACCACCTCCTTCCAGACCACCGCATCGATGGCATGAGTGCTGCCGTCTTCTGCCAAGACGACAGAGCCTTTTTCGCTACGGGTTACCACTGAAAACGCCACCAATTCGCGCAACAGCTTGCCGCTTTTTTCTGCCTCGAAAGGTGCGGTATCCGATTCATCTATCAGGGCGACCGCCTCCGTTTCGTTGGCGAACACCACATCGCAGTGATTAGCAACAAAGGCTTGCAGCTCAGCTTTGTTGGCTCGCACCAGCCCAGCATCCGATAACGAGAAAGCCACTCGTCCGCCATTCTCGTGCACGTGCGTTGCGGCTTGTTGCATCATCGCGGGCCCCTCTTTGGCACTCCAGAGATAGCCTTCGAGGAACACAAAGGAACAGGCACCCAACATCGCTTCATCTAAATCAGCCATGCCCATGTGGATACTTGCCCCGAGAAACGTCTGCATACTGCGTTGCGAATCGGGCGTGACAAAAACGAGGCAGCGCGCCGTTGCCACACCGCCCACAAGAGGGGACGTGCCATAAGCCACCTGACAGCTGTGCATATCATCTCGAAAGCGTTTGCCCAGTTCATCCTCAGCAACTTTACCGATGAAGCCGCAACGACTGCCCAAGTTAGCAAGCCCCACCATGCTGTTGGCGACCGACCCACCGCAAAGTTCTCTTTGCGGTGTAATGCTTTTGTATAGTGCCTTTGATACGTCTTCTTCCACAAGAACCATCCTGCCTTTGGGTATATCATGCTTGTGCAAGAAGGCATCGTCCGCCTCGATGAGAACATCGACGACGGCGTTGCCGATACCGACAACATCCCATTTTTTTTGCTGTGTCATGTTTTTATCCTGTTGTGTTCGTCCTGTTTGTTTTGCCATAAACATTCTTTCCGCACCAAGCACGCCCCGCACAACGGCTTTTGGGCTCGGCAGGTATAGCGTCCATGCAAGATAAGCCAGTGGTGGCAGCGTTGTTGCGCCCACGACGGCACGCAACGCTCCAAGCCCTTTTCCACTGCCAGCGGCGTTGTGCCCACGGCTAACCCCATACGGTTGGCGACTCGAAAGATATGCGTATCAACGGCTATGGTCGGTTTGCCAAAGAAAATGTTCAACACCACATTTGCCGTTTTGCGTCCCACCCCAGGCAAAGACTCGAGAGCAGCACGGCTATCCGGCACCCGTCCGTCATAGGCGTTAAGCAAAATACGGCTCAACGCCATGATATGACGCGCTTTGGTATTAAACAAGCCAATGGTCTTAATGGCATCGCGCAAGCCGTCCTCGCCCAACGCCACCATCTTATCAGGAGAATCAACGGACGTAAACAACGGGCGAGTCGCCTTATTAACGCCCTTGTCGGTTGCCTGTGCCGACAAAACAACCGCAACCAACAACGTATACGCATTGGTGTAGTGCAACTCGCCGCGAGGAGACGGCTCAGCCGCCTCAAAAAGACGAAAAAGACGCTCGATAGCAGCTTTCGACAGAACTTTATGATGATGATTAACACTCATGACAACATATCCTTAGGACCTATCATGGCACAAAAATATACCTCCTACGACTTTTCTTTGCTGTTTAGCCTCTCTTTGGTGTGGTCTCTCTCCTTTATCTTTATCAAGGTAGCGGTAGAGACCATGCCGCCGTTGGCTGTTGTTACGTTGCGGATGTTGATCGCCTGCGTGCTCTTTTTTGTCTATATGTCCGTTAAGACCATTGATTGGCGTTCGTGGCTTCCTTTGTGGCGGGTTGCTACCCCTGTTGCTTTGACGGGTTATGTTATTCCTTATATGCTGATTTCATGGAGCACCCAGCATGTCGAGAGCTATCTGCCTGCGGTCATGATTGGGCTTGTGCCGCTTTTAGCGATGCTTTTTGCCCATTTCTTTACGGACGATGAGCGTCTCAACTGGCAACGAGCCTTAGCGATTGTCTGTGGATTGGGCGGCATCTTCGCCTTCAAAATAGATCACGGCATGGAGATGGTCGATAACCACGATGGAGAAAGCCACATGGCGTTTGCTGTTCTGCCGCTGGCTGCCTTGTTCTTGTCGGTGGTCAGCTACGCTGCCAACATTGCCATGGGGCGACGCCTCAAGGGCTTGTCGCCCACTGCCGTGCAAGGCGTTGCCTCTTATATCGGACTTTTGATTATTCTGCCCTTCATGTTGATCTATGAATCTGATTTCTTCACCGACGGCATCCAGCACGTCTCCCTTGAGTCGTGGGCAGCGACCCTCGCCCTCGGCACGTTCGTTACAGTGCTGTCGAGTATTATGTTTTATGTGCTTATCGGTCGCAGCGGTATGATTTTTGCCAGCCTCGTAGACTACGTGATTCCGTTTTTTGGCGTCATCTTGGGCTATCTTATTTTGGATGAGACCATAAACGAAGGCACCTTCATTGCTCTGCCTTTAATTATGGTGAGTTTTGCCATCATGTATACGCAAGCCCCCACGACCGCTCAGCACATAAACAAGAACGGGGGCAAACACACGGACAAAAAAGGGCACAAAAGCAAACAAAAGCAAAAGCCCCCCAAAACAGGGACAATCAGTTGTCAGGTGCGATGATGACTTCGCCCGCCACCGGCACTTTGTCTTCTTTCGGGGCGAGCACCTCATCTTCTCGTCCCGTCAACGTCAACAACTCAGACGTAAAAGCCAAGTAACCTTGTCGGGCTTTGTTCCACTCGAGGTCGGCTTCGAACACGGCACGGGGCGTATACGCCCCTTCATCAACGAGACGCACCGACTTAGACAAATGTGCCACTGTCTGCGTAAATTGCTCGTGCAAAGGACGCAGTGACTCGGCAGGAAGAGGCAAACGCCCTATAGATTCAGGTGCGCCCAACGAATCCATGAAATGGAAGACCATTTCTTCGCCGCGACGGAACAAGCCTTCGTCCAAAACGGTTTCATCGACGGCAAACCGCTCGAGCAGCTGGCCATGGACGACCATTGCCTCGCCCAGCAGACGATGCTTCTCTTTAATCAGCGCGTGATAGGCTGAAACCTCGTCATCGCTGGGGCCTCCACAGCCCGCCACCAAAAGAGCCACCACACAAGCACACAACCGTTTGACCATAAGAGCCTCCTGTTCGTTCGTCCCCGATACCCCCACCCCCCCACCTTAAAAGCTTTATTCTTGTGTTGCAATTGCTTTGCAAATACGTTTTACTTACACGTATGTTGTCCCGTCTTTTCAACTAAGGAGAAATCCCATGTCTGCTTTTATGCGGTTTTTTGTTGCCCCTGTTTTCCTTGCGACCTTACTCTTTTCTGCCCATACGTTGCATGCGGCATCTTTGAATGTTACCCGCGATGTTGTCGTCAATGAAACCCCCGAAGAAGTCTGGCGGGTCATCGGCACATACAGCGATATGAGCTGGCACCCTGCGGTTCACTCGACACAAATGTCGGGCGCACGCACCCCAACCCGTATGCTGATTCTTGGCGATGGCTCTATCGTGCGAGAAGAACTCATCGATAATGTGGACGGACAATCTTTCACCTACAAGATTCTCTCGGGCCCCCTGCCTGTCGTTAACTACGTATCGACTGTGTCCGTTGAGAGTGTCGGACGTAACAAGTCTCGGGTTACATGGACATCGACTTTTGATCCGCCACCCAACGTCTCCAAGAGCGACTCCCAGAAAGCCATCATCGGAGTCTACGAGGCGGGGCTGGATAACCTCAAAAAAATGTTCAGATAGAGCAGCCGAGCCTCATAACATCCACGTGACTGCCCTTCTTGGCGACAGGGGCATGGGCGGCACGGCGGATAAGCACATGACTGCTCGCCAAAGTCGCCAAAAGCGCGCTATCCTGTTCCGCCCATGCCCGCACCGCTCGACCTTGCTGCACCAGTTTCCCCCGCATATAGTGCTCCCGTTGCCCGTTGGCAGCAAGAGACTCCGCAAGAGGCAGCGACTGCCACACGTCCCGAGACGGCACACCCAAACAGCCATCCATAAGCGGACGCAAAAATAAACGAGCACACACCAATGCCGAGACCGCATTGCCCGGCAAACCCAAAATCGGCAGCCCGTCCTTCAAAGCCCCCGTCAAAGCCCCCATCAACGCTAATGTTGTCGGCTTGCCCGGCTTGACAGCAACCCGATTAAAAATCAGACGTGCCTGATAGTCTTGTATCCACCGCGCCACAACATCATAAGCCCCCACCGACACGCCCCCTGTGGTCACAACACAATCGCAATGTGCCTTGGCTTTCTGTAGCGTCGCATTAAGGGCGCGGGTGTCATCTTTAACCAGCCCCAAGTCATGGGCAACGCCCCCCTGTTGCTCGACAAAAGCCAACAAAGCAGGCAACGTAGACGCAACAATCCGCCCAGAAGCAAGAGGCACACCCACAGGAGTCAACTCATCGCCCGTAGACAAAACACCAATGCGAGGCTTGGCAACAACCTTCAGGCGACTCTGATTCAACGATGCCAATAACCCAATATGACGGTCGTCTAAAACAACCGAATCCGCCAGAAGACGCTGCCCCTTGCGGTAGTCGCTCGCCTTCTGACGCACAAACGTCTCAGGCGCAAGGGCAACAGGACACATGACAGCGTCCCCCTTACACTCGGCATTTTCTTGTATAAGCACCGCATCAGCCCCTTTAGGCATAATAGCACCGGTATAAATACGCATCGCTTGTTCTTTTTTAATCGCCCTCGCGGCGGTATCGCCAGCTTTGCTTTCACCGACAAGCGTGAGCGTCGTAGGCGGATGGTGCGTGTCTTGGCTCCGCACCGCATAGCCATCCATAGCGGAAACATCGTATCTGGGATTGTCGTGCGGCGCGCGCACCGCCGTTGCCAGCACGCGTCCATACCCATCGGCTACGGCAACGGTGTCTGTCCGCTTGCGGGTGCGGGCATAAAGCGGACGTAACGCCTCGTGTGCCTGAGCCAAAGCGTCTTGCAGAGACAACATCACCGTAACGAGGGTTTTGCGCGTTGATAGTGTCCCGACTTACCGCCGCGTTTATCCAACAGCATAATGTCGCTGATAACCATCGTCTTATCCAGAGCCTTACACATATCATAGAGGGTCAAAGCCGCGACAGAAACGGCGGTGAGGGCTTCCATTTCTGCCCCGCTCCTTCCCCACAAGCCACACGTAGCAACGATGACAACCCGAGTCTTTTTCGTATCCACATCGAAGCGGATATCGACTTTCGACAGAGCGAGACGATGACACAGCGGTATCAGCTGGTCGGTCTGCTTTGCCGCGGCAATGCCCGCGATGCGTGCCGCCGCCCATACGTCACCTTTGTCGGTTGTGGCGGTATCCGCCAGACGCCGCAACAGCTCAGGGGTCATAGAAACAGACGCACAGGCGGTTGCTTCTCGCCACGTCTCTTCTTTGCGGTGAATGTCCACCATCTGGGCTTCGCCGCGCTCGTTGATATGGGAAAAAGAAGATTTTTTGCTCATGACGGCACAGGCTTAACCAGCCTTTTAAGTTCATCGGCAGGGGCAGCATGACGCATCAAATGCTCTCCGACCAAAAATGCCTGTGCACCATGCTTACGTAACTGGCATAAATCGCCATAGCGAGCAATACCGCTTTCGCTCACCAACACACACCCTTGTGGCACATGACGAGCAAGACGTTCTGTCGTCTGTAAGTCCACCTCTAAAGTGCGTAAATTACGGTTGTTGATACCGAGTAATGTCGGGGCAAGAGCAAGGGCTTTGTCCATGTCGGCTTCGTCATGCACTTCCACGAGCACGTCCATGTCCCAGTTGCGGGCGGCAGCATAGAGCTCTTGGGCTTGGCTCGGACTCAAGGCTGCCATAATCAAAAGAATGGCATCCGCACCATAAGCACGACTCTCGGCAACCTGCCACACGTCAAAGATAAAATCCTTGCGCAACACGGCAAGCCCGCAAGCCCCTTTTGCCTGTGCCATATCGTCAAGAGACCCCTGAAAAAAGTGTTCTTCGGTCAACACCGACAGACACGTAGCCCCTGCCCGTTCATAATCCCTTGCCAGTTGTCCCGATTCATAGCTGCGGTGCTGCTCGGTGCTGGGCGACGTCCGCTTCATCTCGGCAATAATGGCAAAGTCACCCTTCTGGGCACGCTGGCACAACGCAGCACGAAAAGCTCTTGGGGGTGACGACTCAGCAATACGCGCCGCCCAGCCCTGTAGCGACATGTGTTTCTTGCCGTCCGCCACATCGTCTTTTTTGCGCGCCATGATTGTGCCTAAGATACCGCTCATCAGGCTGTTCCTGCAAAGCGGGCAACGACAGCCGCCAAGTGCTTGGCAGCGCGTCCGTCATCGAGACACGCTTGTGCCATCGCCACACCCTGTTGCACGTTGGGAGCTTTGCCACTGATAACGAGGGCAGCAGCACTGTTCAGCACAACCGTATCCCGCAGTCCATCTTTTTTGCCTTGTAGAACCTCGTGTATCCGCTTGGCGTTATGGTGGGCATCGCCACCTTGTAGCTCTTGGGGCGGACAAGGCGACAAGCCCACCTCAGCCGCGTTGATTGTCTCGCTCGTAAGGTTGGCACCATCCCAAACAAGCACATCATTAGGGGCATTCAACGACAGCTCATCGTTGCCGTCTCGACTATGGACGACCCATGCCCCTTTGACCTTCAGGCGCGCCAGACTCTGTGCCATCGGCCGCAACCACTTTTTGTCGGCAACACCCAACAAATGATAGTCCACCGCACAGGGATTCGCCAGGGGCCCCACAAGATTAAACAACGTGCGCACCTTGAGGGCTTGTCTCACGCTAGCTACGTGCTTCATGGCAGCATGGTGATACGGCGCGAACAAAAAAGCAAAGTTATGACTCTTTAGGCTTTTTTCTAGCACAGCCGTATCTGCGGTAAGCCTGATACCCAGAGCTTCTATGACGTCGGCAGAGCCACACTTTGAGCTTTGGGCGCGGTTGCCATGTTTGGCAACCGGCACACCACAGGCTGAGACCACCAGAGCAACGGCAGTGGAAATATTGACAGTGCCTTGTCCGTCCCCGCCCGTGCCACAGCTATCGAGGCTCCCTGCGGGGGCTTTGACCCTAAGGGCATGACGGCGCAGCACCCGAGCAGCACTGACTAACATCTCTTCGGTTTCGCCTCGCTCCCGCAGAGTCACCAAAAAAGCCCCCACTAAGATAGGGTCTGCCTTACCGGTCATCATGGCTTCGAAGGCACCTTCCCTATCATCGCCACTGAGGTTGTCCGCCACCAGACGTTGCCAATAGTAAGAAAAATCATGCACGTCCGTCATGATACCACCTGAATGAAGTTCTTTAACAAGTGGTGTCCCTGTTCGGTTGCGATACTCTCGGGATGAAACTGCACCCCATACAAGGGCAGAGTCTTGTGGTGCAGAGCCATAATCAGTTTATCATCCGCGCTACGTGCGGTAATCTCTAGAACAGAAGGCAGTGACTCTTCTTCGACAATTAACGAGTGATAGCGGGTTGCTGAGAAGGGTTGATTTAAGCCTGCGAGAATACCTTGCCCTTGATGGCAGATCGAGCTGACTTTGCCGTGCATCGGTGCGGGGGCGCGGATGACGTTGCCACCAAAGCTCTGCCCCAACGCCTGATGCCCCAGACAAATCCCCAACATCGGCACAACCTGTTGAGACTCGGCATTGCGCCGCAGCAACTCAAGACAAATCCCCGAACGCTCAGGATCACAGGGCCCCGGCGATATAACGATGGCTTTCGCCCCACAGGATAACGCCTCATCCACAGTCAAAGCATCGTTACGCACCACCTTGACCTCGATGCCCAGCTCGCCAAAATAATGCACGAGATTCCACGTGAAACTATCATAGTTATCAATCAACAAAAACATGGCTCACCTTTCTTAATGCCTCAATGGGAAAATCGTGCTATGACTATGCTACGATGATTGTCCCCACTCTTATGTCCTTTGATAATCATGAATGATAGGCGGAAAATATACGAAGGCAAGGCAAAAATCCTCTTCGAGGGGCCTGAGCGTCACACCCTCGTCCAGCATTTCAAGGATGATGCCACCGCCTTCAACGCCCAAAAGAGCGGCACCATTTCGGGTAAGGGCGTTCTCAACAACCGTATGTCCGCTTACATTATGGAGCGTCTGAATGCTATCGGTATCCCGACTCATTTTATCAAAGCCCTCAACATGCGCGAGCAGCTGATTAAGCGTCTCGATATTATTCCCATCGAGGTTGTTGTGCGTAACGTTGCCGCGGGGTCGTTGTGTAAGCGTCTGGCTATCAAGGAGGGGCACGTTCTTGCTCGTCCGCTCATCGAGCTCTACTACAAGAGCGATGCCCTCAATGATCCGCTGATTAACGAAGACCACGTCTTGGCGTTTTCTTGGGCAGATTCGCAAGAGTTAGAGGATATGATGACTCTTGCCCTACGGGTCAATGACTTTCTTTCTGGCATGATGGCGGGGGCCCAGTTGACTCTCGTGGATATCAAGCTGGAGTTCGGCAGAACACAAGACGACAACCAAGACATTGTTCTTGCCGATGAAATCAGCCCCGATGGGTGTCGCCTCTGGGACAGCACCACCCACGAAAAAATGGATAAAGACCGCTTCCGTTATGACCTTGGCAACGTTGCCGATGCTTATCAGGAAGTCGCCAAGCGTCTCGGTATTCTGCCCCTTACCCACAGTCGCACCACCACCGCTATTAAGGGTGCAGCGAAGAAGCCCGCGGCCAAACCTCACCGCAAGAAACGCCAGCCATGAAGGCGGTCATTCACATTATGCCGCACTCGACTCTTCTTGACCCGCAAGGGCGTGCCATCGCCCTTGCCCTACAAGAACAAGGCTATCCTGTCGCCGATGCCCGCCAAGGCAAACGCATCGAGCTGCATTTGAGTCAACCCTGCGACAAAGCCACCATCGAAACCATGTGCCAAGAGCTCCTCGTCAATGGCGTCATCGAATCCTATCACATCGACATGGTAGACTAATGCGAGCCGCTGTCCTTGTCTTTCCGGGCTCTAATTGTGACAGAGATATTGCCACCGCCTTGCGGGTGGCTTGCGGCGCACACGTCTCCTTCGTGGACGGCGATGAAGAGACGTTACCTGAGGCGGCACTGTATGTTCTGCCCGGTGGCTTTTCTTGGGGCGACTACCTACGTTGCGGCGCGATGGCAGCACGCCAAAAAGCCACAAAAGCCCTCAAAGCCAAAGCCGAACAAGGTGCACGTATTCTCGGTATTTGCAACGGCTTTCAAATTCTTATCGAGTGCGGACTCCTGCCCGGCGCCCTCGTCAAAAACAAAAACCTTACGTTTATCTGCAAAAAACAAAACCTCAAAGTCGAAAACAATCGAATCCTTAACGGAAAACTTAAAGGAGCAACCCTCTCCCTTCCCATCGCCCACAGCGAAGGACGCTACATCGCTGACGACCAGACGTTGCGGACGCTCGCCGCTAACCAGCAAATTGCGATGCGCTACGGCACGGGCGGCACGGGCAGCACGGATGACAACCCGAATGGCTCTGTGGACAACATCGCAGCGTTGACGAATCGCCGTGGCACCATTCTCGGCATGATGCCCCACCCCGAGCGCGCCCTTTATGACTGGCACGGCAGCTGTGATGGCAAACGCTTTCTGCAAGCCTTTTGTTCCTCATGACTGCCCCCTCCCCATCCCCCCCACCCCCTCCTTCTATCGATGATGGCTTGACCAGCGCGCACCTACGCACCATAGAGTCGTTGCTGAAGCGTGCGCCCTCACCGACCGAGCGCGCCATGTTTTCGGCTATGTGGTCGGAGCATTGTGCCTACGTATCATCTCGGATGCACTTAAAGCGTCTGCCCCAGAAGGGTGCCTGCGTCATTTGTGGGCCCGGCGAAAATGCCGGCGTCATCGATATTGGCGAGGGTCTTGCCTGCGTCTTCAAAATCGAAAGTCACAATCATCCCTCCTTCATCGAGCCCTATCAGGGTGCCGCCACAGGTGTGGGCGGTATTTTGCGCGATATTTTCACCATGGGCGCACGCCCCGTTGCTCTGCTCAATGCCTTGCGTTTCGGCGCACCCACACACCCCAAAACCCGCTCTCTCCTCAAAGGAGTCGCACAAGGTATTGCCGGCTACGGCAACGCTATCGGTATACCCACCGTCGGCGGCGAATGTCAGTTCGATGACGGCTACAATCACAATAATCTCGTCAATGTCATGGCAGTGGGCATTGCGAGCAAAAAGCAGATTTTTTACTCTGCCGCCGCCCAAGACAACGCACGGGTGTTGTATCTGGGCGCACCCACCGGCAGCGACGGCATCCACGGCGCAACCATGGCATCGGCAGAATTCGATGATAACGCCCAACAGAAACGCCCCACCGTGCAAGTGGGCGACCCCTTCTTCGGCAAACGACTCATGGAAGCCTGCCTGCGTATCATGGCAGACAACCTGATTCTCGCCATTCAAGATATGGGCGCGGCGGGCTTAACCTCCTCTATCAGCGAAATGGCAGACAAAGGCAAAAGCGGTATGGATATCGACTTGGATACCATCCCCTTGCGGGATGCCACCATGCAGCCACAAGATATTATGCTCTCGGAAAGCCAAGAGCGGATGCTCCTTATCGCTAAACCTGAAGCTTTAGACGCCATAGCCGCTATCGCACAAGCATACCGCCTACCCCTTGTGCCTATCGGTCACGTCAACAAAAGCGGCACCCTCACCCTACGTCACCACCAGAAAATCGTTGCCCAACTGCCTGTGGACGCGCTGTGCGGAAGTGCCCCGTGCTATGACTTACCGCAAGCCCTTGTGCCCGCGCCCACACACACCCAGCCGTTACCTGTCAACAAGACAACCATAGCCGATGACGTGCGTTTTCTTGTCACCTCGCACCATAGCGCGAGTCGTGCATGGCTCTATCACCAATTTGACCGCCACGTAGGCGGCAACACCGTAGACAAACACGTTGGCACCGCGGCGTTGATTGTTCTGCCCGACAACAAGCGCGCCCTTGCCCTAACCGTTGATGGCAACCAGCGTTATTGCGCGCTAGACCCCAAGTTAGGAGCAGCCCACACGGTCGCGCAAGCATGGCGTAAGCTGTGTGCCATCGGCGCAGACCCCCTTGCCCTCACCAACAACCTGAACTTTGCCGACCCCAATAACCCCCACATTATGGCACAACTCAGCGATGCCATCGATGGCATCGCCTTAGCGGCGCGCGCCCTAAATATGCCTGTGGTCTCGGGCAATGTGTCCCTTTACAATCAAACGGCAAACCAACCGATTCCACCCACCCCCATTATCGGGGCGGTGGGTGTGCTTGCCTCGCTACAGACAGCCTCCGCCCTCGAGTGTTGGCAGGACGGACAAACCATCTTTCTTTTTTCACCCAATCAGCCCCAGCTGCCCGCCTCTCTTTATAGCCTTGCGGTGCATAACCGCCACGAGGGCCCCCTTCCGCCCCTCGACTTGTCCCTAGAAAAGAAGCATGGGGAATTCGTGCGTGCCGTTGTGAGTAGCGACACCCTTGCCTGTCCCCTAACCAACGGCGGTCTTGCCCTTGCCCTTGCGAAAATGGCTCTCGCCAGTGGTGTGGGATTTCGCCTCAACAAAGACCTCTGCCCCCCCGACTCCACCCACGCCCCCCACGCCCCTCACGCCTTTCTCTTTGGCGAACAAGCCGCCGCCTATCTCCTTATCAGCAGCAACGCCTCTACGTTACGCAAGCAAGCCACCCAACAAGCCCTACCCCTTATCCCTATTGGCACAGTAGGGGGCAACCGCTTAACCGCTCCTGACCTCTTTGACCTTGAACTCGCCCCCTTAAAAAAAGCTTACACAAGCTGGATGGAAGACTATATAAACAGACGTAACGTGTCTTGAGCTGCTGTTATGCCGATATCTGCCGACCACTTAAGGGATGCTATCACCAAAGCCTTACCTGATGCCACTGTCGCTATCACCGACATGCAAGGCGATAGCGACCATTATGCCGTTGCGGTAACCTCTGGTGCTTTTCGCGGTTTGTCTCGGCTGAAACAACACCAGTTGGTGTATAAAGCCCTCGGTGACATTCTCAAAAGTCAGCTGCATGCCATGGCTTTAACGACACGTATACCCGAATAAGGAGACATTATGATGACCTCGACTCGAGACACCCTGCAAAAGATTATCGCTGAGAACAGCGTTGTTCTTTTTATGAAAGGCACCCCTGAGATGCCGATGTGTGGTTTTTCCTCTGTTGCTGCCGAAATTTTGAGACGCAGCGGCGTAGCCTTCCACGATGTGGACGTGCTCAAAAGCCAAGACATCCGCGAAGGCATCAAGGTATTTTCGGACTGGCCCACCATCCCGCAGCTCTATATCAAAGGCGAGTTCGTTGGTGGCTGTGATATTCTCAAGGAAATGTATCAGAGCGGCGAGTTGCGCTCTTTTCTTAAGGAAAAGGGCATTGCCTTCGAGGAAGCCGCACCCTCCTGATACGTTTCGGCGCGGTCGCTGACACAGGCTTGTTTGTCCTGACAGGGAAAGATGAATGCCGAACAGCGTTCCACCAGCACCGCGACTTTTGTGCCGATTTTCGGTAGAATGACACCAGCAATACGCACATGCAACAGCTGGTCGTTGCCGATATCCACTTTGATATGAGAGACTCGTCCCAGCAAGCGTGCCGCCACCACCGTGCCATGCACCCCCGCGAAGTCCTCCTGTGTGCTTTCGGCAATGCCAATGCCATCGGGACGCACCAACAAATCCACTTCTGTGCCTTCGTTGATGCTGGGCGGGGCAGCAAAACGTCCCAAGGGCGTATCAACGACTCCCTCACACACTTTGGCACAAAAGCGATTGACCGGCCCAAATAACTCGGTCACAAAGGCGTTGGCAGGCCCCAGCCACGTCTCTGTCGGGCTACCAGACTGGATAATTTGTCCTTGCTTCATCACCAGAATACTATCTGCCATGAACATGGCTTCCTCAGGGTCGTGAGTCACCATCAAGACCGCCATCGAGCGTTCTCGTAACAGCTCGATGGTTTCTTCTCTGACCCGTATGCGATTGTCGGCATCCAAGCCTGAGAAAGGCTCGTCCAACAGAAGAACCCGCGGCGAGCGCGCCAGAGCACGCAACAAAGCCACCCGTTGTTGCTGTCCGCCCGACAACGTGTGCGGAAAAGCCCCAACGTGGGCGTGCAACCCTAGTCGCCTTATGGCTTGGTGCATCCACGTCTTATCCATCCGCTCATCGATGCCAAAGGCTATGTTGTCATAAACATTCAGGTGCGGAAACAGCGCATAATCCTGAAACATCATGCCAACGTGACGGTCTTCCGGCGCAATAAAGTGCTTCTGCCCCGCATCCGTCACCTTGCGTCCATCGATCATCACCTGTCCCTGTTGCGGCATGGCTAAGCCAGCAATCATCCGCAACAAAGTGGACTTGCCACACCCCGAGGGCCCCAACAGACAAGCAATGGCACCATCGGCAACATGAAAAGAAATGGCGTCTAAAACAGGACGTTTTGCCTCTCCACCATAGCTGTGGCTGATATGACGGACGGTTAATCCTTTTGTGTTCGGTGAATCAGACATCTTAAGCGGGGGCATAAGCGTTGGTATCTCTTAGAGCCGTCTGTTTGTTTGTGAGCCATCCGCTCTTTTTGGCTGTGCTACCGCTAATCATCGAGCTGAGCCAGACGACCGGGAGCAAGCCGACACAGACGATGAGGAGCGCGCCGGGGGCGGATACCGCAAAGGCTTCGTCTCGAGCATAATGCCACACCCACGTGGATAACGTATCGCTATCGAAGGGACGCAACAGCAGCGTCAAAGGCAGTTCTTTCATACTATCGACAAACACGAGTAAACCTGCGGTCATTAAGCTGGGTCGCATCATGGGCAGATGTATGCGGCGCATGACGTTCCATGCGGATGCGCCCAGTGTTCGGGCGGCGTGCTCCATAGAGGGAGTCACTCGGCTTAAAGCCGAGTCCACCGCGCCATAGGGCAGAGCCAAGAACCGCACCACATAGCCATAAACCAAGGCTGCCCACGAGCCAACCCACAAAAAATGTGCGCCCTGCCAGCCCAACCACGATAAACCAGCGTTCTGTGCTTTGTCTACTGCCGACAGCCACAGCAACAGAGCGATAGCCAAGACCGCCCCCGGGATAGCATAGCCAATAGAAGCCAGACGCATCAAACTGCGGAAAAGCCATCCCGACGGTGGACGTGCTGCCCACGCCAACATGAAACCGAGAGCGACCGCGCCCATCGCTGCTGACCCCGACAAAGCCAACGAGTTCAGCCCATAGCCGACAAAACCTTCTGCGAAAGCTTGGTGTTGATTGTGGGCAGCCAACCAGAGTAGCACCACAAAAGGCAAAACAAAGCCAAACACAACCAGACTGGCACAAAAACAAAAGCTGACAACGGCACGCGCGCCTTTAAGGTGTTCGGCAACCATCTGGCGGTGACTGCCTGAGGGGGCATGATAGCGTCTGTTGCCACGTGCCCAGCGTTCCACCAACAAAATCAACAAGACGAGAACCAATAACAGCAACGCTAGGCGCACCGCCACCGATAGGCTATTCATATTGAGCCAAGCATGATAAATACCGCTGGTGAGAGTCGGCAGAGAAAAAGCACTAACAACGCCAAAGTCATTCAAAGTCTCCATGATGACGATGACGACCGCCACCACGAGAGCGGGGCGCAACAAGGGCAAGCCCACCAACCAGAAGTTGCGCCACGCGCCACAGCCGAGGGTGCGTCCTGCCTGCCAGACACAAAAGGATTGCTCGACCAGCGATGCCCGCACCAAAGCAAAAACATACGGATACAACGTCAACGCCATCACCAGAATCGCCATAGGTAACGTGCGCACATCGAACCACACTTCTGCCCCCGCGTCTGCCCCCGTGCTATCGTTGAGCCACGTTGCCACTCTACCGCCATGATCCAACATATCGGTATACACGAAAGCGACAATATAGGCGGGCATCGCCATAGGAAGTAACAACGCCACTTTGAAAAAGCTGCTGCCCCAGAAACGATACATGGAGACCAACCACGCGCAGGCAACGCCCATGACGGCGGAGAGACTGCCGACCCCCGCCGCCAACGCCAACGTGGTTACCATATAATCCCCTAGGGCATGGGCGAGGATATGCGCCCAGACCTCGTCATCTTGCGGGCTTGTGGCAACGACCGAGCCAATCATCATGACGAGGGGCATACCCACCAAGACAGCACAAAAAAGAATGATGCCTCTCAGCCCGTAGTGCTGCCAAAAAGTCTTCATCTATCGAATCGCAGTTCGTCCACCAGACGCGCCATGCGGGGACGCAGACGGGCAACCGCAACAAAATCGAGGGGCAGCTCGGCAAAACGCCCCCATGACGCAAGCAACCCCGTCAGCTCGATGGTGGCATCGATGGGATACTCGATGTTTGTCTGCATGAACCAGCGTTGTGCCTCATCGCTCAGCAAGAAAGCCATAAACGCGCGCGCCTGTTCCTCTTTTTTCGTCCAACGAGTCATGCCCGTGCCACTGAGGCTCACATACGCGCCGCCGTCTTCCTCAGGGATAATCATCCGCAAAGCATCCGCCCAGTTGCGTTGGTCTTGCTCGGCTGAAGTCAGCATCTTACCCAGATAATAGCTGTTCATGATGGTCACATCGCACACGCCTTCATAGATAGCCCTTGCTTGCGAGCGGTCGTTGCCCTGTGGACGCCGCGCCAGCGACTCTTTTATGGCTTGTAACCACGTGCGCGTCCATGCCTCGCCGCGGTGCCACGTCATCGCCGCGAGTAAGCCTACGTTATAGGGATGTAAGCCCGAGCGCATGCACACGCGCCCCCGCAACGATGGCTGAGTCATATCCTGATAGCCCGCCACGTTCTGCCCTTGCGTCCGCTTACTATGCACAAAAATCGCCCGCACCCGCTTGGTGACCGCAAACCACATATTGTCAGGACGATAGCGAGAAGGCAGAGAAGCAAGCCACGGCGAGTCCGCTTCTGGCACAGGCTTCAGCAATCCCGCCTCCGCCATCAGCACCAACTCGCCATAATCCGCCATATAGACAACATCGGCAGGGGTTAATTCCCCTTCAATCTTGAGCCGTTCCAACAAGCCACTCTTGGCATAGACCACCTCGACAGTGATGCCATGCTCTGCCGTGAAAGCATCGATAAGCCCTTGCAACAAAAAAGGCTGGCGCGTGGTATACAACACCAACGAGTCTGGCTCACGTTGACTGACACTATCGCAGGCTGGAAGCACCAGCATGACGGCTAGAACACAAAAAAGAAGTCTGTTTTTCATCGGCTTACTCTTAGGACGTTGAGGACGT
Source organism: Alphaproteobacteria bacterium GM202ARS2 (assembly GCA_014323835.1). Classification (GTDB taxonomy): domain Bacteria; phylum Pseudomonadota; class Alphaproteobacteria; order GM7ARS4; family GM7ARS4; genus GM202ARS2. Next base: position 90,581 of record JACONH010000003.1, read on the forward strand.
TGAGGACGTTGATTGCACGGCTTCGAATTCTTGCCGCAATTCGAGGATGTCCCGCCAGAACAGGCGTTTTTGTCCTGGTGCCCGTAGCAAATAGGCGGGATGGAATAATGCCTTTGTTTTGATGGGCGCGTCAAGGCTTGCGGGCTGATAGTCGTGCCAGCCACGTCGCAAGGTGGTGATACCCGCACTGCTGGCGAGCAACGTCTTCGCCGCAACGCCGCCCAAGAACACCAAGAGACGTGGCTTCACCAACGCCACGTGGCGTTCCACAAAGGGCAAACAGGCACTGATTTCGTGCATACTGGGGGCGCGGTTGCCCGGCGGACGCCAAAAAATCATATTGCTGATATAGCAGTCTTGCGGTACGTCAAAGCCCGCCCAGCGTAACGCTTCGTCTAACAGCTGGCCGCTTTTGCCAACAAAAGGTAAGCCCTGTAAATCCTCGTCATTGCCCGGGGCTTCGCCAATAAACATCAAACCCTTGTCGGGGCGACCCCGAGCAAACACCGTGTTGGTTGCCGTCTTCTTCAAGTCACAGCCCTCAAAAGCCCGCACACGTTGTTCCAGCTCCGCCAGACTGGTAACCGACTCCAGCTCTGCCGTAACATCGGGGGCGTTATCGGGGGGCGGGGGGGGCGCGGATGTCTGTTGTTGCGGTGCGTCTGTGCTGCGGGTCTCTTGTTTCTCTTGTTTGTCGTCTTTGTTCATTGTCTTGCCTGCCAGTGACTCATAGATAGAAACGGGTTCTTCTGCCACCAGGGTGCGCACCCCCAGTTCACGCATTGCCAACGCCCAAGATTTTCGATAGGATAAGGTGTCTTGCATGAACTCGTTAATGTCGATGACTCACCCTCGTCCCCGCCGCAGTTTTGGTTTGCACCACGGCAAAAAAGTCTACGAAGGCTACAATGCCGAACGTAAGGTGCGCAACCGCAAAAAGAAAGAAAAAAAGCGAGAAGGCTATCACGCCTTCGCTCGAGAATTCCCCACCACAAACACACCGCTGCCCGAGCGATTCACCAACACCATTCTCTGTGGCGACAGCTTAAGCTTGTTGCAACAGCTCCCCAATCAGTGCATCGATGCCATTATCACCTCACCGCCTTATAACTTTGGTCTTGAATATGGCACGCACCAAGACACCGATACGTGGCAACAATACTACGCCCAGTTATTCGCTATCCTGAAAGAATGTGTGCGGGTGCTGGCTTATGGTGGACGGCTGATGCTCAATGTCCAGCCGTTGTTCTCGGATTACATCCCGAGCCACCACCTTATCAGTCACTTTCTGTTCCAACAGGGGCTGATTTGGAAAGGGGAAATCCTCTGGGAGAAAAACAACTACAACTGCAAGTATACCGCTTGGGGCAGCTGGCAGAGTCCATCGAGTCCCTACTTAAAGTATACGTGGGAGTTCATCGAAGTTTTCTGTAAAGGCGCACTGAAAAAAGACGGCAACAAAAATGCCATCGATATTACCGCTGACGAGTTCAAGGCATGGGTCAATGCCAAGTGGTCGATTGCCCCTGAACGAGACATGCACACCTACAATCATCCCGCCATGTTTCCTAAGAAACTGGTGGAACGCTTGCTGAAGCTGTTTACGTATCAACAGGACGTGGTGCTCGACCCGTTTAATGGGGCGGGCACAACGACTCTTGTGGCTTACCAACAGCACAGACGCTATCTCGGCATCGATATCGATGCGGGCTATTGTGCCACCGCCCGAGAGAGACTCAAGATATAATGCCCAGCCCTCCTAACCCTCCTAGCACCCCCCACCCCCCCGTCATTCGACAAGGCGATGTCTGCACGCACCTAGCGGACTTGCACAAGCACCACCGCTTTGACGTGATTATAGCAGACCCGCCCTATAACATCGGTAAGGACTTTGGCAACGACAGCGACAGCCGCGAGCTGACCGCCTACATCGACTGGACGAAGCACTGGCTCGACTTATGTTACCAGTTGCTCACCCCTACGGGTTTAATTTACGTCTACGGCTATGCCGAGATTCTTGCCCACATAGCGGTGCATTATCCCCTGCACCAACAGCGTTGGTTGACGTGGCACTACACCAACAAGACGACTCCTGCGTCTCGTTTTTGGCAACGCTCGCAAGAGACGATTTTGTGTTTGTGGCGCGCGCCGCGTCGCCCTGCCCTCGAGATTGACCAAATCCGTGAACCCTACACCGACCACTACTTAAAGTGTGCGGACAAACCCCGCAAAGACACCCCTTGTCGTTTCAACGGCAATAAAGCCCGCGCCACCACCTACCGCGCCCATCCCCGCGGCGCGCTCCCCCGCGATGTTCTCAAGATACCCGCCCTCGCCGGCGGGGCAGGCTTAAAAGAACGCTGGTTCCTCTGCCACGATTGCGGCAACAAAGTGTTCCCGCCCTCCGCCTTAAAAGACCACCGCGGGCATAAAATCATGAAGCACCCGACCCAGAAGCCGATGCAACTGACCCAAAAGCTGATACGCTCCCGCATCAACGGCAGTGGCGGACGCGTGCTGATTCCCTTCGCCGGCTCGGGCTCCGAGTGCGTTGTCGCCCAAAGCCTCAACATTCCCTTCGTTGCCATCGAACTCAACCCCGTCTACGTCAACTTCGCCAATCAGTGGCTCGCCCAAATGCGCGCGCACAACGTTTAAGAAAACACGACCCTTTCACTGTGAAATTCTCTCTATAACTTGCCTGTAAAATTCTTTATAGTGCCTGCATGAGCGATACCACCATGCAGTATGACGTTGTGATTGTCGGTGCGGGGCCGGCGGGCCTTGCCGCGGCCATTCGCCTGAAGCAACGCGCCCTAACCGCCAACAGCGACATCAGTATTTGCCTAGTCGAAAAAGCCGCCGAAGTAGGCGGACATATTCTCTCGGGTGCCGCTTTCGAGCCTGCTGCTCTCACGGAGCTTATCCCCGACTGGCGTGACGATGACACCTGCCCCCTTAAAGTGCCGATTGTGTGCGACCGCTTCTATTATCTCACCCGCCGTCACGCCCTGCGTCTGCCCGTGCCGCCGCCCATGAACAATCACGGCAACTATACCCTCTCTCTTGCCAACTTGTGCCGTTGGCTTGCCAGCAAAGCTGAGGCACTCGGTGTCGAGATTTACCCCGGCTTCGCCGCATCAGAGCTCGTGACAGACAACAAAAACCACGTCATCGGTATCAAAACTGGGGCGATGGGTATCGACAAAGCCGGCAACAAAACCGACTCCTTCCAAGACGGAGTCGAACTGCTCGCCAAACAAACCATTCTTGCGGAAGGCGCGCACGGCTCCTTAACCAAAAGCCTTATCGCTACGTATAACTTGCGTCCCAACAGCCATCAAACCTACGCGCTCGGCTTAAAGGAACTCTGGGAGGTCGCCCCCGCCCAACACAAGCCCGGCACTGTCTGGCACACCATCGGCTGGCCCCTGCCCACCGACACCTATGGCGGTTCCTTTGTCTATCACCAAGATAACAATCAGGTTGCCCTCGGCTTTGTGGTGGGCCTCGACTACCCCAATCCCTCCTTTAGCCCCTACGATGCCTTTCAGCAGTTCAAGACTCACCCGAAAGTGCGCGCCCTTCTGGACGGCGGTAAGCGTGTCGCTTATGGTGCCCGTGCCCTCAACGAAGGCGGCTGGCAGTCCCTCCCCAAGCTGACCTTCCCCGGTGGCGTGCTGATTGGCTGTGCCGCCGGCTTTCTCAATGTGCCCAAAATCAAAGGCAGCCACCTTGCCCTACGTTCAGGCATGATTGCCGCCGATAGCCTCTTCGATGAATACTTTTCTCTGCCCGCCAAAGTGCAAGGCAACGGCTACGAGTGTGCCCGCTACCCCGATGCCATCGCCCGCTCCTCCGTTGCCCGAGAACTAAAGAAAGCCCGTAACATCCGCCCCGCCTTCGCCTACGGCTTGTGGTTCGGCTTGCTCCACGCCGCCATCGATACCTATATCCTACGAGGCAGAGCCCCCTGGAGTCTCAAACACAAGACCCCCGACCACCTCAGCCTGAAAAAACAAAAAGACTGCAAAAAAATCAAATACCCCCGCTATGACGGCAAACTGACCTTCGATAAGCCCTCCTCGCTGTATCTCTCTGGCACCAACCACCAAGACAATCAGCCCTGCCACCTGCAACTCGCCAACAGCGACACACCCATCACCACCAATCTGCCCGACTACGATGCCCCCGAGCAACGCTACTGCCCCGCCGGCGTCTACGAAATTATCCACGTCAACGACAAACCCGCCCTGCAAATTAACGCCCAAAACTGCTTGCACTGTAAAACCTGCGACATCAAAGACCCGACCCAGAACATCACGTGGGTGCCACCCCAAGGCGGCGAGGGGCCCAAATACCCCAATATGTAAGACCCCAACACGTAACCCCACTACGTAACCCCACCACGTAACAAATGAAAGCCCTTTTCAATAGTCCCGCCCGCCGTATCGGTAGCCTCCTTACAGTGCTGATGGTATCTCTGCTGGCGGCTAACGCCTATCAAGCCTTGCACCGTAACGTTATGCCGCACGAGTCCAACCCCAGTGCCGCCGCCCGCGCGCTGGCACAAGCCATTGACGAACCCACCCACGACAGCGGTGCCTACCTCGCCGCCTTCGTTGCCAGCCGCCACAAAGACCTAGAAGCCATGGCTCTCTACGAGTCGATTCTCGCCAACCAGAAAGGCTACGACATGGATAAAGTCCGCCAAGCCTTTTACGTGACACTACACGCTGATTCGGTGGATGCCTCGTTTATCTTTGCCGAGCGTATCCTCGCCAGTCACCAAGCCTCCCCCACCTTAAAAGCGGAAGCCTACGCATTGCTCGCCGCCCGCGCGTTGCGGAAGAACGACATCCCCCTTGCCCGTCAGCACGCGCAAGACGCGCTCGCTTTGACGGACAAAGGGCTCAGCACCGACTCGATGATGGCTCGCCTCAGCCAAGTCATCCTCGATTGGCTGGCTCTGCCCCACAAGAAACAAGTGCTCGCAACGTGGGCGACAGCCAGCGGTATGGACGCGCCCTTCTTCCAGCTGCAAGGTGCGCTCGCCCAAAGGCTTTTTCCCCAGCCCTACCACAACCCCAACGAAGCCATTCTCGCCCTCTATCAACGAGTCATCGATGCGCCCAACCCTTCGCCCTACGGGTTTCTGCTGTATGGCGACTTTCTCTGGCGTATCGGGCAAGCCCAGAACACCCGCGCCCTTTATCGCACGTTGCAAAGCCGCGGCGAACCCTTTACCACCCTTGCCCGTCCCCTATTACAAGACAGCCTCGCCAATCAGCCCTACGATGAGGCGAAGCAACCCCTCGTTATCCGTGATGCCAAGCAAGCCATCGCCTTTGCCTTTTTCTGGCAAGCCTATCGCCTCGATAGCGGTGCGGAAGCACAAGCCCACCCGCTCTCTTATAGTGCCGAGAAGCTTAATCTGTTGCAGATGGCACTCATCATCGACCCGTTGCTTGCCCCCGCCCTATGGCTGAAAGCCGACATCCTGCAACGCCTCAATCATAGACCACAAGCCCAAACAACCCTCGCTACCCTAGAAGAAAACCCCCTGTGGCGCCAAAGCGCGCGGGGCAAACGGTTGTCCCTTTTCCTCGCCGAGAACAAGCTGGACTCGGCAACCGCCCTCTTAGAAGCCACCATCGCACAAGACCCCAACAACACCCGCGCCCAACGGCAACTCGCCGACCTGCTGGTGCAACAGCAACGCTTCGCCGATGCCCTCATCCCCTACAGCCATCTCATCGATACCGACCCACAAAGCCAAAACGACTGGCACATCTTTTACGCCCGCGGCGTTGCCTTCACAGAAGAAAAGCAATTTCAACAAGGCGAACAAGACCTGCTGAAAGCCATCGAACTGAACCCCAATGCGGCGCGCGCCATGAACTTTCTCGCTTACTCCTGGGCCGAACGCAACACCAAACTCCCGCAAGCCCTCGACCTCCTCAAACGCGCCCTCACCCTCAGACCCAATGACGGATTCATCCTCGACTCCTACGGATGGGTGCTCTACAAACTCGGCCACTACGAAAAAGCCCTCGACGCCATCAGCAAAGCCATCGCCATTAACCCCGATGAACCCGATATCCGCGACCACCTCGGCGACGTGCTGTGGAAACTCGGCAGAAAAAATGACGCACGATTCCACTGGCAGAAAACCATCCACCTCATCACCGACGAACAAAAAATCCAAGACCTCAAAAATAAACTCAACGCCCTGTAACCTCGTATGCTCGCTATTCAGGCACCCGCCAAGCTCAACCTGTGTCTACGAGTCCTCAATCGCCGCGCCGACGGCTACCACGACCTCTACAGCGTCATGACCTTCGTTACCGAAAGCGACACCCTCTATCTCCACCCCCCCAACCCCCCCAACCCCCCCGACTCCCCTACCCCTACCCGTGAACCTATCACGTTAACCGTGCGCGCCCCGCGCGCCCTCTCTATGCCTGCCTCGTCAGACAACCTCGTCTACCGCGCCGCTCAGCTGGTGCGGGACACGTTCGGTATCTCTGCCCCCCTTGCCTTGACCCTCGACAAACGCCTGCCCATCGCCTCCGGTATCGGTGGTGGCTCCAGCGATGCCGCCGCCTGCCTCAAGCTGCTCGCAGCTGCCTTCCAGCTCAACCCTCAGGATTCACGTTGGCAGACCATCGCCCAACGCCTCGGTGCTGACGTGCCTTTCTGCTGGCATGGCACATCCGCTATCGCCCAAGGCATAGGCGAACGTCTCCAGCCCATCACCCTCCCCTCGCCCACCCCCCCTCCTTACGTTGTTCTTGCCAACCCCAATCAACCCACCAGCACCGCGGACGTCTTTCAAGCCTTAACCCCCCCCTTCCAGCACAAAGAAGCCATAGACCCGACTCAACTGACCGCCCCCACCGCACCCGCCCAGCTGTGGCAGACTCTTGCCACCCTCGGCAACGACCTCGCCCCCATCGCTCAACAGAAATGTCCTAGCCTCACCCCATTACTGAAAGCCCTTCAAACAACAGATACCCTTCTCGCCAATGTGTCCGGCAGTGGGGCTACCTGTTTTGCTCTTTATGAGACGAAAGCCCAAGCCGACACCACCCTTGCCCGCCTCCGCCAGCAATTTCCGTCCGCCTGGCTCCGCATCACCACCCTGCAGAACACCGCCCCACCCGTTACCAACATCGCCCGCCTGCCTGCCTTTACCTCCCGCTAGCGTTTGCCTTGCTCCTTCAGCACATCGAGAAAAAGTCTACTGGGCAGATGCACCTTACCAAACGCTTTCATGCGTTTCTTGCCTTCCTTTTGTTTCTCCAGCAACTTACGCCTGCGGGTTATATCGCCACCATAACACTTAGAGGTTACATCTTTGCGCATAGCAGACACAGTCTCTCGGGCGATGACTTTTCCGCCAATGGCAGCCTGAATGGCAACAGCAAACAGCTGGCGCGGTATCATCTCCTTTAAGCGTCCACACAGCTGGCGCGCCCGTGCCTCCGCCTTCGCCCGATGGTCGATAAACGACAACGCATCCACCGCATCGCCATTCACCAACATGGTGATCTTCACCAAGTCACCCTCGCGATAATCCACAAAGCGATAACTGAAACTCGCATAGCCACTGGTTAAAGATTGCAACTTGTCGTGAAAGTCATAGACAATTTCATTAAACGGCAAAGCGTAGTCCACCATCGCCCGTTTGCCGACCCACGACAGATTCATATGCTCGCCGCGCCGTTGATTGCATAGTTCAAGCACATGCCCCAGTGACTCCTGTGGCACCATGATACTGACCTGCACCCACGGCTCGTGCCAGCTACGTATCTGCGTCATGGACGGCAACTGCCCCGGGTTATGAACGTCTTGCTGGCTCCCATCAGTCAAAAACAGGCGATAGACCACCTGCGGCGCGCTCACCACTAAAGACAGGTCAAACTCCCGACGCAGACGCTCCAGCGTTATATCCACGTGCAACAAGCCCAGAAAGCCACACCGAAAGCCATGCCCCAACGCCATCGACGTCTCAGGCGTATACTCGATAGCCGAATCATTCAGCACCAACTTAGCCAGCGACTCACGCAACAAAGCATAGTCGTTACTCTCTTGCGGAAACAAGCCACAAAAGACTGCCGGACGATACGCCTTAAAACCCGCAAGAGCAGGCGGTAACGCTTTACCCCCCTGCTTGTTACCTTGCGTCAACGCATGCGCCAACGTATCCCCCACTCGACACAAACCCGGACTTTTGAAACCCACCACCACATAGCCAATCTCGCCAGCCACCAGTTGCTCCCGCGCCTGCCTTTTCGGCGTAAACACCCCCAAACTATCCACAACGAACTCCTTACCCCCTTCCGATGCCAACAAGCACACCCTATCGCCCTTCGACAACACACCATCCACCACCCGCAACAAAATCATCACCCCCAAATAACTATCATACCAGCTATCCACCACCAAGCCACGCAAGCGGTCACTCGACACCCCCTTAGGGGCGGGCAACTTGGTAACCAGTGCCGACAACAAGCTATCGATACCCGTGCCTTTCTTTGCCGAAATGGTGAGAGTCTCCTCCTGTGCCACCCCCAAACTATCGCCCAGCTGGCTATAGACCCGCTCAGGATCAGCACTCGGTAAATCTATCTTATTCAACACCGCCAGCAACTGATGGTCATAATCCACTGCCGTCCATGCCACCGACAACGTCTGTGCCTCAACCCCTTGTGACGCATCCACCACCAAAAGCGAGCCTTCGCACGCTGCCAACGCCCGCGACACCTCATAAGAGAAATCCACATGGCCCGGGGTATCCACCAAATTAATAATCCATTTTTGCCCGTTACTATCCTGCCACTGCAGACGCACCGTTTGCGCTTTAATGGTGATGCCCCGCTCCCGCTCCAAGCCCATAGAATCGAGCACCTGTGCCTTCATCTCCCGCGACGACAAACCCCCACACGTCTCAATAAGCCTGTCCGCAAGAGTCGACTTGCCATGATCCACATGAGCAATTATCGCAACATTGCGGATAAAGCGCGCATCCGTATCAGCCATCACGCAAAACACCTCCGCATTGCTTGGCGACCGCCGCAACCAATGTAGCACTCACATCTTTAATGGTTTCTGCCCGCAACGTCTCTTCCTGTGACTGCAACACCACCGATAAACCCATAGACATTTTTTGTTCTTGACCATCTCGATAGACATCAAAAATCGATACCTCCCGTATCAGCCCCGTCTTTTGTCGCACCGCCTCCACAACACGTAACAGAGCACCCGCCCGCACAGGCCGGGCAAAGTCAAAGGAAAAGTCTTGCCGAACCGCCTGATACGGCGACGGCACATACGAAGCAAAGACTCTTTGTGACGGCGGCGGCAGTTTATCGAGATACAGCTCTCCCATAACAACCGCCCCTTCTATATCGAACAGACGACACAGCGACGCTGTCGGTATGCCATAATGTGCCACTATCGGCACACTCTTGCCAGCCTCAGCTGACGACCCCTGATACCACGGCGGCAAAGCATATCTGCCCTGTCCCTGCCCCTTAACCGTCATCCACGCCCCCAACAGCTGATACAAATCTGCCTTGCCATCGAACACGTCCACGCCCTCCTTTGCGCCCTTTGCCCGCCAGTGCCGTTCTTCTTTCGCCCCCCAACGGACAAAGGCAAGGTTATAGCCTTGCTTGTCAGGCGCGCCCTCGCGCCACACCGCACCATGCTCGAACAACGCACCGCGAGTAAAGCCTCGTTTCTGATTACGAGCACAAGCCAACAACAAACCCGCCAACAAAGACGGACGCATCACCGCCATCTCCTGACTCAAAGGATTTGCCAGCTGCAACGGCTCGCCCACACATAACGCCCGCGCCTGCTCCAGACCAATAAAAGCCCAAGACATGCTCTGACACAAACCCCGCGCCGCCGCCACACGACACAAACCCGTAACACCCGCATGACTCAACAACGGCACACCCGCCCCATACGCAACCGACTCGACCCGAGCCTGCATTTGAGCTTGCGGCACCGCAAAAGCCTTAGCGGGTATATGCTCATAGCCATGCACCCGTAACACCTCCGCCACAAGGTCTTGCGACTCGTGAATGTCGAATCGCCAACTCGGCACACGCCAGCCCTCCTTCCCCCCCTCACCCCCCTCATCAGCCACAAAACCCAATGCCGACAGTATGCCTTGCACCTGTGCTTCCTCTAATTCGACACCGCCATAGGTCGCGACAGTCTCGCGGTTACACGCTATCACCGCCTGTTCTTTATCAGGGGTAACACTGCCCGCCGCGCTGTAGCCTTTGTCTTTACCCCCTGCCAACGTCACCAGCATGGCACAGCTGCGTGCCAGCACCTCTAAGCTATCGCTCACATCCACACCACGTTCAAAGCGATAACGGGAGTCCGTTACCAGCCCCAACGCCCGCCCGCTTTTTGCCACCGCTGACGGGGCAAAATGCGCACATTCCACCAGCACATCACGGGTCTGTGCCGAACATCCGCTCGCAACGCCGCCCATGACTCCTGCCAACGCCAAAACACTGTTGTCGTCCGCCACCACCAGCAAGCCCGCATCCAAAGGGTATGTCTCGCCATCCAACGCCTTAAAAGGCTCGTTCTTTTTCGACAACCGCACCCGCACTGCCCCGCACACCTTCTCGGCATCATACACATGCAACGGATGACCCAAATCCAACATCATATAGTTCGACACATCCACCAGCACATTATGACAGCCCACGTCACACGCCCTTAAAGCCTTCTGCACCCACAAAGGCGATGGGCGCGCCGCCACACCCTCGATACGACACAACGAGAAAAACCCACATAAACCCTGTGCTTCCTTGAGGATAGCAACAGGAGTCACGTCTGCCCCTGTCCCCCCTTGTGCCAGCAGTGACTCTAGCGGTTCCAGCGGTTTAAGCGTGCCACATCCTGCCGCCGCCAGTTCTCGAGCAAGCCCCCGCACACTGGCACAATCGACTCGGTCTGGGGTTAAGGCGACATCCAGCACCACGTCATCGAGTCCTAAGGCTGTATGTGCGGGTGTGCCTAAAGGCACGTCCGAGTCGATAGCGATGATACCGCTTGCGTCATCGCCTACGCCCAATTCTTGTGGCGAGCACAACATACCCTCGCTGACAACGCCGCGTATGGTGGCAGCCCGCAACGGCTTGTCCCAACCCCGCAGCTGTGTGCCAACCGGGGCAAGCAGACTCCGCAAGCCCACCCGCACGTTCGGCGCGCCACACACCACAGTCCCCCGTTTATCATCCGCGCCCCGCCACGAACACAGACGCAAACGGTCGGCATTCGGGTGTGCCTCGATACGTTCCACTTCAACAACGTGGACGTCTGTCAGGTCGTCTCGCGCCGCCACAACCGCATCCACTTCCAAGCCCAACGCAACCAGACGTTCTGCCACTTCAGCAACCGACAAGTCGCTATCTAAGTGACGTTGTAACCAACTCCAGACCAGTTTCATCAAGGCACCGCGGCGAAAGGGTGAAAGCCATAATGCTGTAACCAGCGCATATCGGAGTCGAAGAACATGCGTAGGTCGCGCATGCCATACTTGAGCATAGCCAGTCGCTCGACCCCCATGCCAAAGGCAAAGCCCCGCCACTGCGAACTATCGATGTCACAAGCCTGAAGCACCTTCGGATGCACCATGCCACAGCCCAAGATTTCCATCCACTCATCGCCACCCAACCGCAGCCCCCCCTCCCCTCCTACCCCCCCCAAACCCCCCTCCTTATCAGTGCGAGAAAAAGCAATATCCACCTCTGCCGATGGCTCGGTGAACGGAAAAAAAGACGGACGAAACCGCAACGCCACATCGCCACCAAAAAACGAGCGACAAAAAGCCAGTAAACATCCCTTCAAATGCCCCATGTCGAGAGCCTTATCCACCGCCAAACCCTCCACTTGATGAAACATGGGCGTGTGAGTCTGGTCGTAATCTCGACGGTAAACGGGCCCTGCCGAAAACATATACAACCCCCCCTCCTTCACTTGTCTTGCCCGCATGGCTCGCACCTGCACCGATGACGTATGTGTCCGTAACAACCGCGTCCCTCCTTGCACATAAAACGTATCGTGCATCTGGCGGGCGGGATGATCCTCAGGCATATTCAAGGCACAAAAGTTATGCTCCTCGTCTTCAATCTGCGGCCCATCGGCAAAGGCAAAGCCCTGCCCCAGAAAAAAAGCGCGTATCTCGCCCATAACCTGCTCAATGGGATGAAACGAACCCATAGGCGTATCCGTTATCGGCAACGACCAATCGGCTTCCTCGCTCGGCTGTTTGTTCTGTAACGCTGCCACCCTCGCCCGATACGCCTCATCGAGACGCTGGCGCGCCTCGTTCAAACGCCTGCCCTGTGCCTTGCGTTCCTGCAACGGCAACGCCGACAAAGCCCGCAACGCCAACGTAACCGCCCCCTTCTTGCCTAAGTGGCCGACCCGCCACGCTTGCGCTTCTTGCTCGTCTGTTACCTGCTCTAACGCCTGCAAAGCGGCGCGCACATCCTTGTCACTTAGAGAAGGTGCTACCATAACCACACCACACACCAGCCCGCACAACGCGGGCGTCTACTTGCCACGCACATGCTTGAGCAACGAAGCAAAAACCTGCGGTTCGTCCACCGCAAGAGCCGCCAACATCTTACGATTGACGCTCACACCACTGCTCTTCAACGCCTGCATAAAAGCACTATAAGTCATGCCATGCGCCCGCGCCGCCGCATTCAAACGCATAATCCACAAACGCCTAAAGTCACCCTTACGCTTGCGGCGATGCTGATAAGAATACACCAACGCACGCTCAACACTCTGACGAGCAACACGAAACGTGTTCTTCGCACGACCACGATAACCCTTCGCCTGACGAATCACCTTGCGATGACGACTATGCGCATAAACAGCACGCTGAGGCCTCGGCATAACACAAACCCCCTAACGAATGCCATAGGGCATAAAGCCCTTGATTATCAAGCCATCAGCCTTCGACATCAACGTCATCGCTCGCGCCTGACGCTTCATCTTCGAACTGCGCTTAATCATGCCATGACGCTTGCCCGCAGGCTTCATACGAACCTTGCCGCTCGCCGTCAGGCTAAAACGCTTCTTAACGCTACTCTTGGTCTTCAACTTTGGCATCAAAGCCTCCTATCAATTCCATTACACCCTTATGACAAAAACAAAGCCCCCCGTCAACACCCCACCGCACAAACTCGCACCCTCGCCCCGCACACACGCGCACCCGCACCCGCACCCACCTACTTGTTCTTTTTTTGCGGGGCAACAATCATTAAGATTTGTCGCCCATCCGCTGTCGGTGCGCTCTCCACCCGTCCCAGTTCCGCAATATCCGCCTCGACCCGCTGCAACAAAGCAAACGCCCGCTCCTGATGCGCCAACTCCCGCCCCCGCATCCGCACCGTCACCTTAACCTTGTCGCCATGCTCAAGAAACTTCTTCATCGACCGTAACTTAAAGTCATAATCATGGGCATCCGTCGCCGGGCGCATCTTGATCTCCTTTAAGTCCACAGTCTTCTGCTTACGGCGGAGCTCCACCCGCCTTTTCTGCTCGCGATAACGAAACTTGCCATAGTCAATAATACGACACACCGGCGGTTGCGCCGCGGGGGACACCTCAACCAAATCCAAGCCCCGCGCCTGTGCCTCCGACAAAGCATCATGCAACGACATCACACCCATCATCGCACCATCCTCCGCCACAACCCGCACCCGTGACGCACGTATCGCACCATTCAAACGCAACGATTCATGAGAAGACGGATGACCAGCCATCATACGTTCTCCTGTGAAGGCACCCCTGAAGGCATACGCGCTTCCTGTGCCAACGCTGCCACCGCCTCTGCCAACGGGCGACTTTGCTGCTCCGCCCCCTTCTTGCTGGAACGCACCGCCACTGTCCCCTCACGACATTCCTCAGCCCCCACCACAACAAAATACGGCACCTTAGCGACACTATGCTCCCGCACCTTATAGCCGATTTTCTCGTTACGGATATCCAACGCCATCCGCACACCCTTGCTACGAAAAGCCGCACACACCTTTTCAGCATAATCGTTCGCTTCCTCCGTAATGGTCATCACCACCCCCTGCACCGGTGCCAACCACAACGGCAACACCCCCGCATAATGCTCGAGCAAAATGCCAATGAACCGCTCCAACGAGCCAAACAACGCCCGATGCAACATCACCGGGTGGTGCTTATCACCATCCGCCCCGACATAAAACGCCCCCAACCGTGCGGGTAAGTTAACATCCACCTGCACCGTGCCACACTGCCAATCCCGCCCCAAAGCATCGCGCAAAACAAACTCTAACTTAGGCCCATAGAAAGCACCCTCGCCAACATTGTGCGTATAATCTAACTTCATCCGCTTTAACGCCCCCAGCAAACCCTGCTCGAGACGCGTCCACGCCTCATCGCTACCAATACGCACCTGCGGGCGGTCAGCAAACTTAATACGAACATCCTCAAAACCAAAATCTCGATACACCGACAAAAGCATATCCACAATAGCACAACATTCGTCCTCCATCTGCTCGGGCGTGCAGTAAATATGCGCATCATCCTGCGTAAACGCCCGCACCCGCATCAAACCATACAACGCCCCCGACGGCTCATAACGATGCACCTTGCCAAACTCAGCCATACGGCGCGGCAAATCACGATAACTCATCGTCCCCTGCCGAAACACCTGCACACACCCCGGACAATTCATCGGCTTAACCGCAAACACACGACCATCCTCCGTATCCGTCGTAAACATATGCTCCCGAAACGTCTGCCAATGCCCCGACGACTCCCACAAACTGCGGTCAATCACCTCAGGGGTGCTAATCTCCTCATAGCCCGCCTGCTTCTGCCGTTGCCGCAAATAATCAATCAACACACCAAACAACGTCCACCCCTTGTCATGCCAAAAAACCGCCCCCGGTGCTTCGGGCTGAAAATGAAACAAATCCATAACTTTACCCATCTCACGATGGTCACGCTTCGCCGCCTCACGCAAACGCTCGAGATAACCCCGCAACGCCTTGCCATCAAACCAAGCCGTGCCATAAATACGCTGCAACATCTCCCGAGACGAATCCCCCCGCCAATACGCGCCCGCAACCTTCATCAACTTAAAAGCACCCCCCACACGACCCGTCGACTGAAAATGCGGGCCCCGACACAAATCAATAAAATCACCCTGACGATACAAACGAAGCGACTCATCCTCAGGTATCGACTCCAGAATCTCCACCTTATACGGCTCGTCCGCATCAGTAAACACCCGCCGCGCCTCGTCCCTGTCCACCTCGAGACGCTCGATAGCATAATCTTCCGCCACCAACTCGTGCATACGCGCCTCAATGCGCTCCAAATCCTCAGGCGTAAACGGCTTGTCCCTCGCAAAATCATAGTAAAAGCCATCGCGAATGACGGGCCCGATGCTCACTTTTGTTTCAGGATACAAAGACTTAACCGCTTGCGCCATCAAGTGTGCCGTATCATGACGCAAAATCTCCAACGTCTCCTCGTCCGCCCGCGTCAAAAACTCGAGACTCGCCCCCGCCCGCAACGGCACCGATAAATCATCAACAACACCATTAACCTTAACCGCATACACATCCGCCAACCGTTTCTCATCCTCCAACGTTAACACGTCCAAAGCCGTTGCCCCATACGGCACGTGGTGGCACCCCCCCCGCACCACTTGAACCTCAACAGAAGAAGACACCGAACTAGAACGAGACGACAACACCCAAACACACGTGTCCACAACACGCTCCCGTTAAAATTCCACAGCAACGATATAACAAAAACCGCGTCATCCTAAAAACACGCCAACTCCGATGCCGCCTGCGCACGGAAAAACTTGTCTAACAGCTCCTTCGATATCCCCACACTCTTATACGCCTGCTCCCGCGGCGAATGACCCAACTGAATACGAGACAACGTCTCCGCACGCTCGTATTCCTCATAAGATAAACGAGACGCTATCGTATCAATCGCACAAGAACAACGATACAGAAAATCCTGCGTCATCTGATTCGCCGCCATACAGGCAAAAACATACTCCGCCCGCGCCGTCGTCGGATACGCATTCAACTGACGCGTCAAAGCATCCTTGCGCGCCGCAATGCGCGCCTCAACCGACTCATCAAATGTTTCACATGAAACATTCAACACCAACATACCCACCACAAAAGGGAGCACGCCCAATCTCAACAGTCGTCTCATCATAAAACCATACCCTAACTTCATCATAAACCCGCACCCTCGACCCGATGACGCTCAAAACCACGATAAAGCAACAAATCATCAATCTGAACCGCCTCGCCCGACTCGTCCGGCACAAAACTACGCAGACGATAAATACCCCCCAAAACATGCGAACTCAAAATGAACTCATACGTCTTATAACGAAACTTCTCGAAACGCTCAATCAGCTTTTTGCTCTTCTTATCCTGCGGGTCACGCATCATCTCATCATACGGACGAATAACAATACGATAACCATCCACCTGCTTGCCCTCATAGTCAAAAGTTATCGCCTCGGTGCCCGCCGCCGCTAAACTCTGACGCAAACGAGAACGGAAAAATAAACTCGAGCCACCCGTAATACGCTGCATCTCACGAGCATCGCTCTCCAAAAAAAGCATGAATAAAGGATTCGTCTTCATGTTCGGACGAGGATGAAAACGAATACGATGCTTGCCACGCAAATAACGAAAAACCAAATCCTTACGACCATTCTCACGAACACGATTCACCTTCACCAAAACACGACCACCATAAGCCTTGTCATAGGCAGAACGATGCGAAAAATCATAAATCAACGTCAAAGGCTCCGTAATGCCCCGCAAATTATCATCCACAAAAAGTAACTTGTTCGCCTCCGACAAAACATCAATCTGATGCTCGGCAAAATCATCATCGCCCATCAAAAATGACTCATCCCCCAAACTGCCACCACCCCCCGCATGAACCTCACTCCACACACCCCCCACAACCATGACGCAAAAAATCATCACGCCCACGCGCCAAACCCCACGTCGACACACGTGAAACATCACCCCCCACGTCACCCCCCACATTACTTTATGCGAATCTCTACTTGCCATAAGTGCCGTTCGTATCCTATCGTGCTGGTCTTGCCCCTTCACCCCTCCCCCTGTATATAGGGTAACCACAAACATAAAACAATGTCAAAAGAACCCCCCCCAACCCCCCCTCCCCCCCTCCCCCCATACACAACCGCCCAGCAATTGTTTCACGTGAAACATTGTCGATAATCACCCCCTCACCCTCACCCAATTGTTTCCCGTGAAACATTCGACCTCCCCCCCCCCCCCCCCC
>JACONH010000004.1 GCA_014323835.1 Alphaproteobacteria bacterium GM202ARS2
GCTGAGGTCTCTTTTGATTGTGGCGGTAATCCCCCACAGGGTGCGTGTGGGTTATGCGGGCAATTATTTTACCCATCACGCTTCGTCATCGCTACTGCTGTCTAGCTGCGGTTGCGGTATCGTCACATTAAGCTTGCGAGGCGGCTGCGGGTTGTCCTCAGCAAGCTGGTTTTTGAACGCTTTTTCTATCTCATACATCTTCGCTCTGTGGTAAGGGTCGGGTAGGCTCTTCCACCATGACTCTTTAGGCTGGCTTGCCTCCTGTGTTGCCTTCTGTCTGCGAGGCTTAGGTGTCGGTTTGGATGGGCTTTGCGATGCTGGTGCGGCCTGCCCGTCGGTTCGAATATGTTGTATCGTAAACTTACTGAGCCTGCTAGGCGCGCCCGGGCTACGTGGGTTACGTGGGCTGCGTGGTTTCGGTTGAGGCTTGCGTTGGTCGATATTGCCGTCATGCCACTTGGGTTTTCTTTGTTCGATGAAGGCGGGGTGTAGGCTTTTGATGTCATCTGCGAGGGCGATGAATTGGCTGACGGCGTTGTGCATGCTCATGTAGTAATCTCGTCTTGTTTTGACGAAGGCATCGCCGTGCAGCGGCGTATCGGGGATTTCGAACTGCCCTGCTCCTGCGGGCGTGATATTCAGGTTATCTTTCAGTTGTTGGAGGATATCGATGTGTGCTTGCCGCATGGCTTGGTTGAACTGCGTCGACCGAGCATTGTATTCGGCAACATCCATCATCGAGTGGTCGAGCTGCTCTTTGTAGTCTTGTATGCAGGTCTGGAAGTTTTGTTCCATGACGTTCTTGAAGTTTTGGTAGATGTCTCGGCGTGTTTCGTCGTGGTCGCCGGGCGGTCGGTCTGAGGGGGGTGTCATGTTGGGGTCCACCATGTGGAAGACGCGCCGTCCGCCTTGTCCGTGCCCCCGCCCCTGAACTGTTGCCTGCATGTGCCCGAGTTGCTGACTGGCAGAGCCTTTAAGGATACGAAGATCCTGATGCGCCGCGGTCACCGCATCGTATGAGCTGGGCAGTTGAGAAATAACCGGCATGGTTCCTCCTGTGGCATAAAGGTTATGCCCGTCCCATCTATTTTATGGTGTGTGTCATGCGCGCCAGCGTGCGTTGTATTTTTTTGGGCGTATCAGGGCGTCCAGTTTCCTTGCATGCGTTGGTGTCGTTCGGCTTTGGCGGCGGGGTCTTCGAAGACTCGGTTTTTCAGGAGCCACAGCGCGCTGCGCACCCATGTTTGGTCGGTGTTGCCTCGGATAGCGGCAGAGTATTGTGCTTGTAGGCGTTCGGTTTTGGCGTCTCGGATGTAGTAGTTGATGTTGAGGATAAGGTTGCTGACTTTCTGGATGAGACAGCCCATGGACAGGTCGGCGCCGAGTTGGGCAGCGACTTCGGCTTCGCAGCCGGGGCACTCACGGAAGAGCCCCTCAGCAGCAAAACGAGCATGCGGCGAGTCCAGCTCGTTGGCACGGGACGTATCCACAATGGTATAAACGCCGCGCCTGTCGATGTCGTCTTTGATGACTTGCGTTACCAGATTCAGCCGTTGGGCTTGTTCTTGTTGGACTTTTAGGTCTTTGCTACCAGAGGTATCGAAGAGCTCGCACTTGAACACCGCCAGTTTGGGCTTGCTTTCAGCACGAGCGGGTGCGGGGCTGGCAACAGCAACGAGAACGAACGCAAAGGCTATAACGTGTTGTATCATGGCATTTATCGCAGTGATGTTAGCCGTTGATATCACAGCCGAGAAACTGCCGCTCGGCTTGTTGGCATGCGTCCATGACGGAGAAGCTACCGGCGGCGGGGTCGATGATGATGTCGTTGGGTTGTGATACCGCAGCGATGAGTTCTTTTTGCAGCCGAATGGGTTTGGTGTGGGGAAAGCCGTTTTTTGGGGCGTCTTCCTGCCATACGTCGGGTATGGTGTGCGACTGCCAGATGCCTTTTGCTTTGCGGGGTGTCTTTTGTAGGACGATGAGGTGTTCGCTTTTGCGTCTGGTGCGGTATCCCATGCCGATTTTGCCTTTATCCCAGGTTACCATATCGACTATTTCTAGGGGTGTGTTGGTTAGCCAGTGGGTGAATCCCATGCACAAGTGGAACTTATCCATCCATAAGAAGAGATGCCCGCTTGGTATGAGGACTCGGCTGATTTCTTGTGTGAATTCAGCGATGGTCTTTTCGGGCATTTGGGGTAGGCTTGAGCGTGCTTTGCCTCTTTTTTTGCCTTCGTTGCCGTAGTTGAGTTTATCGAGGATGCCTCTGTATTGGGGGTCGAAGAAGGCGGCGGGGATGGTTGCGTCGGTGAGTTGGGATAGGAAGGCTAGCCCGTCCATTTTGTTGCGTTGGTTGAGGGCTATTGTGTGTGGTGTGCATGGCGGTGACGGAAGGGCGCGCACGGGTGAGAAAACCGGTGTGGCAGGTTTGAGCTGCTTGTGGGTTTTGTCATTGACGAGGGCTATTTTCTGTGCGACCGACATGAAGGTTTATATAGGGCATTTTTCCTATCACTTCAAGGCAAAAAAGCGTTTGCTTGACAGGGACTTGTGTGTTTGTTGGTGGGATGTGGCGACAATCGCTGTGAGTGATGGTATTGTGGGGTAGCATCGGTGTTTTCTCTCGTATGGGGCGGTATGCCTGTTATAGGCAATGTGCCGGTAAAGGGAAGAGCGGGCATCATGCCCTCTTCAAGTCTTATGGCTCGACCCGCTTACCCCTCGAGATTTGTGCAGGGACGTAACTTCGTGGCTCGACGGTGCAATAGGTAGTTTACCTGTGCAGGAGTGGAATTTTTAAAGTTAGAAGTTACGCAGGTAACGTAACTCCGTGGCTCGAGATTTAAGCAGGTAACGTAACTTCCTGGCTCGACGGGTCAATAGACGAGAGATTTAGCTATCGCTACTCGACTCTGCCAAAAAAAATGATTTTTTTTATCTCAGCTATTGACTCTGTCCATATTTTCGTCCATATTATAGTTGAAAACAAAATTGCGAAAACCAACAGACCTACTTTGAGGAAGTTGTATAAGATGATTGTTTGGAGCAGAGAGTTGAGATTATGGCTGTGTGAGTTACGCAAGTGCTTTTGCTTGCTTGGTTTATGCTGGCTTTTGGTTTGCGATCCTAGTATGTGCATGTTGCTACGTGATCACGCTTTTACGATACAGGAGGTTTGTTATGAACACAGACATCAACACTACGGCACTTGATTACGTGCTGCCGAGTTTGGCATATTCTCGTTCGCGAGGTAGCCTTCCATGCGGTGCGTTTTCTTTTGGGGGAGTTCTTAGGCTTTTTGTATATAAGGAGATTGTGTGATGAATAAGGAAATCAATATCAAGGTGCTTGACCACCATTTCTTTACGTTACCGAGTGTAGCGTATGCGGAGACAAAGCGTTGTGTCGCTACTGTGGCACTGGCGGATATTCCGGACGGCATCGGCATTAAGCCGAATGTCCGCACCCAGAATATTAACAAGACGCTTTATAAGAGCATCAGGAAGGAAACCATCGATAGTGCCGACACGGATAAAAAGTTGTTTTACCTGAAAAACAAGGGAATTACGATTGTTGCTGAGGAAGTCAAAGTTCTAGAAAGCAAGGACAACAAAGCAACGTTGCGTCTTTCTTTGCAGCCAGAGCATGGCATTGTTGATGGCGGACATACGTATAAGATTATTACCAGTCTTGCCAAGGAAGACCCAAGCATTCTTGAGGGGCAGTATGTGACTGTCGACATTCGCACAGGACTTGATTCAAGTGCGACTGTTCACATGGCACATGGTATGAACACGTCCACTCAGGTTAAGACTGTCAGTTTGCTTAATGCACAAGGTGTGTTTGAGCCGATAAAGGAACAACTCCGAGGCACTCAAGGTTATAGCGGTATTGCTTGGAGTGAGAATGAAACAGGAAAGCACAAAGCCAGTGATATTATTGCTTTCATGACGTTGTTTAACCACGAGTGGCCACAAAAGCTCACGGTCATTCATAGGTCGCTTGGCAAGGTTGAGAATTTTTATAAAGAGGAATACGATAAAAGCTACCGACCGATTTTTCTTATCCTGAAAGATATTCTGCAGCTGCGGGATAGGATTCTGCTAGACGCACCAGCGATATGGAGAGCAGGTGGGAAGCGAACAAAAGAAGCGGATGAGCCGAAAAAATCTATATGGAAGAAGTGTACGAAAAATAGGCTGGATAAGGGAACTTTCATCGAGGATGAAACGGCTTGGAACCCCGATTGGCAATTAACGGATAATCGAGCTATCCTCTATCCGCTTATGTGGGCTTTCCACTATTTGTTGCATCGTGACTCTCAATCTCATTTGGCGTGGAAGCCGGGTTCTTTTGATGGGGTTTTGCAGGTGTGGCAAAAGGTTGGCTTTGCGTTATTGTCGGCATACGAGGAACGCTTTAATGCACAAGAGAGAAAATATAGTAATGTAGTGAGAGATAAACTTTTTTGGAAAGAACTCTATAGGATTGTAGAGGAGAAGAGCGGTTATTGAGGCGGTGGCTATGGATGTGGAAGCGAACAAGCGTAATGTTGTTGCATTTTATGACTTGATGTTTAATCGGGGCGAGCCGCGTCGTGCGGTCGAGCGTTATGTGGGAGCGACGTATCGGCAGCACAATCCGCATGTTGCGGATGGCAAGCGGGGTTTCATCGATTACTTTGAGCGTATGGCTCGGGCGTATCCGGGCAAGTCGGTGGTTTTTAAGCGTGTGATTGCCGAGGGTCATTTTGTTGTGTTGCATTGTCATCAGCACTGGTCGGATGGTGATTATGCGGGCATTGATATTTTTCGCTTGGATGCGGCGGGCAAAATTGTCGAGCACTGGGATGTGTTGCAACCGATGCCGAGCACCGCCGCCCACGATAACGGCATGTTTTAGCACTAGCGGAAAAAGTTACAGAGATGATGTTACCTAAGACCTATCGAGACAAAATCATTCATGGCGATGTCATGGAGACGTTGCGTGCGTTGCCGGACAAGTGTTTGGATATGGTTTATGGGGATCCTGATTACAATGTTGGGATTAACTATAAGGGGCGTTCTTATAAGCAGAGTTGGGAGTCGTATGTGGATTGGTATTGCGCGCTGGCTCGTGAGTCGTTGCGGGTGTTGAAGGATGATGGCAATTTGTTTTTGCTGAACTACCCTAAGCAGAATGCGTATTTGCGGGTGCGTTTCTTGGATGGGGCTGCCTATGATGTGCAGGATTACGTGTGGGTGTATAATACCAATGTGGGTCATTCGCCGCGCCGTTTTACGACGGCGCATCGTTCGATTTTGCATGCCCGCAAGTCGAAGCACAACAAATTTTATAAGGACAACGTAGCGGTGCCGTATAAGAACCCTGAGGATAGGCGTATCAGGGCGCGCATGGCGGCGGGGCACAAGGGGGCGATGCCGTATTCGTGGTTCTTTTATAATCTGGTCAAGAACGTATCGAAGGACAAAACCATTCATGCCTGCCAGATACCGTTGGGCTTGGTAGAGATGTTGATCAAGGCGAGCACACAGCCGGGCGATAGTGTGTTTGTGCTGTTTGGTGGCTCGGGCTCGGAGCTGGTGCTGGCACAGGAACTGGGACGAGTGTTTGTCTCGTGCGAACTGCATGGCGAGTATCATCGTATGATCGAGTCTCGCTTGCAGAATAACGGCATCATCAAACCGCAGTATCGCCTGTTGTATTGTATGCGCGCCGCACAAGAAGAGAGCAAGTATGGGCAAGCGTCAAGTATTTCTATGGCTTGAACTGAGAAAGAGGTGTGAATTTTGCTCTCTCCCATTCAAATATGTTTCTTCCTATGTCCCTAGAGGAAGCATAGTGGTGTTTAGATTTTTCTACTAGCATATCTCTAGAAGACAGGCTTCTCATGAGGTCATCGGCAGCTTGTTCATGAGTCTTCTTTTCTCTTTTTGCTTGCAATATATTAAATTCTAAAGTGTAGCGGTATTTTATCCACTCCATATAAAGGAGTGCGATAAAAGTAAGACTAATATATTCTGTTTTTGTCAGCGTGTATTGGAGTGTGCCTATATCAAGGCAGGGGATGAAGTTTAAGAAAGGTAGTGAAATAGTAAAAAGCACAATGCCAATTAGGACGTAACGAGTCCCGTGCACAAAGTAAAACGCCCCACCTTCACCAAACTTAAAATCAATGATTCTCTTTTCTTTTTTTGCAATTCTTAGCTTTGACTCTATCTCTTTTCTAGCTTCTTTACCAGTCGCTAATCTTTTCGCCTTTTTATAATCATTAATAGCTTTGTCATACTCTCCCTCAGAGAAATAAGCATTCCCCCGATTGTAGTAGGCATTTACATGATTGGGGTTTAGTTTGATAGCCTGGTTATAATCTTTTATTGCCCTGTCGTATGCACCTTTTCTGGCATGGGCAGCTCCCCGATTGTTGTATGCATTTACATGATTGGGTTCTAGTTTGATAGCTTGATTATAATCTTTTATTGCCTTGTCGTAGTCACCTTTGCTGGAATAAGCATTTCCCCGATTGTTGTATGCATCTGCCTTATTGCGTTCTAGTTTGATAGTTTGATTATAGTCTTTTATTGCTTTGTCGTAGTCGCCTTTTTCGGCATGAGCAACTCCCCGATTGCTGTAGGCACTTGCATTATTGCGTTCTAGTCTGATAGCTTGATCATAATCATTTATTGCTTTGTCGTAGTCGCCTCTGTAGAAATAAACAACTCCTCGATTGTTATAGGCATTTACATGATTGTGCTCTAATTCAATAGCTTGATTATAATCATTTATTGCCTTGTCATAGTCACCTTTGTGGGAATAGGCATTTCCCCGATTGCTATAGGCACTTGCATGATTGGGTTCTAGTTTGATAGCTTGATTATGATCTTCTATTGCTTTGTCATAGTCACCTTTTTGAGCGTTGGCATTTCCCCGATTATAATAGGTAATTGCATTATTGGGTTCTAGTTTGATGGCTTGATTATAATCCTCTATGGCTTCGTCAAGATTGCCTTTGCGAGCATGAGCAGATCCTCGATTGTAATAGGTATCGGCATTCTTGGGGTCTAAGTTGATAGCTTGTGTGAAATTCTCTATGGCTTTGTCGAGGTTGCCTTTGAGGGCATGGGCTGTTCCTCGATTGTAGTAGGGACGAGCATCCTTGAGGTCTAAGTTGATGGCTTGCGTGAAATCCTTTATAGCTTCGTCGTGGTCGCCTTTGTGAGCATGAAATATTCCTCGATTGTAGTAGACTTGTGCATAAATTTTTTTCAACGCCTTGCCTTTTGGAACAATTTTTTCCAAGATATCGATAGCGCGTGTACATCCATCGACAGCCTCACGATATTTGCCCTCTTGGAAGTATCCGTTAGCATTTTGACATAAGCGTTCGACTTCTTTCAGGTTCTCATTCATAAAAGCACCGTATAAGAGTTGTTTATTCTATCTATAAAACAAAATAGAATCAGCGCAACAATATTCTGGCTACGGGGTGTAATTATGCGACTGAGATAGGCATAAATTTGAGCTCTAAAGGTTTGCGAGCATCCCTTCGTATCTCTTTTATATTTTCAAGGTGGTATTTTAAGAGTTCCAAGCGCATGGTGGGGTCTGATGTATTTTTATAAACCTCCCCTCTCATAAGAGCTTTGACGGCTTGTATGTGCATCTCTTGTATTTTTGTTATTTCTAAACGAGCAAATTCATGTCTTTTGCGGTAGCTCGCCCCCTCCGTTAGAGAAAAAGCAATGATAAGAAAAACAGCATAATCGAGCTGTATCATGTCCTCACTCAAAGAAAGCTTGTTTATAGCGGGGATTAAATCCCAAAGAGGTAGGCTAATCGTGAGAGCAGTTAAAAAGACCAATACGCCACGGCAAATAACAATAAACCAAAACCAGAACCCTTTTTTGCAATGAAAATTTACGGCTTTTTTCTCAACTTTGACTTTAGCTTGGGTCAGGCGAGGATCGGCATCAGAAGGCGTAGGCATGGTTGGCATTGTCCGGCTTGAGGGTCACTGATTCTCTGTTATCCTCCTTTTCATGGCGAGCCAAACTCTTATTATGGCGAGCTTTGTTATGGTCAGGCGAATGTTTGATGGCTTGTTCAAAGTCATCGATCGCTTGGTCGTAGTTGTTTTGTTTGGCATGAGCAACCCCTCGATTGTTATAGGCATAGGCAAAATCATCCTTAAGCGAAAGAGCTTTTGTGAATTCACCTATTGCCTTGTCGTAGCTGCCCCTTTCAGCGTAGGCATTCCCCCGATTATAGTACATGTCGGCAGCCCTAGGCTTTAAGCCGATAGCTTGCGTATAATCAGCAATTGCCTCAACATAATCATGCTTTTCATAGTAAGCATTCCCCCGATTGCCATAAGCCCACGCCAAGACTTCTTTATCATCATCAGTATTCTTTTTTTGAAGAATTCTGATGGCTTGTGTAAAGTCTTCGACCGCTCTGTCGAAATCGTCCATTCTATAGTACGTACTGCCTCGATAATAATAGGCTTTGGCGTAATCCTTGTTCAGCTTAATCGCCTTATCATAGTCAGCAAGGGCTTCGGCATATTTTTCTTGGGCATAATAGCTATTGCCGCGATAATAATAAGCTTCAGCGTAACCGCTCTCAAGCCCGATGGCTTGCATAAAAGCATCGATAGCTGCGTCATACGCCCCACCTCTTAGGTGTTCGCGACCGACCTTGAGTAGTTCTTGGGTTGTTGAGTTGCCTTTGTTCATGTAAGCGTGTATCAAACGATGGGCTAGTGAGATAGTGACAGTCACCCATCATATAAGACAAGAAAAATATAAGACAAAAAAAGCAACAAAACAATCAAAATATGTCAAGTATCCATGCTACCAAATATCGCGGCGGATGGGGTGGGATTCGAACCCACGAAGAGCTTTCACCCTTGCCGGTTTTCAAGACCGGTGCATTCAACCGCTCTGCCACCCATCCCGCACCACGAACCCCCGCGCCCAAACACCCCCGCCCCGCACGCACAGCACGTCTTTCCGTTACAACGAAAAGAAGCACTAGAACATAACGTTTGTTGTGTGCTACAAAGCGATAAACCCTTATATAGAAGATTATGACAGCAAAGACGAGTAACGTCCACCCGACAGATACAGCATACGATGCTGGTTCCATCAAGGTCCTGCGTGGTCTCGAGGCGGTTCGCCGCCGTCCAGGCATGTATATTGGCGATACCGATGATGGCTCGGGCTTGCACCACATGATTTACGAGGTGGTAGACAACGCCATCGACGAAGCCCTCGCTGGCTACTGCACCGACATTCACGTCATCCTCCACAAGGACGGCAGTCTTTCCGTTGAAGACAACGGGCGCGGCATCCCCGTCGACACCCACAAGGAAGAAGGCGTCTCCGCCGCCGAAGTCATCATGACCCAGCTGCACGCCGGTGGCAAGTTTGACGAAAACGCCTACAAAGTCTCTGGTGGCTTACACGGAGTCGGCGTCTCAGTCGTCAATGGCTTGTCCTCCAAGCTGCAGCTCACCATTTGGCGCGAAGGCAAACAACACGACGCCGAGTTCTCTCGTGGGCAAGTCGTCAAAGCCCTACACGTCAACGGCGATGCCACCGCCGACAAGCACGGCACCCGTGTGCAGTTCTGGCCCGATTCCGAGATTTTCTCCAAGACCCGCTTTGATTACGCCCGCGTCCTCAATCGCTTGCGTGAGCTGGCTTTTCTAAACTCGGGTCTCACCATTGTCCTCGAAGACCAGCGCGGCGCGTCCGCCAAACAGGAAACCCTGCACTATGAAGGGGGCTTGCAAGCCTACGTTGCCCACCTCGACCAGAACAAGACGCCGCTACACGATGATATTCTTGTGGGCAAATCCACCAAAGACGGCATCCAGCTGGAATGGGCGATGCAGTGGACGGACAGCTACCACGAGAACAACCTTTGTTTCACCAACAACATCCCGCAGCGGGATGGTGGCACGCACCTTGCCGGCTTTCGAGCCGCCCTCACCCGCGTTATCAACGCCTACGTGACCGAACAAGGCTTGATGAAAAAGGACAAGCTGACCCTCAGCGGCGAAGACGTCCGTGAAGGCTTAACCTCTGTCGTGTCGGTGAAGGTTGCCGACCCCAAGTTTTCATCGCAGACTAAGGACAAGCTGGTATCCTCTGAGGTGCGTCCGGTGGTGGAAGCCCTCGTTGTCGAGCAACTGACCGACTGGCTGAACTACAACCGCGGCCCCGCCCGCAAAATTGTCTCGAAGGTAGTAGAAGCAGCCCGCGCTCGTGATGCGGCGCGACGGGCAAGGGAACTAACCCGCCGCAAAAGTGCCATCGAAGTGTCGTCTCTGCCGGGCAAGCTTGCTGATTGCCAGGAACGTGACCCATCCCAAAGCGAGTTGTTTATTGTCGAAGGCGACTCGGCGGGTGGCTCGGCAAAACAAGGGCGCGACCGTCGCTATCAGGCTATTTTGCCGATACGGGGTAAGATTCTCAATGTGGAACGCTCGCGCTTCGATAAGATACTGGCTTCTGCCGAGATTGCCGCGATTATTACCGCGGTGGGGGGCGGTATTGGACAGGGCGAATTCGACGAGAAAAAAGTCCGCTACCACAAAATCATTATTATGACCGATGCCGATGTGGACGGCAGTCATATCCGCACGTTGCTGCTGACGTTCTTTTATCGTCATCTTCCGCAGATTCTCGACAAGGGTTACTTGTATATCGCGCAGCCGCCGCTGTTTCGCGTTGCGCAGGGTCGCTCTAGCGTGTATTTGACCGATGAGCGCGCCCTTGCCGATTACCTGATAGACAGCATCGCCGAGAAAGCCCAGTTGCGCGGCGAGGACGGCACCAGCCTATCGGGTCGTGACTTACGCGCCTTGTTCGAGCGGTGTCGCCGCTTTCGAGCGATGGTCAAGCCCCTCGATGTTGGCGTGGGCAGGCAGGGCTTTGTCGAACAAGCAGCCTTGCTGGGCTTATTGAACGAAGAGAACTTTGCCGATGAAAGCCAGACACAAAAGACCGCTGAAAGCCTAGCAGCACGGATGAACGCTATGGTGGCGGACAAGCAAAGCGTCTGGCAGGGCAGTGCCGAAAAACAAAGCGACAATAACTGGGTGGCGGTGCTGACACGCTCGGTGGACGATGTGCCGGAACGCTGGATTATCGATTACGGCTATTTGACGTTGTTGGGCGATATGCCTGAAGTGCAGGGCAAAGACGACCAGCTGCAGATGTTTGTCCAGCAGAAAGGTTGGCGGTTGGTTGTGGACGAGGAAGAATGGGCGGTGTCATCGCCGTGTCAGTTGTTGGATGATGTGTTGGCGAGGGCGAGTAAAGGCTTGTCGATTCAGCGGTATAAAGGCTTAGGGGAAATGAACCCTGACCAGCTGTGGGAGACGACCCTGGATCCGGAAGCACGGATGCTGAAACAGGTGCAGGTGCAGCGAGATGATGCCGACACAGTGTTTTCGACTCTGATGGGGGATGCTGTGGCGCCGCGCCGTGCCTTCATAGAGGAAGGTGCCTTGCGGGTCGCCAACCTCGATATATAGTCGATGACGTAACCGATGACGCGTCGATTGCTGATAGGGCTTCTGCGTGTTACACCGTTTATCGTCTTAGGGTTGATAGGGGGCTTTTTCTATTATGGGCATGACTTGCCGGATGTGTCTCTGCCGAAGACTCGCGCTGAGGTGCCGTCGGTGTTGTTCGTTGATTCTGCCGGCGAGCCTCTTGCGGTGCGCGGCGGCAACTTTTATGGCACGGATGTGACGTGGCAGATGATACCGAAACATCTGACCGATGCTTTGATAGCGACTGAGGACAGACGCTTTTTTCAGCATAGCGGTTGGGATTGGCGCGGTATTTTGCGCGCCTTGTGGACAAACCTATGGGCTGGGGGAGTCGTCGAAGGCGGTAGCACTTTGACACAACAGCTGGCGAAGAACCTGTTTTTGACGCCGCACCGCAGTATCAAACGGAAAATCCAAGAGTGGTTACTCGCTGTGTTGTTGGAAGTCAAATACGACAAACAAGAGATTATGACGTTGTATCTCAATCGAGTCTATATGGGTCATGGTTTGTGGGGCATATCGGCGGCGGCGGCGGTGTATTTTGGCAAGTCGGTTTCGTCTCTCGACATTTACGAGTCGGCTTTGCTGGTGGGCTTGTTGCGTGCGCCGTCTCGTTATGCGCCTTCTGCCAGTCGTGAGGCAGCGCACGCCCGCACCCGCCAAGTGCTCCAGAATATGGTTGAGGATGGGCGTCTCGAACAGGCTGAGGCTACGTATCTTGCGACCAACCGCTTTCCGCCGGTGCCGACTGTTACATCGCAAGACCACATGCACTACTTCATCGATTGGACGTATGATAGCGTTGTGGCTCATTTGGGGGCGATAGAAGAAGACGTGATTGTGCACACGACCCTGGACTCGACGTTGCAGAAGCATAGTCACCTTGCCCTTGGGCGGATGCTGGAGGAGCACGGCACCGCTCAGCGTATCGGACAAGGCGCGATTGTGGTGATGGGCTTGGACGGAGCAATTAAGGCGATGATTGGCGGACGTAACTATCGAGACAGCCAATTCAATCGAGTCAGCCAAGCACAACGGCAACCGGGCTCTGCCTTTAAGTTGTTCGTTTATTTGGCAGCTTTAGAGGCGGGAGTCGGGGCAGAAACCAACGTACTCGATGGGCCGGTGGCTTTGGAAGGATGGACGCCTAGTAATATCGATGGCACGTATCGAGGGGACGTCAATGTGCGGCAGGCTTTTTCTTTGTCGCTGAACACGCCGGCGGTGCGTGTCAGCGAATACATCGGCAGAGACAAAGTCATCGATATGGCGCGCCGTTTAGGGATACAGACGCAGCTGGTGGCACACCCGTCGGTGGCTCTTGGGGCGGTGAATGTTAATTTATTGGAGTTAACATCGGCTTATGGGGTTGTAGCGAATGGTGGCAAACGTTTTGCGCCGTGGGGTGTGGCGTTGGTGCGGTCGCGCAATGGCACGAAGGTTTACTATCGCAACCAGCAGGCAAAGACTCTACGTACCCTCGTTGCCAAGAAGCATAGCCAAGGGATGATTGATTTATTGAGGGATACGGTGCGCCGGGGGAGCGGACAGGGGGCGAGTCTGTCTCGTGGCGTTGCGGGCAAGACTGGCACGAGTCAAAACTTTCGGGACGCATGGTTCATTGGCTTTACGACTGATTATATCGGGGGTATCTGGCTGGGCAACGATGACGAAGAAGCCATGCGTAACGTGACCGGGGGTAATCGGGCTGCACAGCTGTGGCGGACTGTCATGCAAGAAGCGCATCAAGGCTTTCCGCCGCGCTTTTTTGCTGATAACGAGTCGCCCGCACGTATCTCGCGTGTGCCTGATGTCTCGCCATCCATGGGCACGAGAGGCCCCATAGGCACGCTCATGGAAAGATTGGGCTTATAGGAGGGGTCGTTACAGAGCCCGCAGCGCGTCCCGTAGCTCGCTGACCGATACGTTGTAGGGAAAATAGTCGATGAATTGGCCGTTGGGTGCCATCAAATAGATGAAACTGCTGTGATTGATAAGATAGGATGGCTCTGTTTGGTGGTCGTGGTGCGCATGGTGGTCGGTGTGGTGGTGGTCATTTTGGGGTGTCTGTTTTTGTGCGTAGACTTTGAAGATGTGGTAGGCGTGTTGCAGTTGGCTCTGTGAGCCTGTGAGCATGACGATTTCGGGGGCGAATTGTTGGGCGTAGGCTTGCATGCGTTGGGGGGTGTCTCGTTTGGGGTCTGTGGTGATGAAGAGGGGGATGATGTTTTTGCGTTGGGGTGCGTCAAGGGCGTTGAGGGCGGCGGTGATGGAGGCAAGGGCGACGGGGCAGACATCGGGGCAGTGGGTGAAACCGAAAAAGACGAGGGCGTGCTGGTTGCCATAGTCGGCAAAGTGGCGGCGCTTGCCGTGTTGGTCTGTCAACGTGAAGGGCACACCGCCGATGAGGGCGGTTTGTTGGGCTGAGGGATGGGGATGATTCTGGTGAGTCGTCAACAACGCCCAGCCGCTGAGGGCGGTGAGCATGAAGGCAGCAACAATGCCAGCGATAAGGTATGACTTGGGTTGTATCATGGTGTGGGTATAAGCTTTAGCGTGTATTTTGTAAATAAGGTTTGATTTTTTTTCTTAAGCTGGCGTTGCCGCTGATAAGGATAATGGCGGGGGGTGTTATGGTTAGGTTGGTGCAGGCAGCTAGGGTTGTATCGGTGATGGTTTGTTGGGGCAGGCTGGCGTTGCTGATGATGGTAACAGGGTCGTCTTTTTTGTAGCCGTTTGTGAGGAGGTGTTGGGCGATGGTGGGTAGGTTGTGTGTCGCCATATAGAGGGCGATGGCGTTGGGGGGTGAGGGCAGGGAGGGCAAAGGGGAGGGTAAGTGGAGGGTTGTGTCGTGGCGTGTGCCGGTTAGGAACGTGATGGCGGCGTTTTCGTTGCGGTAGGTGAGGGGCAAGCCGGCGTTGGCGGCGGCGGCGGTTGCGGCGGTGATGCCGGGGATGATGCGCAAGGTAATGTGGGCGTTGGCGAGGGCGAGGGCTTCATCGCCGCCGCGGGCAAACAGCAGGGGGTCGCCGCCTTTGAGACGGGCCACACGTTTGTTGGTGCGGGCGTGCGCGATGATATGCTCGTTGATGGTGGACTGCGGCATCGAGGCAGAATCGTGGTGGCGTTTGCCCGTGCGGATAACTTGCGTTTTTTGGGGTATCAGCTTTAGGATAGCTGGGCTGACCAGCGCGTCATGGAGGATAACATCGGCATGAACGATGGCGTATAGGGCTTGTATGGTGAGCAAGGTGGGGTCGCCGGGGCCCGTGCCGACCAGCCAGACCTCGCCTTGACGGAAGGGCGGTAGGGCAGCATCGGGGGCAAGGGGGAGATGGGCAAGCAAGTCGGCAGGAGATGATGGCATAACGAAGGGGAAGAGTGGTGCAACAACAACGGCAATATAGAAAGCGGGGGCTTTTTGTTATAGACGCAGTTCGCCCTTTGGTGCAAATCATGCTGGTTGTGGCGATGATGCTGATGGGCGGGGCGCGAGTGGCTTGGGCAGGAGGCGACGGGGCGCGCTTCGAGGATCTCTTGTTTTGGAACGCTGTACGGGCAGGTAAAATGGCAGATATTGCTCGTATGGTCGAAAGCGGCGAGTCCCTGAATCGCTTGGACAGAAACGGCATGACGCCCTTGTTGTATGCGGTGCAGCTGAAAAATGGCGAGATGCTGGCGTATATTCTCGCTAACGAAGTCAATATAGAGCAAGCGGGCCCGTCGGGGGATACGGCACTGATCCATGCGGTGCGGCATGGCATGGTGGGCATGGTGGATATGCTCCTGCGGGCGGGAGCGGACATCAACAAGCAAGACCGCTATGGGGTGACTCCGTTGATGAAGGCGGTGGAACATGGCCACGCGGCGTTGGTGAAAAAACTGCTCATGGAGGGGGCATCGATGGCTATCACGGATTATACCGGGCGAGATGTCCTGTATTATGCCGACAACCAAAGAGACGGACGGATGCGCCGCTTGCTACGAGAACATCGTTAATTTTATATAGTTTATACAGTTGCAAATCGTTATTATTCTGTTATAGGTTTTTATGGGGGGATGAATTGAGGAATTAACGTTGCAAATCGTTATTATTCTGTTATAGGTTTTTATGGGGGGATGAATTGAGGAATTAACAATGATGTTTGTGCATGGGGCTGTATGGCGAATTGTGTTGGTGGCGGTTGCGTCATTGTTGCTTATGGTGTTGGCTTATGTTGCCGTTTCGCATGATTGGTTCGAGGGAGTTGGCAGTCGTATCGTTTTCGATAGCCGGACGATAGTCACGATTGCCAGCTTGCTCATAGCCTTTGTGTCTTTGGGATTATCCTTTTTCCTTTATCGGGGCAGGAGGGTTGCCTTCACTAAGGGGGAGCATGCCCTTATGCCTGAGGCATGGTTGCCAACGTTGCAGGACGTTAGTCGTGGTATTCAGGGGCAGACAGATTTATTGAAAAAGCTTGCGCGCCATCTTATTGACACCTTTTCTGTTCAATCAAAAGAAATGAGCGATATTAAGGATATGCTTGGAAAATTTCGGCAAGCCTTGGATAAAAAAGATGAGGAGATAGAGCGTTACAAAAAAGGATACGACCAGCAAGTATTTGTTAAGTTTCTTAGGCGTTTTGCTAAACTACAAAAAGTGGTGGACGAATCTATCAAGGGTTTCGAGCAGGATTCGTCTCAAGCCAAAAAAGGCTTGGATAATATAAAAGAATTGCTCAGTTATGCTCTCGTAGAATGTGATGTTGTCGCTTTCAGTCCAAAAGTGGGCGAGGATTGGACAAAACTGGCAAAAGATGAGGTAGAAGATAACCCTGTAACTATTCCTACCAATGACCCTCAGCAAGACCAGATTATTGCTGAGGTGGTGTCAGTTGGATACAAGTTGGACAACACCGAAACGCCTGTGTTTATTGTGCCAGCTCGAGTCAAAATTTATGTTTATCAATCGGAGGAATCATCATGAGCGCATATATCGGTATCGACTTAGGCACAACATTTTCTGCCGCCGCCACCCTTGACGAGACGGGTAGACTTGTCATGATTAAAAATCCTGATGAACAACGTAGTGATAATCTGCTTCCATCGGCTGTTTGGGTTGAGGGAGATGAATTGATTGTAGGAGAGGAGGCTAGAAAGAGACATCAAAATAAAAGCAGTGGTGGTGTTGCGAGCGGTGATGGAGCCGCAGGATTCAAGAAAGATATGGGGGATTCGAAAATGTATAAGCTCGCTGATAAAGCATATAGCCCTACCGACCTCAGTGCCGCGGTGCTGAAGAAATTAAAAATGATTGCTGAAAAACAAGTGGGGGATGTTGTTGAGGCTGTGGTAACCACTCCTGCTAACTTTTCTAATGAAGCTCGGGAAGAAACCATGGCGGCGGCACGTAAAGCGGGATTGAATAGTCGAAATATCAGCAATGAACCGACGGCTGCTGCTTTGTATTATGCTGCGACAGAAGGGCAAAATATGCGCGGGACGTATGCGGTCTATGATTTGGGGGGTGGCACTTTCGATGTGTCGATTATCCGTATTGATGGGGAAAATATCGAGGTGCTGGCTTCCAATGGCGTGAAAAAGTTAGGCGGCGATTATTTTGACGAGGCACTCATCGAATTGGTGGCTGATAAATTCAAACAAGAAACTGGCAGAGACATCAATCAAAATCCAGATAATTTAGATTATAGATTGAGTGATGCAGAAGCAGATAAAATTAGTCTCTCTAACCAACAGACCGTTCTTGCTGGAGGTGGGGAGTCGATAGACGGACATATCATTAAAGTTACAAGGAGTGCCTTAGAAGAAAAAATTTCTTCCTATATTGCCCAAACCGAGATGCTGTGTGAAAGCACTGTTGAAGACGCGGGCTTGACGATGTCCGATATTCAAGGGGTCTTGTTGGCAGGGGGAAGCACGCGGATGCCTTGGGTGTCTCGCAGTATTCAAAAGGTTTTTGGCAAGGAACCTATAGTCAAAGCCAATGTCGATGAAGTGGTGGCTTTGGGTGCAGCTTTTTATGTGGCTTATAAAAACTACGACAAATTAACGCCAACACAACAAGAATTTATTGATAGTGTCATAAAAAAAGGAGGAGTTCAAGAAAGGACGAGCAAGTATTATGGGATAATATCTTTGGAGTATGATGAAGCACGTGAAACGGCAGTGTTGGTTAATAGCATTATTATTCATAAAGGGGAAAAGATTCCCTGCTCTCAAACAAAAACTTTTTTCACAGTTACGGATGGACAAACGAGTGTTAATTGTAAAGTGACAGAATCGGATAGACCTGTGACTCATGTTGCTTCTGTCGACGACATCGTTGTTGCGAAAAAACTACTAGGTAACCTGCCACCGAATAGATCTTCTGGTCAGAAAATTGAAGTCACGTTCAGCTATGACGAAAACCAAACCATGCGTTATTCATTTGTTGATATCGAAACAGGACTTGAAGTAGGAGGGAGTGTTCACCCCACCAAAGATTCCGGTGATTCGGCATCTGATCTTGGCAAAATTTTAGTGGATTAAGCTTGTGGAAATTCTTATCGTAGCAGCTCTTATTTGGTGGGTGCTTCATATTATTGGCAAAAAAGCGGACAAAATGAACACTGCTGATTCGCAACAGGAAGAGTCGCATTTACAGCAAACTCATTATCAGCAACCACAAAGAAGGCAGTCAAACGAATTACAAATTCGTATTATTGATAAGACAATTCCTGGCAGGAGAGCTGCGAGTGCCAAGATTATTGAGATGCGGGGGATGTTTCCGATAATCAAGCACACCAATTTGGGTGTGGTAACGTCTCTGTTGGATGTTACCGATTCGACTGACCGTTCCCCTTTGTTTTCGTTCATTGATGATTTACAAGAAGAGAACAGCCATGCTTACCAACATAAAGGAGAAATTGGCAATATGGCTGTCGGTTATGGCACTCGAGAGTGGGTTCATGTTGCACTGATTATCCCCGATATGTTGCAACCACCTTATGGTGGAACACGTCGGCTAGAGGTGCGGGTGCGTTTGATTGACCTCGACAACCCACCTATTATTAAGTTAGGTTTTTTGGTTGACGACAGAGGGGGTATCCTGTGGTCGAGAGCATTGCAATTCGAGCATACGTTCTCAATAAAAGGCTATATAGAAAGTGCTGAAAATAGACATAAAGCACAAGCCCTTTCGATTCAAATCGCTATGGCGGTTGCCATGTCCGATGGTGAGCTGCACGAATCCGAAGGCAAAGTTATTCACGATTGGGTTGTCAAAGCCATAAGCTCCTTCGAAGGCGATAGAAAAGAAGAACTCAAAAAAATCTATAACGAGGCAATGAAGACAGCCTATTCCAATCCGCAACCTCTCTTTGAATTGACAGAACAGCTGAATGAGATTGGTGAGAAGAAAACCAAATATGACGCGATAGAACTCAGCTACGATGTTATGAGAGCAGATGGTAAAATGGCATCAGGAGAATTAAATATTTTAAGAAAAATCAGCGAGTCTCTGGACATTGACCCCAAAATACTAGAGGAGATTGAAGGTGAAAAACTCGTCAGAGTCGATGTTTCGCAGCTAGAAGATTATTGTGATAAATTCTTGGGAATTGACTCAAGCTGGGATAAAGAACGTATAAAAAATCACCTTAATTCTAAGTTTAGGGAATGGAACAATCGTCAAGGTGCACAGGGAATGCTCGACCTTATTGCTCAGTGTCGGAGAAAACATGGCTTATGACGCGGCACTTAAACAGGCAAGGGCGTATGCCGATGTTGTCCGTTACTCAAAAGATAAGGCAACGCATGGGCATATCGTCAGCAGACACCTTATCAAGAAACAGCAAGATATGCTTTTGCGTTCAAGTCTCTTGATGAGTGAAAGCTTAACGCCTGAGCTATCAAAGAAGTTTGACGAAGTCTGCGAAAAGCTGGGCGTGCCACGTGATGCTGTTAATGTTTTTATACAAGCCGACTCGACCATTCAGGCGGCGTGTCTCTATAGTTCATCGCATGAGTGTCTGATACAGTTCTCCTCAGGTCTGATTAACCTGTTAGATAGCGATGAATTTGGTTTTGTCGCTGGACATGAACTCGGGCACTTCTTACTCGAGCATGGTGCTGGTGATTTTCAGAAAGAATCTATTGAGTATTTTATCCAAAGCCGTGCCCAAGAAATATCTGTAGACCGTCTCGGTCTTATTGCTACAGGCAATCTTGATGC
This sequence comes from Alphaproteobacteria bacterium GM202ARS2, assembly GCA_014323835.1. Classification (GTDB taxonomy): domain Bacteria; phylum Pseudomonadota; class Alphaproteobacteria; order GM7ARS4; family GM7ARS4; genus GM202ARS2. Next base: position 19,785 of record JACONH010000004.1, read on the forward strand.
TTCGATGAGTGCTCTCGTCAAAGCCGCGTCAGGGCTAGAAAATCGTCACTTGCGGTTCGATGTTGGAGCGTTTATCTCGCAGGCAAAAAAGATTTCCCAACCACAAAGAGGAGAAGGATTTGCCAGCACCCATCCTTCCATATTGACACGATGTCGAGCCTTGTTGTGGTTCTCAACGGATACGACCTATAAAGACTACCCCGTGACCAAACAATCACCCGAACTCACAAAACTGAACGCAACAATAGAAAAAGAGCTGAATAAATTTGTCGAGGGACCCATACGAGAAGAAATAAACACAGTCAAAAAAGAAATCGCTTTGTGGCTTGCCGCGTCTATCATTATTAAAGATGGCAGATTCGATAAAGACGAGCAACAAAAGATAAAAAATCTATTCGGTGATGTTATCCTCGATAAATTAAAACGGTTCTTGTCCGACTCTAACAAGGATACGCTGTCTCATGATATAGCCAACAAGCTTGCTTATAGTAAAAAGAAGCTAGAGCACATGATGCCGGTCAATTTCGAAAAACTTTATAGCGAGGTAGAGAAATTTATCGCTGAAAAATTGGCATAACAGAGCTTACAATCGGTGGTGTGGCATATTCGTATTGAAAGATTGCAAAATGGTCAATTGATGTGTTACGACTATAGGCGTGGGGATTGAGAGAGACGATGAGGGGTAAGAGAAATGGTGCAAAAAAAGCCTGAGGACATGACTCTTGAGGAGCTTATCGAGCATCAAAAGAGTCACAAAGTAGGAGAGAAGGAGCTTATCGACCAAGCCATGTCTATTGCCTTGACGGAAGATAGGCGTCATGGTGGTGATACGTCCTTAGAAGAAATGGAGCGTATAGCGAAAAAAGATAGGGTCACTGGATGTATTAAAAATATATTATAAGTATGTTAAATATATATTATAGAAATTGTTTCACGTGAAACAATTTTTTTTTTGATAGGGAATAAGCAAAAAACTAGGCTCACTGCCCCCTTCACCCAACGTGTTAAAAACGTGTTATAGGAATTGTTTCACGAGAAACAATTGGGGTGAGTCATGCGTAAAAATAAGTATACTTTAAGTATTCATTCGTGTAAAGTTCACAGCAAGGGCGAACACCACACACACGGAGAAAAGCCATGGGTATGCAAAAATCAATTGCCGCATTCTTAACAACAGGAGCAGGTGCCGCAGCATACTTCGGTTGGGGAGTCCCTCCCGAATACACAACCGCCGCGGTAACCTTAGCGAGCACCTTGCTCGTCTATCTTGTGCCGAATAAAGGGTAATCGTCATGGGTATTCAAAAACTTATCGCTAGCGTTATACCCATGATAGCCGCCTTCTTGGCTGCGTATAACATTGAATTATCAGCAGAACAGCTGGCTCTTATTCAGGGTGTTCTGACCTCTATCGCTGTCTATTACGTCCCCAACAAGGCTTGAATTAAAGACTGAATTGCTTTATTTCTTGTTTGCTGGTGTGCGGATTAGGTGTCGTCTGCCAAGAGATATCAAACAGGTTCGCCAGTTGGTGCGTCAACACGGGCCCCAGAGCATCCGCATCGCTAATCGTAACCGCATTGTGATAGTAGCGTGAGACATCATGGCCAATGCCGATAGCCATCAGTTCGATGGCTTGTTGGTTTTCGATAGTAGCGACAACCGAATTCAAGTGGTCTTCCAGGATGCTTTCTTTATTGGCAGAGAACGTTGAATCGTCCACCGGTGCACCGTCCGAGATAACAATCAGGATGCGTCGGGTTTCGTGGCGTTGTTGCAGGCGTTGGTAAGCCCACAGCAGGGCTTCGCCGTCGATGTTTTCTTTCAGCAAGCCCTCTCGGAGCATAAGCCCCAGGTGATTGCGTGCCCGCCGCCACGGCGTGTTCGCGCTTTTATAGATGATATGGTGCAAGTCATTCAGCCGTCCCGGGTGAGCGGGCTGTTTCTGCTGCAGCCACAGTTCTCGAGCGCGCCCCCCCTTCCACGTGACCGTGGTGAAGCCGAGAATCTCCACTTTAATTGCACAGCGTTCCAAAGTGCGAGCAAGAATATCGGCACAGCTGGCAGCAATGGCGATAGGCTTGCCCCGCATCGAGCCCGAATTATCGATAAGCAACGTAACAATCGTATCCTTGAAGGGATGTGTGCACTCGGTTTTCCATATCGCTGGCGTTGTCGGGTTAGCAATCAGGCGTGCCAGCTTGCCACCATCGAGAAGCCCTTGCTCTTGGTCGAATTCCCACCATCTCTTTTGTTTTGCCATCAGTTTTCTTTGTAGAATTTTGGCAAGGCGCGCAACGATGTCGTCATACTGGCGCGTGCGGTTGTCCAGCTTACGGCGCAAGTCCGCCAACTCGTGCGGCGGACACAACGCCGTCGCATGATTAATCTGGTCATAGGCTTGCGTAAAAATGCGATAGCGTTTCTTCGGCTTGGGCGGCTCACTGCGGGCAAGAGACAAGGGCGATGTGCCCTCGTCATGGTCGTTGTCGTCCTCAGGGGCAGGCGGCGTTTCGTCCGTTGACGGCGGCGGGTGTCGACCGCTTTCCTGTGGCTGTTGCTGCGGCGATGGAGTCGGATTCGGCGGCGGCGCACGACTCTCTTGCTTGTCAGGCAAGGCAGCCTCCTCCTGCTCCTGCGGAGTCGGCTCCTGTTGCGGCGGCGACTCGTCTTGGGCAAAAAGAGACTCAATCAACGCACGAGCACGCTCGCCATAAACAGCCTGATTGTCACAGGATCGAGCCAACCCCTGTAACTGCTGGCACAACGACTCGCTCAACTGGTCACGCCAACGGCGGTCATTCTTGCGACACCAATGCTGGACGGACGGACTCAGGTGGCTTGACTGTTGCCGCAACGTCCCACGCAGAGCCATCTCTAAGTCATCCTCCTGTTCTTTGGTGCTGGCGTCATGGAGCCACGCCGTATCAAGGTTGACCGCAAGCCCCTTGAGATATCTACCGCGCAGGGCGATGCGTTCTTCTTCCAGAGCATCAAAAAGCTGCGCCGCTTGCGCATGCTCGGGGCGATGCTGCTGGTGCGTGCGGGAACAATGCCACTTTTTAACCAGAGCATGATAGTCGCTCTGTCCCCGCAAAACACCCTGTTGCTGCGACCGACGCGCCGGGCTCACCAACGTCAACGACGTGCGAGTCGCCGCTTGTAAGGAATCAGAATCGGAAGGGCCCGGGGGGCTAGGAGGGCTGGGGGGGGCCGGGGGGCTAGGAGGGGCATCGTCACGAATAGTCAGCTGGACATCCCAGCGACTGTTGCCGCTGAGGGCACGCATGGTCGCGGCAAGGGGTTGTTCCTTACCGCCAACATGGGACAACACTTCAGGTTTGCGTGTCGTGCCTTTAGCCATGCCTTTAGCCGTGTTTTGTTAAAGGCTCTGCCGATGGCGCGCTGACAGACTCGGTTGTGCGGGGCAACACATCCACATTGAAGCAACGCTGATAGTATTCGGCAACCGTGAACTTTTCGCCTTCATCACAGCGATTAAGAAAACTCAGGCAAAAAGCCAGCTCTCTATCGTGGAAAATCGCTATATTCTGGAGCCACGTTATCAGCGTGCGCGGCGACATAACAGTGGAAATATCGCCAGATTGCAAGCCCTTACGAGTCATGTTTGCCATAGCAATCATGGCTTTCAGCAACTCTTGTCCTTTCGGGTTGTCGTGTTCGGGGACTTTTGCCGTCAAAATACGTAGCTCTTGTTCGGGCTCGAGATAATTCAGAGCAGTGACAATATGCCACCTATCCATTTGTCCTTGATTAATTTGCTGTGTGCCGTGATACAGTCCGCTGGTGTCGCCCAAGCCGATGGTGTTGGTGGTAGCAAAAAGACGAAAGTAGGGGTTAGGCGTAATCACTTGATTTTGGTCGAGAAGGGTGAGTTTGCCGTCACTTTCGAGGACTCGTTGAATAACGAACATGACGTCGGCTCTACCGGCATCGTATTCATCGAAGACGAGGGCGATAGGACGTTGCAGAGCCCACGTGAGCACGCCGGGCTGAAACTCGGTGATTTGTTTGCCGTCTTTTAGAACGATGCCGTCTTTGCCGATGAGGTCGATACGGCTTATGTGACTATCGAGATTGACTCGAATACAGGGCCAGTTGAGTTGGGCGGCGACTTGCTCGATGTGCGTGGATTTGCCGGTGCCGTGGTGCCCTTGCACCATGACTCGTTGATTGTGGGCGAAGCCCGCAAGAATCGCCAGAGTCGTCTGCGGGTCAAAGCAATAGCGCGGATCAACTGCGGGCGTATGGTCGTGGGGCTGCGAAAAACAGGGGCTCGACAAATCGTGGTCGATGCCAAACAGCTTGCGCGCTGTCGCCTGCGAGTCAGGCTTGTGGTCAGGATTGAGCGGAATCTGCATGCTTGAATTCCTCGGGCTTGAGATGTTTCTTGAGGTGCCAATAGGCTTCGTTGACGGCACGTAACATACTTTCGCCATCAGTGTTGCCACCACGAGCATCAGGGTGGTAACGCTTAACCAGACTATGATAGCGTTTCTTCAGGGCAGCAAGGGTTACGGGCTCTTGCAACTGCAGAAGAGACAGCGCGCGTCTGGTCTCCTCGCTATGAACCGGTGGGGATGCCCCGCCGTGCGACTCGCTGCCCTTATAAAAGATAGAGAACAACAGATGCCGATGCAAAGGATGAAAACCATGCCGCCACGTGGGGCGATGGCCAACCCGGTCTCTGCGACGGTAACGCTCGATATCGCTTGAACTCATAGAAGCAAAAAAATTCCAGTTCTTATTGTATTGTCGCACATGCTCGAGACACAGATGATAGTGCCCCTGCTCGGGCGGATGCTTCGGCGCCAGATACGTGCCATACTGCGTGCACCCGTCATGGTCACATAAGGGGGGCGTGGGGGGCGTGCTGTTACCGTTATGCCCTTTGTATCGTGTCATTGGTCTTAGGCGGTGTCAACGTTGGAGGCTATAGGGGCTAGGGGGGCTAGGGGGGGCTGGGGGGCTAGGGGGCTGGGGGGGGCTGGGCTCATGGCGACAGCATAACACATTGCCACGTTTTTTGCTTGGGTTTTTGTGTGTAGAGTTTGCGTTGATGGAGTCGTCCTTTTTCTTGTTGCCAGAATTCGATGTCGGTGGGCTTGAGACAGAATCCGCCCCATTGTTGCGGTTTCGGGATGGTGGTTTGAAACTGGTGTGTGCGTGCTTTCACGCGCTCCTCGAGCTGCCTGCGAGACACCAACGGGCGCGACTGCGAGGATGCCCATGCACCGAGCTGGCTGAGGGACTCACGGGAGGCAAAGTAGGCTTGTGCGTCTTTGTCGGCGATGGGCGAGCACCGCCCGACAACCCGCACTTGTCGGTGGTGGCCGTGCCAGTAAAAGCATAGGGCAGCGTGCGGGTTGTGGTAAAGGTGTTGGCTTTTTGCGCTCATCAAATCGGTGTAAAAGCAGAATCCTTGTTCGCCGTAGCCTTTTAGGAGCACCATGCGCACGTGGGGGTGGGCGCGGGCATCGACGGTGGCAAGGCTACAGGCGGATGCTTCGATGCCGTGGTGTTGAGCATAAGCACACCAGCCGCGGTACCAGCCATCGAACAGAGTCATGGGCGAATCGCTCTGTCCCATGGCTTCAGGGGTCGGTGGCGGGGTTGAGGGGGGTGGTGGGGGGTTCATGAGTCGCGCCTTAGTAGCGCACCAGACAGGCACCCCAGCTGATACCGCCGCCGAGGGCTTGCATCAAAAGCAACTGGCCGGGCTTAAGGTGTCCTTGCTGTCCGTAAGAATCAATCACAAGGGGTATCGATGCTGCCGAGGTGTTCGCATGCGAGGCAATGGTCGTGGCAATCTTGGCAGCAGGGATACGTAGCTTTCTGCCTAAGGCATCGACAATACGTTGATTGGCTTGGTGTGGGATAAACCAGTCGATGTCTTGCGCGTCTAAGCCTTGTTGGTCTAGGAGTTCTTGTGAGATATCGGCTAAGCGGGTGACGGCTTTTTTGAAGACGTCTTTTCCGTCCATGCGTAGGTGTCCGATTTTTCCGTTGGTGGACGCGCCGCCATCGACGTAGAGGGAGCGGAAGTCGGTGCCTTGTGCGCGCAGAAGGGTTTTGATGATGCCCGCGCCTTCTGGGTTGTTTTGTTTGGCTTGTAGGGCGAGGGCGCCGGCGCCATCGCCGAAGAGGACGCACGTCGAGCGGTCGCTCCAATCGAGAATACGGCTGAAGGTCTCTGCCCCGATAACGAGGGCTTTTTCTGCCATGCCGTCTTTCATCATGCTACTACAGACGGCAAGGGCATGGACGAAGCCAGCACACACCGCTTGCACGTCAAAGGCTATGGCTGAACCGGCCTTGAGCTTGTCTTGCACTCGAGTTGCGGTGGCGGGAAACGTATAGTCGGGAGTCGTTGTCGCAACGATAATCATGTCCACGTCTTGCGGTTGCCATTCGGCGCGCTCGAGGGCTTTGTGGGCAGCAGCGGTCGCTAAATCGGATGTTGCTTCCGTGTCCGCAGCGATATGACGTTGCTTGATGCCGGTGCGACTCTGGATCCAGGCATCGGAGGTATCGATAATACTCTCTAAATCTCGGTTGGTGAGAATCTTGCTTGGCAGATAGGCACCGTAGCCAGCAATGTGCGTGCTGATGGTCATGATGGTGGGGCTTGGTCGAGGCGGGCTGCCACGTCAATTTCTTTTTGGTGGTCGCTGAGGGCGTCGCTGACGCGGCGGTTGTAGTCGTGAGTCACCAGCTCGTGCGCGACACACAGCGCGTTGGCAAACCCGACTCCGTCGGTGCCGCCGTGACTTTTGACAACGATGCCGTTCAAGCCTACCAGCATCGCGCCGTTATAGAGACGCGGGTCGATAAGTGCTTTCACTCGACTGAGGGCGGGCTTCAACAGCAGGGCGGCGAACTGGCTGAGTAGTGAGCTGCGTAGGGTTCTTTCTAGGAAGGTTTTGACTGTGATGACGGTGCCTTCCATGGTTTTGAGGGCGATGTTGCCTGAGAATCCGTCGCAGACGACGACGTCGACGGTGCCTTTGCTGATGTCGTCTCCTTCGATGAATCCGTGAAAGTTGATACCGCTTTTGGGGTGTTTGAGGAATGTTGCGGCGTTGTGGAGTTCGTTGTGTCCTTTGGTGTCTTCTGAGCCGACATTGAGCAGACCAACGGAGGGGTTTTGCGTCCGCCATAGGCAGCGGGCATAGACGTCGCCCATGTAGGCAAACTGAATAAGGTTTTGGCTATCGCATTGGACGTTGGCGCCCAAGTCGAGCATGACGAGTTCACCGCGGATAGTTGGCAGGGACGTGACGATGGCGGGTCGCTCGATAGTGGGGAGCATACGGAGAACGAGTCTGGCGATAGCCATGAGGGCGCCGGTGTTGCCGGCGGAGACGACAGCATCGGCTTTGTTGCTTTTGACGGCATCGATGGCATAGCGCATCGAGCTGTGTTTGCCGTGCCGCAAGGCGTGGGAGGGCTTGTCGCTGGCGGCGATCGAGTCTTTGGCGTGGACGAGAGTCGCTTTGCTTTGTAGCAGGGGCTTTTTTGCCAGCAGGGGTTTCAGTTGTTTTTCATCGCCGCATAAAATGAAATGCGCGTTTTTGAGACGCTCGGCAGCCATCTGCGCACCTGAAACGACAATGCTGGGTGCGCGATCGCCGCCCATAGCGTCAATAGCGATTCGCACTGTTGGGGCTTGGCTCATAAGGCGAGGCAGCTTTCTCGCGGGTTATCCGCTGTCCGGTGTCGGCGCATCGTCGCTGTCGCTTTTCCTTTTTTCTTTGATAGCCATCACCTGTCGTCCTTTATAGTATCCGCAAAACGGGCATACGTGGTGGGGGGCTTTCAGCTCGCCACAATGGGGACACACAACCGCGCTCCGCCCGCGCAAATAGTCGTGCGAACGGCGCATGTTACGGCGAGAAGAGGAAATTTTACGCTTAGGAACCGCCATCGTTTGTCCGGTTAAAGTTGCAGATACCCTTCTTTACGAAAAAACGGACAAGATTGCAATGTTTCATTGTTCTATAAAGGCTTTGTGAATATGACGCACCGCAGCTTTGCCGTTGCTTTGGTCAATCAGCAGGCTGATTTTAATCTCGGATGTCGAAATCACCTGAATGTTGATACCATGCGCGGCAAGAGTCGCAAACAGCTTGCTGGCGATACCAGCGTGACTACGCATGCCTCTGCCGACAACGGATACTTTGGCTACGTTGGCATCAGTGCGCAACGCGCTGTAGGTAATCGGGCAGTCCTTGATGACTTTCATGCAGCTGGCTAAGTCTTTTTTGGCAACGGTGAACGTCACGTCTGTCGTTTTTTTGTCGGCAGAGACGTTCTGGACAATCATGTCCACGGAGATGTGTTGCTCGCTGATAGGGGTGAAGATTTGGGCGGCGACGCCGGGGCGGTCTTGCACGCCCAGCAACGTGATTTTGGCTTCATCGTCTTCGAGAGCGATGCCCGTGATAGCAGGTTGTTCCATGGATGCTCCTTCCTGTTGCAGAAGTGTGCCTTCGTTGTTGTTGGTTGTGGGGCGCAGACGAACGGGGATAGAACGAGCCATCGCCAACTCGACGCAGCGCGTATGAAGAACCCGCGCACCGAGAGAAGCGAGCTCGAGCATTTCCTCGTAGGTTATCTGGTCCAGACAACGTGCCGAAGGCACAACACGAGGGTCTGCCGTATAGATGCCATCGACGTCGGTGTAAATGTCGCAGATGTCCGCTTGCACGGCAGCCGCAAGAGCCACCGCCGTTGTATCAGAGCCGCCACGTCCAAGGGTCGTGATGTGCTGGTCAGGGCTGATACCCTGAAACCCCGGCACAACAATAATATCATAGGAACGCCACGCCGCCACAATGTTTTTTTGCGGAATGTCAGTGATACGGGCGGTGCTATGGTTCCCGTCCGTATAGATAGGCACCTGCCAACCTTGCATGGCACAGGCTCGTATGTTCTGTTGGCACAGAGCAAGAGCCATCAGCCCGCTACTGACTTGTTCACCGCTGGCAAGGACAACGTCATAATCTCTTTGCTGGCAGTTGCTCGTATAGGCTTGCGTCTGTGCCACCAGTCTATCGGTGCTGTCGCCCATGGCTGAAACAACAACGAGTCCCTTGACATCAGCCTGTGCCTGTTGCTTGTCTAAGAAGGCTTCCTTGACTCGCAGGGCAGCATGACGTATGGCATCGAGGTCGGCAAGAGATGTGCCGCCAAATTTTTGCACGAGACGATACATAACAGAACAGATCTTTTTTACAGTGTGTGTCGCCCCTCAACCCTCAGTTGCGTTTATAGACAGTTATGAGCCCATCTGCCAACATTGATTTTGCCAACGTTGCCGTTCTCGAGCAAGACGCATCGCCGTCATCTCTTTTGTCTCGTCTGCATCCGTTGCGTATGGCGTATATCCTCGAGCAATGGCAACGCAACGTAAAAGGGGCAACGTTGCCAAAAGAGCGTCCCTTGTCGGGTGTGCGTGTTCTCGATGTGGGTTGTGGACGTGGCCTTATTGCGGCATCGCTGGCTCGTTTGGGCGCGGACGCCACCGCCATCGATGTGTCTGCTGATACGTTGACTCGGGCGCGTAACTACGCCCAGTTTCATGGCTTGGCGATAGATTACCGCAAGCAAACCATCGAAGAGCTCGCGAGCGAGAGTCAAGACCATCGTTATGACATGGTGATTCATTGCGAGGTTATCGAGCATATTCCTGAGCCGCGCTCGTTTATGCGGGCTTGCTTACAGGTTACGAAGGCGGGGGGTCTGCAAATTTTGTCGACACCGAATCGCAGCTGGGCGTCTTATCTGGTGATGATTGTGTTGGCGGAGCAGGGGGTAGGCTGGTTGGCACAAGGCAGTCACGACTGGCAGCGGTTCATTACGCCGACAGAGATGCGTGCTTTGGTGCGTGAATGTAGCGCGCAGCTGGGTGTCAACGCGCAGGTCGTAGACGAGCGCGGCGTTACGTTCGATATCATGCGCCGTCAGTTCCGCTTGAGCGATGATAAGCAGGTCAATTATTTTATGACACTGAAACTATGAGGCGGTTTTCAGCGTGAAGGGGCGGTGGTGCTGGTGTGTGGGTAGACGCTTGCGGGTCTCGTTAATGAGGGCGGTATCGATGGGGGCAAGGATAATGTCGGGTTTGTCTTGGGCAGCGGCGAGAATACGTCCCCACGGGTCAATGATAAGGGAATGTCCCCATGTTTGTCGCTTGCCGTCATGGACGCCGCATTGGCCAGCCGCGAGAATAAAGCAGGCATTCTCGATAGCACGTGCTTGTAGGAGGGGCTGCCAGTGGGCTTGACCTGTGGGGCGTGTGAAGGCAGCGGGCACTGTGATGATTTCGGCACCACCTTGGGCAAGAGCGGCAAACAGCTCGGCAAAACGCACGTCATAGCAAATTGTCATGCCGATTTTGCCCAGTTCGGTGTCTACGACGCAGGCGGTATCGCCGGCACAATAAAAGTCCGATTCGTTGTAGCGTTCCTTATCGTTGAGGGTTGCATCGAAAAGGTGAATTTTGTCGTAGCTGGCAACCTGTGTGCCGTCGGGGGCGAGGACGTAGCTGCGGTTGGCGAGTCGGTTGGGTGTGCGGGCGCGCACCGATAGCGAGCCAATGACGAGCCAGAGGGCATGTTTGCGTGCCAGCTCCTGACATCGAGCGAGGCATGGGTGGTCGCTTTCGTTAGGGGCTTCGGCGAGGTGGCGGTGCTTGTCGTGCATAATACGGTCGCTGTTTTCGGGGGTGAGCACCAGCCGCGCACCACGGCTTGCTGCTTCAGCGATGGATGCACTTAAGGCATCCATATTGGCGGTTATATCCGATGAATGATTGGTTTGAATACAGGCAGCAAGAAAGGTCATGGTCTATCGTGCACTGTTGGGGGACTCGGCTAAAAGGGGAAGGAGCGTGCCTTCTTGTTCCAGCTGTGCCAGTTCATCGGAACCGCCAATGTGACGTTGATTGATAAAAATTTGCGGCACAGTGTGGCGTCCGTTGCTGCGTTCGAGCATCTCTTGTTTAAGGTGAGCGTTCATCAAAACGTTGTAGGCTTCGTAGGTGACGTTGAGCTTATCGAGGGTGGCTAGGGCGCGGCGGCAGTAACCGCACAAAGGCGAGTGATAAATTTCCACGTAAGCACGGTGGGGAGCTGAGGGGGGAGCGTGTTGGGAGTGGTTGTCGGTCATGGCTTTGATGATAAGGGTTGAGGGTTGTTATGTTAAGTGTTTTCCGACCCGTGCGAGTGCCGCGATATCGACGTGGCGGACACCGATGTGCTGTAAGGCGAGGGTGCAGGCTTCGGCGGTTGCGCCTGAGGTGATAAGGTCATCGATGAGGAGGACGCTTTTTCCTTTTAGGGTGTTTTGGTATTTTTTTGTTATGGCGAAGGCATCTTTGACGTTGCGTTGTCTGAGGGCGTAGGCTTGTTGTGTGTTGTATTTTTTGTCGTGGGTGATTGAGACGAATTGGGGTTTTGTTCGGCGTGTGCGGATGAGGGCGTGATTGAGAGTGGGTAAGCCTGTTCTTTTGGCGAGGGCACGTGCCAGTTCGGCAGCTTGGTTGTAGCCGCGGGCGATGCGTCTCGTCCAGTGGAGCGGCACAGGCACGATGATGTCACATTCTTTGAGGGATTCTTGTGCGGCTTGGGCGATAAGGCGGGCATAGTAGGCGGATGCGTCCAAGCGACGGCCATGCTTATACTGTAAGATGAGTTGTCTGCCGATGCCGCGATAGAAAAAGACGGCTCGTGCCCGCCGCCAGGGCGGTGCTTTCTTTTGGCAGGACAAGCACGTCTGCCCTTTGAGACTTGCCATTTCGAAGGAACGTCCACAGCGGGCACAGGGCCACGTGATTGTGTCCAGTTGCGTCCAACAGTTGGCACATAAGCCGCACTCGGCAACGAGTTCGCCACAGCCGTAGCAACGGCGCGGCAAAAGCACATCCCATAATCTCGTAAGAGGCTTGTTTATCCGTAAAAAATGGTGCATGCTTGCCAACGATGAACGTAGCTCCTTTTGATGCCTCAGCGCGCCGACGCTTTCGTGAACGCAGCTGTGCTTCATGGCAGGATAACGCACAGATGGTTACACAGGCGGGCGCGTTGCTCTGTGAACGTTTAGCCGATTTCAAACGTTCTTTCGACACAATCCTCGTTGTGGACTCCCGCGCTGGTGCTTTGGCGCGTCGCCTTGCGGTTAACCACCAAGTGCAACGTATCGTTATGCTCGATGAGTCGTGGGGTTTTTCTCGCCTCAGTTGTGTGCGGTTACGTCATGCGCCCTTGGCAACACAGATGGACAGTGTCGTTGCCAACGCCGAGTTACTGCCTATCCGTGCCTCTTTTTTCGATGCGGTCATTGTCGGCTTTGGCTTGCATCTGTTGAATGATCTACCGGGCGCGCTGGTGCAGCTGCGTAAGACTCTGGTGCCCGGTGGCTTGTTTCTTGCCAATATGCCCAGTCGTCCGAGCTTGACCACTCTTGCTTCAGCCCTTATGCAAGCGGAACTTGACTTACGTGGGGGTGCCTCGCCGCGTATGGCACCCCTGACAGACGGACAAACCTTCGCGGGCTTGCTGTTGCGAGCAGGATTCCACCACCCTGTCGTTGACGAAGACTCCTACAGCAAACATATACCCGATATTCGAGAGGCAATGGCTCTGTTGCGCCATATAGGTGAAAGCAACTGTCTGGTGGAACGCACCAAGACGTTTACGCCCTCGGCGCTCTTTCGCCAGGCACAACAACGGTGGCAGGAACAAGGCGCGCAGCTCGATGTAACCTTGATGACGGCAACCGCGCATGCTCCTACAGAATAGAGGTGTTTGATGCTTACGGAATGGACATACTGTGATACAGCGGATTGGCTTGGCGGTGCTGCCCAGTCGTGGAATGTCCTGTCCAACGCAGGCTTTTTCTTGTTGGCAGCACTCGTCTGGCGACAGCCCTCGGCACGCTCGAATCGTTTCGGGCTTGTCGCTATCGGCATCGCCAGTAGCCTATGGCATGCAACGGCAGCATCGTGGGCGTTGCTCATCGATATCAGTGCAATCCTTACGTGGACAGCTCTTTTTATTTATGATGTGAGACGCTTTTATACGTTCTCGTTACCTTTGGCTTATGGGGCGTGGCTTGTTTTCATCGCTGTGTCTGCTATATCAGGTTTTCTGCTGGTGGACGTCTTGCCGTTACTATCGGGTGCGTTTGTGCCTTATGTTCTGTTGCTCGTTTTGGCACCGTATCTCTTGCCTCTATCCGTGCACGAGCGGGCGTCTTGTTGGCTCGGCTCTGTTGCTTTAAGTATCGGTATCATTGCCCGAGAAGTCGATAGCACGCTGTGTGCCTTTGTTCCTATCGGCACCCACATCCTGTGGCATCTCTCGGCTGCTGTGGTTACAGCCGTGCCGATAGTGGTGCTGTATCGGCGCGCTCAAGGGCGGTTGCGCCCCGCCCACGTCATTGTGTAAATCGCTTGCTTGCGGATGGGCGCAATAGCGAGGGGCACTTGAATGACCTTACCTTGTGCCCACAGGGGCAGTTGATCCATGAAGTTAGCCGAGTTCAACACGCCGTCCTGTCCGCCAAAAAGCACAAAGTAGTTGGCGTTGATGTCACTTAAGTCGGATAGGTGGCGAGACTGCGAGCCGAAGGAACTGGCGTGCTCGTCTATGGTCAGAGGGCTGCCCGAGGATTTGAAGATGGTTTCGACTCCGCCGCTGATGGGCTCATCGTCCCAACGATAGCGCGCACCCAAAAGGGGAATACGCTGCAGGATATGACCGACAGCGACCCGATGAATATCGCCCCAGCGTTTATCATCGCTCAGATAGGGAAAACTCTGTTCGAGAGCACCCAGCATGATGTCTTGAATTTTTTTGCGGTCTCTTTTGTATTGGCTACGGATATCGAGACTCATCTGCTCGGCAAGAAAAGTGGTGCGCCACCAAAACAGCTCTTCGTCTTTTCTGCCGATGGCATCATAAAAGGCATCGGCAAAGGCTATCAGCCACGCCTGATAAACGTAGGCTTCCTTAGAGTCGATACGATAAAAGCCGTCCCACGCCTTAAGAGCACGGACAACGGCACGAGCGGACACACTTAAACGTTGGGTGTCCACAAGAGTCAACGCTAGATCACGCAAACGGCGGTTACTGGCACTGTAGCTATCGGATTGCACCTCGAGCAAGTCCAAAAGATTCCACGTCTTTTTTTCGGCAAGCAGCTGATACAAACGGCGGATTCGGTCGTTTTGCGGAAAATTCCAACCGAGACGAGTCGGCGGTTTATCCGTCGGACGGTTATTGCTAGAAGCAATGACTCCATGCTCAGGGTCGATGATATAGGGCAGGTCATCGCTGTTTAAGATTGTGGACCACGACGCATCGCTGGTTGAGGGGTCGACCCATAAATCTTTGGGGTAGCTGGTCTTTCTTTTGGGGAACCATGCGACAACGAGTTGCCCGATGGTGCCGCTTTTGTCGGCAAAAATGAGGTTTTGTCCGGGCACAGCATAGCGTTTTAAGCCCTCGCGCAGTTCCTGCCACGTGGTTGCGCTCATGACACCGAGCATCGCACTGACTTCATCGCTTTCAAGGTGCCCCATCCAGCGTATCGCGAAGGCTTTGTCATCGGGGAAGGGCAAAACACCGACATCCGACAGAACAGGCCCATAAGGACTCAGGCGGTTGGTGGCATCGCTGTCCCACAAGAATCGCCGCTCAATGACGTGGGCTTGCTCTGTCATCGGCACGTCAACGCTCACGTCTACGAGGTCACTCGACCACTGGCGCATGTTTGTTCCGCCCCACGCGATGTCTTTGTTGCGTCCGAGCGCCATAATCGGCACACCAACGGGCATCATGCCGACAAGATGATAGCTGGGCGAGCGCAAGCCAGCAATCAGCCACAAGTTAGGCAACGTAAAACCAAGATGAGGGTCGTTGGCTATCAGCGCACCGCCGCTGGCAGAACGCTCCGCCGAGAGCGCGAAGGAGTTGCTTCCCGCCCGCATAAAAGGCTCGAGAAGAGACGCAAGAGTCGCCGTTATATCCGTCTTGTTGGCATGCTTGACGGGTTGCGAGGCAGGCGGGTCACTAGAACCCACTTTGAAGGAGGGTTCCCCTTGCTGTTGATGGGCGCGGTAACGCTGCCAGAGGGCTGGCCACGTTTCTTTGCTACGTTGCTCGAGTAACGAGAACAAGGAAAACCAGTTAACATCAGCTGAGCCCAGTCGTCCCAAGAGCAGGCTGTCTTCTATTGTCCACGGCTCATCGTTGTCTATGGCTGCCACCACCATGACGTGCGGGGGACGGGCAAGGTTGCGCTTATAGTGATTGACTCCGTCTGTATAGGCTTGTAGCCACTGGCGTGTGGCGGCGGGCAGGTCAGCAACAATTGCAGGCGTCGCTTTGCCGATGTCGAGGGCACGCAGCGCGCGATCGATGTCTTCGCCGAAGGGCCCAATCATCTCCGAGATACGCCCCTGCGCAACACGCTTGCCCAACTCCATCTGGGACAGACGCAAATGCGCATGCACAATCCCCAAAGCAAGAGCAGCATCTCTGTCCGTGTCCGCATCAATAAAGGGAATTTGCCACTTGTCCCAATAAATCGTAACAGCACCATCAAAAGGCGGACGAGCCATGCCTTGCAAACTGGCAAGGCGTTCTCGTGTGCTCGTTGCCTCAGGCGGAAACGAAAAGAGTAACGCACACCCCGTCGTCAGACTGGCTGTCGCCAGCACCATGCCGAGCAGAAGCACTCTACGCAACGTATCCATAAGGGGCCTCTCGTTACCAAGGTTTCGGGTCTTAGCGCAAAAACGCCGCTCGCAGGGCGCGCATCGCCCAGTCGCGATGCTTAAGGATAATCGGGTTCTTAGGCCACCATGGTGGGGCATACAGCACAGTCTTGGCTTTCGAGAAGGTCAAAAAGCCTTCGTAGCCATGATAATGCCCCATGCCCGAATCGCCAATGCCACCAAAAGGCGCATCATCCGCCGCAACATGCATCACCGTGTCGTTAATGCTCACGCCACCGCTATGGGTGTTCGTAAGAACGTTATCAATCAAGCCCTTATCCGACGACATGATATACAACGCCAAAGGACGAGGACGCCCACGAATGTAGTCTACAACCTCATCAATATGCTCGTAGGTTTTAATCGGCAGAATCGAGCCAAAAATCTCTTCCTGCATGATTGCCATATCTTCAGTGACATCGGTCACCAGATACGGATACATAAGCCGTCCCCCACCGTTCGCATCGTCTTTCACGGGGTGAATCGTTGCCCCTTTCGCTTTGGCATCCTGTAAAAATCCTTGCAGGCGAGCCAACTGCTTGTCGGTGACAATATGGCTCTGCCTATTGCGGTTCTTATCCGAGACAAAAAACTGAGCGTAACGTGTCTTGAAGGTGTCAACAAACTCCTGTTGCCGTTTTTCAGGGACAAAGACGTAGTCGGGTGACACGCAAATCTGCCCTGAGTTGACGGCTTTGCCGACAATGATGGCATCCACCGCCGTTGTCATGGTGATACGGTCATCAATAATCGTTGGGGACTTGCCGCCCATCTCCAGCGTTATGGGCGTGAGGTTATCTGCTGCGGTTTTTGCTACCAACTTGCCGACTGTTGTTGAGCCTGTGAAGATGAGATGGTCGAAGGGCAACGAAGAAAACGCCGCACCCATGTCAGCTTCGCCTTCGACAATGACGATATGGTCTGCTAGCGGTTCAACGACTTTGCGTAGGGCTTGGTTGGTGTGCGGGGTGAATTCGCTCATTTTAATCATGACGCGATTGCCCGCAGCTAAGGCTTGCACGGCAGGACCCAGAGCCAAAAAGAACGGGAAGTTCCAAGGCGTAATCACGCCCACAACCCCTAAGGGTTGGTAATGCACCCGCACCCGTGAGGGCATCAACATCAGCCCAGCATGACGCTTGGACGGCTTCATCCACGTCTTCAGGTTCTTCAGCGCGTAGTTGATACTTGTGACACTGGGCAGAACATCGGCAATCATCGAGTCGAATTGACTGCGATAGCCATAATCCTTGTTCATGGCAGCATAGATTGCCTGTTCGTTTTGAATCAGGGCTTTTTTCAGCGTGGTCAAGACCGCCTTGCGCGCTTGATAGCTGGGGGATGGGGTAGCATGATACGCCGCTTGCATCCGCGCAAAATCAGCCTGTAAATCAGCAAAAGCAACGCTATTCATGGCTGGACTCTTTCCTCACAAGAAACAATCATGGCTGGGGCGGCAGGATTCGAACCTGCGCATGGCGGGATCAAAACCCGCTGCCTTACCGCTTGGCTACGCCCCACGAAGGCACACATGACCCCTCCCACCTGAAAACAGAGACGACACCCTAGCCGAGATTTTGCGCCGCAACCATGGCATACAGCATCGGTATCGATAGAGCCGTATTAATCCGTGAAAACAACATGGCTGTCGCCGCCGATGCCTTCTTCTCTTTGTCACCAACTTTGACAATACCCAGAGCACGCTTCTGATTGGGCCAGATAACCAGCCAAACATTCAGAAACATGATGATACCAAGCCACATACCGATACCTAAAGCAATATACTTATCGATAACGAAATCATCATCCATTTCTAGGGTCAACGTATCGATGAGGTAGCCGTTCAACATCGCCACAATCAAGCCTGTCAGCACTGTTGAGGCTGCCGCCCAACGGAACCAGAAGAGGGCTTGCGGCGCAATAACACCCGTAATCGCTGGCTTTTGCGCATCAGGGATACGAGCCATGTTCGGTATCTGCACAAAGTTAAAATACCACAACAAGCCAATCCACATCACGCCCGACACAACATGCAACCAGCGAAACAAAAAGCGAAAATAGTCGATATCCATCGCTGGGGCTTGCACCATGTGGAGCATGAGCAAGAGAATAACGCCGACAATCAGCGTGTTTCTCAAGGAAGAAAAAAATTGAATAACTTGTGCCATAACTCGATACCTCTTCTTTTGTGTTGGTTGCTTGCTTGTTGGAGCCTCACACGCTCCGGTTATGCCCTTTCCTTGTTCCTCTCCTTATCTGCTTACTCCGTCACCCGTATCCGTATGATGTGCGAGTGCATCGATTCGATAGGGTAATGATTGGCATCGCCCAATACCAATCTTAAAGCATAAAAGCCCGGTTGTAAATTCATGGTTGTTTCGGTCTGTCCACCGCCAAAGTGACGATGATTGTCGTCATAAGCAATCGGCTCGTCCGCTGGCGGCAACGGCACATCAGCGTTGCGTCCCCGCTGTATCAAAAGGTGGTGGTGGCCTGTCTTCGGGTGGTCGACACCAGCAGGAGCGATGCCCCATTCACGCAAGCCAAAACGCACAACAAAAGGACTGCTCACCGTTGCCCCATCCTCAGGGCTGATAACATACACCCGTCCCTCGGCGGCAGACGCATAAAACGGCATCAATGTCACAGTAAGCACAACGGGCAGCACAACAAGCACGAGTCGTCTGGCTAAAAGAAACAGGGTCATCTTTTCCGTTCACCTATGCTGGTTTGTTGTGTTAGGTTGCCCCTTTGTGAGTCAATTAAGCTACGTTGCTTTCTCTTGCAATAACAATTGCTCTGTTGTTTGTTTGATGTCGTCCTCTTCTTCTACGCCGCTTGTGATTGTGGGCTCTGGCCCTGCGGGGTGCACCGCGGCGATTTACGCAGCAAGAGCAGCCCTGAAGCCTATCATGGTAACCGGCATGGCACCGGGCGGGCAGCTGACCATAACCACCGATGTCGAGAACTATCCCGGTTTCGTGGACAGCGTGCAGGGGCCTGAGCTCATGGAGGTCATGCAGAAACAAGCTGAACGTATGGGCACGCAGATTGTCAACGAGACCATCACGTCTATTGATGTGGACAGCAAACCCTTTCGTCTGCACAGCGAGTCGGGGCACACGTTTGAGGCACAGACAGTCATTTTTGCCACAGGTGCCAGCGCGCGCTGGCTGGGACTCAAAAGCGAAGAGCAATTTCAGGGCTATGGTGTCTCGGCTTGTGCCACCTGCGATGGATTCTTCTTCCGAGACAAAGACGTAGCCGTGGTAGGTGGCGGCAACACCGCCGTCGAAGAAGCCCTGTATTTGACTCATCATGCTCGTAAGGTGACGCTGATTCACCGTCGCGATCGTTTGCGGGCTGAGCATATTCTCCAGCAACGTCTTTTTGCCCATGAAAAAATAGACGTGTTATGGAATCACACAGTCGAGGATGTCTTGGGTATCGATGAGCCTCGTTCTGTCAATGGGGTGCGGGTGCGGGCTGTCAACGGCACAGAAGAAAAGACGTTGTCGGTAGAAGGCGTGTTCATTGCCATTGGTCATGACCCAGCGACAGCCTTGTTACGAGGCAAAGTCGATATGGACGAACAAGGCTATCTGCTTGTTCGCCCGGGAACGGCTACTACCAACGTCCCCGGTTTGTTTGCGGCGGGTGACGTGTGCGACAAAGTCTATCGCCAAGCGGTTACCGCTGCGGGTATGGGGTGCATGGCAGCCCTAGAAGCCGAAGCCTATCTTGCCGCGCAGAATGTTACGCCCGCGGGAGCGTCAACATCGTCGTAATAAACGTGTGAACGGGAGTCTCGATAGAATGAGCCTCACCCATCCGCACCACAGCTGCTGATAGCCATGGCAACTCGAGGGGCTTGTTCCTCTCGGCATCGAGACTCATGCTGGCACGGTAGCTCTCAGGCATCGAGGCAAGACGCTCTCGCCACTGCTCGCTGGGGGATTGGGGAAATGTTTTGCCCTGTGCTTTGGCGACAGACTCGGTTTCGCACATGGCTTGATAAAAAAGCGACAGACCAGAAGGGTGGGCGCGGATAACCCCTAAAGGGACTCGCAAAGCCGTGGTAAGACCACTGAAAGCGGTCAAAAAAATGAATTTGTGCCACAAAAGACGCTCCATCGAGTCATCCTTCTCGATAGACACGGTTACGTCCGCTTTTTCGGCAATGCGGGCAAAAGCGGCTAAGGTTTCACCGCCGTTGGCGGTTTGGGTGGGCGCCGAAAAAAAGAAACGGGCAAGACGGCCATCGAGGGTGACAACCCCGGGCTCAACGATACGTGCCGATATATGAGCAGTGCCTTTGCCAACATCGTGCTCAGGCAGGTGCTGACTGAGGATAGCATGGGCTTCGACGCCATTTTGCACCGGTAAAATAAGACTGCGGGCGGTCAATATTGTCGAGAGCTGCTGTGCGACCGACTCTAGGTCGGTCATTTTGACGCAGACGAGAACCACCTCAGCGTCTAGTTTGGCGGGCATGGCTGTCAACTTAAGGCGCGGGCGGATGTCACATAAAGGGTCTTGTCTTTTGAGATGCAAGCCCTTGCGGGTCATGGCGAGCAAGTGGCTGCCTCGAGCAATCAGGGTTACGTCTTGTTCTTTTTGTGCCAGCATGGCGGCGAGATAGCCGCCGATACCGCCGCCGCCGATAATCGCTATACGCATGTTGGTGGGTTAGGCAACGCGCTTTTGGCGTTGGCTAAAAATCTTACGCAGCGCTTGGGGATAGGCAAGATGCTCTTGTTCCAGCACCCGCGCTGCCAACGTCTCAGGCGTGTCGTCCCGATGCACAGGCACGCGTTTTTGCAAGATTATCTCGCCAGCATCCATGTCTTCGATGACTCGATGCACTGTGCACCCTGATTCGTTGTCGCCGCTCGCCAGCACTCGGGCATTCGGGTTCAATCCTTTGTGTTTCGGGAGCAGGGACGGGTGAATGTTGATGATGTCGATGCCAACGTTGCGGATAAAATCACCAGCAAGAAGGCGATCATAACCAGCAAGACATATCATATCGATGTCTGTGCTGTGATAGTGCAGAGTCGCCATAAGGGCTTGTCCGTGACTGGTGCGGTCGGGGTAATCATCGTGTGGCACAACAGCAGGGGTAATACCTGCTTGTTCGGCAAGGGTCAGGGCAGGGGCATCAGGGCGGTTGCTCACCACAAGGGTGATACGGGCAGGGAAGTCGGCTTGCTGGCAGTTCTCGATGAGGCTGTGCAGATTCGAGCCACGTCCCGACACAAAAACAGCAAGGGGGTGTTTGTATACGGTCATAGGTTTAGGCCTCGAGGTTCCATGCGTTGACGTTGTGGTAATGGACGGCTTTTTTGTCGCTGGCGATGTGTCCGATATGGAACAGGGGGGTTGTGTGGGTGTTGCTCCAGTGTTGTAGGGCATCGGCGTGGTCGGGGGATACGGCTATGACCATGCCTATGCCGCAGTTGAAGGTGGCACGTAGGTCTTTGACGCTGAGATGGCCTTGTTGGGCGAGCCATTGATACAGGGGTGGCAGAGTCCATTGGCTCAGGTCGATGTGGGCACTGATGTCGGGGGGTAGGATACGTTGGATGTTCTCGGAGATACCGCCGCCGGTGATATGGGCGAAGCCTTTGCTCCATTGTTTGAGGGCAAGACATTCTTTGACATAGAGGCGAGTTGGGGTGAGGAGCGCGTCGCGCAGAGAGCCTGACTCGGCAAAAGGTGCGGGGGCATCAAGGTCGATGTTGTGTTTGTCGATGATGTGGCGCACGAGAGAAAAGCCGTTGGCATGAAGGCCGGATGAGGGGAGGGCGAACAGCAGGTCGCCTTCTTTGAGGGGGGTGTTTTTGAGGGTTTTTCGTTCCAGTGCGCCGACGGCGAATCCCGCCAAGTCGAAATGGCCGGTGCGGTATAAGCCCGGCATTTCGGCGGTCTCGCCGCCGAGGAGCGCACAGCCAGATGATAGGCAGGCGTCTTTGATGCCTTCGATGATGTTGACGGCTTTGTCGGGTTCTAGGGTGCTACAGGCGTAGTAATCGAGAAAGAAAAGCGGTTGCGCGCCCATGGCAGCAAGGTCATTGACGCACATGGCGACCAAATCGATGCCAAGGGCGTGGCGTTGCGCGGGGGTGCGGGCGAGCATGACTTTGCTTCCGACTCCGTCACTGGCTGCTACGAGCACTGGGTCAGTAAAACCAGCGGCGGCTAAATCGAACAAGCCACCGAAGCCACCGAGTCCATCTTGGATACCAGATGACGAGCGAGTCGTTTTCGCAAGGGGCGTGATACGCTCGACAAACTTTTGTCCCTTTAACGTATCGACACCGCTGTCGCGATAGCTCGTGCTGATGTCGGTTTTCTCGAGGGGAAGTGCCATAGCTGGATATAGGTAACCGAGTTATATCTCGAGACGACTCTATGCACACGCGGCTTTAAATGCAAGCTGGATATAGGTAACCGAGTTATATCTCGAGACGACTCTATGCACACGCGGCTTTAAATGTAATATAGCATTTCCAGCATGGAATTTCTACGTGTCAATGGCTTTAAAATGCGCGGCTTTAAATTTATTAGGTCTACATCATATGCACCTGCCCGATTGTTTTGTTATCTCTCTTGACGGGATAGGTTGGTTCTTGCGATAAAGGGGGCGACTCGAGGTTTACGCCCATGCTCCAACGCTCGCCAAGAAACAAGACCCTGTGCTGCACCGAAGCAGACACACGCACCTACGCCCAACACATCCAATATCTTAACGAGGCTGTTGCCCCTAAGGCTATAGAAGGGCGAGTCATGTGCGGTGACCTGATGAAAGTGGCGGGTTATTTGCCAACAGGTTTTATTGACTTATTGATTTTGGATCCGCCGTATAACCTTGACAAAAATTTTTCGGGCAATGTCTTCAAGAAACAAAGTGATGGAGACTATCGTCTCTGGTTTGATAGGGTGCTTTCTCTGTTGCATCCGATGCTGAAGCCACAAGCGACAATCTACGTCTGTTCAGATTGGCGCACATCGGCTCTCATCTTTCCTGTTCTGGACAAGAGGTGGCATGTCAGGAATAGAATCACGTGGGCGCGGGATAAAGGACGCGGTGCAAAAAGTAACTGGAAAAACAATGCCGAAGATATCTGGTTTTGTACGCGCTCTCGTGAATACTATTTCAATGTTGATGCGGTCAAAGTCAAACGCAAGGTTATTGCCCCCTACCGAGAACAAGGGGTGCCGAAAGATTGGCAGGAAGAAAAAAATGGTTGTTACCGTTTAACGCATCCGTCGAATATGTGGACGGACATGACAGTGCCTTTCTGGTCGATGCCTGAAAACACGGAACATCCGACTCAAAAACCTGAAAAGCTTATGGCAAAATTGATTCTTGCGAGTTCGAAAAAGGGCGACTTTGTCTTTGACCCGTTTTTGGGCAGTGGCACAACTGCCGTTGTTGCTGAAAAGCTCGGCAGACGTTGGGCAGCTATGGATATCAACGCAACGTATCTCTGTTGGGCTCTCAAACGCTTGGCGATGGCTAAAGAGAATAAAGTGATACAGGGATATCAAGACGGCATCTTTTGGGAAAGAAATACGTCCCTGCACCAACAATGTTCGAGTCATTGAGGGCTACGCAAGAAAAAATTGATACGTCTTAAATCTCGGGCTTGGTAGAATCGTGACGCGTTCTGTGCTAGAGAAAGCCATGACCCCCGTCCCTGCTCCTGCCTTCCTTTTTTTGACTATGGTTCGTTTTTTCACTGCCCTGTTTCTGTTTCTGTTTGTTTTTGTGTGTGGCGTGTTTTCTGTGCGCGCCCAGACATCAGAGACCAGCTACGTTGTGCCTGATGTGATTGTTAATCTGGCGGCGGGTAGTGTTGAGTCGGCGAGGCGGGAAGCCTTGCTGAAAACCCGTGCTGATGCCTTTTATCGCTTGCTTCATGCCTTGACTCTGAAAGAAGATCACTCGCGCCTGCCGCAACTGGCATCGTCCGACGTCCGCCTGTTCGCCGAGGGAGTCGATGTAGACGAAGAGGGATTCACCCAAGACAGCTATTACGCCAAAATGAGCTGGCGTTACGATAAAAAACTCATCCGTGAGCTGTTGGAGCATCTCAACATTCCTTTTGTCGGCGGATTCGTTGGCAGAGTCGTTATTCTGCCCATTTACACGCAAGCGGGCATCTCGATTCTGTGGGACGACAGCAACCCGTGGCTCGGTGCGTGGCGGCAGTTGCCGGTGCTCTCGCCCTTTTATAGCCCGTATATCCCTGAGACAGGGCCCTCTCTGCCGTCTTCCCGTGACGGGCGTTATTTTGATTCCCTTGCTCGCCTTGCCGCCGACCAGAAGGCTCAGCGTCTCGTCATTGCTATTGCTCAACCGACATTCGATAAGAAGGGGCAGATGAATTTGCTCAACATAGAAGGGGGCGAATACCAGTTTCCGTCTCGTTTGCCACCAGATTACTTTTCGCTGTTTATTTCTCGGCAACCCAAAGAAAGTGAAGAGCAGATGCTCACCCGCGCTGCCGAAAAAACACGAGACTACCTCGAACAACGGTGGAAAGAACGCAACCTCGTGCGTTTTGACGAAGAAAAAATTGTCGGCGATATCGTCATCAAAGTCCTCTATGGTGGCTTCGCCGACTGGGTCGCCATCAAAAAGAGCCTGCAGCAGAACGCCGCCATCGGCAACATGAAAGTCGCAACCTTGTCTCGAGATCATGCTATTGTGGAAGCATCCGTTGCCACCAGCATCGATAATCTGCAAAGGCAATTCGCTCAACAAGGCTTGACACTGACCTATGATGACGACCAAAAAACGTGGCTCCTGCGGGGCAACACCTCGCCCTAACAGCCTGCTCCTTAAGAGACTCGCATGCCTTTGACGTTCTCCGATTCTTTTTGGATTTCTTGTGCCAACGGGATTTCATTTGCACGCATCCTCGTTGCCCCACTTATCCTGTGGCTCTTGCTCGAGCAAGACTACATGAGCGCGCTCATCCTCTTCACGACTTCTGCCCTCAGCGATGCCATCGATGGTTTTCTTGCCCGCCGTGCCAAAACAAAAAACATACTCGGAGTCTACCTCGACCCTCTCGCTGATAAAATTCTGCTGGTCAGCATCTACATCTTCTGTGGCATCATGGAGTGGTTGCACTTG
Source organism: Alphaproteobacteria bacterium GM202ARS2 (assembly GCA_014323835.1). GTDB lineage: Bacteria > Pseudomonadota > Alphaproteobacteria > GM7ARS4 > GM7ARS4 > GM202ARS2. Next base: position 44,737 of record JACONH010000004.1, read on the forward strand.
GGTTTGGTTATCCTCGTGGTCTTCCGAGACACGTTGATTGTCTTGTCCCTCGCCCTCGCTCAGCTGCTGGATGTGCGTCACGGCGTTATATCACCGACCCTCAGCAGCAAAATCAACACCACCGCGCAAATGTTGCTCGTCCTCATCGTCCTTATCGGACAAGCAGCCCCCTTCATGAAAGTCAGTCCCCTGTATGGCTTTCCGTTTATTTTTCTACCGTGGATTGTCGCAGCAACAACACTGATTTCAGGTATCCAATACCTGTGGCTGTGGTGGATTAAGAACTAAGGACAGGGATTTGCCTAAGGACAGGGATTTGCCTAAGGACAGGGATTTGCCTAAGGACAAGGATTTGCCTAAGGACAGGGATTTGACTGTGCTTTGTGGAGGGCATCAATCTCGGCAAGAGCCTCTTGCGGCAGCGTCACAAAAGCACTCGATATGTTCGCGTCGAGTTGCTCGATGCTGGTTGCTCCAATCAAGTTGCTGGTGAGCCACGGACGAGAGTTGACGAAAGCCAACGCCATGGCGGTGGGCTCTAGCCCGTACTTTTTGGCAATGGCTACGTACTTTTTTGTTTCCTCGACGGCTAAAGGCTGCGTATAGCGTCCGAACATGGCGCCGAACAGCGTCAGGCGTCCGCCTGGCGGCGGCTTTTTGTCGAGATACTTGCCGGTTAAGACACCAAAGCCTAGGGGCGAATACGCCAAAAGACCACAGCGCTCTCGCATGGCGACTTCAGCCAGCCCAACATCAAAGCTGCGGTTCAGTAAGTTATAGGGGTTTTGCACCGAGACCACCCGCGGCAAGCCTCGTGACTCGGCTAAATGCAGACAGTGCATGACGCCCCAAGGTGTCTCGTTGGACAAACCAATATGGCGCACCTTGCCTGCTTTGACTAAAGAGCCCAACGCCTCCAACTGTGCCGCAAGAGTTGTCACATCCTCAGGGTCAGGGGCCCCCGTATAATCCAACTGGCTGAAAAAATTGGTCGTTCTATCGGGCCAGTGCAACTGATACACGTCAATATAGTCCGTAGACAACCGCTGCAAGCTGCCATCACAGGCTTCAACAATCTGTGCGGGCGTTAAACGCGAGCCGCCACGTATCCAATCCATACCGCTACGCCCGGTTACTTTGGTGGCAAGAATGACCCGAGACCTATTCTTACGGGCAGAAAACCACGCACCAATAATACGCTCCGTTGCACCAGACGTGGATGCCTTAGGGGGAACCGGATATAACTCGGCAGCATCAAAGAAATTGACTCCACGAGACAGGGCATAGTCCATCTGCTCGTGGGCTTCTTCTTGCGTATTTTGCTCGCCCCACGTCATCGTGCCAAGGCCAATCAAACTGACCTTCAGACCGGTGTCGCCCAACTCGCGATAGAGCATATCTTGTTTTTGTGTCATGACAAAATCTCCTCTTGATTTTCACGTTTTCTCCATTTATGTAACCCATAAATGCAGGGTAACGTCAACTTAAGACATCACGGGGAAGGTTAAACATAAACCAACACAGGAGGTTGCGGTTATGGCATCTTTTGATTATCGTCCGTCGGCAGTCAGCAAACCCCACGTTACTGTTGATCAGGGTCTGCGTCAGCACATGCTACGCATATACAACTACATGGCATCAGGGGTGCTCTTGAGCGGGATTGTTGCTTGGTTTTCGTTCCAGCAAGCCGTCGTTATGGATCCTACTGGTGCTATCCTTGGTCTGACGGCTTGGGGACAGACGCTCTTTGCTAGCCCGCTGGCTTTTGTCGTCATGCTCGCACCTCTGGGCTTTATTCTTGCCTTGAGTTTCGGCGTCAATCGTATGCAGGCAAGCACGCTCCAGACCTTGTTCTGGGTGTTCGCTGGTGTCATGGGCTTGTCGCTGTCGTCCATCTTTATGGTCTATGCTGGCGGCTCCATCGCACGAGTCTTCTTCATTACCGCAGGTGCCTTCGCCGCCCTCAGCCTATACGGCTACACAACCCGTAAGAACCTCAGCGGTTTCGGCACATTCCTCTTCATGGGGCTCATCGGCTTGGTCCTTGCCAGCGTCGTCAATATTTTCTTGCAGTCCAGTATGCTCAGCTTCGTCGTTTCCGTCGTGGGTGTGTTGGTCTTCGCCGGCTTGACAGCCTATGATACCCAGAGAATCAAGGAAATGTATGATGTCAGCGACTCGCCAGAAATCGCCTCGAAAAAGTCCATCATGGGCGCGCTCAGCCTCTATCTCGACTTCATCAACTTGTTCTTGATGCTGTTACGGCTGTTCGCAGAAAGACGCTAAACCTATCCCCCCCACGCACGGCGTGGGGGGGTGCAAGCTATCGAGCAACGATAAAGCCGAATTTCTCGTAAGGGATTGTATCGATACGTGCCGCTTGCACATGCCACGTGTGAAAGCGAACGACTGTATGGTCATAGCCCAAAGCTTCTATAGCCGGTAGAAGTCTGTAGTCAAAACTGATATCAGAGATAAAACCCGTGCCTAAGGCTGTGTCGATTTTTTCTCGCAGAGAAAGACACGATGCCGATGTTTCCACAGGTGCTTGCACAGCGCGGTCTTGCAACGACTCTCGACAGGCAAGACCCAGCTGGGTAGGCACATAATAGGATACATACGTGACCAACCCCGTTATCTGTTGCGCGCACGCGCGGATAGCAGGGTCATCGAAATTGGTTGGCGGCGGGAATTCTACGAGGACAGAACGAGGCTTGTGTTCGTCTTGCACCCGCGCTGCGAGAAATGCCCGCAAATGCTCACACGCCGCGGGCTGTTTTATGTTTTTGGCATCCAGCCAAAGAGCGCCATCATGATGGGCGACCGACTGCCAGATAGCTTCTAGCTCCAAGCCAATATGGTCTTGGGGAGGATGATAGACATGAATCGCGCCATCATCCTGCACAACAATATCAATTTCGATACAGTTGGAAGCAAGTAAACCCTTAAGAGCCCGTCCTAAATGATTGGCGGCGTGCGTGCAGATTTCTCCATTATCATGTTTGTTCTTCAGCGTTATGTGCTTGGCACCATAAAGGTCGGTGGCAGAATCGTTGACTCGTCTCGTCGAGGGATACTTGTCGGAAAACGCCTTACTTCCTAGAAAGATAGCCGTTGGCCCAGAGGCTGTGTTTCGAACAGTAATTGCCGGGGGCAACGTGATAGGAGCAAGGTTCGGGCCCATAGAAAAATTGTCCGATTCGATGGTCATATCAAAAAGAAACGTAAGAATACTAGCAACAGAATCGAGCGTTATCGGTTGTTTAGCATAAGCAATGTCTCGCAGATGCTTGTATTTGTCTGCAAATTGCTGGCGAGCTGCCGTATTAAAATAGATGAAAAAGGGCACAGTCGCCATCTCAAAAACAAAACGAGCAGAATCGTGCCCGTGTCCCTCGAAAATGGACTCGCCATGGTCCGAGAAATAAATAAAAATAACAGGCTCTTCTTTAGAAGAAGCATAGTTTGAAATGATTGTCGTCACACTGTTATCGATATATTTGATGGCGTTATCATACTGGCTATGTCTTTTTTGCAAGCCCTCTTCGGTCGCAGAGCCATAAAGGGCGGCTCCCGACATGCTACTGATGAGATCCTGCTTACCCATGAGGTCCTGCCACGGCTCTTCCTGTCCTCGCTCTCTTTCACTGCCGTGTCCGGCATAAGATTGCAGAAAGAGGGCTGTGGTGTCTTTTGTATCCAGCTTGTCTATTTCTTGCACAAAGAACGTCAGATCATCGGGTCGTTCGATCTTAAGAGCCAAATTACTGAGAATTGTCGTCTTTTTATCAACAGCCCATTTCTTTTGTGAGGCAGCAACACCAATCACTGAAGAGGCTAAATTCCATGTCCCGGACCTTTCTTGACTCGATATCCAGATGGTCTCAACGTCTCCCCGGTTAAGAGCATCGATGATGGATAGTCTTTTTCTGGAACGGTGAAACGTTTGGACTTTCCTAGGGTGGGACGTAGGAGCAAGATCTATCGTCAAAGCTTCCACGAGAGATGGAGTCGTGTGCGTGTGTAACGACAAGGTATGGTGGAAGAGAATAAATCCTTCTTGGCTTGCCAGCTTAGCCAGCTGGGGAGTCGTCTCCCGCGGATAGCCATAAAGAGACATGTGCAGGGCAGACGTCGATTCACCAATATAGACAATAACACGGCGGGGGCGATAATCCTCGCGGGAAATGGTAACATCATCGACCTGTAAATTCTCAGTGACGATGGTTCTAATTTTTATATTATCGATAAATAAAGAGTGTATTGAATAAACGGTATAGGAAATCCATAGAAGTGCGAGAGAAAAAACAACGTGCCTCACAGCATAAACGTAAACCTGCCGATAGCGGGTAAAAAGATAGAAAGCCAATCCACCAACGATGAACCAAGTAAGAAATACTTGTATGGGTTTTATCGTAATGACTTTATCGACAGAGATTAAACTGCTGAGAGTCCCAATAAAAAAGACAGCCTCTTCCCATTTAAATAAGGCTATTTCGGATAGACTGTCGGTACCGATACGCTGAATCCAGTATAAAATATTTCTAAGATAAATGAATGCTATGAGACTTAAGGCTATAAGAATAAGAGACATAAGCGTCGGTCTGTTCCGAGCATTGAAGTACGTAAGGGCAAGCATAAAAATGGGTAGAGAAAACAACATGATCGGTGCGATGTTCCGTGACTCGTCCGGCAAAACAGGCAAAACAGGCAAAGCAACAAAAATGACAGCTGTCGAGACAGCGACAAGCGCCACGCGTAGCCACCGCTTGTTTTTTATGTGCGTAGCACTGACGTTGAAGCAAGCAAGGACGCTGTCCCGCACGTTATGCCAGTCGTTTTTGGTCATTGTCTTAGAATGGCAGGGGGGATGGCAAGGTGAGACTGTAGATAAAGCCCGCCAAAGCCATACCATAGATGATACTGAGTATCAACGAAGGCACCGCGGCGATGTCTTTGATGTCTTTAATAGCGTTACTTTTTTTTGGTTCCACCTTATCGCACAGGCGTTCGATGGCGGTGTTCAAACACTCGACAACGAGCATGAGCAAGGCGATGACCAGCATAGCAACGGGTAACGCCGCCGCATGGCTGATAACGACAAGAACAAGGCTGAAAACAATGAGAGCCAGCTCTTTTTGGGCTGCCCGCTCCCGAGAGAGAAGCACAAACAAGCCTCTTAAACTTGCTTGTGTCGCTTGTAACAGCGACTGATTTTTATATTTGGGTGTCACGTATTTCGACCTAGAGGGCTTTAATAATCCCTTCGACCATTTTTTTGGCGTCGCCGAAGAGCATCATGGTTTTTTCTTGGAAGAACAGTTCGTTTTCGATGCCGGCGTAGCCTGCCCCAAGCGACCGTTTGACAAATAGGGTCGTTGCGGCTTTATCGACATTCAAGATAGGCATACCGTAAATGGCACTGCTCGTGTCGTTACGTGCGGCAGGGTTGGTAATATCGTTCGCACCAATGACGAAAGCAACATCGGTGCTGGCGAAGTCATTGTTGATGTCGTCCAGTTCTAAGACGTCGTCATACGAGACGTTGGCTTCTGCCAGTAGCACGTTCATGTGGCCGGGCATCCGTCCGGCAACCGGGTGAATGGCGTAGCGCACGTGCGCGCCATGCTGGGTTAGGGCTTGAGCCATCTCGTGGACGGCATGTTGGGCTTGTGCGACTGCCATGCCGTAACCGGGCACAATGATAATACGCGCGGCATTCTTCATAATAAACGCGGCATCGTCAGCGTTGCCGGCTTTGACGTTGCGGGCTTGTGCACCTTCTGTCGCGGGGCTGTCGTCTCCTTGTCCGAAGCCCCCCAGAATCACGCTGAGAAACGGACGATTCATGCCTTTGCACATGATATAACTGAGGATAGCCCCTGATGAGCCCACCAGAGCCCCGACAATGATCAACAGATGATTGCTTAAGGTAAAGCCAATGCCTGCTGCTGCCCAGCCCGAATACGAGTTCAGCATCGAAACCACCACAGGCATATCTGCCCCGCCAATGGGCACAATCAGCGTCACGCCAAGAATTAACGCAAGAGCAAGAGCAGACCAAAAGTAGACGCCTTCGACATGCACAGCCAGCATAACGAGACTGGCTACCATCAGCATCGCCAGCACAAGATTGAGCAGGTGTTGCCCGACAAACACCAGCGGCGCACCGCTCACCAGCCCTTGTAATTTACTAAAAGCAACAAGAGACCCACTAAACGTCATGGCACCGATGACGACTCCGAGACCCATTTCGATGAGACTCGCAAGAGTCGGATTGCCATCGGCATCGGCGATGCCGTAGACCTCTGGCTGGTAGAAGGCGGTAATCGCGACCATGACCGCAGCCAGTCCCACGAGGCTATGGAATCCAGCCACCAGTTGCGGCAGTGCCGTCATGGCGATACGCCAAGCAATGAAAGCACCGATAACGCCGCCTACAGCAATGGCAACAATAATGGGTAAATGCCCCTGCACCACGGGCAACTGGAACGTTGTCGCAACCGCAAGGAGCATGCCGACAATACCCGCCGCAAGCCCGCGCCGAGACGTCGTCGGATGAGCCAGACCCCGCAACGCATAAACAAAACACAACGCCGCACCAAGATAAAGAAGAGACGTCATGATGATTTATCCTTTTTGTCTGTCCCCTCAGGCACGCTTTTTTTGCGGAACATAGCAAGCATACGCCACGTTACGATGAAACCGCCAAAAATATTGATGCTGGCAAGAACAATGGCAAGCAAGCCAACCCGCGGCATCGTCGCGTCAATGGCACTATGGCTACCAGAAAAAGGATCATAGGGACCCGCAGCAATAATCGCACCGACAATGATAACGCTCGATATGCCGTTGGTCATTGCCATCAAAGGAGAATGTAAGGCGGGAGTCACACCCCAGATAACGTAATAGCCGACAATAATCGCCAGAGCAAAAATCGTCAAAGCATCGATGAGAGCATCGCCATGAGGTATAGTTGCGGTCATGACAGAGTCCTCGAGATGGGTTCGCCGTTTTTAACGGCAAGGGTGCTGGTGATGATGTCGTCATCCCACGGGATACGACTGATGTCTGCTTGCGGATTATCAGCGAACAACAGAGAAAGAAAGTCACAGACATTGCGAGAAAACAGACGGCTAGCATCTTTGGGCCATTGTGCTGCTAGCGATGCTGCCCCGATAATGGTCACGCCGTGGTGATTGATTGTCTGATAAGGCTTGCTGAGGGGACAATTGCCGCCGGCTTCGGCAGCCAAATCGACGATGATGGCACCGGGTTTCATGCGTTTGACGAGGGCCTCTGTGAGTATACGGGGCGCGGGCTTATCCGGGATGAGCGCGCTGGTGATAACAATGTCTTGTCGGGGTAAGACCTCTTCCAGTAGCTTGGTTTGCTTTTTTTGATAGTCGCTACCGATTTCTTTTGCGTAGCCTTGTGCGGTTTCGAAGTCTGTTTGTGCGCTGTCTTCTGGCTCGAGGAACGTGGCACCGAGACTTTCCACTTGTTGCTTGGATGAGGCGCGCACATCTATGGCTGAGACTAATCCGCCCAGTCGCCTTGCGGTTGCGATGGCTTGCAAGCCTGCGACTCCTGCGCCGATAACGAGACAGCGTGCCGGCACAATCGAGCCCGCTGCCGTCATAAGCATCGGCATCAGCTGCTTGCTATGATAGGCTGCCGCGATGACAGCACCATAGCCGGCAAGGTTGCTTTGCGATGACAGCACATCCATGCTTTGTGCGCGGGTGATGCGTGCCATACGCTCGAGAGCAAACGCATAAAGCGGTTTGCCGCGGCATGCCTTCAGCACACGCTGCGAGGAAGGCTGAAACAGGCCCAAAACACAACAGCCCGACCCCAAAGAAGGAAAAGGTACGTCGTCCAGACCACTTCCCGGTACACGCACCCAAACAACAACCTGAGCCTTGCCATAAACCGACTCTGCCGATGGTACCAGGTTTGCTCCGTGCTCACGATACGCCCCATCCTCATAAGACGCCGCAACGCCCGCACCCTTTTCCACATGCACAGAAAAGCCTAAACGCACCAACATCGGCACGTGCTCAGGCACAACCGCAACCCGCTGGTCACGGTCTACAACTTCACGAGGTATCAATAAAACAGGCTTCGACAACGTTGGCTCAAAGAAAAAATTGACGCCACTCCTCCATAGGCACCTCTATATTAAATGCAGGTGACGCATACGTGCAAGCAAAATCAAAAACCAAAACGCTATGAGGGTTATAACACGGATAAAGAAACGCATAATACAGGCTGGCGACAAAGAAAACAAAAGAAACAAGAAATAAAAAACTGGTGCGCAAACCATAGCCAAACCCTTTTACGTGGTGGGACGTCTGATGAGGTGAAGACGGCTTTTTAGGTGTGCTACGCACTCGAGGGCGAGGCTCGGCAGGCGGAACAGGTAAAGACGAAAACATGGGCTTGCGAGGCTTGGATTTCGTGGCACGACGGATATGCTGCTTGGCTTTATCAAAACCCAGCTTCCACCAAGCTTTTTTCTTGCCATACAAAATCTCATTGAGCTCTTCTTCCCACTGGTTGATAGCCCCCTGCACGAAAGAGCCGCGGTCGGATGAAGGAAAAGCCTGTGCCATCCGCTGCAAGTGAGGATTATCATGCAGCTGCGGCGGACTCGACGACGCATGAGGATACGCATCCCAAATATGACCGCATTGATTGCAACGACAACGACGACCCCCTTGCGGAATCATCGAGTCGGCAACAGAAAAGTCAGTGCTACAGGAAGGACAGGAAATAATCATTGCCAGGGGACTCTTGCCATCTTTACGAGCGTCAAATAGATAGCGTATAAAAGGACGATACGTCCACTTATACCCTCAATTGTAGGGAGACAGCGATAGCATTGTCAAAGCAAAAGTGGCCTGAGGTGTGATTTGTTCTGTATTATGGTACGTTTTGAGAATGTCAGTTTCGGGTATGTGGCAGAGCATGCCATTTTGCGCGAGCTCTCTTTTGAGCTGAGCGTCGGTACGTTCCATTTTTTAACCGGTGCAAGTGGCGCGGGCAAGTCTTCGTTACTGAAGATGATTTATATGGCTCTCGTGCCATCGACGGGTCGTCTGACCCTGTTTAACCGCTATGTGCACGAATTGAAGCGTCACGAGAAGACGTCGTTGCGGCGGCGTATTGGCGTTGTTTTTCAAGATTTTCGCCTGTTGTCGCACTTGACAGTCTGGGAGAACGTAGCGTTGCCCCTTTGGGTTGATCCGAGTCAGCGGGGCCATGCCTTCGAGCACGCCCAAGAAGCTTTACAATGGGCAGACATGGGCGACTATCTCGAGCGTTATCCGCAGACCTTGTCTGGCGGACAGCAACAGCGTGTGGCTATCGTGCGCGCCATTATCAACAAGCCCGACCTTCTTATCGCTGACGAGCCCACCGGCAACGTCGATGATAAAAGCACCCAGCGATTCTTTCACCTGTTCGAAGAGCTCCACAAACAAGGCACCACTGTGATTGTTGCGACCCACGACAGCAAATTATTGCAACGCTATCAGCATCGTATCTTGTGCCTGCACGATGGCACCCTCACGGAGCAAAGCCAAGCCCTGTTCACCCCCGCCCCTCTCGACGAGCCTTTACCATGACTCTCGCTGCTCTTCCTCACTCCAGCGATGCCCCTCTGCTTTTCATTCAGTGGGCAGTGGGCGGAATCGTCTATGCCGCTTCCGTCATGTTCGTTGGCGTTTTCATCGCATCGCATATTGTCTCGCATTGGCAAAACCAGCTGGAAGGCCACGTGACCATGCAACTCATTACCAAGCAAGGGGCCAAGCAAGAGCAACAGAAGAAAGATGCCACCGAACAAGATAAACAACGTATTCTCCAGCTGGTGCGAGGGACACCAGCCATAGCCCAAGCCGTGTGGCTGGAAGAAGAAGAGGTCATACGCTTGTTGCAACCATGGCTGGGGAGCAACATAGACATTGTGCAAGGAATCAGTTTGCCCGCGGTCATCGATGTTACGCTGAAAGCTCAGCACGCCCTCGACCCGCAGCCTCTGCGGCAAACCTTGAGCGATTGGGGATACACCCTCCTCATCGAGGAGCATAACCGCTGGTTCTCGGACAACTTTGCCTTTCTCGGACGGCTCAAGCTGTTCGTCGCCACGATGATGCTCCTGTTGACGGCGGTCGCGGCACTGGTCGTCTTCTTCATGGTGCGGGTCGGCGTTGCCCTCCATCGAGAGACTATCGATATTTTGTGTTTGGTCGGCGCACGAGACGCCTATATCCGCAAAACGCTGACGCGCCGCTTTTCCTTCGCTGCCTTCCGAGGCGGGGCTTTCGCCAGTATACTCGCAGCACTCACTCTCGTTGGACTGGGCGCCCTGCACGAGCATGGACTCTTCTGGTTCCAACATGCACCCACAACAGAAAAACAACTCCTGTGGGGCATGATGCTCATCATCCCCTTTATCTTCGTCGGTGTCGTTGCTCTGGTCACAACACTAACGACCCAGCGAGTCCTCACACGTATGCTATAGTAATAAGAACACACCATACCCCCCGCAAGACCACATGAGATGTCATTATGGCTTACGTTGTTACCTTTTTCCGCTCCCTCCTATTCCAGCTCTTTTTGTATACGGTTTTGTATGGCTTGGTCGTCATTGGCATGGTCTGGTTTCTGCTGTTTCCTGTGGCTTATGTGCGGGGCTTTTTGAGTCTGTGGACAAAGATGACACTGTTCTCGACGCGAGTCATTTTGGGCTTGAAACACGAGGTCTCGGGCTTGGACAATCTGCCTGCTGAAGGGGCTTTGGTCGCTTCCGTGCACCAATCGATGTGGGATGTGATTTTTTTTCCGTCCGTTATCAAGGATTGTATCTATATTTTGAAGCGAGAGCTGACGTGGATTCCCTTTTATGGTTGGTTCCTCCTTCGTGCGCGGATGATAGCGGTGGGACGTCGCGGCGGCATTGCTGAGCTTGTTGCTGCGTTCAAGAGTCGTCGCCGTTCTGGTTTGCGTCACTTTGTTATTTTTCCGCAAGGGGCACGGCGTCCTTACGGCGAGCGGGTGCGTCTGCTGCCCGGCATCGGCGCGCTCTATGAAGCAAGTGACCTGCCTGTCGTCCCGGTGGTACTGGATTCAGGACGTTATTGGCGGCGCAGACGATTCCTCATCTATAGCGGAACCATCCGTGTGCACTTCTTGCCACCCATAGAGGCAGGTTTGCCTCGACAGGTCATGATGCGCCGGTTGACAACGGCTCTATCGCCGCAAGAGACTCCCCCTCAAGCTTCTTGAAGATACCTTAGTGTGCGTGCATCCGCACTCTTGAGCCCATTAGTGGGCGTGAGCAAGGGTGTTTCTGCGCATTTCTTCTAAGGCTCTGCGTTTGATTTTACGCAAGGCACCCAACTCGATTTGACGCACCCGTTCGCGGCTGATGTTATGCTGTCGAGCAAGATCTTGCAGCGTCTTGGGTTCTTCCTTGATATGGCGTTCCTCGAGGATGTTTCGTTCCCTTTGAGTCAGGCTCCCCATGGCTTTTTTGAGAATGGCTCTTTGATGAGTCAGCTCGTTTTGCTCGGTGATTTGCTCTTCGGCGTTGGGCGTATCATCCGGCAAGACATCGACAAACTCGACGGCTTCATTCTCATCGTGGACGAGCGTATTAAGAGACATATCGCCTTGCGTGAGACGGCGGTTCATATCGATGACGTCCTCCTGAGAGACCTGCAGCTCTTGCGAGATGAGGGCGACTTGTTTTTCGCTCAAGTCGCTTTTGTCGAAGATATGGAGTTTGCTTTTGATGCGTTTCAAGCCAAAGAAGAGTCTTTTGCGTGCCGCGGCGGTACCTGCCCGCACCAAAGACCAAGAACTCAGCACATATTCGGTGATAGAGGCGCGCACCCACCACATGGCATACGTCGACAGACGAAAGCCCAAATCCGGGTCAAAGCGTTTCACCGCACGCATCAAACCAATGTTGCCCTCAGATATCAAATCAGAAATAGGCAAGCCATAGTTACGATACTTCAACGCCACTCGCGCAACAAGACGCAAATGAGCAATCACAAGCTTGTGAGCAGCATCAGTGTCACGGGACTCAATCCAGCGGCGAGCAAGACGACACTCCTCCTGCTTCGTCAAAATAGGCACGCGGTTAATACGGCGCAAGTAACCGCCCAATCCACCCTCTGAATCAACAATCAATGGAAACGATGTCATAGCTCTCGATACCTCTCTCAAACAAAATACCCCACACAACCAGTATAAGATAGCCAAGTGAACAAACAATGAACATAAACAGAATGTCAGAAGGAAAGACAATCCTTTTCTGAGAATGTTTTTGCTTTCTTTGCTGTCTGTGTGTAACTATATCCTTAACGTGTGTGCGAGGTTTTATCTGTCGTCTTTTTTTTGGAGTCTTAGGGGTTGCGTTATGTTTCAAGATTTTGATTTAGTTTTGTTGGCTTTGGTTGCTGGCTTTTTGATTTTGCGTCTGCGGGCGGTTCTGGGTGAACGGCATGGAGCGGACAGTCCGCCTTCTTCTGGCGTTTATGACAAGGCTGGCGAGTCGTCATCGGGAGTCGTCATTGACGTTGAGGCACGTGAGGCTGAACCGGAGGCACCTGCTCCTGTCAAGGAGGAGTCGGCTGAAGAGAAGGCGTGGCAGAAGCAGTTTGCTTCTATGGCAGCTTTGAAGGCACACATGGAGACGTTTACCATGGAGGCTTTCTTGCAGGGGGTGCAGAAGGTCTTTTATCGAGTCCATGAAGCCTATATCAAGGGCGATGTCGAGTCGGTGCGTTTTTTGCTCGAAAAGGACGTCTACGAGCGTTTTCGTGCTGCCATCGCAGCCCGCAAGGAGAATAGCCATCGCCAAGAGTCATCTTTGGTCGGCATCGACTCCTGTGAGCCCATCGATGTTTATGTAGACAAGAAAAGTGCCGAGATCACCGTCAAGATTGTGTCCGGTCAGGTCAACGCGCTTTATGACAAGGAGGGCACATGCGTGCAGGGCGATGCCGAGAAGATTGTGTCGTTGACGGACATTTGGGTTTTTTCTCGTTCTTTTTCGGCAAGAGATAAGATTTGGTATTTGCGTCAGACTCGCAACGACAAGCCTTCTCATGATGACTGATTGGCGTGGCGTGCGTCATTATGTGCGCACCCGGTCTTTTTGGCGTTGGTGTTATGGGGGCAGCGCGGTTGCTGTCGCTGTTTTATTGGGGTGGGGTTTGGCACAGCGGCATGTCGCTGAACTCGAGCCGACAACGCAGACACAGCGTTCATGGCATCTGCAAGCCACAACGTTCGATGCTTTGGGCGCGCCATGGCATAGCTATCAAGAGTGGCAGGGGGCATGGCGGGCTTTTCTTGCCAGTTGTTCTGTTCGACAACGTTGGCGTCTGGTGACTCAGCCTGAGACGTATGACTTTTTGCCTGTTGCGGCGCGCACACCATCGCTCTGGCAACGCTTGTGTCGGCAGGCAGAGCAGGACGTTGACCCGCAGGACAGTCAAGCCATACGCGCATGGCTGGAAACGTATTTGCTCCCCTATCGTTTCGTTAAGGAGGGCAACAAAGACGAGGGGAACGAGGGGCTACGTGGGTTGTTTACGGGCTATTTTCGTCCCATTTTGTTGGGCTCGGCGCGGCGCACCGAGCAGTTCCCTGAGCCCATTTATGGTGTGCCTTCTGATCTTGTCGTCATTGATAGCGAATCGTTTGTCGCATGCGAGGCTTGCCCGCCTTCTTTGGTTGGACAACTGCGCGGCAGACGGGTGGTGCCGTATCCTTCAAGAGGCGACATTATGGCTGGGGCTATCGATGGCGTTGCTCCCGTGTTGGCGTGGGCACAAGACGATATCGATGTCTTCGTCTTGTCGGTGCAGGGGAGCGGTAAAGTCCGCCTAACAGATGGCACAACGTTGGTGCTACGCTATGCCGCTCGTAATGGCCATACGTACAAAAGCTTGGGACGTATCTTAAAGCAGCGAGGCTTATTATGGCATGAAGAGCCCATCACGTGGCCCAAGCTGCGACAGTGGCTCGAGGACAATCCGACAAAACGCCGTAGTGTGCTGGCGGACAATCCGCTCTACATCTTTTTCGAGGAAGCACCCGACGACATCGGTGCTGTTGGTTCGCTGGGCGTGCCTTTGGTGGACGGCCATGCTTTGGCGGTCGATACCCGCTTTATTCCTCTTGGCTTACCTTTGTGGGTGACCACAACACATCCCCTGTCTACGCAGACGTGGTCACAGCTGATGATGGCACAGGATACAGGAAGTGCCGTCAAAGGAGTCGTGCGCGGCGATATCTTCTGGGGCGAAGGCGCACAGGCAGAAATCTCGGCAGGCTTGATGAATTATCAAGGCGACTATGTTATACTGCTCCCGAACCCGTCCGCACCGTCGGTCACGTCAACGATGAAAAAATAACCGCCATAACCGCCATGACCGATAAGACACAAAGGGATACATCGAAGGCTTTGTCGCAGGAAGACGAGGCTCTGTGGCAACAAGAAGTCGAAGGCATAACGCCTATAAAAGGCAAACGTATGAGCAAAAGGCACGTTGCTCCACCCATTCACGTTCTGTCTACTCGAGACGACTCCTTTCATAAAACCTACAGACCCCACGAGCGAAGAGTAGACGATAACGTGTCCGATGAGCGCGGGCTGGCACCGTTAGCGGTCAATAAACAGGGGAGCAGTGGTGTGTCGCGCCATGAACAGCGCAACTTACGTAAGGGGCAGGTTGTTATCGATGGACGCTTGGACTTGCACAAGCTGAACCGCGAGCAAGCAAGACTACGGGTGCATGCTTTTGTGCGAAAGGGGTATGCGACAGGTGCTCGAATTCTCCATGTTATTACGGGGACGGGCAAGGGGCGGGATAACAACAGTGGCGTGCTCAGAGCATCACTGGTGGATTGGCTCAACGAGGAGTCCATCAGACCCATGGTTGTGCTGGTTTCATCTGCTGCTGGTCACCATGGCGGCGAGGGTGCCTTCTACGTGCGTCTGAAGAGAAATCGCCAGCTCGACCGAGCTCACAAGAACGAGCAACGTTGATGGCTGAACCTAGTTTTTTTGTCTGGCCCAACTGGGATCCGGTTGCGTTGTCCATAGGGCCCTTGATGGTGCGTTGGTATGGCTTGGCTTATCTGGCGGGATTTTTGCTCGGGTGGCTCTATGCTGTCCATCTGGTGAAGCGGTATGCTTTATCGATTACCCGTGCGTCTATCGATGATGTTTTTCTTTTGTGGATTGTGCTTGGAGTCATTATTGGCGGCAGACTCGGCTATGTCATTTTTTATAACTTGCCCTATTATTTGGATGATGTGCGGCGAATTCTCTATATTTGGCAGGGCGGTATGGCTTTTCACGGCGGTATGATCGGCGCCGTTGTGGCGGCGTGGCTCTTTTGTCGCAAGTATCGCCTCAGCTTTTTGACGATGCTTGACATTCTCGCAATGGTTGCACCGATAGGTCTCTTTTTTGGCAGACTGGCGAACTTTGTCAATGGCGAGCTCTACGGCAGAGTATCCGATGTGGCGTGGGCAGTCATTTTTCCGCATGCGGGGATTGTGCCGAGGCATCCCAGTCAGCTCTATGAGGCGGTGGGCGAGGGCATCGTCTTGTGGCTGTTTCTTTGGTCTCTTACTTTTGTGGGCGACCGCAAGCAAGGCGGACTTTTACAGCGACCGGGCATGATCGCTTCAGCCTTTCTTATGGGTTACGGCGTGGTGCGTTTTCTTGTCGAATTTGTCCGTGAACCCGATGCTCATCTCGGTTTATTCTTAGGATGGGTAACCATGGGGCAACTGCTCAGTGCGGCTATGATTATCGCAGGGGGTCTGGCGATGGCGATGCGCTCTCGTCCGCAGGGGTGATGGCAAACGCCAACATAGGGCAACTGACTGTGGAAGCCTACATGCGCGCGTGCTTATCGGCACACCCGCGCAGCTATTATCGCCGCAAAGATACGGGCTTAGGGCGAGATTTCACCACCGCACCAGAAATCAGTCAAATGTTCGGTGAGCTCTTGGCGGTATGGTTCATCGATGCCTATCAACAGATGGGACAACAAGCCGAGTCCGTGCGGGCATTCATCGAATTGGGAGTCGGACGAGGCTCAATGGCAAAAGACATGGCGCGCGTCTTTGCCAAACACCCCACCTTCAATCAAGCCATGACCTATCACAGCGTTGACATTAACGACCATGTCGATACGGGGGGCAAACACCACCGACAAGCGAGCACGTTGCCCCGATGTGGTTGGTTCGTTGTCGCCAACGAATTCTTCGATAGTCTACCGACGCGCCAGTTTATCTATCATCGAGGCGCGTGGCGCGAACGCATGGTGATAGCCAACGACAAAGGCTTATCCTTTGCTCTCGGAACAGAGGTAGCAACCCTGCCGTCCGGTCTCGATGAGGATGATGTTCAAGAAGCAAGAGAACAGATGTGTCTTGAGTATACACCTGAACTCGATGTTTGGGGGGCGTTGCTGGCAAAGCAGCTGTGTCGTTATGGCGGACGCGCCTTGATTATCGACTATGGTTATCAGGCACCGTCCTCAGGCGATAGCTTGCGTGCTATCCGCCGGGGCCAGTTTTGTCATCCTTTGACTCATGTTGGCGATGCCGACTTGTCGGTGGCGGTCAATTTCGCCCAGCTGGCTGCTTGCGCGCGCCGCCATGGTTGCTACGTCTTCCAGCAAGAGCAAGGTGCTTTTTTGCGTCAGCTGGGAATCGAGGCGCGGGCACAACGCCTGATAAAAGACAACCCACACAAGCAAGCCGCCATAGACATGGCATGCTACCGTCTCACCTCAACAGCACAGATGGGGAGCATGTTCAAAGTCATGTGCCTATCGCCAGATAAAACCATACCAACAGGCTTTGCCAAGTAACAGCTGTGTCTAACTCGTGTTTCCTAACCAGTTCGTTGTTGGCGTCGGTTGGCGTGCGCCATGGTTTTTTTATGCGCGATGGTGGACAAGGGGGTATGAGTAGCGGCGCGTATGCCACATTAAATATGAGCTATGCTTCAGGGGACGACAAAGCCCATGTTACTGAAAATAGACAGCGGGCTTTGCAGGCTCTTGGGCTGGCGGGTGTGGCGTTGCTCGTCCCGAAACAGGTGCATAGCAATAAAGTCGTGGTTGTCGGCAGAGAGGGCGTTGCGCCGCAAGCCGATGAAGGTGCCGATGGGCTAATCAGCGCCAGAGGTAACTGGGCGTTGGGCATCCTCAGTGCTGATTGTGCACCGTTGCTTTGTGCCGATACAGACAACAACGTCTTCGGTGCCTTCCACGTAGGCTGGCGCGGCGTAAGAGACGGAATCGTCCAAAGAGGAATCGACACCATGTGTGCATGTGGCGCGCACCTCGACACCCTGCGAGCAGCCATAGGGCCCTGCATACAAAAAGAGTCCTATCAGGTCGGCGATGATATGCGGCGCGCCTTCACGGATACACACGTGGATACACACGGGGGGGCACAAGATTATTTTATTGTCGCAAACGACCAATGGACATTCGACTTACCCGGTTTCATCGAAGCGTGCTTAAGGCGATGCGGCGTGAGCTACGTAGAACGTTTGCCTCAGGATACCTACCGCGAGGACAAACGTTTCTTCAGCTATCGCCGCGCCTGCAAGCAAGGCACAGACATGTATGGTAGACAATTATCGGTCATGGCTTGCGTGTTGTAAGTATCACTGTTATGGGATAGGGGAGGGTGCGTAGCAGATTTCACCATCGTGACGTTATGACGGCAGACATCAAAGTATTTTGTGGCAACAGCAATCGCCCTCTTGCTCAGGCGATATGTAAGAGCATGAGAGTCGAGTTGGGCATGGCATCGGTGCGGCGCTTTCCCGATATGGAGGTCAGCGTCGAGATTAACGAGAATGTGCGGGGCACCGATGCTTTTTTTATTCAATCGCTGTCTTTTCCTGCCAATGATCACATTATGGAGCTTTTGGTTGCTTTGGATGCGTTGCGGCGCGGGTCGGCTCAACGGGTGACCGCAGTGATACCGTATTACGGTTACGCCAGACAGGACAGAAAGTCGGGGCCCCGCACGCCTATTTCGGCTAAGTTATTGGCGAATTTGGTGACGGCGGCGGGGGCATCTCGCTGTTTGATGTTGGACTTGCATGCGGGGCAGATTCAGGGCTTTTTTGATATTCCGGTGGACAACCTGTATGCTGCTCCTGTGTTTGTTAAGGACATTGAAAAGAACTATCTTGCTGGCGGTGATGTGATGATTGTGTCGCCTGATGTTGGCGGTGTTGTGCGGGCGCGCTCGTTGGCTAAGCGCCTGAACATTCATGAGTTGGCAATTATCGATAAGAGACGAGAACGAGCAGGACAATCAGAGGTTATGAATGTTATTGGTGATTGTTCGGGCAAGCGGTGCTTGATTATCGATGATATTATTGATTCGGCAGGGACGCTGTGTAATGCTGCCCAGGCTCTTATGGAGCGCGGGGCACGCTCGGTCATGGCTTATGCCAGTCACGGCATTTTTTCTGGCGGGGCGATGGCACGGATTATGGCGGCTCCTCTCGAGCATGTTATTGTCAGCGATAGTATCGAACTGACGGATGAGGCGAAAACCGTCAAAACCATACGCCAGATTTCAATTGCCCCCTTGCTTGGCGAGGCTATTCGGCGTATTCATAATGAGGAATCCGTATCCAGCTTGTTTAACTAGGAGGAGACACAAAGACCATGAGCACAAGCACACAACTCAAGGCACGCAAACGAGAAAATCTCGGCAAAGGCGGCGCGCGTGCCGCACGCAGAGAAGGATTCGTGCCCGCCATCATCTACGGCGGTAAAGATAAACCTATGGCAGTCTCGGTGGACGCACACCAATTAGCACTGTTGTTGCGGTATGAGGGCTTTATGAATCATCCGGTTGTTCTCGATATTGACGGCAAAGACCATCGAGTGCTCCCCAAAGACGTCCAATATGACGTTGTGCGGGACTTTCCTTTGCATGTGGACTTTTTGAGCGTCACCGAGAAAAGCCGTGTCACAGTCGCCGTGCCGTTGCACTTCCGTGATGAAGACAAATCACCGGGCTTAAAGAGCGGCGGAGTCTTGAACGTGATACACCACGATATCGAGGTTACGTGTGCGGTCGCTAACATTCCAGAATTTTTTGAGATAAGCCTCGAAGGCAAAGAAATCGGTGATGGTATTCATCTGGCAGATTTGTCTTTGCCGCAGGATGTTGAGGCAACGGCTCAGGATAGCGATATGACTGTGGCAACCATTGTTGCTCCGACGGTTGCTGTCGAGACGGAAGCAACGGCTGAAGAAGGCGCTGAGGCTGAAGCTGAGGATGAAGACAAGGATAAAGAAAAAGACGATGAGTCTTAATCCATGCCAAAGCTGCTGGTGGGGTTAGGCAACCCGGGGGAGACATACGAGCACCACCGTCATAATGTGGGCTTTATGGCGTTGCACCGCATAGGTGAGCGTTATGACTTTGCGCCTGCCCGCGCCCGTCAACGTTTCCAGAGCTTATGGAGCAAGGGGGCTATCGATGGTGTGACGTGTTTGTTGCTTTGGCCCCAGACGTATATGAATCGAAGTGGACAGGCGGTTGCTGCCGTCATGCGCTATTACGCTATCGAGACAAAAGATGTGCTCGTGTTCCATGACGATATCGACCTGCCGTGTGCCAGCATCAAAGTCAAATGGGGCGGAAGCGATGGCGGTCATCGAGGTTTACGGGACATCGATAGTCATCTGCGCACTCTTGGGGGCAATGCTTACGGACGGGTGCGACTCGGAGTCGGACGCGCACAGGCGAGCAGCGACAAGCACCTTGAGGTGCGCGCGTATGTGCTCAGTGCTTTTTCCAAGGAGCAAAAAAACGCTATGGATACGTTGCTCCAAGCGGTTGCCGAGCATATACCTGTGCTGGTGCAGGATAGCGAGGGCGATGGTGCCGGTGCCGGCACCGCGTTTATACGTTGTGTGCGGGAGGCAGTGTAATGGGTTTTGCTTGTGGTCTGGTTGGTTTACCCAATGTGGGCAAGTCGACTCTTTTTAATGCTTTGGCGGGTCGTGCGTTGGCGGCGGCAGAGAACTACCCTTTTTGCACGATAGAGCCCCACCGAGAACGCGTGCCCGTCTGGGACGAACGCCTAGAACGTCTGGCTAAAATGGCACCGACTGACAACGTCATTTTTGCGCAGCTGGATGTTGTCGATATTGCTGGGCTGGTCAAAGGGGCGTCTAAAGGTGAAGGTTTAGGCAATCAGTTTCTCGATGCTATTCGCCATGTGCAAGCTATCGGGCATGTGGTGCGGTGCTTTGACGATGAGCAGATTACCCACGTTGACGGCAACGTTGATCCGATGCGTGACATTGACACCATAGAAACGGAGCTGCTTCTTGCCGATATGGATGTTCTCGAGCGTAAGCAGGCAGCTCTCGTCAAGCGCGCCCGAGGGAGCGATAAGCACGCGCAAGATACCCTCGATTATGTGACGCGGTTTTTGTCGGTGTTACACGAGGGCAAGGCGATACGCACGCTTTCTCTCGATGAGGAGGCTTATGCGATGGCTCTGTCTATGGGTCTTTTGTCCTGTCGACCGATGATTTATATCTGCAATGTGGATGAGGCTTCTGCCCACAAGGGCAACGCGCTGTCGAAACACGTGGAGGCATGGGCAGAAGAACGGGGATGTGCGTGTTTTACCCTGTCGGCATTGATGGAGGCAGAACTGGCAGGATTCACCCCAGAGGAACGCCGAGAGTATCTGGGTTCGCAGGGTGTGCAGGCAAGTGGACTCGAACAATTTGTGCAGGCAGGCTATGCTATGTTGGGCTTGCAGACGTTCTTTACGGTGGGCGTCAAAGAAGCAAAGGCATGGACCTATAAACGTGGGGCAACGGCAGTGGACGCGGCAGGTGTGATTCATACGGATTTTGCCAAAGGCTTTATTTGTGCCGAGACGGTCAGCTATGACGACTATCTTGCTGGTGGTTCACAAGCGGCGGTCGCAGCCGCGGGCAACGTCCGTAAGGAAGGAAAGGACTACGTGGTGCAAGATGGCGATGTCATGCACTTTCGTTTTCAGGTAGCAAGAGGGGGCAAAGCAAAAGCATGATTTGCATGATGGTCGCGGGTGTGCTAGGGATAGGGCGAGGGGGACAAATAAAGAGAACAAAGGGATTATGGCTTTATCGATTCGTTTAACGCGTTCGGGCTCTCATAAGCGTCCGTATTATCGCATTGTTGTTGCGGACAAGCGCATGAAGCGCGACGGACGCTTCATCGAGGTGCTGGGCAGCTATGACCCGATGCTCAAAAAGGATGATGCGCGCCGAGTGTTGCTCATCAAAGAACGCTTGACGTATTGGCTGTCGGTCGGCGCGCATCCCAGCGACCGAGTGCTCCGTTTTATGGAAACAGAAGGCATGGCAAAACGCACCATACCGACACAAACAAAGAAACACTTGAAGCGCAAAGTGGAAGAAGAAGTGCCATCGGCACCCGCGGCACCCGCTGCCCCCGCCGCAACACCAACGCCAGAAAAGAGCGAAGAGAAAACAGAAGAAAAGACAGAAGAGACGGAAAAGACAGCAGAGAAGGACTCCTAATTAGGCGTGTGATGTGTGGGGTGTGCGATGTGGCGTGCGCGTGTTTTTACCTTATTTCCGCAGATGTTTCCAGGGCCCTTGGGCTATTCTATCGCTGGTCGTGCGTTACACAAGGGGCTATGGGGTCTCGACGTTATTGACATCAAGTCTTTTTGTCGAGGCTACCACAACGTGGATGACAAGCCCTATGGGGGCGGTGCCGGTATGGTGTTGCGGGCGGATGCGGTGGATAGGGCTTTATCTTCGGTTATGGCGAGGGGGAGCAAGGTGATTTATGTAACGCCGAGAGGCAAGCCGTTGACGCAGGCACGCCTGCGGGCTTGTGTGGCTGAGGGAGGCTTGGCGGTGGTGTGTGGACACTATGAAGGCATCGATGAGCGTGTCATCGAGGCGTGGCAGATGGAGGAAATCAGCATCGGCGATTATGTTTTGTCGGGCGGCGAGATGGCAGCCTTCGTCCTTATCGATGGCTGTGTGCGTCTGCTGTCGGGGGTTGTCGGCAACCCCCAGAGTCTTCAAGAGGAAAGTTTTGCTGGGGGGGCTGAGGGCAACGAGTCTTTGCTTGAGTATCCGCACTATACGCAGCCCGCCTGTTGGCAGGGACGCTCTGTTCCAGAGGTGCTGATGGGGGGCAATCACCAAGCCATAGAGACATGGCGCCGAGAGCAGGCACAAGCCCTAACACAAAAACGCCGACCCGACTTATTGGCGAATAAAAAACGTGCAAAATAAGAAAAGAAACACTATATAGTAAAGGGGTTCGGCTCTCTTGTGGGAGGGCTTGCCCGCGGGGAACTGACGGATAGGGGCTAACGGATAAGACATAAGACAAGAGGGGGGGACAACGGACGCAACAGTCCACCAACGTTTTGATATGAACAATGATGGGAGCCATGGCTAGCCTCAGAGATATAGAAAAAGGCGTGTTACACAGCCTGAAGTCGTCTCGAACAATGGACTTTCGAGGGGGCGACCGTCTGCGCGTCCATGTGGAAGTTGTCGAGGGTGAGCGCAAGCGTATTCAAGTTTTTGAGGGTGTCTGTATTGCTTATCGCCGCCGTGGTTTGAATTCGTCTTTCACGGTGCGTAAGGTCTCCTATGGCGAGGGAGTCGAGCGTGTCTTTCCGTTGCATGCGCCGTGTATTGCTCGTATTGAAGTGGTGCGCCGCGGCGATGTGCGCCGAGCAAAACTTTATTATCTGCGCGGACGCACAGGCAGAAAAGCACGAATCGCCGAAAAAATTATCACGGGCGAAAATCGTCAAACAGAAACAGCACAGGACAACAAAGACCCTGTCGCCCCCGCTGACGCTCAAGGGCATGTAGAGGAAACAGTCTCAGAGCAATAACCGGTCGTATCGCTATGGCAAAGACGCTTTTTGACAAAGTATGGGATTCGCACGTGGTAACATCGTTGGGGGATGGTGTCGATTTGTTGTATATTGACAAACATCTTGTGCATGAGGTGACGAGCCCGCAGGCTTTTTCTGGTTTGCGCGAGAATGGTCGTGGCGTTCGTCGCGCGGATGCGACTCTTGCGGTGTGTGATCATGCGGTGCCGACTCGTCGGCAGGGGCGGGCCCATATAGCCGATGAGCAAGCCCGCTTGCAGGTTGCAGCCCTAGCACAGAATTGTCGTGATTTTTCTATCACGCACTTTGGTATCGATGATGTGCGGCAAGGCATCGTCCACGTTATTGGGCCCGAGCAGGGCTTAACACAGCCGGGCATGACGATTGTTTGTGGCGATTCGCACACGTCTACCCATGGGGCTTTTGGTGCGTTGGCGTTTGGTATTGGCACCTCAGAGGTCGAACATGTGCTGTCGACACAGACGCTGCGGCAAAAGCGTCCACAGAGCATGCGTATTTCTGTCAATGGCAGGCTTGCTGAGCATGTAACGGCGAAAGACATGATTTTGGCGATTATTGGCACGATTGGCACGGCGGGCGGTACGGGATACGTCATTGAGTATAGTGGCGATGCTGTGCATGCCTTGAGTATGTCGGGGCGTATGAGCATGTGTAATATGTCTATCGAGGCAGGGGCACGGGCTGGGCTTATCGCTGTTGATGATGCCACTATCCAGTGGCTGAAAGGGCGTCCCCTCGCCCCGAGCAAAGAGCACTGGCAGCAAGCCGTCCACCACTGGCAGAGCTATGTCAGTGACGATGACGCGCACTTCCACAAAGAAGTGACTCTTCAGGCTGAACGTATCGAACCGCAAGTTACATGGGGGACGAGCCCGCAAGATGTTACGCACGTAGGAGGCTTTGTGCCAGACCCCAAGCAAGAAGAAGACCCAGCCCGCCGTCAGTCTATGGAACAGGCGTTGACCTATATGGGTTTGTTACCGAAAACGAAGATTGTCGATATTGCCATAGACCACGTTTTTATTGGTTCATGTACCAACGGACGACTGGAGGACTTGCGTGCTGCTTCTACTGTGATTAAAGGGCGCAAAGTCAAGGACGGACTCAAGGCGATGGTCGTGCCGGGTTCGGGGCTCGTCAAACAGGAAGCCGAACGAGAAGGGCTTGATCAAATTTTCAAAGAAGCAGGATTCGAGTGGCGAGAAGCAGGATGTTCTATGTGCCTTGCTATGAACGATGACCGCTTGAATCCCCGTGAGCGTTGTGCGTCCACATCGAACCGCAACTTCGAAGGCAGACAGGGACGCTTTGGACGCACCCACCTGCTTAGTCCGCAAATGGCTGCTGCTGCTGCCGTCACGGGGCATATCACCGACGTCAGGGAGCTGCTATAATCATGCAGAAATTCACGACTCTACGAAGCATCGCTGCTCCGTTTGCTCGGGATCATGTCGATACCGATATGATTATTCCCAAGCAGTTTTTGACGACTGTCTCGCGTAAGGGGCTTGGTGCGGGTTTGTTCTATGACTTACGTTATGACGATAAGGGTGCGTGGAATTCATCGTTGCTGTTGGACAAAAAAGTCTATAAGGGGGCAGCCATTCTGGTTGTCGGCGACAACTTTGGCTGTGGTTCTTCCCGAGAGCATGCTCCGTGGGCTTTGTTGGATGCGGGCTATCGCTGTTTAATTGGTGCTGGTTTTGCCGACATTTTCTATAACAATTGTTTCAAAAACGGCATGTTGCCGATTGTGCTTCCTAAGCAACAGGTGGGGCAGCTCATGCAGGCAGCCGAAGCTGTCGCCTATATGACAGTGGACTTGCCTCAGCAGACCGTGAGCGTTGAGGGCACACAGCAGGTGTTTTCTTTTGATATCGATGAGACCCGCAAGCGTGCCTTGTTGGAAGGGCTAGACGATATTGCCATGACCTTAAAGGAGGAAGACTCGATTCGTGCTTTCGAGGAGCGTGATAGAACACAACGTCCGTGGTTGTGGGCGTCTCCTTGATGTCTGGTCGTCTTGTTTTATTGCCGGGCGATGGCATTGGCCCTGAGGTGGTCAAGTCGGCCTGTTGCGTGCTGGAGCATATCAACAGTTTGGGTCGCGGGTATACCACTGAAGAGGATCTTGTTGGCGGTGCTGCCTACGAGGCTCATGGCGTGCCGTTGCATGCTGACACATTGGCGCGAGCCAAACAAGCCGATGCTGTTCTTCTGGGGGCTGTCGGGGGTCCCCAGTGGGAATCGCTGCCTTTCGACAAACGCCCGGAGCGTGGTTTGTTGGCTCTGCGTAAGGAACTTGATCTGTTCGCGAATCTCCGCCCGGCTATTGTCTTTGATGCGCTCGCTGGGGCTTCTACCCTTAAGCCTGAGGTTGTCAAAGGACTCGATATTCTTATTGTGCGGGAACTGACCGGCGGTATTTACTTCGGTGAGCCAAGGGGAGTCGACAAAGACGCACAGGGCAGAATCGGACGCAACACGCTGGTCTACCACGAGGACGAAATACGTCGGGTGGTGCGTCTCGCTTTTGATATGGCACGCCTACGTAACAAGCGAGTCTGTTCTGTCGATAAAGCCAACGTCCTTGAGTGTACCGAGCTGTGGCGCGACGTCACCAACGAAGTGCATAAAGACTATCAGGATGTTGCTTTGACACACATGTATGTCGATAATGCGGCTATGCAACTGGTGCGTGCCCCTGCCCAATTCGATGTTATGGTAACCACCAACATGTTTGGCGATATTTTGTCCGATGAAGCGTCGATGTTGACGGGGTCTTTGGGCATGTTGCCGTCGGCATCGTTGGGTGCGAGTGCTGAGGACGTGGGGAAAAGTCGCCCTGGTCTTTATGAGCCGGTGCATGGGTCGGCACCGGACATTGCTGGCATGGATAAAGCGAATCCGCTTGCGACAATTTTAAGTCTGGCGTTGCTGTTGCGGTATTCTTTTCATGATGAGGGTGCGGCTCGTGCCATAGAGCAATCGGTAGAGCGGTGCCTTGCTGAGGGCTATCGCTGTGCCGATATCGATGAAGGCACAGGTGCGTGCTTAGGCACACAGGCGATGGGCGAGAAGGTGGCAGGGTATCTCGAGACGTTCTGGACGTAGGGGGATAGTTTTATGGCGACTCAAGGAGTCAATGTAGCTCTTGTTGGGGCGAGCGGTAGCGTCGGCAGAGAAATGCTCGATATTTTGGTGGCGCGCCAGTTTCCTATGCGTCAGCTTGTGGCTTTGGCATCGACACGCTCGGTCGATACGGAACTGACGTATGGCGAAAAAGGGAGCGTGCGAATCCAAGCTCTTGAAGGCTATGATTTTAAGGATATCGATATCGTCTTGGCATCGGCGGGCTCTTCCGTGTCGCAAGAATTCGCGCCCCGGGCACAGAGTAGCGGGGCTATTGTTATTGATAATGCGTCTTATTTCCGCATGCACGAGGACGTTCCGCTCATCGTCCCTGAAGTCAACGGCGCTGTGCTGGATACGTATATGAAAAACAAAAGCACGCGGGGAGGGCTGATTGCTAACCCGAACTGCTCGACCATTCAAATGGTGTTGGCGTTAAAGCCGTTGCATGACGTGTGGCGTCTACGGCGACTATCGGTGGCAACGTATCAGTCGACGTCAGGGGCAGGGCGAGCAGGCATGGATGAACTCTTTGAGCAGACTCAAGCCATTTATCAGAACAAAAACATGGAGCGAGACAAATTCCCTAAACAGATAGCTTTCAACGTTATTCCGCAGATTGATGTGTTTATGGATGATGGTGCAACAAAGGAAGAGTGGAAGATGCGAGTCGAAACAAAAAAGATTTTCGATGATGATTCTATCGATGTTTTTGCGACCTGTGTGCGTGTCGCCAGCTTTATTGGGCATGGGGAGGCGTTACATGCTACGTTCGATAAGCCTGTGGATGTGGATGTCGCTAGGCGCGCCCTGATGGCATGCAAGGGCGTGCGGGTGGTGGACTCAAACGGAGGACAGGATTACGTAACACCGGTTGAATGTGCTGGCGAGGACGACGTCTATGTTAGTCGTTTGCGTGGGGTGCCTTTTGATGATAAGAGTCTTGGCATGTGGGTCGTTGCCGATAACTTGCGTAAGGGTGCTGCGTTGAATGCGGTGCAGATTGCCGAGTATGTGCTACGGCATCTGCCATAACAGAGGTTCAAATTGCCGTGGGCATCGATAAAAATTTTACCAGTCGTTATTTCGAAGATTATCGCCTTGGCATGACGATTCCTCATGCTCTGGGACGCACAGTCATGCAGGGCGATGTCGCCTTGTATCTTGCGGTTACGGGCTCTCGTTTTGCGGTGCATTGCGACAGAGTCTATGCCCAGAATCTCGGCTATCGGGACTGCCCGGTGGATGATATTCTTGTGTTTCATCTGGTGTTCGGGCGCACAGTGCCCGATTTGTCGCTCAATGCGGTCGCTAATCTCGGCTATGCCGGCTGTCGATTTTGCGCGCCCGTTTATGTTGGTGATACGCTCTATGCCGAATCAAAAGTGATTGGTGTCAAAGAAAATTCAAATGGCAAAACAGGCACTGTCTATGTCTCGTCACGAGGCTGGAACCAGAACGGCGACACTGTCCTCGAGTATTATCGTTGGCTGATGATGCGCAAACGTGATGAAAGCTCAAAGCCCCCTGAGCCGGTGGTGCCTTCGTTGCCGGATAAAGTGGCGGATGGCGACTTCGTCATACCAGATTTTTTACGAGAAAAAGCTGCCGATGCGACAGATGATGTTAATGTTGGTAGTTCGGCGCGCTGGGATGATTATAACGTAGGCGATGACATTCACCATATCGATGGACAGACTATCGAAGAAGCCGAGCATCAGATGGCAACGCGTCTGTATCAGAATAATGCTCGGGTGCACTTCAATCAGCACGTCGAGAAAGACAGTCGATTTGGACGTCGAATCATTTATGGCGGATATATTATCTCGTTGGCGCGTGCCCTGAGTGCTAATGGGCTTGCCCATGGCTTGCGTATGGCTGCTGTGCATAGTGGTAGGCATGCTGCCCCGACATTCGCTGGCGATACTGTCTATGCGTGGTCACGAGTCCTCGACAAACAGCCGATTGCGGGCACTGAGCAACTGGGTACGCTCCGTTTACGGACGCTGGTGGCAAAAGACAACGGGACGATGGTCTTTCCTGCCCCTGAGGATAAAAGCAGCTGGCCGCCTCATCTGGTTTTAGACTTCGACTACAGCGTCTTGATGCCTCGCCGCGCGAGTCATAAAAAAAGTGACAGAAAGGCACAAAAAGGTTAACCTATAGGGAAGAGAGGAGAATCATGGCAACACCGAGACCTTTATCACCGCATATGCAGATTTATCGTCCGCAAATGACGTCCTTGATGTCGATAAGCCATCGTGTGACGGGTTTGTCGTTGCTGGTTTTTGCCCCTGTTGTGTCACTTTTTCTTTTTTTGTTGGCGTTTATGCCGAGTGGTGCGGGTGATGTGGTTGGATGGGTCGTTGTGCTTGGGTCGAATGCTTGGGGTGCGGTGGTGTTATTTATCGTGAGTCTGGTGGCTATTTGGAGTTTGTTCTTTCATTTATTCAATGGCTTGCGTTATATGTTGTGGAGTATGGGGTGGGGATTTGGTTTGACGCAAGCGATGATTTCAGGTTGGTTCGTGCTGATTGCCACCAGCACGGCGTCGGTGATAGCGATGCGTAGCCTTCTTGTCGCTTATGGGGGGTGGTAGGATGGTTCAGCAGCGTATCAGTGGTATTGGACATTGGTGGCAGCAACGTCTCACGGCGGTGGCGTTGGTGGTGCTGATTGGCTGGCTTTTTATTGCGTTGTCCACGGTTGCAGGGGGCGTGTCAAGCCCTCTGCATGAAGTGGCAAAGAATTGGGTGATGCGTCCGTTCAATGGCTTGTGTTTGGCATTGATGTTGGTCATGGCGTTTTGGCATGGCTACCTCGGACTCGGTACGATTATCGATGATTATGTGCATGGCGATGCGTTGAACAGAGTCTGTCATCGCTTGGCTTGGCTGTGGTGTGTTACGTTTGCTGGTTTGAGCGTTGTCTCGATAGGCTTTTTATATGGGGGTGGGTGATGGCTGCGTATACGTATCATGAGCATGCCTATGATGTTGTTATTGTTGGTGCGGGTGGTTCGGGCTTGCGGGCTGGCTTGGGTGCTTCTGAGTCGGGCTTGAAAGTAGCATGTATCAGCAAGGTATTTCCGACCCGTAGCCATACTGTTGCGGCTCAGGGTGGTATCAGTGCGGCTCTGGGCAATATGGGCGAAGATGATTGGCGTTGGCACATGTATGATACGGTGAAGGGCTCGGATTGGCTTGGGGATCAGGATGCCATTGCATTTATGTGCGAGCAGGCGCCGCAGGCGGTCGTGGAACTCGAGCATTATGGCGTGCCTTTTTCCCGCACGGCAGAAGGGCGTATCTATCAGCGTCCCTTCGGTGGTATGACGACTCACTTCGGCGAAGGCACGGCACAGAGAACATGTGCTGCCGCTGATAGAACCGGGCATGCGATTATTCATACGCTCTATCAGCAATCGATGAATCATGGGGCTGACTTTTTCATCGAGTACTTTGTTCTGGGCTTGTTGATGGACGAACAAGGTGCTTGTTGTGGCGTTGTGGCTTGGTGCCTCGATGATGGCAGCATGCACATTTTCCGAGCCCATAAAGTCATTCTGGCAACCGGCGGTTATGGACGGACATATTTTGCGTGTACATCGGCTCACTCGTGCACTGGTGACGGCGGCGGCATGGTGTTGCGGGCGGGCTTGCCGCTACAGGATATGGAGTTCATCCAGTTTCATCCCACAGGTATATACGGCGTTGGTGTTTTGATTACGGAAGGGGCACGGGGCGAAGGCGGCTACTTGACCAATTGCGAAGGGGAACGATTCATGCCGAACTACGCCCCGCACGCAAAAGATTTGGCATCCCGAGATGTCGTCAGTCGCTCGATTACGACAGAGGTGCAACAGAACAGGGGATGTGGTGAACATAAAGACCACGTTTTATTGCACTTGCACCATTTACCGCACAAGGTTTTGGAAGAAAGGCTGCCGGGCATTAGTGAATCGTCGCGAGTCTTCGCTGGAGTCGATGTAACCAAAGAGCCTATTCCGGTGATACCCACTGTGCATTACAACATGGGGGGTATTCCGACGAATGTTCATGGCGAGGTGCTTTCGGGCAAGGACGATACGTCCATTGTCGAGGGGTTAATGGCGGTTGGCGAAGCGGCGTGCGTATCGGTGCATGGGGCTAATCGTTTGGGGTCGAATTCGCTTCTCGATTTGATTGTCTTCGGGCGTGCTGCTGCGCAACGTTGCATCGATACGTTAAAAAAAGGACAACCGCACGGGACGCTGGCACCGAGTGCTCTCGATGCGGTTATGGCACCCTTTGATAAACGGCGCTACGCACAAGGAAGCACGATGACGGCGGCGATGCGTCTCGATATGCAGCGCATCATGCAAAAGCACTGCCCCGTTTACCGCAAAGAAAACGTCATGCAAGAGGGGTGGCAGGCTCTTAAACAGCTCTATGACCGCCGAGACGATATCCGAGTCACGGATAGATCGCTGATTTGGAATTCGGATTTGGTAGAAACCCTCGAGTATGATAACCTGTTGGCACAGGCGATGGTCAGCTTGCGGGGTGCTCTCAACCGTAAAGAAAGTCGAGGCGCGCACGCAAGAGAGGACTTTCCCAAAAGAGACGACACAAACTGGATGAAACACAGCTTGATGTGGCTCAAAGATAGCGGTGATGTTAGCATTGGCTATCGCTCGGTGACTCTCGAGCCGGGGGTCAAAGGTGTCAAAAGCATCGAGCCGAAAGAGCGAGTCTATTAAAGGAGAAACGACAATGGTGCAACTACGTCTGCCGCCTCAATCTCGTGTCCGTCAGGGGCGTGTGCATAATCGTGTCCCTAAGGGGGCGCGTAAGGGCGTTTTTCTGGTTTATCGCTATGACCCCGATAAGGACGCACCGCCGCGTCTTGATCGCTATGAGCTTGATTTGGACTCCTGTGGGCCTATGGTGCTGGATGCTTTGATTAAAATTAAAAATGAGCTGGACTCGACGTTAACATTTCGCCGTTCTTGTCGGGAAGGTATTTGTGGCTCTTGTGCGATGAATATTGATGGCACGAACACCCTTGCGTGTCTTAAGCCGATAGAGGAGGTGGAAGAAACGGTCAAAATTTATCCGCTTCCGCACATGGCTGTGGTCAAGGACTTGGTGCCTGACTTGAGTGGCTTTTATGAGCAGTATCGCTCTATCGAGCCGTGGTTGAAAAATGCCACGAAGCCGTCTGACGGCAGAGAACGTCTACAGAGCCCGGCACAGCACGATGCGATGGAAGGAACGTACGAATGTGTCTTATGTGCTTGTTGTTCGACGGCATGCCCCAGCTATTGGTGGAATGGCGACAAATTTCTTGGCCCTGCGATTCTGTTGCAGGCGTATCGTTGGATTGCCGACAGCCGAGATAGCCATACCCGAGAACGTTTGCAGGCGTTGGACGACACGTTCAAGCTGTATCGTTGTCATACGATTATGAATTGCACGAAGACGTGTCCGAAGCATCTCAATCCTGCCCGTGCCATTGGTGCGATTAAGCAAATGTTGGCGCGCGGTATGCACAAGAAACGAGGAACAGATAAACAGTGAATTGGCGTTGCTCTCTTGACGTTGAGGGTACGTCTTATGAATTTATCAGCGGACGGCGTATCGCCGAGTCTTTTGGTGGACGTATCGATGCGCTTCCTTGTAGCTTGCGGGTGGTGTTGGAGAGTATCGCGCGTTGTGGCGGCAAAGAGTCGCACGCTGCTATCGAGGCTCTTCTCGGTTGGACAGGCAAGCCCCCAGCGATAACGGTGGATTTTGCGCCCTCGAGGGTCTTGATGCAGGATTTCACCGGTGTGCCTGCTTTGGTGGACTTGGCGGCGTTGCGCGATGCCGTCAAAGCAAAGGGCGGCAACCCCGAGTGGGTCAATCCGCAGGTGCCGGTCGACCTTGTCATCGATCATTCGGTCATGGTGGACTCCTATGGTGTTGCCAACGCCTTCGAGACCAACGTGAGCCAAGAGTTTCATCGCAATCAAGAACGCTATCGTTTTTTGAAGTGGGGGCAACAGGCTTTCAAGAATTGCCGTGTGGTGCCGCCGGGAACGGGTATTTGTCATCAGGTCAATCTCGAGTATTTGGCGAGCGTGGTGCATGGCTGTGACAAGAATAACGGGGGCTTACTTTATGCCGATACTGTGGTGGGCACGGATAGTCATACGACCATGATTAACGGTTTGGGGGTGCTTGGCTGGGGCGTGGGCGGTATCGAAGCCGAGGCGGCGATGCTCGGACAACCTATAACCATGATGGTGCCGGAGGTTGTCGGCGTGTGCCTAGAGGGCGCGCTACCACAGGGGGCGAGTGCAACTGATTTGGTGTTGACGTTGACGGCTTTGTTGCGGCACAAAAACGTGGTGGGTAAGTTTGTCGAGTTTTATGGTGGCGGCGTGCGCACCTTGAGTCTAGCGGATAGAGCGACCATTGCTAACATGGCACCCGAATATGGGGCTACGTGTGGTTACTTTGCTATCGATGAGGAAACATGCCGTTATTTGCGTCTGACTGGGCGTAGCGACCACCATTGTGCGTGCGTTGCTGCTTATGCACAAGAACAAGGGCTTTGGGGCTGTGACGACAACGAAAAGACACAGCGATTCTCTGATACTGTGTCTGTGGATCTTGCCAGCATCGAAGCCTGTCTTGCGGGACCAAAACGTCCGCAAGACCGCATTGTTTTGGGGTCGGTTGCTTCGTCTTTTCATGGGGCTTTTGATGTTCAAGCCGAATCCGCAGTGGGGGTGCAAGACGAGCAACGTCCCTTACGGCATGGCGATGTCGTTATTGCGGCGGTGACCAGTTGCACGAATACGTCTAATCCTTGGGCGATGTTGACGGCGGGGTTGCTGGCGGCGAAGGCATCGGCTTTGGGTTTGCGGGTGAAGCCTTGGGTCAAGACGTCCCTTGCCCCGGGCAGTCAGGTGGTGCGTGATTATCTCGAGGCGGCGGATTTGCTCGTCTCCTTGGAGTCCCTCGGCTTTCATATTGTCGGTTACGGCTGCACCACGTGTATTGGCAATTCGGGGCCCCTGGCAGAGCCCATCACGGAAGCGATTGTCAAAGACGACTTATACGTAGCCTCAGTATTGTCTGGCAACCGTAATTTCGAAGGACGGGTGCATCCGCACGTACGTGCGAATTATCTGGCTTCACCTGCTCTTGTGGTGGCGTATGCAATGGCTGGCTCTGTGCTCGTTGACATGACAAAAGAGCCGTTGGGTCGCGACAAAAACGGACGAGACATTTTTCTGCGAGACATCTGGCCCCCCCATGAGGAGGTGCAACGTTGGATGAGTTGCTTGTCGCCAGACTTGTTTACGCGTCGCTATGGTGACGTATTTAAGGGGAGCGATGCTTGGCATGCTTTGTCGGTGCCTGCGGGGACGACTTATGATTGGCAGGACGATTCGACGTATGTGCGTTCGCCGCCTTTTTTCGGTGACAATCTTGGCAGAGAGGATTTGCAGCTGAGCGGAGCGCGCCCGTTAGTGATTGTGGGTGATTCTATTACGACCGACCACATATCGCCGGCGGGTGCGATTGCTGCGTCTTCGTCGGCGGGGGCATATTTGCAAGAGAAGGGCGTTGCGGTGCAAGATTTTAACTCTTATGGGGCGCGGCGCGGCAACCACGAAGTCATGATGCGCGGCACCTTCGCGAATGTGCGTCTACGCAACCGCATGGTCGATAGGGAAGGCGGCTACACCCGCACCTATCCCGGTGGTGCGTTAACACCTATCTATGATGCTGCTCAGCAGTATCGTGAGACGGATACGCCCTTGATTGTTCTTGCTGGGCAGGATTATGGTGCGGGCTCTTCTCGAGATTGGGCGGCGAAGGGCCCCTATTTATTAGGTGTGCGCGCTGTGGTGGCACAAAGCTTCGAGCGAATCCATCGCTCGAATTTAATCGGCATGGGCATCGTGCCTCTACAGTGGTGTGATGAGCGGGATGTCCCTGATGTGGACGGCACCGAGCGCTTCGATGTGCACTGGAACGGCACTGTCGCAGGGGAAGCAACCCTCGTCATGCGTCATGACGACAAGAAAGACAAGGGCATAACGTATCGTTTGCGTTGTCGCATTGATACACAGCGTGAAATGGTTTATTATGAGCGTGGCGGCATTTTACCTTTGGTGTTGCGTCATTTGCTGGCGGAGAAAAGGTCTTAGAAAAGGGATAGAGACATGTCAACAATCATGGGAAAGATCGCTCACTTGTGTCGCGAGAAGGGTTTGCGTATGACTCACCAGCGTCGTGTCATTGTGCGTGTTCTGGAAGAAGCCCATGACCACCCGGATGTCGAGGAGTTGCACAGGCGGGCACAAGCACAAGATTCGGCGATTAGTTTGGCGACTTTGTATCGGACGGTGCGCCTGTTGGAGGAAGCGGGCATCCTGGACAAACATGAATTTGGCGGCGGTCGTGCCCGCTACGAGCAAGCATGCGAAGGCAAAGAGCACCATGATCATCTTGTGGATGTTCGCAATGGCCGTGTCATTGAATTTTCCAACCAAGCCATCGAGGATTTGCAACATAAGATAGCTGAGGAGTTGGGTTATCGTTTGATAGGGCATCGTTTGGAGTTGTTTGCGGTGCCCCTCGATGCTAAGGCGCGGCACAGACGATAGGGAGGCACGGCATGATGGCACAAGCTCACGAGCATACAGAAGAGCGTTTTTCGTTGCTCTTGACTCGCGATAAGGACATGATTGATAGGGTGCAGGCGTTGCGCTATCGCGTTTTTTTCGAGGAAATGGGCGCGCACAATCCGCAAGCGGACAAGACGAGGCGAGATTGTGATGTGTATGACGCTTTTTGTGACCATTTGATTGTTGTCGATAAGCACGAGGAACGCATCGTTGCGGTTGCCCGTCTGTTGCGTCGGGACGATGCCGAGCAGGCGGGAGGCTTTTATTCTCGCCACGAATTCGATTTGAGCGCGGTGTTGTCGTATCGTGGCTCTGTGGTGGAATTGGGGCGGTTTTGCATCGATGAGCGTTATCGCCACATGATTAACATACCGCGTCTGATGTGGTGCGGTTTGGCGGAATACATTCAGCACCACAAGATTGATGTGCTGTTTGGCTCGGCAATTTTTTCGGGGGAAAACCCGCAGGAGCACGCGGAAGCGTTGCTGTGGCTGTGGCACCACTATGAAGCCCCGCCTGAGTTGCGTCTTGTCGCTATCAATGACCGTATCGATGCTGCCAGTTTGTCTCAGGGCGAGTCGTCATTTTCTGGTCTGCCTCCGAGCAAGGCGATGATACCGCCTTTAATGAAAGCCTATATGCGTTTTGGCTGTTATGTCAGCGATGGCGCGACATGGGAAAAAGACTTCAACTGCGTCAACATTGGTATCGTTGTGCGCACCAAAGGTATAACGAAGCGTTATTTGATGAAAGAACGCCGCCTTTTTTGTTAAGGCGAGGCGAGCCATGAGACTCAAGCAGTCATATCTGCTGATAGGGGTGCGTAGCCTGTTTATTTTGCTTTTGTTTGTGGGCATGTCTGGGTTGAGCTTGGTGTGGCGTCTTTTTCGTCTGTCGCCGTTGCCGTGTATGCCTCGCTTTATTCACCGCTCTTTTTTGCTGATTATGGGTATCGATGTGACTATGGAAGGCACCATTCATCGAGGGCATACCCTCTTTGTGAGCAATCACTGTGCGTGGTTGGATATTGCGGTTCTGGGGGCACAGCTGTTCCATGCGTCTTTTGTGTCAAAAGGAGAAGTGCAACGCTGGCCCCTCGTTGGCTTGCTGTGTTGGTGGCAGGAGACAATTTTTATTGATAGGCGCGCCTTATCCCGCACCCGTGAGCAACGCTCGATGCTGGCAGATAAAATGCAGGCGGGGCGGTCGATTATTTTGTTTCCAGAAGGCACCACCAGCGATGGTAACCGCGTCTTGCCCTTCAAAAGTAGCCTGTTCGATGTTGCCTACCAAGATGGTGCCGCCAACATGATGGTGCAACCTATATCCATTGCCTATTACGGCATCGATGGCAACCCTATGGGACGCGTGTGGCGCCCTTTTTATGCGTGGTATAGCGATATGGCGTTTATGCCCCACCTTATGACTATGTTGGGGTTAGGACGTTGCAACATTCGAGTTATATTCCATGAGCCCGTGCGACCAGACGCTTTTCCGTCCCGTAAGCAGCTGGCAACCTACTGCCAAGGTGTCTGTGATGTTGGGCTTCGCACCAGTTTATATGGTTAGCTCCTTGACAGAGGGCGTGGGATGACTAATTTAGCTGGGGGGACAGGAGAAGCACGTAGGATTGCAAAAGGTTTTCATGTACACGTATGATTATCAAAAGGACTCTGGCATAAATTTTTGTATTTATGCTTTTGTTTTATTAGGAGCACGTCTGTGAGTAAAGAGCCTGCTCCCTCATCGTCTCAGCCGCTTGATTCGGGGACAACGTTGCACTTTTCGGATAGTGACGCTTTTGCCCTTTTGTGTGGTGCGCACGACTTGCACCTTGATTCTTTGGAGGCGGAATCGGGGGTATCGATTTATCCTCGTGGCAACGAGATTCGCCTTGTTGGCGAAGAAAGGGCTATGGCTGTGGTGGCTCGAGTTCTCGAGGAGTCTTACCACGGAATCACGGCTTTAGGTGCGGATGTCAGCGAGCAGGATGTTGTGGGCTTGTTCCGACGCTATACGACGGGGAACGTAACGGAAGCCACAGACGTCATCTCGGCTTTCGATGATGGTGCGCTTATACCGACTCCGTGTCGGCGTGTGCGGGCGCGCACGGCTAACCAAAGTCGCTACATAGCTCTGATGCGCCGTTTTCCGATGGTCTTCGCGCAGGGGCCAGCGGGATGCGGTAAGACGTATCTTTCGGTTGCGTATGCGGCATCGCTGTTGTCTCGTGGTGACGTTCAACGTATCGTTTTGTCGCGTCCGCTGGTGGAGGCGGGCGAGCGACTAGGCTTTCTGCCGGGCGACATCAAAGAAAAAGTTGATCCCTATTTGCGTCCCCTCTACGATTCGTTGAATGACGTTTTGTCCCATGCTAAAGTCGCCAAGTACATGGAGCGCGGCTTGATAGAGATAGCCCCCCTCGCATTTATGCGTGGGCGTAGCGTGACCCATTCATTTATTATCCTCGATGAAGCACAAAACACAACGCCGGCACAGATGAAAATGTTTTTGACTCGACTCGGTGAAGGCTCTCGCATGGTTATCGCAGGGGATCCTGGTCAAAGCGATGTGAGCGCGGCGGGACACTCGGTTCGCTCGGGGCTTTTGGATGCTTTCGACGTTCTCTCGACAGTCAAAGACATTGGCTTTTTGCGTTTTTCCCGTCAAGATGTGGTGCGTCACCCTCTCGTGGAGCGTATCGTTGAAGCCTACGAAAAAAAAGAATGACACGTAAAAACATACAGACGAACGTGTGTCACAGCAGTGGTGCGTGGCAGGATGACGATGAGCCTTTGTTGCGGCGAGCAGCGTTGGCGGCGGTGCATGCCGATTCGCCCGACGCTGTTACTCGCGTTGGTGCGCGTAAGGACGAGTCGTCGGACTTTATGATAAGTCTTTATCTGTGTGATTCGCAGGAGATGACGGCACTCAATGAGCAGTATCGTGGCTTGTCCACCGACACCAACGTGCTGAGTTTTTGGGACAAAGAAGCCCAGCGGGCATGGCAGGAAAACAAACAGGGCGTCTTTCACTTGGGCGATGTTGTGCTTGCCGATGAGGTGGTGCGGCGAGAAGCACAGGACTATGGTTTTGCTCGGGATATTTACGCCTGTCGTCTCACTATTCACGGTGTGCTTCATCTTTTGGGGTATGACCACAAGGAGACGATGGATGCCCGCCTTATGACTGAGAAAGAAACCCACGCCGTGCGCGCGATAGCGAGGAATGATGCTTTGGTGGCATAAATTTTTTGGGGAGAAACGCAAGGATGAGCCGTCCACCCCGGTTAATGGCGCCGATAAAAGCATGTCTGGTGCTGATGTCGTTGAGTGCTTGGTGTCCATGAGCGAAATGCGGGTGGATGCCTTGATGGTGCCGAGAGCGGACATTATTGCGGCTTCTCTTGCCACCGAGCCGCGCCACATCTTAAAGCGGATGCGACAACACCACGTGGATATTGTGCCCCTCTATCGGGATAGCCTTGACCACATTGTTGGTTGCGTTCGTGCATGGGATCTTGCTCTTTTGCCTGAGGGTGCCAAAACCTCATCCCTGATTAAACATTTGGAAGAGCCGCTTTACGTTGTTGCGTCAGCACAGGTTTTGGATGTTTTTGCCGAGATGCGCACTCGTGAGACTCCGGCTGCGGTTGTTCTGGACGAATATGGCGGCGTCGATGGCTTTGTGACGATGGCGGACTTGATGCTTGCGGTGTCAAAAGAAATTTCTCGCTTGCGGGGGGCAAAACAACACTGGTCATGGACGGAAGAAAAGGACGACTCGTTTATTATCGATGCGCGCTGTCCCCTCGATTCCTTCGAGAAAGAAGCCACACCGCTACGCCAGAAAGGTGCCTACCGAGATTGCGACACAGTGGGAGGATTGGTTTTTGCTCTGGTTGGACGTGTGCCTGAGCGCGGCGAAGTTATTGTCTATGATAAGCACTGGGAATTTGATATCCTCGATGTGGATATGCGCCGCATCCGTCGGGTGCGTCTGCGACGGCCCCATGATAAAAGCCCTCAAAAAGAGGGGACGTCGCCGCAATCAACGTAAACTACCAACAATCAACCGATAGGAAGACACCCCATGACACAAGCTCTCAACCGTGACGTGCTGATAGGTGCTATTAGACGTTCTTATATGCTGATAAGTGGCTTGCTGGGGGTTTTGGCGGTTTTTGCCATGCCGCCGTTCTCGCAGTTGTGGGTGCTGGTGATTGTGTTTAGCCTGCTGGCTTTGCTGTTGAGCGTGCTCCACGGGCAACGTGCAGCTTTTTATTGTGGTTGGTGGTTTGGCTTTGGCTACTTTCTGTTTGGTATTCACTGGATAGCGTTTGCGTTTTTGGTGGAAGCGGATCGCTTTGCGTGGCTGATTCCGTTTTTGATACCGGGTTTGTGTGCGTTTTATGCGGTGTATTATGGCTTGGCTTGCTTTGTGATTTTTAACCTGAAGCGTCATTTTGGCTTGTTTGGTATGCGCTATGTCCTGCTGTTTTCTATCCTGTGGACGTTCTCGGAGATGGCGCGTGGCTACTGGTTCAGCGGCTTTCCTTGGAATGTTATGGGTGTTGCGACCAGCGATACGCCTGCGCTGGCACAATCGGCTTCTTTTTGGGGTGTTTGGGGTGTTGGCTTTGTGCTTGTGTTTATTGCCTCGTCGTTGTGTGCGTGGTGCGTCGACTTGCGTCTGCGCTGGCAACAAGGCTTGCTGGTTGTTGGCGTTGCCACGATTATCGGCGGAAGCCTCTGGTGGTGGGGCGCTGAGCGCGTCACGCCAACAGATAACCACCCGTCCGTCCGTTTACATCTGGTGCAAGGCGACATTCCACAAAAAGTGAAATGGCTCCCCGAGCTGCGCGAGCAAATCTTGAATCGTCACCTGCAGTTGAGCCTCGATTCGTCCACCCTGTCGGCAGACCTTGGCACCACCAAGGTTGTGGACAAAGGCGGAAAAGGCAGGCGCATCGTTATCTGGCCTGAGACGGCTATCAA
The DNA here is from genome assembly GCA_014323835.1 of Alphaproteobacteria bacterium GM202ARS2. Classification (GTDB taxonomy): domain Bacteria; phylum Pseudomonadota; class Alphaproteobacteria; order GM7ARS4; family GM7ARS4; genus GM202ARS2. Next base: position 84,545 of record JACONH010000004.1, read on the forward strand.
CTACCTTATCGATGAAGACAAGCTTCATCTACGTCTCGCATCGCCCCTGAAAGAAGGGGAGATTCTGATAGGGGGAGGGTTGCGTCGTGAATTTTCGGCGGAGTCGCAACAAAGCCAAACATGGAACAGCTTGTTTGCTATCAATCAAGCAGGACGTGTTGCGGCATTCTACGACAAGGTGCACCTTGTGCCTTTTGGGGAATACATTCCGTCATGGCGTTACTTTCCGCTTGGGCAAGTGCTGAAAGGATTTTCCAATCTTTCGGCAGGGGATGAGCGGACGAGCATTGCGTTGTCGCCTTTTCCTGCTTTTAGTCCGCTGATTTGTTACGAGATTATTTTTGCGGGTGAGGTGTCGGTGCCGAAGAAGAGTGCGGCTCCTCGTCCGGAATGGTTGCTCAATATTACCAATGATGCGTGGTTTGGCGATTCTCTTGGCCCTTGGCAACACCTTGGTGCTGCCCGTTTGCGTGCTATCGAAGAAGGTATACCTCTGGTGCGTGCGGCGAATACGGGTATCTCTGCGGTCGTGGATGCTTACGGTGTGATACAAAGCATGCTCGGTAGCAATCAAAGGGGTATCATCCGTCAGCCTCTGCCGAAAGCTCTGCCCAAGAGGACGTTCTATGCTCGTTACCACAACATCACGTTGTTACTGCTTCTTACGCTTTTGCTTGTTATTACGTTGACTCCGTGGACACTTAAAATAGAAAAGCCTTTGAAGGAGGGGCGTTCTGGCAAGGGGTGATGATAGGGGAGGGCAATACTTTAAGTTAATGATTGTGATAATACTTTAAGGCGGATGACAATACTTTAAGTGCTTAAGCGATACTTAGTGTAGAAAGATTGTTGGAGGGAAAGTGTGTAGTCGGGGATTAAATGTTGGCGATAGTGATACTTTAAGTTAACAAAATAAAACTTAAAGTATTAAGTGTATGAAAAATAAGTTAAAAGTCTATTGACTCTGCAGGGGTCTGTTGGTTACATATACGTGTTTGCGATCTTTAAGCCGTGGAAGGCGTGTAACACCATGAGTAAGAAAAAAGATATACAAATAAAGCATGGACTTAAGAAGCGGACGGAATCGGACCGTTTTTTAGCTCAAATTTTGACGGAGATTCTTCCGACATCTGACTTGAGGCGTGCTCTTGAGGAGTTGTGGCGTTTTGGCGAGGGTGGTTCGGGTTATCCCAAGCGTGAGTCTTTGGTGAGCAAGTATGCTCATCCTGATGGTACGACTCGTGTTCCGACGACTCGTTTTCATTCTTTGTTTATTCCTCTTGGGGTTCATTTTTGGTTGGTTCAGGATGAGTATTTTAGGCAGTGGTCGGAGCGTTGGTTGGCTATGCCGGATACTTCTGTATGTAAGCGATTGTGGTCATTAGATTATGAGAGGGGTATATTGATTAATCAGTATATGCAGTTGATTCGTCGGATTGTGTATGGTTCGTCGCCGGTGTATCGTGGTCGTGATGATTCGTTGTCGGGTGGTGCGAGGGTTTTGCATGAGGAGGTTTCGCCGCCTATTTATTCGGCGAGTGAGCAAAAAGACAGGTTGCAAAAGAGCAAGCGCAAGATACGTATTGTTGCGTTGGCTCTTCGGCGGATAGAGGAGTCTGATAATCAAGACGAGACGATGCAGTGGTTAGAGAAGATGCTCAAAGTGCCTTCTGGTGGTTCTGGTTCGTCAAAGTCGAGGAATAAAGCTTGAAAAGCCTTGTCTAACGTGCTTGATTAGCAGGCATGTGGTGTTGTGGGGATAAAAAGGAAAAGGAGGAGGGGGTATTGGGCATAGATTAGACATATAGATGTGGCAAGGGCTTCGTGCGCGAGTATATTTTTACCAGTGAATCGGTTTCGGAGGGTCATCCGGACAAGTTATGTGATCGCATATCGGATGCGATTGTGGATCTTTATGTTGGTCGTGATAGGGATTCTCGTGTTGCTTGTGAGGCTTTGGCGACGACGAATCGTGTTGTTTTAGCGGGCGAGGTTCGCAGTCAAGCGGATGTTTCGTCTTCGGAGATAGAGGGTGTTGTTCGTTCGGCGGTTCGGTCGGTGGGTTATGAGCAGGAGGGTTTTCATTGGCGGACGTTGCAGTTGAGTAATTATTTGCATGAGCAATCTGTGGACATTGCTCGTGGTGTTGATGGTCAGGGCGGTGATTTAGGGGCGGGCGATCAGGGCATTATGTTTGGTTATGCTTGTCGTGAGAGTGATGTTTTGATGCCTGCTCCGATTTATTATGCGCATCGTATTTTGTTGTTGTTGTCGGAGGCTCGTCATCGTGGTGAGACGCCGTTGTTGCGTCCGGATGCCAAGAGTCAGGTGAGCTTGCGGTATCGGGAGGGCAAGCCGGTGGCGGCTACGTCTGTTGTGGTATCGACTCAGCATGACGAGTCTCTTTCTTCTGCTGAGGTTCGGGAGATGGTGCGTCCTTTTGTTGTGGAGGCTTTGCCGCGGGGTTGGATGTGTGGCGAGGGTGATTTTCATGTTAATCCGACGGGTCGTTTTGTGATTGGGGGTCCTGATGGTGATGCTGGTTTAACGGGGCGTAAGATTATTGTTGATACGTATGGGGGTGCTGCGCCGCATGGTGGAGGGGCGTTTTCTGGCAAGGATGCTAGCAAAGTGGACAGGTCGGCGGCGTATATGGCGCGTTATTTAGCCAAGAACATTGTGGCGGCTGGGTTGGCTGAGCGGTGTACGTTGCAGTTATCTTATGCGATTGGTGTTGCTCGTCCGTTGTCGTTGTATGTTAATACGCATGGCAGTGGCAAGGTGGATGAGGCTCGTATGGCATCTGTTTTGCCGACTTTGGTTGATTTGTCGCCGGCGGGCATACGGGATCATTTGGGTTTGGCGCAGCCCATTTATGAGGTGACGGCAGCTTATGGTCATTTTGGTCGTGTCGCTGAGGCGGATGGGCGTTTTTCATGGGAGAAAACCGATTTGGTGGATGTGTTGCGCAGCGAGGTCAGTTAAGTACGTTTCGGGCTCGTCGGTGGGGGCGGGGTTTTCCGAAGAGTGCGCAAGCGGCGTATGGGCATTTGTTGCAACGGTGGGGGATTCATCTAGATAGAGAGTCTGGGCAGAGTCTTGAGCCGCAAGCGTTTTTCGATGAGGGTTTGGCGGGGTATGCGGTAGAGATTGGTTGTGGTGGTGGTGAGCATGTGGTTGCTCAGGCTTTGTTGTTTCCGGAGCGGGGTTTTATTGCTTGTGAGATTCATACTCGTGGCGTGCTGAGGTTGTTGCGTTCTATTGAGGCGTGTCGTCTTCATAATGTGCGGGTTTATGCGGGCGATGGTTTAGGGTTGGTATCGAGGTTTGTTCCTGCGAGCATCGATGGTTTATTTACGCTTTTTCCTGATCCTTGGCCCAAGCGGCGTCATTATGGCCGTCGTTTGTTTCAGCCTGATACGGTTGGTGTTTTGGCGGGTGCGTTGAGGGCGGGGGCGTGTTGGCGTTTTGCCACGGATTGTTCGTCTTATGCTGCGTGGGCACATGCGTGTTTGCGGGACTCATCTATGAGGTTGGTGTCTGAGGGTATGGGTGTGCCGCCGCGGGTGGACTGGCCTGTGACTCGTTATCAGTGCAAGGCGCAGCGAGCGGGGCGGGAGGTCGTCTTTTCTATTTGGCAGCGCTGAGAGGTGAGGGGGGGTGAGGAGGCTTAAGTGGGGCGAGGGGCAATCAGCGTATCGAAAAGCTGTGCGACGCGGCTGGCTTGTGTTTCTATGAGGGCATCTAGGGCGTCTATGGTGGGGCATTGGGCGATGTGGGTCAGCATATTGATGAGCCCTTGACTGGCGTGTTGGCGATTATGGGGGTCAAAGGGGTCTTTGTGGCAGAGGCGGATGACGCCATCGAGTTGTTGCCACAGATTCAGGGCATCGATGAGGGTTTGGGCGTCTTTGCTGGTGATAATGGTGTTTTGGGCGGCGTTCTTGAGGGCATCGCTGGTGCGGTGGGCAAGAATGGTGGGCGTGGTGTGGGCGTGACGTAGTTGGAGGTATTGGGCGATGAATTCGATATCGATGATGCCGCCGATGCGGTGCTTGAGATCCCAGGGTTTGTGTGGGTTGGCTTGGGCGATGCGTTGCCGCATCCAGAGCGTGCGGTCGATGAGTTGTTGTGGGTCGCGCTGTCGGGTGAGGATAGTTGTGATGGTTTGGGTGAGTTTGCGGTCGAAGGTGGGGGATGCGTGAATGGGTCGTGCTCGGGTTAGTGCCATGTGTTCCCAGTCCCATGCTGTTGTTTGTTGGTACTCTTGGAAGGTTTGCAGGCTACAGGCGAGGGGCCCTTGTTCTCCTGAGGGTCGTAGTTTGATATCGATGGTGTAGAGTTCGCCGGATTGTGTTTTGGTGCTGAGTGCGTTGATGAGGCGTTGGGTTAGGCGACTGTAGTAGGCGAGCGGATCAAGGCGTGTGGGCCCTGTCGAGGGTTGATCTAGGCTGATGGTTTTGTAGACGAAGATCATATCGAGGTCGGATGCGGCTCGCAGTTCGCCGCCGCCCCATTTTCCCATGGCGATGACGGCGAGTTCGCTGTTGGGGAATGTGCCGTAGGTTTTGGCGAATTCTTTTTCGACTTGTGGTTTGAGGATAGCCATGAGGTTATCGGCGATATCGGTGTAGCTTTGTGCGTTTTGTGTTGCGGTGACTTTATTTTGTAGTGTTTGGACTCCGAGTTGGAATTTGCGGTCTTTTGCCCATCGTCGGGCGATATCGAGGCTATCGATGAGGTCTCGGCTTGATGTTAGGCGTGCTTCTAGTTCTTTGAGCAGTTGTTTTTTGTTGGGGAGGTGAGAAAAGAAGTCTTTGTCGAGCATCGAATCGAGGAGGGCGGGTCGGCGGGTTAGCCGCTGTGCTAGGCGGGGGGCTTTGCCCATGATGTCGGCAAGCACGGATAACAAAGACGGGTGATAGTGAAAATGGTTGAACAGTTGGCTACCGATGGGCAGTTGGGCGAGAAAGCGGTCGAAGGTGGTTAGGGCGTAAACGGGGTCATCTTGTTCGGCAAAGGCGTGCAGGAGCGTTGGCAGCAGTTGTTTGATGGCTTCTTGTGCGCTGGCACTTTGTGTTGAGGGGTATTTGCCGGCGAGCCATTTGCGCAGACACGGCAGTAAGGTTGTCGTGTTGTCGAAGCCTTCTTTGTTGAGCATCGTGTGGGCGGCTTTTTCGTGGTCGGGATTGAGGATAATCTGGGCGAAGGCACTGTAGTTGGAGGGCGCGCTTGTATGTGGTGGGGCGGGCGTATGTTCGGGGCTATCGCTGCTGTCTTGGAAGGTGGTTTCGTAGACGTTTTCTACGTAGGTGCGGTGGTTTTCTAGGGTGCGTTGTAGGTGTGCGAGGTTTTTGTGTTTCATGAAGCGTGCGATTGTTTCGGCGTCGGTGTTATCTCGTGGGATGTGGTGTGTTTGTTGGTCGGCGCGCAGTTGTAGGCAGTGTTCCAGTCGTCTTAGGAACAGGTAGGCTTGTTTGAGGGCTTTTTCGGTGGCGGAGTCAATTTTGTTGTGGATTCGCAGCTGTTTGAGGGTATGCAGAGTCGATGCGGTTTGCAGGGCTGGGATTCGTCCGCCCCAGAGCAGTTGTAGGTTTTGCACGAAGAATTCGATATCTCGTATGCCGCCGCGCCCTCTTTTGATATCGAGTCCGAGGATGGTGTCGTCGATACGGCTTTTTGTTTGCATGATTGTTTTGATGGCTTTCATTTCGTTGATGGTTGTGAAATCGAGGTGTTTTCTCCAGATGAAGGGTTTGAGGTATGTTAGGAATTGTTTTGCGTGTTGTGTGTCGCCGGCGCAGACTCGTGCTTTGATGAATGCTGCTCTTTCCCAGTTTTGTGCTTGGTGTTCGTAGTAGTTTTCTGCTGCGGGCAGAGATAGGGCTGCGGCGTGTGTTCCGTGGTCGGGTTTGAGGCGGAAGTCGATGCGCCAGACGTAGCCGTCTTCTGTTTTTTTGGTGAGGATTTCGACGAACTGGCGCACGACTCGCGTTAGTAGGGCGGAGGCGTTGGTATCGCCGATGGCTTGATGGAGGGTTGTTGGGTCGTAGAAGATGATGAGGTCGACGTCGCTGGAATAGTTGAGTTCGTAGCCGCCTAGTTTTCCCATGGCGAGGATGAAGAGTCCGCTTTGGGTTAGGGGTGTTGTGCAGTTTTTGGGTGCGTGGTGTCGCCAAGCGCAGTTCAGGGCGTGTTGGATACAGGTATCGGCGCAGTGGCTGAGGGCGTGCATGGCTTGTTGTTGGTCGTAGCGGTTGGGTGTATCGGTATAATCGGCGTAATCCGAGTAGGCGATGATGAGGTGACATTGCTTCTTGAATTGGCGCAGAGCGGTCATTATGTGCTTTTGGGTGGTTGTGTTCTTTTTGGTTAAGGATTCTGCTGCTGCTGCCAGCAGTGTTTTGCTGTTGTTTTTGCCGAGTCGTGCAACGAGGGCGGGGTTCTCTGCCATGCACCGTTTCAGGTAAGGCGAGCACGCCGCGAGCCACTCGAGGGGGTTATCCCTATCGGACAAAAGGTGCTTTTTGTGATAAAATGGCATCTGCGCGTCACGTCACAATGGAGGGGTGCGAGGCGGAGGGAGAGAACAAGACAGGGTCATACGGGTTATACGTTGTATCATGAAAAAAAGGGTGTATCGAGGGCTCCTTGCGGCGATAGGTGTTCCTGTTGCGTTTGTGTGCTTTTTGTTTCTTTCTATCAAGCTTTTTGATGGTGTTCCGTTGGGTGGTTTGGCGCCGGACGTGGGAGCGATGGTGGATGAGCTTGCCCCGGGCTATGAGACGTCGTATGGCTCGGTGGTTTTGAATGTTTATGGGGGTGATATTGTTTTTGATGTTCATGATGTTTCGTTGTCGTCTCATGATGATTCTTTTGTTGTCTCGGTGCCTCGTGTTCGTGTTCTTTTTGACATTGAGTCTGCATTAGGGGGCGTTTGGCTGGCTCGGGGGGCTTATGTGGATGGTATGCACTTACAGATGTCGACGCACGAGGCCGAGGTTCTTTTGGTGCAGTTGCTTTTGCGTCTGGTGCATTCTGCCAACGATGAGAGGGGGGTGGCGACGATGCACACGATTGCTTTGGGTTTGTTTGACTCGAACTTGGTGATTGAGAACGTAGCGGCGGGCTATCGTCTTCGCACCTATATTCAGGAGTTGCGTTTTCACCATGAGCCGAATTCTTTTGGTCGTGGTTTATTGCGTGGTCATGTTTATGCGGAGCGTTGTCGAGGCTATCGGGGCGAGTCGTTGCCTGAGGCTTCGTTGTCTTTGCGTTATGAGTTGCAAGCGGACGGGCAAGAAAGCGAGGGTCGTCTTTTTCGTTTTTGGTTGGATAAGCTGCAGGTGCAAGACATGCGTGCTTGTTTGCCGCAGGGGGATGACTCGTTTTTGGCGGCGGGGGCTGTGGATGATGTGACGGGGTCGGTTACGTTGCGTTTTGACGAGCAGTTGACGCCGCAGCATCTTGTTGTGGACGTAGGCGGGCGAGTAGCTCATGTGCAGATGCCGTTGTATTATGGCAGTCGTCCTATGGGTACACGGGGTTTGAATCGTCCGGCTTTCGATTCATTTGCGGTGCAGATGGAGGTGGACATTGCGGGTAGACATGCGCGCTTGCAACGAGGAGTCATCGGCTTGAGCGAAGGGGGCTTTGTTGTGGTATCGGGCGAGGTGTATCGCCATGAAGACCACTACCGCGCGCCGATACAGATTTCTTTTGAGTCGGTGGATTTTTCTACGTTGGATTTTTTGTGGCCCGATGGTCTGGGTACCAATGCGCGAGACTGGGTGCTGAAGAACATTCCGCGTGGTTATGTGGACTATGCGCAGATGTATTTAGATATGGCGTTGTCGCTGGGCAAAACCGTTGATGTGCGAGTCGAGCAATTCGATGGCACTCTTGCTTTTCGTTCTCTGGAGGTGAGCTACTTAAGCGGTATGCCGATGGCACAAGCGGTGGATGGGGTGGCTTATTATGATAACACCAGCATGATTTTAGCTATTGCGTCAGGTAGGCTTTTGGAGCGGGTTGTGTTGGATGGCAGTCGAGTGTCGTTGCTGGCTCTCGATAGCGAGGACGAGCAGGCACAGGTGGCATTACGCGTCGAGGGCCCCCTCGAGGAGGTGCTGGCGGTGTTGGATCACCCGCCCCTGCATGCTTTAGAAAAGTTGGGATTTACGGGCGAGGCAACGGGCAGTCTGAGCGGGCGTCTATCGGGGCGCGTGTTCTTTGACTTTCCGTTGTTGTCGGATTTGTCGGTGGAGCAGTTGTCGGTATCAGCTCAAGGTAACGCCTATCGGTTGCGTCTACAAAAAGGGGCTGAGGGCATCGATGTGCGCGGCGATGGTTTGGCTTTGACGCTGAATGAGGACAAGATGCTTTTAGAAGGTAACGTCTTGGTGGGTGACATGTATGTGCGGGGGTCTTACGAGGAACGCTTCGGTGATGATGAATCGTATCGGCGGGTCTATCGCGGCGAGGGTCTACTGACGCCACAAGATTGGCAGCTGCTGGCACAAGGGGCTGTGGATGTAACGCCTTGGCTGGATGGCTATACGGGGTTTTCGTATCACCAAACGGTGGGTCTCGATGGCGAGAGCATTATCTTCGCTCATCTTGATTTGACCGATGTTGGGTTGCGGGTGCCTTTTTTGCAGTGGCGTAAGCCAGCGGGTAAGGATGCTTCGCTGAGTGTGGAAGGACGTATGGGGACGCAGGGGGAATCGCAGGGTGAGGAGCAGGGTATCTTCTTAAACCGTGTGCATTTTTCCAGCGATGATAGCGAGGTGATTGCTTCGTTGGCACAGGAAGAGAAAGAAGGCGCGGTCGTAACTCGAGCGGTGATAAGGGATGGCGTCATAGGGGACAACGACTTCGATATCATGGTGCGTCATGCGGCGAATGATGTGTCGATGTTTGTGCGGGCACGAGCGTTGGTGCTGGAGCCTTTGGCGGATACGCTTGCTTTGCTGGGTCGGGGCGAGGGCGAGGGCGATACGAATGACGATACGGGCGAGTTATCAGCACAAGGGACGTTGGGCTTGCGTATGCAGATTGCGCGAGCGATGTTTGGTGCGGAAAACGAGTCGTGGTTGCGGGATGCGAAGGCGGATGTGCAGTGGACGGGCGCGCAGCTGAGGAGCTTTAAGTTTTTGTCTCATACGGTGCATGACGATACGTTTTATCGTCATAGTTGGGCGAGCGTTGGTCGCAGGGACACCACGATGCACTTGCGTAGTGATAATGTTGGTTCATTTTTGTCGACTCTTGGGCTTTATGATGGTCTGTCGGGGGGGTCGATGCGTCTGCAAGGCACACGGGAGGAGGACGACCAGTGGATAGGTGATTTTTCGTTGCGGGATTGGCGTCTGCGGGACACGCCTTTTTTGTCGCGCTTGTCGTCACTGGTGTCGGTGAGTGGCTTGATGAACTTTTTGCTGTTGGATACGGGAGTCGATTTTGAAGAGGGTTATGGCGTCTTCGACACGAAAGAGGGTCGGCTGTCGGTGCAAGACAGCTTTTTCTGGGGCGATTCCTTGGGGGTGTCCTTGAGTGGCACAGTGGACTTTCAGGACAGACGCCTGGAGGCGGCGGGGACGTTGTTGCCGTCTTATACGTTGAACAACTTTTTGGGTCGTATTCCTGTTCTTGGGGAGCTTGCGGGCAGCGAAGAGAGTCACTTTTTAGGTGTGCCGTATCGTGCGGAGGGCATTTTAGGCGATGACGTGGACTTTCGTGTTGAGGCGGGCGAGTCCCTTGCCCCGCCATTGTTGCGTGGCTTATGGAATCTTTTGCCGGACGTTCAATCCCGCTGAATGAGAATATGCTGTTTTTTGCCCTTGCTGACGGTGAGGGGCTGTTTGTCACCATGAGGTATCAGGTGATTTTCATCGGTGATGGTCTGTTGATTGATTTTGATTCCGCCTTGTTGAATGAGTCGTTTGGCGTTGCTTCGGCTCGAACAGAGCCCGGTGTCTACCAGCAGTTGCACGATGGTGGTGTCTTGCCGTAGGGCGTATTGTGGCATGTTGGCACTGGTTTTTCCTGCTTCGAAGGTTTGTTCGGCGGCGTCTCGGGCTTGTTGGGCTTCTTTTGTGCCATAGAGCAGAGCGGTGGCGTGGTCGGCAAGCACCTTTTTCGCCTCGTTGAGCTGGTGCCCTTGGGTGGCGGTCAGTTGCGTGATACTTCTCGTATCCAGTTCGGTAAACAGGTGCAAGAAGGAGGCTACGTCTTTATCATCGCAGTTACGCCAGAACTGCCAGTACTCCCATGCTGATATTTGTTTTTTGTCGAGCCACAGTGCGCCTTTTTCGGTTTTCCCCATTTTTTTGCCTTGCGCGGTGGTAAGGAGGGGCAACGTCAAGCCAAAGAGCGCGGGGGTTTGATATTTTCTGGCAAGGTCGATGCCGGCAACGATGTTGCCCCACTGGTCGCTACCGCCCACTTGCAGACGGCAGTCGTGTTCTTGTGCGAGCACAAGAAAGTCGTAGGCTTGCAGGAGCATATACGTGAACTCGAGGAAGCTGAGGTTTTGTTCTCGGTGCAGGCGGGTTTTGATGGCTTCTGCCGACAGCATACGATTGACCGAGAAATGTTTGCCGACATCACGCAGAAACGTAATCAGATTGAGGGGCGTGAGCCAGTCAGCGTTGTTGACAACAAGGGGAGGGGTGGTGTCGTGCTTGAGAAAATGATCGAAAGTGCGGGTGAGGTTGCTAATGTTGTTGTGTATGGCGTCTTTGTCTTGTATGGGTCGGGTTTGGTCTTTGCCGGAGGGGTCGCCGACGAGGGTCGTGCCGCCGCCGAGGACAACGATAGGGGTATGCCCGTGTTTCTGGAGCAGACGCATCAGCATGATGGTGAGCAAATGCCCGGCATGCAGCTGGGGGGCAGTGGCATCAAAGCCAATATACGTGCGTATCGACTGGCTCGCCATGAGGGTGTCTAAGGCTTGCAAGTCGGTGCACTGGTGGATGAATCCGCGCTCGGTAGCCTCACGCAGAAAAGACGATTGTAGAGTTGGTGTTTTCGCAGTCATGGTGCTATGGTAGCGTAACAGCGATGAAATGTTGACGCTTTATACGTTGCGTTTTAATGTTTTGTTGGGGGGTGGGGGAGATGGGGATGTTGGGGGGGGGCGTTGGCGGGGTGCGGGGGTGCGGGGGATGGAGGCGTTGGAGGGTGATACAAAAGAGCTGAGCGGAGCATGGCAAAGGATTCATACAAGAGCGATATTGATATTGCGCGTGGGGCACACTTACGTCCGATTTTGGAGCTGGCGCGAGACCGTCTGGGTATCGAGGCTGACAGCCTGCACCCGTATGGGCATGACAAGGCGAAGGTGCCGCTAGACTACATCGAGGGACTCTCTTCTCGCAAGGATGGGGTGTTGGTTTTGGTGACGGCGATGACGCCGACGAAGGCGGGCGAGGGCAAGACCACAACGACGGTGGGTCTGGCGGATGGACTCAATCGCTTGGGTAAAAACTGCATGGCGGCTTTGCGTGAGCCCAGCTTGGGCCCCTGTTTTGGTATGAAGGGGGGTGCTGCGGGTGGGGGCTACGCGCAAATTGTGCCGATGGTGGATATCAACCTGCACTTTACGGGTGACTTTCATGCGATTACGTCTGCGCACATGCTGTTGTCGGCAATGGTGGACAATCATATTTATTGGCGTAAGGAGCCGCGCTTGGATCCTCGCCGAGTTGTATGGCGGCGGGTGGTGGATATGAATGATAGGGCGTTGCGTTCTGTTGTTTTGTCTTTGGGAGGCGTGTCGAATGGCTTTCCTCGTGAGGGGGGCTTTGATATTACGGTGGCATCGGAGATTATGGCGATTTTGTGTTTGGCGTTGGATGTTGAGGACTTAGGCAAGCGTTTAAGTAACATTATTGTTGGCTATGATTATGACAAGCGTGCGGTGCGTGCGGGCGATTTAGGGGCGGCGGGGGCGATGACTGTGCTGTTGCGGGATGCGTTGCAGCCGAATTTGGTGCAGACTCTCGAGAACAACCCGGCTTTTGTGCATGGGGGCCCCTTTGCCAACATCGCGCATGGCTGTAATACGGTGTTGGCGACAAAGACGGCGCTGAAGTTGACGGATTATGTTGTGACCGAGGCGGGGTTTGGAGCAGACTTGGGGGCGGAGAAGTTTTTTGACATTAAGTGTCGCAAGAGCGGTCTTGTGCCTTCGGCAGTTGTGCTGGTTGCAACGGTGCGGGCGTTGAAGTTGCATGGCGGCGCGCACGAAAAAGAATTGGCAACGGAAAACTTAAAGGCGTTGGAGGCAGGATTGCCGAACCTGTTACGGCATGTCGAGAATTTGAGCTTGTTTGGCTTGCCGGTGGTGGTGGCTATCAATCGTTTTCCCACGGATACGGATAGTGAAATTAAGAAGGTGCAACAATCCTGTCGGGCTCAGGGCGTTTCTGCCGTGTTGGCGGAACACTGGGCGAAAGGGGGCGAGGGCGCGGTGGATTTGGCACGGGAAGTTGTCACTGTGGTGGAAAATGGTAGTCGTAAGACTGGCAAAGAGGCGTTTCGACTCCTATATGAAGACTCGTTGCCTTTAGCAGAAAAGATTGAGGTGATTGCCAAGAAGATTTACCGTGCGGATGGTGTCGATATGAGCAAATCAGTTTTAGGGGCGTTGCGCGATTTTGAGTCGATGGGCTTTGGCGATTTGCCGGTGTGCATGGCAAAGACTCAGTATAGTTTTTCGACGGATGTGTCGAAGCGTGGTGCGCCTTCTGGTTTTCGTATTCCGGTGCGGGATGTGCGTTTATCGGCAGGGGCGGGTTTTGTTGTTGCTCTTGCGGGCGATATTATGACGATGCCGGGGCTGCCGCGTGTGCCGGCGGCGGAAAGTGTCGGCTTGGACGATAAAGGCGACGTTGTTGGTCTTTTTTGATGATGGCGGGCGGTCTCTTCGGGCATGGCACGACAATCTTGGGCGTGCGTAAAGACAAGCGTGTGGTTCTTGCGGGCGATGGGCAGGTCACGCACGGACAGACAGTGATGAAGGCAAACGCCCGTAAGCTGCGTGAGATGCAACAGGGCAAAGTTATTGCGGGTTTTGCGGGGGGCACCGCTGATGCCTTGACGCTGTTCGAGCGTCTCGAGCGTCACTTGGAGCAACACAATCGTCTGGTGCGGGCGTGTGTGGAACTGTCAAAGGAGTGGCGGTCGGACAAGTATTTGCGGCGTTTAGAGGCGATGATGTTGGTTGCCGATAGCGAGTCGATGTTTTTGCTGTCGGGGGCGGGGGACATGCTGGAGCCTGAACATGATGTTATGGGTATCGGCTCGGGGGGTAACTTTGCGATGGCAGCAGGGCGGGCTTTATTGGATGTGGACGGCATGGATGCCCAAGCGATTGCGGAAAAGGCAATGTCTATTGCGGCGGATCTGTGCATTTATACCAATAAGGAGCTGACGTTGTTGTCTCTGTGAGGGAAGGACAGGACAGGACAGGACAGGAAAGGGAAGGATAGGATTGATGAGTCAGGAAGAGACATTTTTTTCGCCGCGGGAGATTATCTCGGAGCTGAATCGTTTTATTGTGGGGCAGGAGGAAGCGAAGCGGGCGGTTGCCATTGCTTTGCGTAATCGCTGGCGGCGGCAACGGGTTAAGGGCGACCTACACAAAGAGATTCTGCCGAAGAACTTGCTGATGATGGGGCCCACAGGTGTGGGTAAGACGGAGATTGCGCGGCGTTTGGCGTTGCTGGCGCGCTCGCCGTTTATTAAGGTTGAGGCGACCAAGTATACGGAAGTGGGCTATGTGGGTAGGGACGTGGAACAAATTATACGTGATTTACTTAAAGTTGCATTGAACATGGAGCGACAGAATCAGCGTCATAGGGTGCGTCCGCAGGCGGAACTGAATGTGGAGAGGCGTTTGGTGCAGGCGTTACAGAAAAAAGACCAGCAGGCGGGGCGATCTCCAGAGGACGTGCGTCAGGCGTTACGGCAGGGTGGTTTGGATAACGAGCGTATCCAGCTGGAGGTGACGGAAAGTGCGCCGGCTGGTATGCCGATGATGGATGTGCCGGGGATGCCGGGGGCACAGATGGGCATGATTAATTTGGGGGATATGTTGAGTAAGGTGATGGGGGGGACAAAGAAGAGGGAGCGCACGATGACGGTTAAGGAGGCACGTAAGGTTCTTTTGAATGAAGAGAGCGATAAGCTTATCGATGAGGATGCGATTGTGCGTCAGGCGATAACGTCTGTTGAGGAAAATGGCATTGTTTTTATTGATGAAATCGACAAAATCTGTGCGTCGAGTGAGCGTCGTAGTGGTGATGTGAGTCGTGAGGGTGTGCAGCGTGATTTGTTGCCGTTGATAGAGGGTACTTTGGTGAATACGCCGCAGGGTGCGGTGAAGACGGATCATATTTTGTTTATAGCGTCTGGTGCTTTTCATTTTTCGAAGCCGTCGGACTTGATGCCTGAGTTGCAGGGTCGTTTGCCGGTGCGGGTGCGTTTGGAGTCGTTGGGTCGGGGTGATTTTGTTCGTATTTTGACGGAGCCGGAGAATAATTTGGTTCGGCAGTATCAGGCATTGATGGCGACGGAGGATGTTACGTTGGAGATGACGAAGGATGCGATAGAGACGATTGCTGATATATCGACGAAGGTGAATGCGGGTGTGGAGGATATAGGGGCGCGTCGTTTGCATACGATTATGGAGAAGGTTTTGGAGAATATTAGTTTTGCGGCGGGTGATGGTAAGGAGAAGCGTTATGAGGTGGATGGTGATTATGTGCGGGCGCATTTGGGGGAGTTGGCGGATGATCAGGATTTGTCGCGTTTTATTTTGTAGGGGGAAATGTGTCGAATGTTTCTCGTGAAACAATTCCTATGGGGGATGTTTTTTTTCGATGTTTCGCGCGAAACAATTGCTATGGGGAGGTTTTGGGGGATGGTGTGATTTTTTCGCGATGTTTCTCGTGAAACAATTTCTATGGGGCGGTTTTGGGGGATGGTGCATGTGAAAAAAAGTAACGATGTTTCACGTGAAACAATTTTTAGGGTGGTTTTTTTGGGTGTTTGATATTTTAAGTTTTCTGT
>JACONH010000005.1 GCA_014323835.1 Alphaproteobacteria bacterium GM202ARS2
ATCTCTAGTTGGGAATATGACGATAGTCGGGCTGGTATTACACCAGCACCTCTGCTCAAAAATCAAAAATCAATGAAAAACCAAAAAATCAACATAATTTCATAACCCCCACCAACCCCCCCCACCAACCCCCCGCGCCGTCCCCCCCCCATCCCCACAGCACCCCCGCCCCCCGAGAACACCCCCCAGCACGTTCACGTCATCCCACAAGAACGCCACAACCGCACCTCCAGCGAGGAAACCGACCTATGACACGTATCCGCGACACAAGCTTTCTGCAGCCTCAGGTGCAAAAACACCTGCAAAAAGAAGGCGATATCTACGTCTCCAAACGAGGACGCATCGTCCAAGCTCAAAAAAAGAAAGCAAACTTTCTCGCACGCTTTTTTCTCGGACGAAAAGTCACAGTCGTCTACCGTAGCCTATCAGCAACCGGCACACGCACCATCAACAAAAAACACCTCCTCAGCCACGAAGACAGCCGCAAAGCCATCAACGCCTTCCTCAAAGAACACGCCACACAAACCTTCGGCGGCAACAACAATAACCGCATCAGCGGACGCAACCTCCTCGCCAGAGAAAAAGCCATACGACACATCGTCGATACCCTACCCTCGCAATCCCCAAAAAACGAACCCGTCAAAAGCGCCAGCCTCGCCATCGCCATCGGCTTCATCAATCTCCTTCGAGATAACCCCAACACCCTCGTCCAAACCAACGCCTCCGCCAGCACAAAACCCGATTTACCCACCATCCCCGAATAACACTTCTATCAGCGAGCAACCCTCTTCATCTTCTCGAAAGAACGCAAACCGCTCAAACCTAACATCGCCATAACCAACTCCAACAAATAATCCGTCTGAATAGGCGGCATCGTCACCTGCCAACCCATCATACCATTGACCCACACAACAATCGGCAGAATAACAAAAGCCCACAACAAACCCATGCCACAAATCCAGCCAATCCAAGGACGCCAGCCCGCAACAAACAACGAGCGATGCGCCGCCTCAACCTGATTAACCTGCACCTGACCCTTATCCGCCGCCAATAAAGCACTCAGTAACTTTTCTTCCGCCTCCCGCGCTTTTTCCTCATCCGGAAACAAACTCGCAAACACCCGCTTAATCACCGGTGCCAAAGTCGGCAACCACGCACCTATCATATCAACCTCCCAATCTCCTTTTGTGTTGCGATGCCTGCTTGTTGCCCCCACCATAAGCCGACACCATCGCTTCCAGACGCCCCGCCAGCCACCTATCCCGAGCCCGCATATCCTGCTTGCTGACATACGTCTCTGCCATCATAACACGCACATCCGCTATCCTATGAACAAGCCCATCCATACGCTCGAGAAACGTCGCCTTCAACTCATCAACAGACCGCTCTTGCTCTCGCTTCATCTGCCAAATAAGAGCCGCCAAAGCCACCAACGCCGGCACCTCCAACGAAAAAAACGACCAATCCCACGTTATCATCTCACCCATGAATCCTGTGCCTCCAAAACATCGAAATCCACCTGCGCACGCGTGCTGTCATGACCCAACCAAGACGACCATTCCCGCTGCGTCTCACCCTTAAAATCCCCCGTCATTTCACCCGCCATCCCCCCAATCATTCCCCTCATCATCCCTACCGGCATACTCAGCAAACAACCACTCACCGCATCCAAAGCATCGTCTCGTCCCTTACCATTCGGATGCCAATCACGCATTTCATCCATAAACGGACTCGCCATAACCGACTCATGCACATGCAAAGCACGTGCCGCCAACAAAGCATCAAAAGCCTCCAAAATACGCACATCCTTCGGGCGAGTCGACGTCTGCTCGATGACCGCCGCCCGCACACCCGCACGCACCAACTCACGACGCAACAACTGCTGTAAAAACTTACCAATGCCATTCGTCTCAATATTAACCGCAGAAATAAAGTAGTCACGCACAAAAGCAACAACCTGACGACACTGAACAGTCGCATTATCCAAACCCCCATCCAACCCCCCACCCAACTCTGCACTCGTCCGCCCATCCAACCCCCCACTCAGCCCCCCATTCAGCCCCCCATTCAGCCCCCCATCGAGCCAACGTACTCGGTGCAACCAAGAGTCACCCCGTTCGTCTCGGTAAACCACCGCAATGACACTACCACATTGTTGGTCTTTTTCGCCCCAAGCCGGATCCCACCAACACGATGCCGCGACCAGCCGTCTGCCCTGCAACGAGAGAATGGCGCGCTTGTGGGCTTCTCGGTAGTCGAGGCCACCGCGATAAGACAACACCCCCGCGCAATCGAGGCGCGCCCCTTCCCGTGCCTGCGGCGTCAACAGCATCTGGGCAGAAAAACGCCGAGGGCCCGTGCGCCGCTTCAGCTCTGCCAACGCCGAAAGACTAAAACGCTCCCCCCAAACCGACTCGCCCTCCGAATCAAGCACCGGCACCTCCAAACGAGAAAAACCCTCCAAATAACACGGCTCACAACCAGAAACCGACTTGTAAATCGTCTCATAGCAATGCGGCGTGCCGATATACACCTGCACCCCAGACGGCACAAGCACATAGCGACTCTCCGAAAGACGCGCCCGCAACGCCGCACGCTTGCTCGGCGTATCACTGGTATTCGGCACCTCAACATCATCGTAAATAATAACGTCCGCCCTCGAGCCCGTCACATTCCCCTCTAAACCCTTAG
Organism: Alphaproteobacteria bacterium GM202ARS2; assembly: GCA_014323835.1. Taxonomy (GTDB): domain Bacteria; phylum Pseudomonadota; class Alphaproteobacteria; order GM7ARS4; family GM7ARS4; genus GM202ARS2. The sequence goes on from JACONH010000005.1 coordinate 2,692, forward strand.
CCACCAAAGAAGGATCCCGCCCCGTCGACAAACGCTCCACCGTCAAATGATCATGCGCCCAATCCTGCTGCGATGCCCTCGACCGCAAGTGCGACGTCAAAGGATGACGCTCGATAATTTGGCGCACATGCCGCGTCATTTGCGCCGCCAAACGATGCTCGGCAGCCAACACCAGAATACGCAACTCCCTATCCCGCAACAAAAGCCACGCACAAAACAAGCCCACCAACGTCGACTTACCCGCTCCACGAAAAGCAAGAAGCACCATGCTGTTACCCGCTTCTCGCTGGCTTTCCAGCCAACGACTCATCTGTAAATGCACGCTCGGAGTCTGCTTGTTCTCATGCTCGTTCCATAGCCAAACAAACTCACTAAAGCTACACGATAAACCCTCAGCCCCGCTCATCTTCCTGTCCTCAATCATGACGTTTCACAAGGCTTCTTCGCATGCCAAGCCCTTGGCGGCGGCTTGCCCCTCAGCTTATCAAAAGTCTTATTACCCCCCTTATCACCCTCCTTATCTTGTGGCTCGCCCTGTGCTTTTCTATCCTGACCTTTTTTACCTTGAGCAAGATACATCTGCAGACGGCGGCGTGCCGAGACAATTAATGCTTGCCGCACCCCTTGCTCCTCTTTTTCATCAGAGCGATTCGCGGCTATCCGTTCAATATCTCCCAGCAGCTTAACCAGACTGGAAATATGACTCAGACTCCGTCGACAGCATTGTTGCCACGCCACAAAAGCTTTCACATCGCTGAGCGGCGGTTGCTCCTCTATACAGCTGTCATAACAGGCAAGGGCTGCCCGCACCGCTTGCGGCGCCTGCTGTGCCCACGCCTCCAAAAGAGCATGCACGCTCTTATGTTTGTCGTTACCTTTATCATAAGCGTTTGCCATCTTAAGAGATCCTCCCTTGTGTCACGTCTTTTGCTCCCCGCACCAGCTGCCCATAAGAATCGATAAGATAACGTTGCTGACGCAGACGACCGAGTTGTTCTCGACTACGGCTCCGCAGAGCGAGCCTCTGGCTGTCGAGGAGATTCGTCGCGGCGTCTCTTTGTTGTTGTTGGCGACTGGCTGCCAGCAAGACGCTGAGCAGATTGCTTGTGCTGTCGCCGCTGCCACCGAAGCCGACCCCTCGAGCGGTCGCTCGGGCTTGCACCGATGCTTGCTCCCGACGCAAGGCACGCTGACGATCATCCTCCTGCAAAAAGGCTGCCAGCTCTAGCTGTTGTTGTTGTAGACGGGCATCCGTAGCCTGCTGCTCGTTCTGGATGCCCTGACCATAATACCGGGAAAGAGATCCCAGCGAAGAAAAAAGGGACGACATTATTCCACCACCTTGATCTGAGTTTTAATAGATAACAAATGAAACGGCTGCGGGCTTTTCTGCTCAATGCGCCACAACAGCTCTTCTCGCTTGCGCCATCCATCGCTGCGCAAAGCCACTTCGCCGCTGAAGGGGGCATCGCTCATGGCTCTACCCCGCATCATTTTCTGTAACGGCACATCCCGAACACCCCGCCCATAATCCACCTGCAACGCGCCGCTGCGATGCAACCGAAACACCGTTTCTATGGGACGATACGCCCCCGATTGCACCGCAAAGGGTAGCGGGGCAATACAATGCGTGTAAGACAGCCCCACCGTCAGGTCTCGAGTCGCCTTACGCAAACGCAGCGACTGCGCGTCTTGCACCCGCACACCTTGTTGTTCCTCGCCATCGCCAACAACAACAAAGGCTCTGGTATCATCGATAAGACGCGTTAAGGACGGATGTGTCCACACCCGCGTTGCCTCCTGCATCTCCCCAAGAGAAAACTCCAGCGCGCTATCCACATGAAGGTCGTCCTTAAAGCACTCGAGGCAAAAACGCTTCGCACCGTTATGCTCGCGCTCCACTAAAAAGAACGTCCGTCCCCCAACAAGAGCCACCGACCGAAAACGCCCTTCTGTCGTCAACCGACTCCAGCCTAACACCTGATGACCACGATAGACCGTCAGTGCCGCAACATGCCCTGCCTCACAGGGCACGTAGACGATATGACGTTCATCGTCATACACCTGCTCGAGAGGCTCCCCTAAGACTTCTTGTGCCAGCACTGACAAATCGCCGCTCACATACGCATCGGCATCCGTATTATAGTAGAGTTCCCGCAACACCCTGCCGCTGTAGTCGACAAACAGGGTCGCCCCTTCCACCAGCTGTGGACGCACCCGCCGATGCGGATACAAACCATGGGTCGTCTCTCTGCGCACCTGAACAGCCTCAGGGGTCAACGGACGACCGCTCACCACCCACTCGGCATCATCGGTAAACACCTGCAAATCACGCCCCGAGAACACCTCCCGCACCGGGTCGACGGTTTTCTCCGATATATCAAGGGTAATGGCTTCATCGTCTAAAGCCTCGCCCTCAGAGAAGTTCCAAAAGCTGTTGATATGCGACATCCACACACGATTAGGGCGACTGGATGTGCCCGCCAAAATCAATCGATTCTGGTGAAACAAACAATAACGGGGCCAGCCACGGCTGGCAGAGAAGTCGAGAAATGCCATCTCGCCCAACAACGACGTATCCTTGGCAAAAGGCGGATAAATCGCCTGAGCATTCGGCACCGGGCGCACCGCAAAATCGACCGACAAATCACCGCCAAGGGGATCTTGCAGAGTCACTTGCAAGCAATAAAAATAGTAGTTCTTGCCGTCCTCACGATAGCGCAACAAGCTGCCTACGAAGGTGTCGGTATAGACCTGTTCGTCACTGCCCAGAAACCAGCCTCTTGCCCTTAATATCGACGGGATTCTGCCCCCCTTGTTGTTGGCGATAACCCGCCAGCTCACGTCACTTCTGCCATGGGGCGAGAAGGGCATCCGCCAATAGCTGCCTTGTTTCGCTATCTCTTGCTTGTAGCTGCCCCAGCTGCCATGGTAGGGGTCTCCTTGTGCCTGCGTTATCGGCGTTTGGTGCAATGCCCACGTCTCACGCCCTTGTCCGTCCAGCTCGCGCACCAACTGGCGCGGCGCGACCTCGCCATGAGTCATCACCATCGTATCGCCCCCCTGTGCCCAACACAATGTCGCCAGCTGCTCGTACGACCACGGCGCGACTATGTCCGCAACCTGTGTCATGTTACGATAGACTCGCACCCGTTTATCCGTCCACAAAACCAAATACGACTGAAGGCGATTGAACGTAAAACTTGCCAGACGACCATCGCTACCCACATCCTCGACAAAAAATAAGCCCGGTCGGCGCGACACGCCCCCTTGTGCGTGAATCAAAACATTACTCAACTCAGAAGCAGCATGAGACGCTTGTGCTAAATCCACCCGCGGATGAAGCGGCGGCGACCATGCACCACTGGTAAAAGAGTTTTTGAACGTAACCTGCCTCGTCATTATTCTCGCCCCTCCAGCAGTGAGAAACCATCGAAAGCCAGCGGCGTATCCTGCTGGGCATCAATCAAACGTGCCTGTTGTAAAAACTGCTGGGCTCGCCTTGCCAACACCTCGCTACGGCTACTATTCTCGGTCAACGGCAAACAAAACTCTGCTGCTAAATGAGCGACCAACGCTTCTTGAAAAAACGGCGGAAAGCGTGCTTCCTCGACTCGCGCCCCATACAGCATCGATACCATCTCAGCATCGCACTCGAGGACATCGCCCAAAAGACGATAAACAACGCCGCGCACCGCATCGCCGTAGCCCACCGATACCGCCCGCAAAAAATCGGACGGCAACGCATAACCATAAGCATAATCCCCCTCAGCAAAATCATCCACGTGCACCAAACGCGCCCGCTTCAAAGCAAAGTTCCACGGATGCACCGACAAAACCCGATCGCGACAACCACCATACAGTTTTGCCGCTAAATCGCCTTCCAAGCTGCCATCCGCAAAGCGTTCAAAAGATGTCTGCCCAATCTTGGCAAAAGCCCTCGCACATAACTCAACCGAATCCGTCATCTAAACCTCCCTTCCACAAAAGAACCCCGCCCTCTCCCTCAGGAAAGGGCGGGGCTCCGACCATCAAACAAAGACCTCAGCTATAAGCCTCAACAACAATCGCCCCAGACGATTTTGTCTTGACCCGCAACAGACCTGCTCTATCGCTCATAATCACATCGCCAATACGCAGAACATCATAGGCATCATTAAAAAAATTACTGCCCTTCTGCGTGCCCGGCGAATCATCGCCCTTGTAGTGCCACAACGTAAAACCGTTGGCATAGGCAAGAACACTCAACTCCGATGCTTTATACGTCATCTTAAGCCTCCTCGTGAATCAACATCGTAACCAAACCACGACCATCAACAAGACACGCACCCTGCGACATCATATTGCTGACAAAATGAGACGCTCTGTCCCCATGCCACGTGATATCAGTTACCACCTCTTTACCTGAAGCATGTGCCACCGCCGTCTTGTGGAACCAATGACACACACGATCGCTACCCCGCTTGGTCAAACCCGAATGAGGCATCCACATCGTCCCCAACCAACGCTTCGCCTGCGTCCCCCGCCACGGCAACTCATCGGCACCAACATAGTCGGCACTCTTGAACTCGTTCAAATCCAAAAGCTGCGACCACTGCTTCCAACCAACCAAAGCATAACGCTGACCATCATCCGGCACATCGTTGTTACCCAACATCTCAAGAGCCGCAAGAACAACCTCCTTCGTCAAACCCGAGTCACCTTCAATCTTCATCTTCCTCTGACTCTTACTGTCCTGATCCAAAACAGCAATAATCAACTCATCCGTCTTGCGACCCAAAGCATAGGCACCCGCCTGAGCAATAACCATCCGCTCGTCAAAGCTCACCTTCAACTCGTCCAAACGATCAACCCAATCGCCCGCATAATAATCCTGCAAAGAACACTTCACAGGCGTATGCGACACATTCATCACCGGCACCATACCATGACGAGACTTCGTCATCGCTATACCACTGCCAACACGCTGAAACGTCGTCGACGAACCCTTCACATCATTGCGAACACGAACCATGTTACGCAACTTCGAGCCCATACGCTGATACGAAGCATGAACCTCCGCACTAAAGTGCTCGATAAACACATTACTGATATCTACAGACATTCAATCTCTACCTCCTGTCATACCAAAAAGACACGCACATTCCTGTGCATCAGTATTAGGTATATAATCCTAATACTCGCCCTTGTCAAGGTCTTTTACGTTTTTGTTGACTTGCCAGGGCTACCACCAAAAAGAGTTTCGAATCCCTGATGAACACGGCGCAAGGTTTCCGGGTCTTTGTCTCGCCAGTAGGCAGGGCTTGCCACCATTTTACGTAAATGCTCTCTGTCCCGTGCCGGTGTGCTGGCATCACGTCCCAGTTGCAGCGATGGCTCTTTGTTGGTCATCATGCTGTGAATGGCAATGACTCCGTCAGCACTGCGGGTTAAGGCATCGTACGTTGTCGGGTCGAGGTTTTTCTCGCCCCATGCGATGAGCTGCTTGGACGTAGCATGCCATTTGTCTTCGCCGCCAAAGTGCTGGATGAGTCGTTGCCGTTCGTTTTCGCCATGAAACTGGGCAGCAGCCCACTCCACCATCGGCACAAGCTTTTCTTTTGCCAAGCTATAAACCAGCTGTGCCTGTTTTTGCGTAAAGCCCTCTTTGTGAAGCAAGGCATTGACGTCACTATCGCTGTCGAAGGGCTTGCCATCTATGGTGATAGCGTAATCGTCCGCTTTCTCTGGCACACCCAATCGTTGATAGAAGGCGCGTTTGCTCTCGTCACTGGCATCCGCACTTGGCAGCTCCACCATATTTTCTTGCCGTTTTTCCAGCGCACTGTAGGCTTGTGCGAGGGACTCCCACAACGGCGTTTGCTTGTCGGCATCCCAAAATGCCTCTGGCACATACGGCGGGCGACCATCCTGTTGGTCTTGCTCGGGCGTATCATCGGTGCGGGCATCCCCGGGGGCATCCGTGCGGGCATCCGCGGGAGTCTGCTCCCCTGAGGTGGACGTGTTCGTCTCGGTCATAGTGTCTTGTTTTGCCATTGTATGTCTCCTATGGTTGGCGTCCTCGTGCAATCAATGCACGCAAATGGGCAACGAGAAAACGTTGCCCTTCTAGGTGTCGTAGCACTCGACAGGGGCAATCTGCTGCCAGCACACGCCGATACGTCAACGAATCGAGATAGTGCAGCATCTGCTCGCCATCGTCACTACTGAACAGGCGCGCGGCTAGACGTGCCATGTCTTCAGGCTTCGAGCGGGTGGGGGTGGTCATGAGTCCTCCTCTTTTTGTTGGGTTGCTTGGGCAACGTTGGCGACCGCCTCAGCTGTCGCCACATCCTCCAGTAGTCCTTGTGCTCGGTCTTGCTGGATCTGGCTCACCATCAAGCTGCCGGGCACACCGAGTCGTTCTCCTAACCAACGAACAGTGGCACCCATATTGACGGCAGCCATAGCCGTCTGCCCCATGCCAGCCACGGTTTCCAGCCACAGCAAGACATCATGGGCATCAGTGCGCCGCTGTGCCCTTGCCAAAGGCGCGTGATACATGACCTCGACCAGTTGGCCGTCCACACGGATAGACTCGACTTCGCCGCGGCGGCGCAATATCCCTAAGGCGCGCCGCACCAGCGGGGCTAACAGCTCATTCTGCAAGCGACCATAGGTTGCTCCCAACAAACGAGACAAATCCGCCGTGCGCTCTAAAACTTCCGTTGCCGTCATACGAGAACGATTGGGCGGGCCCAAACGATCCGCCAACAAAGCCTGACGGATGCGCTCACGCAAATCCTGCAACACCAACTGCGATACGTCAAAACGCCCCGGCGCCTCCAAAGGTGTCAGACCACGAGAGCCAACCGCCTTAGGAATAATCGTACCCGGCACAAGACGCACATTGGACGGATTCAAAACGCCATCGTCTTCCGCCTGCCAAATACCCGTCACAGCGATACTGGCATTCTTCAAAATCAGCTCGACAACTTTGTTAGCCGTCTTGATTTCTGGCAACGCCTTCATCACCGGCGAACGCCCATAAAGCTCACCTGCCGTCTTCAGCCAACGAAACGTAATAAAGGGCGACTCATAGAAACGCCCGCGATGGACGATGCCATTCTCGCCGCCGCTGCCTTCCTCGAAGACCACAACATAATCGTAACCCTCGCCATCCGAACACGGCGCCACCATATCAATCAAAGCCAGACGGGCTTCGCCGTCATCATCCTTGGTCTCTGCCTTATAAGACTGAGGCAACACAACATGGGGATAACGCCGATGCAGCTCGCTTGCGGTGACCAATCGCCGCCGCAGAGTCACATCCAGTTCGCCCGATGCGCCCGCCTCGAAGACAACATCTCGCAACGGCACACACGTAAAGTGAAATGCCGACGGCGAGCCCGTCGGTGCCTCCTCGAACATCAAACAAGCAGTGCCCGCAACAACCAAATCGAGATAACACTGGTGCATCTCAACGGCAAAATTCGAACGGTCAAAATGTGACTGCACCACCATCGATGCTCGTTGCAAAAGGGTGCTGATACTGCCATCATCCACATCAACACCTTCCTCGCCAACCACGAGACCAAACCACCGCGACCACGGCGGCGTCAAATGCGCCATCATGCTCGCTGATAACTGCTCGACAGCATCAAGGGCGGTGCCATCATAAATATGACTGCGGCGCTTGCTCCCTGCTACCGACTGAGAGAAAATCGAGCGATGCGGCAAGGCATAATCATAACAATCACGCCAATGCCCCTCCCAAACGCCCCGAGCCGCCCTCGCCCGCTGAAAACGGCGGACAACGCTTAATGCCAATTCACTTTCCTTCATCGCTCACCCCCCCAACAAACGCTTGCGCACAAATGGAAAAGAACCATCATCAACGATGCCACTCAATGTCGTGCGCACCAAGCTCTCAAAGCCACGACTCTTACGGCGCTGCTCAGCAGAACGGACACGCTCCTCACGCTCACGGACAACCTCGTCCTCAACAGAAACCGACGGCACCGAACCAACACCAGAAGATACAACCGGCGCAGGACGAATACCCAATACGTGCTTACGCACAAAACCACCCATCTTAAACCTCCCAAAAAAAAGCTCACAATAATGCTGAACACAGACGCTTAAGACCTGAAGCTGACTCGAAGTTCTTTCCCAGCCGGTCATCGCGCCTGTGTGCATGATAACGCTGAACACAGACGCTTAAGACCTGAAGCTGACTCGAAGTTCTTTCCCAGCCGGTCATCGCGCCTGTGTTCATGTTTAGGTATATATTCCTTTTTGTCCGCCATGTCAATAAGAAATCGATACAATTGCCACGGCGTCATCAACCGCCTCAGGCGAATCCCTAAAATCCGCTTAATGACTTCAACACACGTAAGCATACCGAAAGGAGCCACCTGCCGAGGCGACTCCCGCACCTCGACAGGCACAAAGAGCATGCCACAGGAATTCAACCAGCGACGCAAAGACGCTTCATCCACCGACACACACACATCAAGCAGCAACTGGTGCGATAACGGATCCACAAGAATGAGGGTCCCCTCACGATAAAGAACCAAGCAGCAGTGACGAAAACCCGGCTTAAGCCACCGCAACCACCATAAATCGGTGTTGTCGGTAAAAAAAACATACCCCCGCCGATAAGGATGGCTTGGCTCGTTCATAAAAAAACCTCGCAAAAAGAAAAAAAGAGGGTGACTTTTCCGTCTGTATGTGTTAATTTTCCTATCATGGCACGCAGAGCCACAGGATTTATCCTCGAAGTCTATATATTGTGAAAATAATCTTTTTCAAGGTATATATTCTTATTATTCTTTAACCGCTTGAATGAAAAGGAGAAAATATGCTCACTCATAAAGATATCTGGCAAGCAATTGATGATCTTGCCAAGGAGCATGGCTTATCGCCGTCGGGTCTTGCCAAAAAAGCGGGGTTGGATCCGACTACGTTCAACAAGTCGAAGCGAGAAAACAAGAATGGCAGACCGAGATGGCCCAGCACTGAGAGCATTTCTCGTATTTTGAAAGCGACAGACTCGCATTTTTCTGCCTTTGTCTCGGACAAGGAGTCGGCGAAGGGACGAAAGTCCGCTGTTATCATACCTTTGATTGGCATGGCTCAAGCGGGTAAGGACGGCTATTTCGATGATGGCGGTCATCCCACCGGTTTTGGCGGCGATGTTATTGACTTTCCCGACATTAAGGACAGCAATGCCTATGCGTTGCAGATTAGCGGCGATAGCATGTTGCCCCTCTATCGGGATGGTGATATTGTTGTTATTTCTCCTGCCTCTAATGTGCGCACGGGGGATCGCATCGTTCTTAAAACCAAGCGGGGCGAGATTATGGCAAAGGAACTGCGCCGTAAAACCAATCAGACCATTCACTTAAAGTCGCTGAACCAGACCTATGATGATGTTACCATTCCCACCCATCAGGTCGAGTGGCTGGCGCGCATCATCTGGGCAAGTCAATAAGGCTTGCTGCCTGTCATTCTGTGCTACAAGGCGTTGCTGCCTGTTGCTGTAACGGTGCATCATCCATAGGAAGAAGCGTGATTTGTTGCGGGTGAGTCACATCGATAAGCGCACCATTGATTCCTTGTAGCCAGCCGCGCACACGCACGGCGCGTCCTTCCCACGTTAGAGGCTTGTATCCTTCCTGTTGAAAACGCTTTATGGCTTTTGCCCTGATGCGGATGGTGAAGTCGCTACGCCAATCGTCTCCAAAATTGAGATAAAGTGTATCACGCACCAACGTTGCCTGGCGCACGGTGCCCGTTACGAGGCGAAACTGACCGATAGCCGCGTCCGTATGCTCTGCGGTCACCCTAAAGGCGCCCTGCCCGTACTCGGGCAGGGCCCATAAGCCGCGCTTGTGCTCTCGAGCTTGTTGTTCTTGTGCGAGCATCGCTCGAGCGTAACCCGGGGCGTTGTCCGCAAGGGTATAGACCCACGCCCAGCCTTGTTGCAAGAGTTGCCCTTGCACCCATGCCCCGTCCTCATCACGACACAGATGGGCAAGCAGACGACCATGGCGATCGTGGGAACGCTTGCCGAGATGCAACGTTACATGCTTGTGCGCTACCAGCTTTTCCAGCTGCTCTTTGGCACGAACAGCCCCCGCCTCCGCAACAGGATAGAGCTCAGGCGCATTAATCCCCAAAAGACGCACCCGCCTGCTATCATCCAGCACCACCGTGTCGCCATCGGTAACCTGTTGGACGTAAACACCATCATAGCCTAGGGTGAACGTTGGCTCTGCCCCTGCCCCAGACCCAACCCCTATTGCCGATACCATGATGAAAACAAAAGCAACCTTAATGCGCATAGGGATTTTTACCATAAAATGCGGTTGTCGTGTGTTTATCACCCTCTTTCATGGGACGCGCCAAACGCGCAGTAGCACTTGCCTGCGGGTAAAGCACCTTCGGCACACAGACCTCAGGCACCTGTGCCTGCAACACAGGCGGCACCAGTAGGACACGCTCGCCTAAGCTATCAACGGCTTCTTCCATTGTCTTTTCCGTCATAGACTCCGTATCCCTTATAGCTACGTGAACGACCCCTGCGTCATAATCCTGCTCATAGACTCGTCCTGCCGAAGACGGCAACAGCACGCGCAAGGCACTTTGTCCATAGCGTTGCCGATACATGAACGCCAGAACATCAAAGGTGCTCAATCCAATAAGGGGACATGCCGCAACAAAAGCAAACGCATGGGCAGCACTCAAGCCTGCTCGGATTGCCGTGAAAGAGCCAGGCCCGCGGGTCACAGCGACACGCTCGACCATCGGCGCGTCTATTGTGCTAGAAAAAAAAAGTGCCTGTGTTAAAAGCATGAGTGTCTCGGCAGAACGGCGCATAAAAAAATGACCTGTCGACTGCAACGAACACGCACCGACAAAGCGACTGGCAAGAACCTGATTGCCGCGCACGAGAGCCACCGAACAAGCATTGACGCTACACTCCAACCCTAAGATAAGCATTGCACCTCCCAAACCATGACTGATTCCTCTCTGATTCTTATTGCGCCGCCCGCCTACGACATCGATATTCAGTTGGCTTACGCCACCCCCGACAATGTTACACGAGCGGTCATCTATGACCCCAACAAGGCTCAGGCCTATCTCCACAAGGATGCGGCAGCGCGTCTGCAAACGGCTATCGCCCTTGCGGCACAACAGGGTTTACGTCTGCGCCTTTTCGATGCGTTCCGTCCACAGAAAGCCCAACAGATTCTGTGGCGGCACCATCCTGACGAGCGTTTTGTTGCTCATCCGAGCAAAGGCTCGCCTCACTCCCGCGGTGTCGCTGTGGATATAACACTGCTGGATAAACAAAACAAACCCCTCGATATGGGCACACCCTTCGATGATTTTTCGCCCCGCTCCTATCACGGAGCGTCATCTCTTGCGCCCCGCGCCCAAGCCAACCGCTATCTTTTGCTCGGCATTATGATGTCCGCCGGATGGGACTTGTTCATCAACGAGTGGTGGCACTATCAGCTGTTCAACAGCACGACCTATCCGCTCATCGATGACAACAGCCCCGCAAGCACCACGATGCTGCCGCGTCCTTCAACCTAGACGACACGGCAAGCCTCATCGAAGGGCGGACGTTCACCACGAGGACGCAGAGACGTCCCATCGCCATAGCCTAAATTACACAACAAGAACGACCGCCAGCTGCTCCCCTGTAAAAAAGCCGCATCAATTTTTGCGCGACTAAACCCGCCCATCGGACCACAATCGAGACCCAAAGCACGAGCCACAATCATGCAATACGCCGCCTGAAGACTCGCATTAAAATGCGCCGCCTGCTCAGCTTGTTTCTCGTCCGCCTGATAACGAGACGCAAACTTGGCACCAGAAGACGAAACAACAGCCATACGCTCATAAAACAAAATATCGTAAGCAAAAATCATCGTCACAGGTGCCGATTCCGTCTTAGCCACGTTGCCCTCGCTGAGACACGGCAACAACGTCTTTCTGCCTTCGTCCGAACAAACAAACACCAGACGCAACGGACAACTATTCGAACTGGTCGCACCCAATGACGCAACCTCATAAAGAGTCCGCAACAACGAGTCCTCGACCCGACGAGCCTGCCAAACACTATGACTACGCGCTTGGCGAAAAATAAGGTCTAAAAAATCATCCCGTTCCATACCACGTTTTCTCCTTCGTCTCGAAACACAAAAGTGCTAATCTGTCCCAATGACTCTCTCTCCTTCACACACTTTTTACACCGATGACAGAAAAAAAACTACTCGATGATCTCGCTCATCTCGCCCACGGCGCCATGAATGTAGCCGACTCCCTCAAAGCCGATATCCGCCTCTTCGTCCAGCAAACCTGTGAAGCATGGCTCAAAGACGCACAACCAAACCCCAAAAACGACCTGCACGCTATTCGTCAAACCCTCAAGACTCTCCAGAAGCAACAAGACGTCATCCTCCAACGCCTAGACGCTCTCGAAAAAAAACAAGACAAAAAAACCCCTTCCCAACGTTAACGACTATATATAGACGTTGGCATTAAAAAAAACACTAAATGTGCTTGCATCGTGCAACAAACAGCTCCATAGTCGGTATGTCGTCGTTGCCCACATAAGGGTAACACATCAGACGTTGTTACACAGATGGGTTGTCGGTTTATGTCTTTTTATTATCAACCGCAGAGCACCGAAGCACCAGCCCTTGGTCTTCTCGATACCCTTGAGGGCTATGCCAGCGAGCAAGGCTGGAACTATCGCCGTGACGACAGGCATGAGCTGATTATGCAGTGCCAAAAACGCTATTGCTTTTATGGTCTTTATTTTTGTTGGCTTGCCGATAAGCACATTCTGCAGTTTTCCTGTATTCCCGACCTCAAGATACCCGCCCAAGCCCGTACCACTGTTGCCAGCTTACTCAATCATATGAATAACTATCTTTCTATCGGCTACATGGGCATGGATGGCACAAGTGGGCTTTTGTCCTATCGCTATACATCTTTATTGTCTCAGCACGACCCTGCTGGTTCGTCTTATGACATGCACCCTTTTGGCGAGCTGATTGAGACAGCCCTTTTTCAGTGCGAACGTTTTTATCCTGTTTTGCAGATGGTTATCTGGGGCGGCTTACAGCCGAAAGAAGCCATGACCGCCCTGTTACTTGAACCACAGGGTCATGCCTGATGGTGACAAACCTCCTGATTCTAGGCGGCGGCAATATGGGGGGCGCGCTCATAAGAGGATGGCTGAAAACACAAAAAAAGACAAAAACCCTTTTTAACTCTATCGTCCTGTTCGATACCAACAGAGACACAAGAGAAAAATGGCAAAAAAAAACACCCACAGAGCCATTGCTCGTTGTGGACGACCTACACGACCTAAACACTCTAGAAACAAAGCCGACCACCATTGTCCTGGCGGTCAAGCCCGACGGTGTGGCTGATGCCATAAACAGCTTGCTACCTTATTATGAGCGAGAGTCAGATACGTGCCTGATTTCTGTCGCGGCGGGCGTGCCAACAAAACGCTTACGCGCCATCTGTGCCACGAGCAAGGGACGTATGGTCGTCCTACGAGCCATGCCCAATCTGCCTGTGGAAGTCGCCCAAGGTGTCATTGCTCTTTATGGCGATGATACAGTGCCCGCTGCATGCTATGATCGGGTTGCTCGCTTGTTTTCGGCACTTGGCACTGTGACCCGTTTATCTGAGGAGTCTCTGTTCGATGTGATAACAGCCCTCTGTGGCAGCGGTCCCGCCTATGTTTATGCTTTTATGGAAGGCTTAGAGGAAGCGGCGGTGCGTTACGGTTTATCGCCAGCCGATGCCCGTAGCCTAACGCTGGCTATGGTGCGGGGGGCGGCGGCTCTTGTTACGGAGAAGGCGTGTTCCCCCGCTCAGCTGCGCAACCACGTAACCAGCCCCCGCGGCACGACCCAAGCTGCCCTCGAGGTGCTCAACAGAAAAAAAGCCCCTCTGCCTCAGCTTATCGATGCTGCCCTAAAGGCAGCCATTAAACGAGCCCAACAGTTGGCATCTTAATCGCGCGCCTTAGTCTGAGGGGAGGCAAGAGAGCGATTCTCGCACGGCAGCTGCATACGCACGCGCAAGCCCCCCAAAGGCGCACTCTCCAAAAACAAGCGACCGCCATGCCCCTCGATAATCTCACGAGCAATCGTCAAACCTAAACCGACCCCGCCACTATCCAAATTACGTGCACCATCGAGACGATAAAAAGGCTGAAAGACGCGCTCGCGCTCAGTCATAGGAATACCATCGCCATCATCATCCAACAGCAACGTTAGAGTCTCGTCCTCGACATGGGCAGAAAAAACAACCTGTGTGCCAAAGCGTAGAGCATTGTCCACAAGGTTACGCAAACAACGCCGCAACGCGAGAGGACGGCCAAAAAACCATAGGGGCGCACCCACGTCATCTTTGTTCATCGTTATCGCTCCATCGGCATAGGCTTGGCTGACAGACCCCATCAATTGGTAGGCTTCGATGCGGCTCAGCGGCTCATTTTGTTCCACCTGCGCGAACTCGATATATTCCTTGACCATCATCTCCAGACGATTGACATCCTCAGCAAAGGCTTTGACATCCTCCTGCTCGGCGGACATGACAGCCAGCTGGAGTTTCAGACGCGTAATCACGGTGTTCAAGTCATGAGCTATCGCCATAACCATGCTGTGGCGTTGCTGCCACTGGTGGCGAATACGGGTGCGCATATCACTAAAGATTTGCATCGCCTCTCGCACTTCCTCAGCGCCAGTGATTGTCAGAGGCGGGTCTTCTTCCAGCCCTTTGCCATCGAATTGGCGCATCGCCGCCGCCAGACGACGCACCGGACGCACTTGATTACGCAAAAACAGCGTAGCCACGCCTACAAACAATAAGCCACCTAAAACCATAAACAGCAAAAAGACCAGAGTCGTCGAAATGAAAAGACGCCCACGAGGCACCTCAGCCCGTAGAACACCTCGACGGATACCATCATCGTAGGCTATCGCTACCTCAACGATGCGTTCATCGCCTCGACTTATCAGCTTGAAGTCGTGGTGCGGAAAACGCTGGCGTAAACGCTCCTGTAAAAAAAAGCGGTAGTCGATATAAAATGGCTCTTCCTCGCTGCGTAGCTCTTGCTGTGCCACAAAGGACACCCGAACACCTGTGTCTGTCGCAATATCCGCGAAAGTCTTACGGCGTTGTGCGCTATCTTCTGGCACGGCTCGCCACGCCAAGGCGATATCGCCGACAACACCTTCTGCCAATCGTCTCGAGTGGCTGTCCCACAAGCGGTCGAAGAAAGCCCAAAACATGAGCATCAGCAGTAAAACCATCGGTAGCCACAAAATCATCTGTGAGCGCGCCATCAAACCAACAGGAAGAAGCCACTTTTTTCGTTGCCTTGAAGAAGGTCTAGTCATCATACTTGCCAGCCATCATGCTTGCCATCACGCCTGCCATCACGCCTGAACGTTGTGGGCTTGCAAAACGTAGCCCTGTCCGCGGATTGTATACAAAGGCAATGGGGCTGAACCCACAGTCGCCAGTCGGTCGCGCAGACGCTTGATTTGTGTATCGACGACTCGCTCGTCACCGCGAATATCGAGAGCCTGACATAAGATTTTGCGAGATAACACGACATTTGCCTGCCGCGCCAACTGTGTCAACAGAACACGCTCGCTTGCCGACAGTGGCACACGCTGACCATCGAGCCGCAACGAGCCCGAGTCGCTATCAAAGGTAAACGCGCCGAAACGCACCTGGGCGGAAACCTGTCGGCTACGGGCGCGACGCATAATCGCCGCCATGCGCAGACGCAGCTCCTGTGGCTCGAAGGGTTTCACCAAATAATCATCAACGCCACTTTGTAGACCTTTGACTCGGTCAGCGACTCCTCCCATGGCTGTCAACATCAAAATCGGTATCGGAGCCGTCCGCCGTTGCCGTAGACGCTGTGCCCACTCGATGCCACTCTCACCCGGCAACATGACGTCCAGCACCACCAAATCAAAACGAAAACATGCCATCAGACGGTCTGCCTCTGCGGTCTCGCTCACCGCCGCCACAAAATAGTCGTGTTGACGCAAATAGCGCACCAAAAGCGAGCGAATACGCTCGTCATCGTCTACAATCAAAATATGCTCTTTGTTGTGCCACATCGTAATTCCCTATGGAAGTGCCCGCCACAATCATTTAGTGTATCGTAACTGTTCCTATCGTTGATACGCTAAAACACTCGTTGTCATCCACGTATGCTTTCTCCTTTTGATAACCGCCAAGGATTTATTTGGTATAACGGCTCGTTCGTTGCTTGGACAGATGCGACGTTACATCTGTTGAGTCATGGCTTACATTATGCCAGTTGCGTCTTCGAAGGCGAGCGAGTCTACGACGGCGTCGTCTTCAAACTGCACGAACACACCCAACGTCTACACCATTCAGCCGATGTTCTTGGATTTTCTCTGCCCTACGATACAGAGACTCTCCATCGTGCGACAGCTCAGCTGATAAAAAAACAGAAAATCACCAACGGCTACGTTCGTCCCGTCGCCTGGCGCGGCAGCGAAATGATGGCGATATCCGCCCAACAGAATCGTATTCATTGTGCCATCGCCGCCTGGGTTTGGCCCTCCTACTTTGACCCCAACTTACGCAAGAAAGGTATCCGCTTGCAGTACGCAACGTGGCGTAGACCGCATCCGTCCACCGCACCCACATCGACCAAAGCTGCGGGACTCTATATGATTTGCACCCTCAGCAAACACCATGCCGAGAAAAACGGCTACGATGACGCCCTGATGCTCGACCATCAAGGCTACATCGCCGAATCCACCGGCGCCAACATCTTCTTTGTCATCGATGATGCCCTGCACACACCCGAACCCGATTGCTTTCTCGATGGTATCACGCGTCAGTGCGTCATTCAGCTGGCACGTCAACTCAATATTCCCGTCCTAGAAAGAAAACTCAAGCCCGAAGACATTAAGAACGCGCAAGCCGCCTTTCTGACTGGCACCGCCGTTGAAATAACCGCCGTTGCCGAAATCGACGGCTTAATCTTCAAAGGGAGCCCCCTCACCGACCGCCTCATCGAAGCCTTCAACGCACACGTTGCCGCCTACTGCACACAACACAAAAACGAACAAACAGCATCATAGTCTCTATTTTACCAAGACAGGGCGCGCTGTTTGTCACTTTTGCGTGTGCCGACCCATCTGCCGCCGCCACCGACAAAGTGTTCATACTTCCAGAAAGGGGCTTCCACCTTGAGCCAATCCATCATGGCACAACACGCGGCAAAAGCTTCAGCCCGATGGTTGCTCGCGACCGCAACCAAAACAATCACCTCACGAGGAAGAATACGCCCATAACGATGAACCAAAAGGCTTTTTTCTAAAGTCCACAAGCCATGTGCCTTGTTCTGCAAAGCCCGCATCTGCTTCTGTGCCATGCGGGGATAATGCTCGAGAGTCATCGCCTCGAGGGGTCTTTGTCTACCCTGTGCGTCACGCGCGTCACTCAAGGCGCGCATCCGTCCGACAAAGGAAACCTCCGCGCCGTTATCCGCCAAACCGACAGAAAAATCCGCCAACAACGCAGCAACATCGATGGGCTTATCTTGCAAGCACACCATAACGCTTTATCCTCCGCTGACCGCAGGAAAAAAAGCAACTTCCCGTGCGTCCGCAACGTCATAATCGGGCTCAGCATACTGACAATCCACCGCCACATAAAGAGGCTTGATTGTAGCAAACGCACGAGCATGCTCAGCACTTTGCTGTGCCAAAAACCCTATCAAGTCAGCCACCGAGCACACCCCTTGCGGCAGAGCAACGTCTTCTTCACTCTTACCAATAAGCGTGCGCATCCTCGAAAAATACAACACCTTCACCATAACAGCTCCGTCCATGGCGTAAATAACACGCGCTCCCCTTCCGTTACCTGTTGCCTTTCTTCCGCCAAGTCAACGAGGCCATGACTATGAACAAGAGACGTCAAAATGCCAGCACCCTTCTTAGGAAACAACGTCACACCTGTAACCGCGCCCTCCTTTTCCTGTAGCACGGCTCGTAGCCATTCTCGCCTGCCCGCCTTTTTTTTCATCGCAAACTGTGCCGTCAAAGGATAGCGTCGCCAGCCCTGCCACGTCCGCCCGCCCATAATATGTAAGACACACCGGACAAAAATCATGAATGTGACCATAACAGCAACGGGATTGCCCGGCAAAGCCAAAATTGGGGTTTTTCCCAGCATACCAAAAGCAAGGGGTCGCCCCGGCTTCATGCGCAAACGCCAAAAAGACAACGCCCCCGCACGCAAAACAGCACCGATATGGTCACTCTGACTGGCAGAGATACCCCCTGAAGTGACAAGCAGGTCGTTTGTCTCTGCTCCCTTTTTCAACATTTTAGCGGTGCTTTTGGCATCATCGGCAATAATGCCCAAGTCATCCACGACCGCTCCAGCAGCTTGCAACAACCCCCGCAAGCCATAACGGTTGGAATCATAAATGCCCGAAACAGGCAAAGACCCCTGATGAGGATCATGCACCTCGTTGCCACTAGACAAGATACCGACCCTAAGAGGACGGCGCACAGCAAGGGACGTCCGCCCGATGGCTGCCAGAATCGCCATATCCTGCGGACGCAGACGCACCCCCTGCTCGAGGACGTTCTGTCCCTTTTTTATATCCTCACCTCGATGGCGATAGTTTACGCCCTGTCGCAAATTGTCCGCTTTTTGCAACGTCAGCTTGCTCGCTGCACGGTGGCAATGCTCGTCCATGAGCACTGTGTCGAGCCCGCCTATGACACTGAGGTTGGCACCCGTCAAAACCCGCACCGCCTGCCCTGCCTTTAAGGTCATCTGGATATCATCGCCCGCACCCGCATCCGTTATAATATCCCACGTCTGTCCGACCTTTAGGGGTTCGTGTCCGCTGATACCATAGCCGTCTACCGCCGCATTGTCGTGCGGCGGCACATGACACGAGGAAGTTATATCCTCGCCTAAGACCCGCCCGAAACACGCCGCGACATCGACCGTCTCCACAGCAGCAACGGGCAAGAGCTGCTCCTGTAACATAGCAAGAGCCCGCTCGACGCTGATATGCTCTTCCATGTTTATGACTCCTCCGTTCTGTGCCAGTACGCACCGCGGCCACGACCACTACAGGACAGTCTACCCTGCTCACGCTGCGTGTTCAAAATAGCATGTATCCAGTCCCTCGACACATGAGGACACGCCTCAACAATGTCGCGTATCGTGAAGGGGTTATCACCCCTGCGCTCGATTTCGGCAAGAACCGACTTGCTTTTATCGCCATGGGCTTGCCCTTGACCAAAAGAAGACGTGATGCGCCAACGAGCGTAGCGCCCTTTCGACATACAAACGACCTGTCCCTGCTCTTGTAAGTCATGCAAGATACGCCGCACGCTTTCCCTTGTCACGCCCGAACACATTTTTTCCAAACGGCGCAGACTGAATTCTCGTTCGACTCGCCTAAGAGCACGTAACACACGTTCCTTCTCGCTACCGCCCTCTGTTTCTTTAATGTCGCTATCCCATGCCTCACAAGCCTGCAAAATTGTCTGCAAAAAATAATGCACCCAATACCATGGGTCGTGCTTTTTTTCATGCCAACCCTGCGAGGACTTATATAAGCTGTCGTAGTAGCCCTCTTTACGCTCTTCGATAATACGCTCGATGCTGATATAACGTGGCACCTCATGCCCTTGCTGAAGCAACAATAGGTGGGCGAGCAAACGAGCCATGCGCCCGTTACCATCCAAAAAAGGATGAATACACAAAAAATCCAAAATATAAAGAGCTATCAGAAGCAACGAGCTATAACGCTTGTACGCCATCTCATCCTTCAGACGCTGATGCAAGTCACGCATATAATCTGGTGTTAAGTGAGGAGGCAACGTCTCAAAACGCACCTTGTCCCCCTCCTTAATCGGGTTGGGAGCATTTTTCCACGCACCGCCATACCCTAAACCCGCAGGCTTCAGCAAATCCCTATGCAACTGCAAAACCAAAGAATCCGTGAATGTCATGTGCTTATAACGAGCGTTAATCCTGCTTAATACATTGTGATAGCCTATCAGCTCATACTCGTTCCTAAGAGATGTATCCGTCGGTTTCTTCTGTTGGGGCGGATGTGCTAAAATATCTTCTAGATTCCTTGTAGCAGTAATATTCTCAAGACTGTTAGATGACTCAACGCTCCTAATTATCGCACTCTCTCTCAACTCTTGCAAAATCTCAGGCGCACGCTCACGATAGAGATCTTGCCTGCCCCTATACGTCCCTATCTTCTCTAGAATCGGTAACACGTCCATCGGCACATGAAGAGCAAGTAAATATGCGTCAAAAGAGTGCATCAGCTATACCTAAAACAATGAGCCCCTTTAATAGGGTATAATAGACGTATATAGGTAGTCAATGTGTAGTTTTATACAAAAAAAGAATTGGTCTTTTTTATTTGCAAAATAAATACCTATAATAAAAGATATTTTTTATATAAAAAAATCGATAGAATAAATGTTGGTCAATAGCTGTATTTATTTGGGTGAGTATTACCTATTTAATATATAAAAATCATTATATATCATAGATATTTTAATGTATATCTCTTCACTTCAATGTCGTTCAATGTTTCTTACAGAACATATTCTCTATAGCTCTTTATTTTTACCGATAAATTTCACTATAAACGTAGCAATCGCCTGATAATCATCCAGAGCGAATTGGGGGAGCGAGCAGTCCTTAGGCATGACGTCACTGGCGATAGCGACAATATGGGGGTCGTTGGGATACAGCCATTCTTTCCCGTTAGCAGAGCGGAAGACTTCTAGCTTGGCTATCGCGGCTTTTTTGAATCCTTCCACGAGAACAATGTCCACGCTGTCCATTTTAGCGAGGATGGTTGCAAGGGTGGGTTCTGTCTCGTTGTGGAGCTCGTGGATACATGCCCATCGTTTTTCCGAGACGATGAAGACTTCTTTTGCTCCTGCCTGTCGGTGTGTGTGGCTGTCTTTTCCTGGTTGGTCGATATCGAAGCTGTGGTGAGCGTGCTTGACGGTCGAGACTGTGAGACCTTGCTGCTTCAATCTTTTAACCAGTTGGACGAGGAGCGTTGTTTTGCCACTTCCGCTCCATCCGGCGATGCCGAAGCATGATTGTGTCATGATTGCGTTCGTGAGCGGGCTGGCGGGTTTTTCAGCAATCCTATTTTTCCCGCTAGTTTTGCCCGTCGCTGTTTTCGTCTATGGTAGCGCTCGATGCCGAGCAAGCAGAAGCGCACATAACCGATACCTGAGGTGACGCTGATAAGGGCTGCCGCCCATAGCAACGTTGTGCCTGCGATGGAAACAAAAGACACGATGGTATCGGGCGCGGCATCGCCGACAATGAAAAAGCCAAGAGCAAACATCTGTAAGACCGTTTTCCATTTGGCAGCCCCCGTGACGTGCATACGCATCCGCAAATCAGCAAGAAATTCCCGTAATGCCGAGACAAGGAATTCTCGCAACAAAATAATCAAAGACGCCATGAGATTGCTCCCTTCGATTCTTTCCGTAATGACGAGCATAAAAATGACTGTAACAACGAGCAGTTTATCAGCGACAGGATCCAGCATGCGTCCGAGCTCAGAGATTTGTTTTTCTCGCCGTGCCAGATAACCATCGAGAAAGTCGGAGATGCACCCGATGGTGTAGACGAGCAAAGCCACCCAACGCATTGTGGGTGAATCAAAATAAAGCACTGTCGCCAGCACCGGCACCAAAGCGATGCGCCCCGTGCTGATGGAGTTAGGAAGGTTCATGAAGGTCATCATAAATCATCTGTGCTCTTGAGTCACTTATTCCTTCCACTTTTTTTAGGTCATCGATGGAGGCGTCTTTGATAGCGGCGAGGGAGCCGAAGTAGCGGAGCAGGGCTCTTTTGCGGGCCGCACCGATGCCTTGTATGCTATCGAGGCGCGAGCGCGTCATGGTCTTTGCTCTTTTTTTTCTGTGCGTCATGATAGCAAATCGGTGCGCTTCGTCTCGGAGGCGTTGCATGTAGTGCGAAACCGCGCCGTGTTCGAGCAACATCAAGCTGCGTCCGTCCGCGACATAGAGCGTTTCTTTTCCTGCTTTTCGCTCTTTTCCTT
This sequence comes from Alphaproteobacteria bacterium GM202ARS2, assembly GCA_014323835.1. Classification (GTDB taxonomy): domain Bacteria; phylum Pseudomonadota; class Alphaproteobacteria; order GM7ARS4; family GM7ARS4; genus GM202ARS2. The sequence goes on from JACONH010000005.1 coordinate 24,854, forward strand.
TTGCCATAGCGAGCACGGGCATGCCGTCCAGCCCGAGTTCGCCCAGCACGTCCAGCACAGCATTGAGTTGTCCCTTACCGCCATCGATAATCAGCACATCTGGCCACGTACCTCCTTCTGTCGTGCCTTCTGTGTTGTCCTGTGCCAGTGCCCGTGAAAAGCGGCGGCGAATGACTTCTCGCATCATGGCGTAATCGTCTTCGCTCTGATAGGAGGAAGACGTTTTCGTGGCAGGCTGTTGAGCATCCTTGCCGATACGGAACTGGCGGTAAGCACTGGTGACAAAATCGTGCTGGTCGGCAACAATCATGACTCCTACGGGCTGTCCGCCGCTGGTATGAGAGTTGTCATAGACTTCGATACGCTCAGGGGGTGCCGATAGGGCAAACAATTCCTGCAAGAAGCGATGTGCCTGTGCGACATCCTGATTGCGCTGACGATGAGCATGCAACGCTTGCCTAGCGTTGTCTAAGACGTAGTCCACAACGGCGCGCTTTTTGCCGCGCGCGGCGGTCGAGATGGCAACCGTGTGATTGCTTTTTGCACTGAGGGCCTGCGCAAGAATGTGCTGGTCTTTTTTGGCTAGGGCATGGCTGAGCACCAATCGGGGCGGGGCGGGGCGCGACACGTAAAATTGTCCGATGACCGCAACAAGAATCTGTTGGGCGGTCGCTCGGGTATCGTGGCGAGGATAATAGGCGTGATTGCCCAATATGCGTCCGTGTCGAAAGAAGAAGACTTGCACGCAGCTGCTGGCGCGCTGCTGCCACAGGGCGATGACATCGCAATCGCCCATGTGGCGGGCATCCACTTGTTGGTGGGCGTGCACTTTGGCTAAAGCTTTCAGTCGGTCACGATAGCGCGCCGCGCGCTCGTAATCTTGTTGCTCGCTGGCGCGCTCCATAGCATCGCCCAGCTTCTCGCGTAAATGGTCGCTCTGCCCCCGCAAAAAAGCTTGGGCTTCATCCACAAGCTGGGCATACTCTTTTTCGCTGATACGACCCACACAGGGCGCCGAACAACGCTTAATTTGATACAGCAAGCACGGACGCTGACGCTGAGCAAAAACCGTATCCGAACAGCTGCGGAGCAAAAAACCACGCTCCAAAATATGCACTGTCTCTCGAGCAGCATTCGATGTCGGAAAGGGGCCGTAATACGTGCCTCCCTTGCGCTGAGCGCCACGATGAAGAAAAACCTGCGCAAAAGTCTGACCCGCATGGCCAAGACCAATATAGGGAAAACTCTTGTCGTCCCGTAGCAAAATATTGAAGGGCGGACGCATCTTCTTAATGAGATTGCACTCGAGCAAGAGTGCCTCGGCTTCGTTGCGGGTGGTGATGACCTCGATGTTGGCGACCTTCGAGATCATCGTCATGACCCGCTGATTATGGCCATAGCCGCGGGCATAGCTGGCGAGACGTTCCCGCAGCGAGCGTGCCTTGCCCACATACAAAGCTTCGCCCTTATCATTGAGCATACGATACACCCCGGGCGCGCGCGGAAACGTCTTATACAAACGCCGCACACAAGCAACGCCCCGCAATCCCTCCGATAAAAAAGGTGAACGTTCTTCTCGCAGCTCCAACATCGACGACTCCCCGATAAAAGCCCCCAGCCCCCCAAGCCTCCCCAGCCTAGTGTAACAAAAAAACCCCCTTGTCGCGTCTTATTTGTCACGTCTTATTTGTTGCTCTGTCCTGTGGATAAATCTGTTAAAAAAAAATGACCCCTTTATTCGTCTAGGCTTGCCATCGCAGCCCTTTTGTAGACGTTCCACACGGCACAAAATAAGCCCTTGACTATACTTTCATTATAGCACAAATTTTCTGTGCATAAAAATAAAGTGCCTCAAAATTCAAACAAAGCCTTTATTAGCCTTGATTTACCCTTGAGGAAAACTTTTTCTTTTATCGCCCCTATTTCAAGATAAAAAGGGTATTACGTCACGGGGAAGGGCGCGTAGCTCAGCGGGAGAGCGCTCCCTTCACACGGGAGAGGTCACAGGTTCAATCCCTGTCGCGCCCACCGATGTTTTAACAGAGTGTGCCTAAGATGACTCGACTATCGCCCAGCTTCCATCTTTTTGTTATGACGCTGACGCTTTTTGCTCTGCCGTTTGTGCTGATAGCGATTTTTCACGACATTATGTTGCCGTTTTTTCTTGGTGCGGTTCTTGCTTATATTTTGGATCCTTTAGCCGACCGTTTTGAGGATTTTGGTTTATCTCGAGTGGTCGCGACCGCCTGTGTTTTGTTGTTGGTTATGTTGGTTTGTGTTTTTTTGTTGCTTCTTTTGGTGCCGCCTTTGATTCATCAGACGGCGGCGTTTATTCAATCGTTGCCGTCGATTGTTATGAATGTTTATCACCTTGCCCTTGCTTATGTGAGTCAGCTTGTGGATGGGGATGAGCCATCTATCACCAGCGATGCTCTTTTGGAGCCGTTGCGTTCTTTGGCGGATACGTATGTTGCTGACATTTTATCTTTTGCCAAGAATGTGTTTGTATCGATATTTGATAGTGGGCGTATTTTGTTTGAGTGGTTGGCGTTGATGTTGTTGACGCCGCTCACGACATTTTATCTTCTCAACGAGTGGGATAAAATTGTTTCTTATTTGCGTGAGTTGTTGCCGCAGCGTAATCGGGCGGCGGTGGTGCGGGTGGTGAAGGATTTTGATGCGTCTCTGGCACAAGTGGCGCGGGGGCTTCTTGCCCTTATCACGGTGATGGCGGTGTATTACGGCATCGGTTTATCGTTGATTATCCCTTATGGCTTTATTCTTGGCTTGCTTTCTGGTGTGTTGCTGTTGATTCCGTATTTGGGCTGGTCGCTGGGTTTGGTTTTGTCCTGTTTGGTTGCTTGGTTCGAAGTTCAGACTCTGCAAGGCGTTGGCTTTGTCGCGGCATTGTTTCTCGTGGGACAATTCATCGAGAGCTTTTTCTTGACGCCGCAGCTGGTGGGACGCAGCGGCGGGATGCATCCTTTGGCGTTGTTGTTTGCGTTACTTGTTGGCGGGTCGGTGTTGGGTTTTATTGGCGTGCTTCTTGCTCCGTTATTTACGGTCATGGCTCTTATACTGACGCGGGTTGCGGTTGCTGCCTATCGGGACAGCACGTTCTTTAAGGCAATGACATGATGCGCCAGTTGGTGCTTAACTTTCCGTTTAAGCGTTCTTATACCATCGAGGACTTTTTTATCAGCGATGCCAATGCGCTGGCATTTGCTTGGCTGAAACGCTGGCCCCTGTGGGCAAGCCCCGAGACCGAAGGCGGCGGCTTCATCGCCTATGGGCCATCGGGCTGCGGCAAAACCCACCTCATCCATGCTTTTTGTCAAATGACACCGACATATCTGATACCGCCACAGTTGCGCGAGGGGGCAGAAGCAGGGGACTCGGTGGACGCGCATATCTCAGCAGGAGCAACGTATCGGTCGTGGGCGCTCGATGATGTGGACGAGTGGCTCGGCAGTCGCGCAAGGGAGCGCAATCTGTTCGCGATTGTCTGCCATTGCCATGCCCACAACAAGACTCTTTTGTTGACATCTCGCCAGCCTGTGCGGGCTTGTGTTTTGCTGGCGGATTTGCAGTCGCGGCTTGCTGCCATGCCAGCGGCGGCGATTACGCCGCCTGATGATGCCTTATTGGCGGCGGTTATTAGCAAGTTGTTCCACGACCGCCAGCGTCACGTGGATGATGAGGTGATTGCCTTTATGATTGCTCGCATGGAGCGACGATTCGATGTGGCGATTCGTTTGGTTGCTGAACTGGAGCAACACGCGGCAGAAAAACAGCAGAAAATCACGATTCCGTTGGTTAAAACGTTGTTGGTGCCGTCATGACTCAAACGCCCCTGTATCGCAGTATTGGCTTGATGAGCGGCACCTCTGCCGATGGCATCGATGCTGCGGTGGTGACAACCGATGGTGAGATGTCTATCGAGTTCGGGGCGTGTTTACACCGCCCGTACGAGCCGACCCTTAAGAATGCTCTGTTGCGGGAAGCGGCAAAGGGCTATCTGCACAAACAAGGGGGCTTGGAGGAAGTGGAACGCCGTTTGACGGTCTGTCATGCCGAGGTGGTGGCGTCACTGCTGGACAAAGCTCAGTTGCGGGCATCGGACGTGCAGGTGGTGGGGTTACATGGGCATACGTTGAGTCATATCCCTCAGCGGCGTTTCAGCTGGCAGCTGGGCGATGGGCAGCTCTTAGCGGACATGAGCGGTATCGATGTTGTGGCGGATTTTCGCCAGCAGGATTTGCGTTATGGCGGTGAGGGCGCGCCGTTGGCGCCGTTGTTTCACCATGCGTTACTACAAGGGACGGGGCGGGAGGCGTTAGGGAGGCGGGGGGCGGTGCCGTGTGCGGTTTTGAATGTTGGGGGTGTGGCGAATTTAACGGTGATGGGGGAGGCGGGGATTATTCATGCTTTTGATACGGGCCCTGGCTGTGCTTTGTTGGATGATTGGATGCGGGTCTGTGGTGTCGAGGCGGGCATCGATACAGATGGTGAGATGGCGGCGCGGGGACGGGCGCGCCAGGATGTTGTGGCGGATTATTTGCGTCATGAGTATTTTAGGCGGGCGCCGCCGAAGTCTCTTGATCGGCATGACTTTGGCTTGGAGGCGTTGCAGCGGTTAAAGCATGAGGGGCTGACGGTTGAGGATGGTGCGGCAACGTTGGTGGCTTTGACGGCAGCGTGTGTGGTGAAGGGTAAGACGTGGAGTGGGGGGAGCGGGGGGGATGACTGGCAGCAGCTGGTGGTGAGTGGTGGCGGGCGACACAACAAGGCGTTGTTGGCGGCGTTAAAGGCGGGGTTGGCTGGCTGTGTGGATGCAACAGCAGAGGATGTGGGCTGGCAGGGGGATTTTCTGGAGGCACAGGCGTTTGCTTGGTTGGCGGTGCGGGCGATGCGGGACTTGCCGTTGTCTGTGCCGGCGACGACGGGGGTGGGACAAGCGGTCAGTGGCGGGACGCGTTATCAGGCAAAAAAGAAAGCCTCGCCCGGTTAGGCGAGGCTTTCAGATGTCGTTGCCTACAACAGAAGTCTTAGACTTCAGCGCAGGCATAGCTGTTGATTTCCAGACCAACAGACACTTCCGCGACTTTCGGTGTGTTCCATGCCATGAGACCAGTTCCTCCTGAGAACGGTGTGATGGTTAAGCCAGAGAACGAGGGGGTCGTCTCCTTAACTCCTAGGATGGTTATAAACGAAGCAACTGAACAAGCCGTGAGATTAAAATTCATAATTCATTCATAACGGGGTTTTTTACTTATATGATTGAATAATAAAGTATCTTTTTTCAATCACAGCTATGAAAAATATGTATCAATATGTTTTTTAATTTGCTGTTCCAACTCTGCGTCTTCGAATGTTTCGATAAGACAGCCTGTAAAGTGCTTGTTATACCATTCTGTTGCCTCATTGCGATAGTCCTGATAAGCAGATGAATCTGTTAACCAGTGCTCCCAATAAAATGTTTTTCCTTGCGAATAAATCGTGAAGTTAGGAAGTGATACCGTGCCGTCCGGTGCTTTCAGCAGTTTTTCATAATAGAAGGGAATATTTTGCTTTTGTAGGTGTTCGACAATCATAAGCTCCGACTTCGAACGCACCATATATTTGCCTAAATTCTCATGTATCTTACCTTCTTCGTCCCGTCCTACACGGTTGACGAGTTCATCTGGCACAGGCTGAAACAAACCATGAAACAATGATGAGTTAACATAACTCGTTTGCTTGTTTTCTAGACGTTGAGCCGATAAAATCGTTGATACATCCCCTTGAATAAAAAGCGTGCAGTGATTCTGCGCTCGAGTTAACGCTGTATAGAGCAGCTCTGAGGATAATGAAAAATCTTCAGATTGCGGCATAATGACATAAGTATTCTCAAACTCACTACCCTGTGCTTTATGGATAGAAATTGCGTAAGCCAATTCGAGATTATCCTCTACTTTTTCAGAGTATCCGTTACCAATGTTTCCATATCCAACAACCAGATTTTTTCTATTCTCAAAGGACACTTGAAAGCGTTTTAGTCGATAGTAGCCTTTATCAAAGTTATGCTTGTTAGCAAAGCCTATCTCACCATTAAATAGTTCTAAGGGTTCTGGCTTCCTCGTATCAAAATTGTATGCGCCAATCATATTTGACTGTGGTCTATTTTTAATTTGAATAACTTTATCACAAAGCGTGATGCCCCCCAACGTGCCATACCTTTCTATCAGAGTAGACGATAGATACTTTTGCACTTTATCGTTTAGAGCCTCAACGCCGTGAAGTTTGCCGCGATGGGGCGTGAGAATTTGATATTTATGTGCTTGCCAAGCAAAAGCAGCACGCCACAGTTCATAAGGCTTATTTTGATTAAGTAGCTCGCCGGTATGCTCTTGCATATCCTCCTCTATGGCTGAAAGAAGTATTTCGCCTAAATTCTCAGGTTCATCCCAATAAATAATCTTCATATCCTCATCTACGACATCACCTTTATGAATTTGAGATAAAAACTTCTTGTCTTCTGATAGCTTTGATTGCCCATTACTACGAGCATCTTTACCGATGAACATGTTAGCCAATCGCAGAATAGCTGTGCCTTTCTTCTCAACTTTGTTCTCTAGTTGCCTCATATTCCCCGTCAAATAGCCAATATTCTCTGGCTTTTTTTTATCAAGCCAGTCGATGACATCAGAAAAAATCTTTCCTCGCCCAATTGGTGGCAATTGATTCGGATCACCTATCAAAATGAAACGCTTAATCTGGTTCCACTCTAAAGCACGAGCAAGACATGCCATAAGATGAATATCAAGCATGGATGCTTCGTCAACAATTATCGTGCCTGTTCCCCCCCTTTTGCCACCTGCACGCTTAAATGTAAGATTGTCATATAACCAACCATGACGAGCCAAAAAAGAATGGACTGTGGACGTACGAACTTTCTGGATACCTTGCTCTCTTAGCTTGTCTCGAATTCGAACCGACGCTTTACCGGTTGGTGCTAAAATATCAAGAGGAGCATTCTCTCCTTCAGTTTGGCGCACAGCACGAACAATTGAACAAATAACCGACGTTTTTCCTGTCCCCGCGTGTCCTGTTATGACAGAGAACGGTTTTTGAAATACTTTCTCACCAACTTTTGCCTGCTCTTTTACATATTTGGTATATTCCTCACGTGCTACTGCCAGAAGACGACTTTCCGTATCGAGAATCTCACTGCACCAATTCTCAAAAGAAAAAGGGCGGGTGAGTGAGATATCTGCACGGCCAGCGAGTTTGGTTAGTGCTTCTTCTACTGTCCGTTCATCCTCATGAACATGTTTCAAGTAAAGCCAAAGGTCATCACCTTCCTTGCGTAATATCAAGCCGTCTTCCAATGTTTCATAATCCACATCAAAATAACGTTGCGTAAATTCAACCGACCTCCAATCGGGAAGTCTTTTCATTTTTTCATCAATTTTCTCTAAAATAAGAGACGCAGAAGAAAAAATTTGATTTGATTCTTTTCGCAGTTGTTCGATACACAGTGCTCTAAAACGACGAGAGTCGTTACGTTCCATGCCAGCGAGTGGTGTACTACCAAGTTCTTGCGAGGGCAAAACGCCACGATCGACAGTGTTCCATGAAATAATATCATCGGCACTATCGCCAACGTAGTTTTCGCATAACACATAAGGGTTGTGGACAAAAAGCTTTAGGTCTATGGGTAGTCCGTGCTCCTTGCGCACATCCTCTTTATCATTAACAATATGTCCTATTTGTTTCTCTTCAAGATCAAGTCTTGGAATTATAGTGCGTAATAATTCTTGCGCGTCCTTAGACCTTAACCGCCACTGTCGCGCTATTTTTTGCAACGCATGACCTGTCAAATTCAATTCGGGTGTATCGTCACCTTTATCCAAAGCATTGAAAAACAATCGGTGTGCTTCTTTTGAATTGTTTTCACCTATGAATTTGTGAGCAGAGAAAATGACTGTCTCATCAACTTCCAAATATTTCATAACATTCGCGAGACTAGGGTAAAGCCCTCTTTTTTTCCAAAGTTCGTTAATACAGCCGAGTATCCATTGCTCCTTTTCATGCCAATTTTCACTTTCATCTTCCATCTCTTGAAGCTCGTGAATCGAATTGAGGAATTGCTCTAACAAGCCAATAGCAGCATCATCGGTTATCAACTTTGAACCATATTTACAAACTTGCGGATTTTCTGGAAAAACAGCAAAACGCTGCATAGCTTCAAAGTTATCGATGTAGTTATGGTAGGGGAGTCGCAAACCCTGATTAGGATAATGAGAGCCGACATTACGTGCCCATACCATACCATCAGCATATCTTTCTCGAGCAAAATCATCTGCTCCTTCATAGCTGATTCGTTCACCTACTTCTTTAATCTTGGATACCCCTATAAAAACATAACATTGTTTATCATCCTCAGAAAAAGGATTGGCATAATTGGCATGATAAAATATTAGACTTTTATCCTTCTCAATCTGATTAAAGAAATCTTCAGCGTTTCTTCGGCGAAGATTATTTTCCAGATAACCATTTTTGTCGTACATAAGCCCATAAGGCCACGCGCATACCGTAGCTTGCGGTATATTCCATTCCACTCGTCTTGCTCGATTTCTCCAAAAATCAGGTGGCTCTGAAAAACCTTTAATTTGTTGCAAACCAAAAGCATTGACACTGTAGATACATGGTGGCAAATCCGCACCATCCAGCTGTGCAATTGGTTTGCCGGCATTTTCTTGCTCGCGGCGAAGATTGCGGTTACGAGCAATTATGTCGCCAGGGTGTGAACTCCTACCAACACAATACGTGTTGCACTCGGGTTTTTGGCAAATATGACCATTCCAACCATCGTTGTGCCAAGCAAGACGGGCTGTTAAGTGGTGCGACATATCAGAAATATCAGTAATTCATAAGGATAAAATCCGTTTATCCATATTGATATATTTTTTGTCAAGATAATTTTAATTATCTAATATTATTAGATTTTTATTTACAATGCGTCCCCTAGGGGATTCGAACCCCTGTCGCCGCCGTGAGAGGGCGGTGTCCTAGGCCTCTAGACGAAGGGGACAGACAACACCCTCAACCCATAAACCCATAGCCAAAATCGCGCAAGCACCCACCACACAAAAAAAACAAAAATTCGAATTGTTTCACGAGAAACATTCGACTCCCACCCACACAATTGTTTCACGTGAAACATCGACACAAAAAACCAAAATAAAAATTGTTTCACGTGAAACATTCGACCCCCAACCACACAATTGTTTCACGGGAAACATCGATACAAAAAACCAAAATAAAAATTGTTTCACGTGAAACATTCGACCCCCACCCACACAATTGTTTCGCGGGAAACATCGATACAAAAAACCAAAATAAAAATTGTTTCACGTGAAACATCGACACGTGAAACAAAGCGACACATAAACAAAGCGACCCCGGCACGATTCGAACGTGCGACCCACGGATTAGAAGTCCGTTGCTCTATCCAACTGAGCTACGGGGCCCTTATGTGCCTAAGCGTTAAGAGTAGCGATAACGTCTCAGCACATTATCGGCATAGCTGCGCATCGTCTCCGGCGGTTTATCATGTTCAGCATCGACAAAATAGTCGATGCCCTCCCTCGATGCGTAAGCAATGGCTTCCTCTCGGCTATGGAAGTGCAACCGCACCTGCTCCCGCGCCGACATCGAGCCCTGCCAGCCCGTCAACGGATCTCGCCGCGACGGCCCCTGCGGCATATAATCGAGAACCCACCCCTTCGTCCCCGCAAGACCCGACTGCATCGCCGATTTGCTCGGTTTGTAAATACGTGCCTTCATCCTCTCATCCATAACACTTATCCGTTGTCAGCGTGCTAGCGTCGGGGAGACTGGATTTGAACCAGCGACCCTCTGCTCCCAAAGCAGATGCGCTACCAGGCTGCGCTACTCCCCGCTGTGTCTCTGTGTCTCTCCCTGTCCGCCCGCGCCATATCAGCAAAGATACGCTCCACCACCTCGACCCGCTTCCCCCTAGGTGATCGCGCCACAGGTCGCCCCATCACAAGATAATCTGCCCCCGCCCGCACCGCCTCATACGGCGTCAACGAACGCTTATGCTCATGCACATCCCCCCCCGCCAAACGCACCCCTGGCACCACCAGCAAAAACCCATCCGCATCCTTACCATACGTCTTTGCCAATTCGCTACGTATCGCGCCAACATGCTCCCCCGAAGCAATGACTCCCTCGCCGCCCGCCTCATAAGCCTCTATCGCCCGCGCCACCACAAAATCACGCAACGACCCCTGTCCGCCCATACCGTGAAAATCCGCCTCATCGAGACTCGACAACCACGTCAACAACAACAAAGCAGGCGTGCCATGCCCGTTGCGTCCTTCCCTCGCTGCCCGCACCGTCGCCCCCGTCCCATACAACGTCGTCAAAGACACATCCCGCGGCAAAGATGCCATCGCCTTTTCCACCGTCACATCAATATCATGAATCTTCAAATCCAAGAAAACACGTTTGCCCTTACCCGCCGCGACAACGTCCGAGACAAACGCGCCGTTGCCTTGCAAAAAGCACCGCCAGCCTATCTTGTAAAATTGCACGTGGTCACCTAATTCCTCTATAATCGCTCGCGACTCGTCCAAGGACTCATCCAAAGCCACAATCAAACGTTCCTGCATCGTCATGTTTGCCATCTCACAGAATCGCACCCCTCTATCCTATTCTTAAAAGAAAAATGACTGAGACGCAACGCCTCAACTTAACATCGCCATCGCGTAAGCTCGCCTATCGTTTGCTCCCTGGCAACGCCCCCACCGTTGTTTTTCTGCATGGACTCGGCTCCGACATGAGCGGCGCCAAAGCAGAAGCCATCCAAGCCTTTTGTGGCAAAAATCAACGCCAATGTCTCTGTTTTGACCTCAGCGGCCACGGCGAATCAGACGACACCCTCCAACAAGAAGTTATCTCGCAATGGCTCAACGACATCGAAGCCCTGCTCGCCCACATCAACGACAAACACTATCTCCTTGTCGGCTCTAGTTTCGGGGCATGGCTCAGCTTTCTTGCTGCCCGCCGCCGCAACCATACAGGCATCGTTGGTATCATCGCCATTGCCGCCGCCATCGATGCCTCGCACCGCCTGCTACTCAAGGAGCTGACCCCCGCCCAACGCGCCGAACTGAAAAAAGACCACCACGTCCAATTCTCTATCGGCTGTCTCAATCACCAGCTATCCCCTGCCTTTTTTACCGATGCCGAGCGTTATTTGCTCCTCAACGACAAAAACCCCTCCTTTGCTGCCCCCTATCCCACGTGCTTTTTGCATGGCTTGCAAGACCCAACCGTGCCGCACAGCCTCGCCTTCGAGATGCTCTGTGCCCTCGACAGCCAACACCCCCATACCATGACCCTCATCAAAGACGGCGACCACCGCTTGTCGGATCCTTTTTCTCTTGCCCGTTTGACCGATTGTTTGCAACGTCTCTGTAAACACTATGATACAACGCACTGAGTCCGTCTCTATAGGTGGGATAGCGCGGCTTGAAGCCAAGAGCCTTTTTGATAAGCCGATTGCTGACCCGACGATTTGCCTGATAAAAACGCGCCCGCCCTTCAGAAAGTAAGCCCTCACGCCACATCTCAACCGGCGGCGGCTCAACCCCCAACAACGAACAGCCATACCGCAACACCTGCCAAGACGCCGCCGGCTCATCATCACAGACATTATACACCGTATGCCCCGTGTCTTTCATCATCGCCAGATGAATACCCTGTGCCGCATCCTCCACATGAATACGAGAAAAAACATGCCCCTCCTTGATAATGTGACGGCTCCTACCCTGCACCAGCCCATCGAAGACGCAACGTCCCCGACCATAAATGCCCGGCAAACGAAAAATATGCCCCTGAATAGCCTTATCCCGTATAACATCGAGCCAGTGCCGTTCGGCTTGCTGTCGCCTGCGGGCAACAGCATCCGTTCCACGTAAAGCCGAGTCTTCATCGACCCACGCCCCGTCATAATCGCCATACACCGACGTGCTCGACACATAGCCCAACCAGCGCAACGCCTTTGCCTCACGGCGTAAACGCTCGCCATACAACGCCCACACCCGCTCGCAGCTGCCCTTATCCACTGGCACAGGGGGCACCGATATAAGAATATGACTCGCCCGCGCCAAGACGGTATCAGGCACCTCGGCAAAAGGCTGCCAACGCACCCGATGATGCAAGCCCGCAAGGGACTCATAGGAGCGACAGGCAACGACACAATCCAACGAAGACGGCAAGCGCGCCAACACCGCCCGCAACGTATAACCAAAACCAAAACATAGCAAGACAGCGCGTTTTGCTGTAAATACCATCACATCTCCTACCATGAAAGGTTCGCCATGCCCCCTGAAACTGCCCCCTCTCTTTTCTATATCATGGTGCTTGCCATCATACAGGGTCTCAGCGAATTTTTACCGATATCGTCCTCTGCCCATCTTGTGTTGCTCGGTATCCTTACCGACACACAGCACAGCATCGATGTGGACATTGCCGTCCATTTTGGCTCATTGCTCGCCCTTATGCTTTTTTGTCGCAAAGACATTGGCGGACTCATAACAGATCTGCCTACCCTCGTAACGCACCGTCGAACACAGTATACGTCTTTGCTACGCTTGCTGGTGATTGCCAGTCTACCGGTTGTCGTCATCGGCTTTGTTGTCCGTTACAGCATCGATATGAGCAGTATACGTAGCCTCGCATGGCTGGCGAGCGTCAATCTGCTTTTTGCTGTTCTGCTCTACGGGGCTGACCGCTGGGGACGCACCGATAAAACCCTAGCGGATTTGCGTTGGTGGCATGGGTTGGCTATCGGTAGCGCGCAAGCCTGTGCGCTTATGCCCGGTGTGAGTCGCTCGGGGGCGGTCATCACCGCCGCCCGTCATATCGGTGTGCCTGCCGAGCAAGCCGCACGTCTGTCCTTTCTGCTCAGTATGCCCGCCATCGCCGGGGCGATGCTCCTCGTTGCTATCGATGCCACAAAAGAGACAACAACCACACCGCCAGAGACCCTGCTGATAGCGATTCTGTTGAGTTTTGTTGCTGCTTTTGGTGCTCTTAAAGCCTTGATGAGTCTATTGCGTATCACCAATTTTACGCCCTTTGTTCTTTATCGGGTTGGGCTGTCGCTGCTTTTGTTTGCCAGTTTGTCCTGAAGACGCTTGACCACCCGTGCTGAGACGAAGGGCGAGACATCCCCATGCAAAGAAGCAATTTCTCGCACCAAATCAGAAGAGGTAAAATGTTGGCGTTCACAAGCCATGAGGAACAGGGTGTCTACTTTCGGTTCTAGGCGGGCGTTGGCGGATGCCATTTTCAGTTCATATTCGAAGTCGGATACGGCGCGCAACCCACGGATAATGGCGGATGCGCCGCGCTCACGCACAAAGTCCACCAGAAGTCCTTCGAAAGAACACACCTCGACACGCACCTCAGGGGCGATAGAGCCGTCTTTGCTCAAGGCATCCACCTCCAGACGCACCATATCGAGTCTTTCCTGCAAAGAGAACAACGGCTTCTTCTCGAAGCCACAGGCGACCGCCACTGTTACGTCATCGAAGAGACGACACGCCCGCATCACAACATCCAAGTGGCCAAAGGTAACGGGGTCGAACATGCCCGGGTAAATGGCTTTTTTAGTCACCTTGTTCCTCTTTGTCTTGGGTTGATTCATCCGTCATGACCGCGGCGGAAACCAGTTTTTCGCCACTATCGAGCCGTAGCAGTTGCACCCCTTGCGTCGAGCGACGCGCACGGCGAATGGTGCCGGTCGGCATACGCAAACACATACCCCCTTCGCTCATTAAGATAATATCTTCTTCGCCCCGCAGCGTAAACGTTGCCACCACACTAGACGGCTTGTTGGCTGGAAGGGCAATGTTGGTGATTCCTTTACCGCCCCGCCCGGTGAGTCGATAGTCGTGACTCGAGGTGCATTTGCCTAGCCCCCTATCAGTCAACGTCAAAATCATGACTTCGCTTTCTGCTAAAGCCGTGCGAGTCTCTTGACTGAGGGTGGCACCTTCGCCTTCATCGCCACTCTGGCGGAGCCAGGCATAACGGGTCTCATTATCAAAATCACAGTGCGGTAGAAGAGCTAAGGACATGACTCTATCGTCTGGTGCCAGCGTGATGCCGCGCACCCCTGAGGAGTCGCGCCCCGAAAAGATACGGACGTTGTCGATGGCAAAACGGATACATTGGCCTCGTCTGGTGGCAAGAAAGAGGTCGTCTTTTTCGTTGCACATGGCGACACCCACCAGCTCATCGTCACCTTTGAGTTTCATTGCTTTTTTTCCTTTTGCCATGATTTTTGTGAAGTCCGACAGCTGATTGCGGCGCACCATGCCTTGCGCGGTGGCAAAGACGATGGAGCGTCCCTGCCACTGACTTTCATCTTCAGGCAACGGCAACAACGATGTAATGTATTCATTGGCAGCAAGGGGCAGAATGTTCATCATCGACCGCCCCTTCGACTGCGGCGTGCCTTCGGGCAACTCGTGGGCAACCAGAGAATAAACCTGTCCCAGTGACGAGAAAAACAGCACAGTCATACGGGTATTGGCATCCCAGACTTTAACAACAGCATCATCGATACCCACTTTCATGCCTGAGCGTCCTTTGCCGCCGCGTCGCTGCGCGCGATAAGCATTGCGCGGCACACGCTTGATATAACCCTTGTGACTCAGGGTAATCACCAAGTCCTCGCTCTGCACCAAATCCTTTTCATCCAACACCTCTTCTTCGGCATCGTTGCCAATATGAGCCAAACGCGGCGTGGCAAAACGCTCCTTGACCGCCATCAGCTCCTTACGCACCACATCATCGAGGGCACGAGAATCATTGAGAATCGTCAAATGCCCGACTATCTCCTCACAGGTCTGCTCCAAGTCAGAGCTGATTTTATCCCGCTCCAGCCCGGTCAATCGCTGCAAGCGTAACTCGAGAATGGCTTTGGCTTGCTGGGGCGAGAGACGATAGCCCTTGTCGCTAACAGCCCCTGCTTCTGCCTCGCCGAGACGGTCGAGGAGCCCCCGCACCGCCGCCGACAAATCCCACGTCTTCTGGCACAGCTGGGTCGCTGCTTCTTGTGCATCTTTGGCTTGGCGAATAATGCTAATGACATCATCGAGAGAATCCAACGCCACCCGAAAGCCGAGCAACTCGTGGGCGCGCTTGCGACAACGAGCCAACAAGAAAGCCGTGCGCCGCGCCACCACCGAACGGCGAAACGACAAAAACGTCCGTAGACTTTCCGCAAGAGTCAAAATCTGCGGGCGGCCATCCTTCAAAGCGAGCATGTTGATACTGAACGCTACCTGCAACGGCGTCTTTTGATACAAACGATGGAGCACAATACGAGCATCCGCATCACGCTTCACTTCGATGACAATACGCACCCCCTCTCGGTCGGATTCATCACGCAAGTCGGTAATACCAACAATGGCTTTGTTGCGTGCCAGTTCAGCAATACGCTCGATGAGGCGCGCCTTATTGACCTGATAAGGTATCTCTTTGACGATAATGGCATGGTTTTTGCGCGCCAACGGCTCGATGGTGCATTTGGCACGCAGACGAATCAGCCCTCTGCCCTCCTGATAAGCGGAGAGAATACCACTTTTGCCCAGAATAATACCACCGGTGGGAAAATCAGGCCCCTTGATGAAGCCCATCAGCTGCTTCACCGACGCCATCGGCGTATCGATGAGATAACAGCACGCATCGATGACCTCACCTACGTTGTGCGGCGGAATGTTGGTCGCCATGCCAACGGCAACACCGCCCGCCCCATTAACTAAAAGATGCGGGAACTGCGCCGGCAAAACCTCAGGCTCCTGATGTGAACCATCATAGTTGTCACGAAAATCGACAGTGTCCTTGTCGATATCCTCGATGAGCGCGCCCGCTGAGCGTGCCAGCCGTGCCTCCGTATACCGCATCGCCGCGGCGGGGTCGCCATCCATCGAGCCAAAGTTGCCCTGTCCATCAATCAAGGGCAGACGCAAGGAAAAATCCTGTGCCATGCGCACCATCGACTCGTAAATGGCATCGCCGCCGTGGGGATGATACTTACCCATAACATCACCGACAATACGAGCCGACTTGCGATGCGCCTTGCTGTGGTCATAGCCCGCCTCCTTCATCGCATAAAGAATACGCCGCTGACCCGGCTTCAAACCATCACGAGAATCAGGCAACGCACGCGCAACAATAACGCTCATCGCATAATCGAGATACGAGCGCTCCATCTCCTGTTCTATCGATACAGGCTTCTCGCTTTCCTTATCAAAAGAGTCGTCCGTCATAATCACACCACGTTGCACCAACCCCCCAACCCCTCACCCCCCACCCCCCTTTTACCCTGTAACCACCACGCGCGCAACACAGGCAGAAATTATGTCCCAGCGACGCTACGATGGGCTATAACACAAGAGAACACTAAAAACGCCCCTGATGATGTCCCGCACTGTCGCCCCCGCCAAAACCCTTAACGCCGCTATTCTCGGTGCGACCGGTTACACCGGCGGCGAGATGATTCGTCTGCTTGCCCGCCATCCCCACGTCCATATCCACAGCCTATCCAGCCACAGCTTTGTCGGCGAATCTGTCCACTCGGTGTTGCCCAATCTTACGGGTCTCGAGTTGCCAACACTGCAAGCCCACGAGTCAATACAAGGCGAAGACATTGACGTTATCTTTGCCTGCCTACCCCACCAACAGAGTCACACGCTTCTTGCCCCACTGGCAGAGCGCCACCGTATCATCGATTTGTCAGCAGACTTTCGTCTGAGTCTGAGTCGCTACCAGCAATGGTATCAAACAGAGCACAGTGCCCCTGAGCTTTTGCACGCAGCGGTTTATGGTTTAACCGAGCTGTATCGGGACTCTATCCGCTCGGCATCCCTTATCGCTAATCCCGGCTGTTACCCCACCGCGGTGTTACTGCCTCTTCTTCCGTTACTGCAGGGGGGTTTAATCGAGTCCGATGATATCGTTGTGGATGCGAAATCGGCTTTATCAGGGGCTGGACGCACCTTAAAACCCCATCTTTTGTTCTGTGAAGCCCAACAGGATATCACCGCTTACGGCATCGACGGACACCGCCATAGTGCCGAGATTGACGAACAGATTTGCCGTCACGACCCACAAGCACCAGAGGTTCTGTTTACGCCGCACCTTGTGCCGATGAATCGGGGGATTCTGGCGACCCTCTACGTCAAGACACAAGC
Organism: Alphaproteobacteria bacterium GM202ARS2; assembly: GCA_014323835.1. Classification (GTDB taxonomy): domain Bacteria; phylum Pseudomonadota; class Alphaproteobacteria; order GM7ARS4; family GM7ARS4; genus GM202ARS2. Next base: position 42,136 of record JACONH010000005.1, read on the forward strand.
CTCGCCGCAAGAGGTTGTCTCGCACCTTAAGGCTACGTTTGCGGATGATGCCTTTGTGCATGTGACCGACGAGCACAGGATGCCGCACACCAGTTGGGTTGCCCACAGCAATCATGCTCTTATTGGTGTAAGCCCGCGTATCGTCAACAACAGACTGGTGCTTGTTTGCGTCATCGATAATCTGGTAAAAGGGGCTGTCGGGCAAGCCATTCAAAATATGAATGTGATGGTTGGATTCGATGAAACGTGCGGGTTGGACTCAATTGCACCGCGTTTATGATATGACTCTTCTTCCTTACAAGACAACGCACCCTCGCCTTGCCGACGATGTCTTCGTCGCCAAAGGAGCAACCGTTATTGGCGATGTGACCATGGCGAGCGGTAGTAGTATCTGGTTTAACTGCACGGTGCGCGGCGATATGCAGCCTATCCGTATTGGACGTGACTCCAACATTCAAGATAACACGGTGATTCATATTGCTTCGCAGGGGTTAGGCACTGTCATCGGGGACAGGGTGACTGTCGGTCATAGTGCTATTATTCATGCCTGTCAGTTGCAGGACGAGTCTTTTGTTGGCATGGGTGCGATTATTCTCGATGGCTGTGTCGTTGAGAGCGGTGCTTTTATTGCGGCGGGGGCGTTGTTGCCGCCGCACACCCGCGCTGAGGCGGGCATGCTCTGGGCGGGCAACCCCGCACGCGCCTTGCGCGCCCTCAACGACACAGAAAAAAAACTCATAAAAGAAACACCCCGTATATATAAGTCCCTCGCCCGGGATTATCGGTCATGACAAAAGCCCCCTTAAAACTTGTGAACCTTTTTGCCCTTATGATTGTGGTTGCGTCCTGTCAGAGCGGTCGCCCCAGTTTGAGCGATGTGCCGCCGCCGCCCTCTTCTACCTTACGAGAAGAGCTGATAAAAAGCTTGCAGGAAGAAGAATGACTGCGCCCCTTCGTGTTGCCATAGCCGGTTTAGGCACTGTGGGCGGGCATGTGTGTGCCTTGCTGGAAAAAAACCGCACCCTCCTAGAACAAAGAGCCGAACGCCCGGTGCAGCTGGTCGGCATCTGTGCCCGCAACAAAAAGAAAGCCCGCCCCTTTACCCGCACCACTATCCCGTGGTTTTCTGATCCCTGTGCGATGATTGACGAGACCAACTGCGATGTCGCGGTTGAACTCATCGGCGGCGAGGACGGTATCGCCCGCACCTTCGTCGAGCACGCCCTCAACAAAAAATGTTCGGTGGTAACCGCCAACAAGGCTCTGTTGGCGAAGCATGGCAAACACCTGTTCCCGTTGGCAGAGAAACAGGGCTGTGCCTTGGCTTTCGAAGCAGCGGTCGGCGGCGGCATACCCATCATCAAAAGCCTGAGGGAAAGCCTCAGCGGCAATCATATTTATCGTATCACCGCCATTCTCAACGGCACCTGTAATTATATTTTGTCGCAAATGCGCGCGCAAAGACGCTCCTTCCAAGATGTCCTCGAAGAAGCCCAACGTCTCGGCTATGCCGAAGCTGACCCATCCGTCGATATCGATGGCTTCGATGCCGCCCACAAGCTTGCTCTGCTGGCAGCTTTGGCGTGGGGCACCCTCGATATCGATTCCCTCACCATCGACGGCATCCGCACCATTACCGCCGAGGATATGGCTTTGAGCGAAAAAATGGGCTATCGCCTCAAACACATCGCCCAAGCCTACCCCGCCAAAACAACCATTCACCAGTCGGTGCAGACCTGTCTTGTCCGCCAAGACCATGCGCTTGCCCACGTCGATGGAGTCTTTAATGCGGTCACATTCCTCAGCGACTTTTGTGGCGAACTGACCCTCATCGGCTTAGGAGCAGGCGGCGATGCCACCGCCTCAGCGGTGGTGAGCGACATTCTCGATTTAGCACGGGGGTCTCACGAGCATCCTTCTCGAGTGGTTCTTACCGCGACACCCACATTCCCTCAGGCGCGTATCCCTACCACTGAGACGATGCCCTACTATGTGCGTCTGCACGTAGACGACCGCCCTGGTGTTCTTGCCGAGATAGCGACAACCCTTGCACACGAGCATATTTCCATTGAAACGGCATGGCAGCAAGCGACCGAACAGAATGACGTGGCAACGCTGGTGATTATCACGCACCCGAGTCCATCGCCGTCCATGCACAAGGCTTTTGCTGCTGTCGGCACGCTGAAACCCGTGCGCCAAGCACCCTGCTTGCTCCCCATTATTAACGCTTGATAGCCACCGTCTACTTTACGTGGGGTATAAGGGGGGCTGCATATCGCCACCGATAAGAGCCCTCGCCCAAGCGATAAACGTGTCACTGGGCATCAACGCCCCCGCCTTAATGTCGGATTCGCCCATTGTGCGCGTTTGACCGCCAACCTGAGCCAGTTCCTCGAGGGCGTACACAGACCCGCTCTTTATGGCAACAGAGCCTTGTTTGTGCTCGAAGGCTTGCTGAATGGCGTATGCACCCACATCCCGAGCCTCTTTTGCGTCAAGAGGGGCAACACACAACGGGAAAGACCGCTGCATATAGCCGAGCGTATCGGCACGCACCCGTTGTATCGACAAAGACGCTTTGATGGTGCGCGCCATATAATCCCCCAGCGCACCGCTGCCTGACAACTGCACGTTGCCGTGTTTGTCGTGCTCGATGGTGTCCCCCGCCAGAGCTTCAGCCATAGGTGTGCCTTTGTTATCAGTGATTCCTTCGGCACAGGCTATCAAGCATCGACCATAGTGTTGGTAGCACCCCTCGACACGAGCAAGAAACCTATCCTTATGGAAGGGCTCTTCTGGCAAGCAAACGATATGGGGGCCGTCCTGATTATCGAAACGTCCGCATGCTGCCGCTGCGGTCAAAAAACCAGCATGGCGTCCCATAACCACAGCCACATGCACACCGGGTAAGGCACGCTGATCCATATCAAGCCCTCGAAACGTATAGGCAACAAAGCGGGCAGCAGACGGATAGCCCGGCGTATGGTCGGAGCCCACCAAATCGTTGTCGATGGTCTTAGGGACATGAAAGCATCGCAAGGCGTGTCCTTCTGCCTCGGCATAGTCGGCAAGCAACGCCACCGTGTGCGCGCTATCATTACCGCCAATATAAAAAATGCCATCGATGCCGTGTTTTTTGCAGACGGCGGCGATACGCTGGCAGTAGGCTTCGTCGGGCTTATCTCGAGTGGAGCCCAGAAAGGCACCGACCTGTGTGCCGATGGCACCCTGTCGCTCCCCAGACAGACGAGTCATATCATAGAATTGCTCGTCAACAATGCCTCGTATGCCGTGGCGCGCCCCCCATATAGCTTTGATGCCTTGTTTCTGTGCCGTCTCGACAAGACCCACCAGCGTTTGATTGATAACCGCCGTGGGCCCGCCACCTTGACTGATAAGAATTTTGTTCATAAAAAGTCGTCCCCTATGAGCGTTCTTATGCTACTTTGATGTGCCCCCTTTTTTACTTTATTTGTCCCTGCTCTTGCAACTGGAGACAGCCTCGTGGAGACACCCTTGCACCCTTCCCTAGACCAGATGACGGCGTGGCTTGCCCTCGCCCGAGAGCTCGGTGCCGATGAAGCCGATATCATGGCCGTCACCACACGGCAACAAAGTGCCACCTGTCGTCTCGGCGCGCTAGAAAGTGCCGAACATGCCGAGACCCTTGCGTTGGGCTTGCGGGTCTTTAAGGACAGCAAGCAAGCCCTCATCTCTTTTTCCACCAACGAAATAACCCGCCAAAGCCTTGCGGACGCCCTTGGGCGCGCCGCGGCCATGCCTCGAGATGCCACCAATCGTCTGCCTTCTGCTGAAGCCGTGCTCAGCGGCGAGGCACCGTCTCTTGATATCTGCGACAACACACCCCCATCGACACAGCAGCTGGTTACGCGGGCCCAAACGCTCGAACAAGCAGCCCTTGACGTCAAAGGTATCACCAATTCGGAAGGTGCCATCGCCCATTGGACCCATGACTCGATAACGCTCATGGCATCGAATGGCTTGCGGCAACACTACGAGACGAGCCAGCATGGCTTTATGCTCTCGGTTTTGGCCGGCGAGGGCACCGCCATGCAACGGGATTACGACTATCAAAGTGCCGTTTATGCCAGCGACTTGGACGATTTAACCGTCATCGGCAGACAAACAGCCGAGCGCGCGCTCAAGCGTCTTCATCCTCGCAAGCTTGCCAGTGCCAAGATGCCGGTCGTCTACCATCCTCGCGTGGCACAGAGCTTACTGAAGCACCTTGCATCCGCCCTGTATGGCGATGCTCTTGCCCGCGGCACATCCTTTTTGCGTGAGAGTCTCGGCAAAAAAATCATGCCCGCTACCCTCACCATTATCGATGACCCGTTGCAAAAACGGGGACTTAACTCGAGGCCCTGTGATGCCGAAGGGCTTGCCAGTCAAACCCGCACCATCGTCGCCGAGGGCGTGTTACGCTCTTTTCTTCTCGACCATCGCAGTAGTCTGCTGTTGAATAGGACGAGCACCGCCCACGCCTACCGCAAAGCCGACAGTCTACCCACAGCGAAGGAAAGCAACCTCACCCTACAGGCGGGTTCGTCCAGCCCATCCGACCTGATAGGTGCCATCAAACGCGGCTTTTACGTAACCGAGCTGCTCGGGCTCAGCTTGAATATCAACAATGGCGACTACAGCAGAGGTGCTTCGGGGTTTCTCATCGACAACGGCACCCTGCAAGAGCCCCTTGCCGAGATGACCATCGCCGGCAATCTCAAGGACATGTTCCAAGCCCTAACGCCCGCCAACAATCTGCAGCTGCGCTATGGTATCGATGCCCCCACGTGTGTCGTAGACTCCATGACCGTGGGCGGAAAATGACCCCTGAGACGCTCATCGTTATTCCCGCCCGCCTGCAGTCGAGTCGGCTGAACCATAAAATCCTGCAAAATATTGACGGCGAGCCGTTGCTCGTCCACACCTTGCGGCATGCCCAGCAAGCCAAGCTTGCCCCCATCGTTGTCGCCTGTGATGATGAACGCACCATGGCCGTGTGTCGCAAACTCGGTATCGACAGCGTCATGACCGAGTCGACTCTCGCCAGCGGAAGTGATCGCATCGCCGCAGCCTTACAAGCCTATGACCCCGATAGACACGCCCAATATATCATCAACATTCAAGCCGACCTCCCTGATATTTCTGCCCGTGCCATCCATGCTCTTTATCAGTTACTTGTGGCGGATAACCCCCAAGAAGAAAGGATAACCACACTGGTATCGCCCCTCGATGAACGAGACACCCACAATCCCCACGTGGTTAAAGCCGCTATCAGCTGGTATCAGCACAATCAGGGGCGAGCCTTGTATTTTAGCCGCAACGCCATACCCGCAAGCAACGGCGCGTTGTATCATCATATCGGTGTCTACGGCTATACCCGCTCAGCCTTAGAGACGTTTTGTGCCCTTCCGCCTTCTCCTCTCGAGCAACACGAGCGTCTCGAGCAGTTACGTGCCCTCGAAGCCGGGCTACCCATTTATGCCGAACAGATACCCGTCCCCCCTGCCAGCATCGATACGCAAGACGACCTTGACCGCTTTCGAGAGCACAAGAACCGATGACCTCCTCCGCTTACCAGACAGTTGCTTTTCAAGGTAGCCATGGGGCTTATTCACATTTGGCGTGCCTCAGCACCTTCCCCGACCTCAAGCCGTTGGCGTGCACCTATTTCCACGATGTTTTTACCAAAGCCGAACAGGATTCTTCTGTGGTGGGCTTTTTACCTGTCGAGAATTCCATCGCTGGTCGGGTTGCCGAAATTCACCAGCTTCTCGCCCACACCCGGCTGCATATTATCCGTGAGCACTATCAGCCCATCGTGCATTGTTTACTGGCATGCCCGAACAGCAGCTTGTCGGACATAACCACCATCAAGAGTCATGCCCAAGCCTTACTGCAGTGCCAGACTATCATTGTCCGTCACCACTGGAAGCAAGTTGTCGTCTCGGATACGGCAAGTGCCGCTGCTCATTTGGCTCGTAACCCGCAGAGTCATGTGGCGGTGATAGCCTCTCGTTTAGCCGCTGAGCTTTATGGCCTGAAGGTTTTGCGTCCGTCCATTGCCGACACAGGCCATAACACAACTCGTTTTATCGCCGTCCATCAACAAGAGTCTGTGCCTGCGCCGACGATTCCTGCCATAACCAGCCTTGTCTGTCGAACAAAAAATGAGCCTTCTGCCTTGTATCGTGTGCTCGGTTTTTTTGCCGAGCACCAGCTCAACCTCACCCGTTTAGAAGGGCTTATCGATGATCATCGTTTTCAGCAAGCCCAGTTTTATCTCGATATCGAGGGGCATAGGCTTCTTCCGCCCCTCAAGGATGTGCTGAAGACCCTACAGGAGTCGTGTCAAAGCCTGCGGGTGCTCGGCTGTTATCCTGCCGATTCCTTTCGCACGGGTGCTACCTCATAACACTATTTTCTGTTCCTCATGCCCGCCACTCATCGTATCGTTCTTCCTGCTTATTTGCGTAGCCCGGCGGTGCGGCGTATCTTTACCTGTTTAGCTCGCAACGGACAACAGGCGCGCTTCGTGGGTGGGTGTGTGCGCGACAGCATCCTTCATCGTCCCATTTATGATATCGATATCGCAACAACCACAACGCCAAAGCAAACCATGCAATGGCTACGAGACGACCGTATTTTAACCATTCCCTCGGGGATTCGTCACGGCACGGTTACCGCCCTGCTTTCTGGTATCACCTTTGAGATAACCACTTTGCGCGAGGATATCGAGACGTTTGGTCGTCATGCTCGTGTTACCTTTACGACCGATTGGCATTTGGATGCGCGCCGCCGTGACTTTACGATGAATGCCCTTTATGCCGACCAAGACGGCACGGTTTATGACTTTTTTGATGGTATAAGGGATGCGCGCCAGCGGCGGGTGCGCTTCATTGGTGTGCCACACGAGCGTATCAACGAAGATTATTTGCGTATCTTGCGTTTTTTTCGTTTTCTTGCCAGTCACGGCTCGTTGCCTGCCGATGAGGAGGCATTGGCTGCCTGTCGCCAGTTGGCTGACCAGCTTGCCCATGTATCGGCAGAAAGGCTTTGGAAGGAAATCGCCCTTCTTTTGAAAGTGGCAAATCCAACGGCTATTCTGGCTTTGATGGCGCGCTGTCGTGTTCTCGCACACCTGCCTGAGCTAGCGGTGCGGGTCGAGCCCATAAGACGTCTGTGTCGTCTCGATACCGATTATGGCGGCAATGTTGCTTTGCGGCGTTTTACAGCCATGCTCAAACCTGAAACCCATGCCGATACGGTCGCTGAACGCTGGCGATTCTCGGGCAAGCAGAAAAAGAAACTGCACACCCTCCTGGCGGCGACGACCCTCGCCAAAAAGCCGTGGCGGACCCTCGTCTACCGCTACGGACACAGTATGCTACGGGATATTCTGTTGCTGTCGGCTCGCCCTTACGGGTTCATGCGTTGTCTGTATGCCCTCCGCATTGGCAACGTCCTCAATCACGCGCGCCGCTTTAAGGCACCCCGCTTTCCTATACGCGGCAAAGACCTCGTTGCCCTCGGCTACCCACAAGATTCGAAACTCGGGGCAAGACTCGCTCAAACTGAAGCATGGTGGCTGAAAAAAAATCTAACGCCCAACAAACAGCAATGCCTCGATTATGTCGCAAACAACACACCGCAAAAAGACACAAAACCATAAAGACAACGTGATACGTATAAGTGTGATGAGGGGGGCTTGCCTCTCGTTTGTCTATGTGTTAGATACTTTTCATTCTATGCTTATCACCCACTTCGATGGTTGTACCCATGTCTAACGATACAGATTCATCCTCTCACGTTGCTGTTGACGCTGTTGATTCGGGGCGGCGGGATTTTCTTTATATTGCGACGGGCTCTGTTGCCACTTTTGGGACGGCTCTTGCGGCTTGGCCCTTCATCGACAGCATGAATCCTTCTCGCAATGTTTTGAGTCTTGCCAATCTCGATGTTGACATTGCCCGTATCCCCGTGGGACAAGCCATCACTGTGCGGTGGCGCGGCAAGCCCGTCTTTATCCGCCACAGAAGTGCCAGCGAAATTAACGCTGCTCGCAACGTCGATGTGTCGTCTCTGCCTGACCCGCAAGACGATACCCAACGAGTCAAAAAACCAGAATGGCTCATAACCTTAGGCGTGTGCACGCATCTCGGCTGCATACCCCTCGGCAATAAAATCGGCGAACCAAGAGGCGACTGGGACGGATGGTTCTGCGTCTGCCACGGCTCACAATATGATACCTCGGGGCGTATCCGACAGGGGCCCGCACCCACCAACCTGCAAATTCCACCCTACACATTTATCGATGATCATACCTTGCGCATCGGTACCGACAAAGCATGAAAGAAAAAAACACAATTCTCCAGTGGATTGACGAGCGTCTGCCCGTCATTACCTTCGTCCGCAAACACTTGATCGATTATCCGACACCGAAGAACCTCAACATCATGTGGAACTTCGGCTCTCTCGCCGGCATCATGTTGGTCATCATGATCCTCAGCGGCTGGTTCCTCGCAACCCACTACGTCGCCGACACCGAAAAAGCCTTCGCCAGCGTCCAGCACATCATGCGGGACGTCAACTACGGATGGCTCATACGCTATATCCATATGAATGGCTCGTCATTCTTCTTTATCCTGCTCTACCTCCACTTGCTGCGGGGCTTGTATTATGGCTCCTACAAAAAGCCACGGGAACTCCTCTGGATTATCGGCGTTGTCCTCTTAATTCTTGTCATGGTCACCGCCTTTGTCGGCTACGTTCTGCCCTGGGGACAAATGAGCTACTGGGGGGCGACTGTCATTACCAACCTGTTTTCCGCTATCCCCTGGATTGGCGAAGACATCGTCATCCTCATTCTTGGCGGCTTCAGCGTTGATCAGCCAACGCTGACACGCTTCTTCGCTATCCATTTTCTGATTCCGTTTGTCATCGTTGGCTTGACGATGATTCATTTAATGGCGTTGCACGTGAGCAAGTCGAACAATCCTCTTGGGGTGGAGGTCAAAACAAAAGACGACACTGTGCCGTTTCATCCGTATTACACTGGCAAAGACGTGTTGGGTCTGGCGGTGTTTTTACTGATTTTTGCGGTTGTCGTATTTTTCTTTCCGCAGTTTTTCTCGGAGCCCGAGAATTCGATTCCTGCCAATCCTCTTGTGACTCCTGAGCACATTGTTCCCGAGTGGTATTTTCTGCCGTATTATGCCATGTTGCGAGCGATTCCCGATAAATTGTTGGGCGTCATTGTTATGTTTGGTTCGGTATTTATTTTGTTTTTTGTGCCGTGGCTGGATCGCCATCCCATTCGGAGTGCGTTGTTCCGTCCGCTTTATCGGCAGTTTTTCTTTATTTTTGTGGCTGTCGTCTTCATTCTGGGCTGGTGCGGGAGCAATCCGCCACAAGGCGTTTATGTTGTGATTGCCCGTTGGGCGACGGTCTATTATTTTGCCTTTTTCTTGGTGATTATGCCTTTGTTGTCTCGCTTCGAGAAGGGGCGGTCGCCCCCTGAGTCGATTCATGCTGCTGAGCGGATGAAACTATGAAACGTCTTGTCCTTTTCATGCTTCTGGTTGGCGGGGCAAGTCTGCTTGGGCTCAAGCCCACCTACGCGGCCCAGGGGTCGATACCCATACCCGCACAGTATTGGTCTTTCGAAAGCCCGTTGGGCAAGTTCGACCGCAGTGCTCTGCAACGAGGATTGCAGATTTATATCGAGATTTGTGCGTCTTGCCATTCGTTGCGCCATGTCCGCTATCAAGACCTCGAGTTCATTGGCTATAGCCGAGAAGACATCCAACGAATCGCACGAGACTACGAAGTGCAAGATGGCCCCGATGACGAAGGGCAAATGTATCAACGCCCGGCTCTGCCACAAGACTTTTTCGTTGAGCCCTTTGCCAACGCCCAAGCCGCACGCGCAGCCAACGGCGGCGCCTACCCCCCCGATTTATCCCTGATAACGTTGTCTCGCCGCAACGCCCTCAACTATACGGCAGCCCTGCTGCAAGGATACCGAGACGCACCGCCAGGGGTGCGACTGACCGAAGGCAAATACTACAACATCTATTTCCCGGGCAAACAAATCGGCATGCCGCCACCCCTGCTCGATGATATCATCGACTACGAAGACGGCACCCTCGCAAGCGTCGACCAGATGGCTCTCGATATCACTACCTTCTTAGCGTGGGCAGCTGAACCCAAAGCCGAAAAAAGAAAAACCATCGGCTTACAAGTCGTCATCTTCCTCTTCTTCTTGCTCCTGCTCGTCCTCGCCAGCAAAAAACGAATCTGGAAAAATATATAACGTGACTTAAACGCCTGTTAGCCCTATATACGTAAATATGAAGGCAAACGCACAACCGTCCACCATGCCCAAACAGGAGCAGGAGGGCAGACGCAACCCCCTAGAAGTCGCAAACTATATCATTCGACAGGGCATCAACAACAAAAAGCCCTATACACTTCTACAGATCATCAAGCTGGTCTATATCGCACACGGCTGGTACATGGCGCTCAAGGGCAGTGCCAAATCCCCTCTTATCAGCGAAGACGTCATGGCGTGGAAATACGGACCTGTTGTTATCACCGTCTATCATGCCCTCAAAACAAATGGCAATAAACCCATAAAAGAAACCCTCGAAGATGTCGGTGAAGGCGAAGGCTTTACTGAGTTCGAAAAAAGCCTCTTGAATAGAGTTCTGGAAAAATATGGGCACCGCGATGGTGTCTATCTATCTGCCTTAACCCACCAAGAAGGCACGCCCTGGTATAAAGTTTATGATGGAAAACGCTATAATGAAATCATAGACAACCAACTTATTTACCAGCACTTCAAAAAGCTCAAGGAGGAAAACATCAAAAGACAACAACAGGAACAACAACATGAGCAACGATGAACAGAGTAAAATCCATGTTGTCGGGCAAGAGAAACCGAGGGAATCTACCCAACGTAAAAAAGCAGAGTTCGAAGAAAAGAAAATCGACCATGAAAGCAAGAGAGAAGACCGCAAAGATAAAATACGCATAGCCATTGATCAGGGCATGCTCGCTCTTGTCCACCTTATCCGTATCTTTCTTATTGTTATCGTGGCAACCGCCATACCCTGCCACATTGTCAATATAGAAAAGCCGTCATGGCTGTCGTGGCTTCTTTCATTCTTTAATTGTGGCTTCGTCACAACCATTCTAACCCAAACGATAACGGGTGCGATTGTAACAGTGCTTGTTGCTTTTTACATCAACTGGATTTTTTTCAGCAAAAAAGAATCATCCTCCTGACATTTTTACGTGCGTGCCGTCGGGTGGAATTGAACCACCGACCTCACCCTTACCAAGGGTGCGCTCTACCCCTGAGCTACGACGGCTTGCCTGCGCGCATGCTAGCATATTTGCACGGGCATGGTGGCTTTTTTGCCCTCATTTTTTTGTAAAGCGTTGCAACAGTGACGGCAGATGATCCTCGAGGGCTTGCGGACGTATGCCTAAGCGCATCAGCGCGCCCGAATCCTCGGCAACATTATCATAAGCCAGCAACCGCACGTTGTCGGGCGTCAACAAACGCCCCGGTAGCACATTGGTGGCATAAGAGAGCAGTCGTGCCAGCCACAGCGGCATCGGCAACAACAGACGTTGGCGTTTCGTGGCGCGAGCAATCATCGCCATCAGAGCCCCGAAAGGATAAGCCTGTGGGCCAACAATATCGATGTCCTGCCCCTTCATGCTCGGCATCGCCAAAAGAGCAACGATGGCACGTGCCACATCACCAACATAAACCGGATGTAAACGAGTGCCACGGCGAGAAAGACCCCACAAAGCATGAGTCCCGAAAACAGGAAGCACAGGCGTAAAACGCGCAAGCGAGGCAAACAACGGGAAAAAACGATCTTCATAACCAAAAACCAAACCCGGCCTCACAAGGGTCGCGGTGGGAAAAACCTCCCGCACCGCTTGTTCGCCCTGCACCTTCGAGCGAGCATAACGCGACGATGGCACCTGATGAACCCCAAGAGCCGACACATGTATAAGACGAGCAACGCCCGCCTCTGCCGCACAAACAGCAATACGGCGGGCACCCTCGTGGTGCACCGCTTGAAACGCACCCCGAGACAACAACGGCTCACGCAAAATGCCTATCAAATTAATGACCGCCTCAGCACCCTGTACGTTGGACTCGATGGAACGTCTGTCCCTCAACGAGCCATAGACAGGGGCGATTTGCCCCACTTCGCCATAAACGCGCACGAAACCCGCCGCACGCACGTCACGGGTAACCACCCGCACCATATAGCCTTTGCGCGCCAAATGACGCAAAAGATAACGTCCCAGAAAACCGCTCCCGCCAAAAACAGTCAACAAACGCTTGTCAGAATTCATCCGTGTCCGAGGTTGCACCATCGCTCCTTTATACCTATATTTATGCCGTTACGTTTTTTTCGCCCCCCTTGCCCTTATGATAGCGCGTCTTACATCCTATATGGCGTCTTTTTTCACCCGCCGCCGCCCCCGCCGCAACCAACGTCCCCGTCAACACAAACGTCCTGGTCGCCGTCTTTTTCTTGCCCACAGCTTAAAGCTGTTTACGGCTGCCCTCGGCTTACTTGCGGCGCGCTCTGTTCTCAAGCCTTCGCCCGCCCTCGCCATCAGCACGCCTCTGTCGATTCAGCAAGTCGCCGACGGCATCTATCTTCATGTCGGTCGCCACGAACGTCCCTCACCACAAAACCGCGGCGATATCGCCAACATCGCCTTTATCGTTGGCGATGAACGTGTCCTCGTCTTCGATAGCGGTTATGCCCCCTATCTCGGCTCATCCCTCAAAGCCGCCGTTGCCTCCATAACCGACAAGCCCATCGCCTACGTCATAACCAGCCACATTCACCCCGACCATATTTTTGGCAACAGCGCGCTGCAAGCACCAGACGTTACCTTCATCGGTCATAAAGATTTACCGACAGCCTTTAAGCACGTGGGCCCCTACTATCTGCGGGGGTTAGCCGACAACATTGGCACCCAAGCCGCCACCGGCGCGCAGCTGGTGCCACCATCCCTACTGGTGGACCTGAACAAGCCCCTCGTTCTCGACTTAGGCGGACGCTCGGTGCGTATCGAAGCCTGGAAGCCCGCCCACACCCACGCCGACGTGACCGCCTTCGATGACAAAAGCGGCGTCCTTCTCACCGGTGACCTCGTCTTCGTCTCACATGTGCCCACATTCGATGGCTCAACCCTCGGATGGATCGGTGCCCTCAAAGCCATGCGCACCTACCAATGCAAAGGTATCCTGCCCGGACACGGAAAAGCCTCTATCGGCAACCAATGGACACAACCCATCGATGCCATGCTCACATACTTAACCACCGTCGTTACCGATGTGCGCGCCCTCATCGCCCGCAACGCCACCATAGACGAAGCCGTCAAACAAGCAGCACAAAGCCAAAAAAAGAATTGGCTCCTTTTCGATGATTACCACCCCGGCAACGTAACCTTCGCCTTTGCCGAACTCGAGTGGGAATAGCCTAAAAAAGCTTGACAGACCCCCCCTAAAACGCTGACATATATAAGAGGGGAAGCCCTCACACCACCTTCGGAGATTTTGTCCCATGACCCGCTTTTTTTGCTTACTTGCTTGTGCGGCTTTTGCCTTTCCCGTCTCGTCTCAGGCCGGCGGCAAACTGGACGACCATAGCCTCTGGCAAGAATCCCTAAAGGAACAAGTTTTTCCCGATACCACCATTCAAGATGGCTCCTCCTTCATGACGCTCAAGACGCCCTATCGCGCCCTCGATGCCGCGATCGTGCCTATCGCCCTCCAGTTCAAAGAGCCCGAAGACATCAAAAACGTCTCCTTCGTCATCGACCACAACCCCTCGCCCTTCGTCATAGCTATAGACACCAGCGAACCCAACACACACCCCGACGTGCGCTTGCGCGTCCGCATCGACAGCTACACCTATCTGCGAGCCATTGCCGAAACAAAAAGTGGCGAATTCTTCCAAGTCGCCAACTTCGTCAAAGCAGCAGGCGGATGCTCCGCACCCTCCCTATCAGGTATGGCAGAAGCAGAAAAATACATGGGACAGATGAAAGTCAAATTCATCGAACGCAACAACGGATGGGTCAAAGCACGACTCATGGTCCGACACCCAAACTACTCGGGATTCCAATTCGACCAAATCAGCCGCTCGGAAATTCCAGCCCACTTCATCGATAGCGTCGTCGTCTCCTCAAACGGCAGAGCCCTATTCACCGCAGAACCAAGCATCTCTATCAGCGAAAACCCCGTCTTCACATTCCTATACAGAGAAAGCAACACAAACGGCACCGTCGACGTCGCCATCACCGACAATAAAGGCAACGTCTACGAAGGCAGCTGGCAAGTCCCACAAGACCTCGCCGAAGTCGCCGCAAAAAATTAATAACTCCCCCCCCCGCCGCCCGCCGCCCGCCGCCAACGGGAAACAGTCAAAAAAACACATCAATTGTTTCACGGGAAGTAGTCGATTCGAACACACAAATTGTTTCACGGGAAACAGTCGAAAAAAACACATCAATTGTTTCACGTGAAACATTCGAGTCGACCCCAATCTTGCCGTTACGGTTCGAGCAAGCGTTGCAAGTAATCTTTTGTTTGCGGTGCCAAGTCAGGTGACCGCAAGGCATCCCGCAGTTTGTCGGCAACTCGAGCCGCTGGTGTTTTTTGTCCATCTTTCGGTACCCGCACTCGAGGGTCATGCGGATCCCGCAACAAGAGTCGCCCCAACGGGTCTCGTTGCTCGCCCTGTCTTTCTCCCTGTCTCGTTCCCTGCCTCGCCTGTGCCGTCATCTCTTGCATCGTAGACTCAAGCAAACGCTCCAAAGCCCCTAAAGCATCCTCTTGTTGCTGACGCGCTTGCGCTGTCTCATCCTTACGTAAAGACGAACCCGCCTCCCGCATCGCTTGTTGTCCACGTATCTGATCCAACAAAGCCTCAGCCTTCGACGTCTGCGGCGGCACACGCCACGAATCCGCAAGGTCATTCTGCTCAACAGCCTGTTGCTCACGACTGCCCGTCTCCTCCTTCATTAAATTTTCTTGCTTCTGCTTCAGCTGCTGAAGGTGACGGGCATACGCCTGCTGTTGCTGGCTACGATGGTCTCTCTCCTGTTGGTCGAGAGCCCGCTGTAAGGCTTGTGTATCCACCGACTCCGATAAAGCCTGCGCCAGAGCATCCCCCCCCCGTTCCCCCTGTTCCCCCTGCTCTGTTCCTTGCTTGCCCTGCTCGCTATTCTCGTCTTTGTTCGCGTTATAGGCAGAAAGGGCTTGTGCCAGCTGCTCACGCGCCTGCTCTCGATTCTGTTCATCAGCACCCGCATAAGCATCGAGAGCCTGACGTAACTGATACAGCGCATTGTCAAAGCCACTCGGATCCTCCAACAACAGAGCCGCCCGCCAAGCATAATCAGCCGCCCGCAAACGCCCCCTCACTTCATCCTCTTTATCACGGGGTAACGACTCAAGCGCACGTCCAAGAAATTCATGTGCTTTTTGCGTCTCTTCTTCTGGTTTTTTTTGTAACTGGCGCGCCACTTTTTCGAATTGCTTCTGTATCATAGCCACATCGCTATCGAGCCAAAACAGCTGCTGGCGCGCCGCCACAATCGCTCGCGCTGTCTCATGGTGAAAGACTCGTTGCGGTAACACAAGAGTCTGTGGCGCGCTCATCGCCGTTGCCGATGCCGAATCCACAGCCGTAGCAACAAACTGACCAGCCAAGCCCGCAAACGGATGGTGACTGAGATCCCGCTCCCAGACCTGTGCCACGGCTGTATCCACCGCCAGCACAGACGACTCCAAAGACGAAGAAGAAAGCGGCAACACAAAAGAAGACAACGCCGCCACATCATCGTGGTTACCGATATGAGCCTTATGCGCACCCCCATCCGCCAACTTAAGCACCATGCCAATATGGACAACTGCATCATCATCGATAGCCGCATAAGGCACCGACAACTGACTCCCCTTTGTTTCAAGCGCGCTCAGATACACTTCAGGCGGCACGTCCCCTATCAGCTGCACCGTCCACATGACCTCGCATGACTCCTCTTTTTGCCCTGAGGGACAAAAGCCGATACGCACCTCGTTGCTGCCCTCTTCCTGTTTCAGCGGGAAGGTTACGTGCCATTGTTTGTCTCGGTTCATACCGATAGCTTGTGTCTTGCCATCAACCCGCAGCTGTGGTGGCTCAGGGTGGGGCGTTTGGAGCACGTTGAGGGTGCTCGCTTCTGGCACCGCAATTTTTTTATCGTCACGCCCCTGATCGCGCCCCGAAGCCCCCCGTAAGACAACAGCAGGCGGCGGATGATGAAGATACACCGGCGGTTCAAGCCACAGCTCAGCAAGAGGGGCGGTTGCCTTGGGCGAACTCTCTTTTGCGACATCTTGTCCTGTGAAACCCATCGCCAGAAGCACAACCACGCCCACAACAAAGCGCAGACCGTAGGGGTCAAGGCTCGTCACATCGAGGGCAGGCATCCGCAACGTATAGCGCGCGCCCTTAAGGGTGTCCCGCATACGATTCTGGTGCTTGTGCCAGAGGGGCAGCTGGCGAGACTCTATCGGCTTATCCGCAAGCACCGTGAGGGGCTGATGAGCAAAACCCGAATCGCTTTCTAAACGGCGGCGCACGCTTTGGCTTGTCGGTAGCGGACGTATTCCTTTTGAACGCACCAATGCCAATGTTGCCGCCAGCGCGCCCAAAGCCAGCACCCCCATAACACCCACAGGCACAGAGACAAAAAAGCGCAAGCAAGCAAAATAAACGCCCAAAGCCAGCAACGGATACAGCACAAACGGCAACAGCGCGCGCAGACAGAAGCCCACCCACAACAGAACAGAAAAGAGCCACCGCGTCATTCATCATCCTCCAAAGCCAGCGCATCGTCCACAGAAAAAGACCGCTTAATCACTCGATGCTGTCCCTTGTCTACCAGCAGTTCGGCAATAAGGGGACGGGCATTGTATTGGTGTGCCAGCACCGACCCATACGCGCCGACATCGCTCAAAACGACAGCATCGCCACGTTCAAGACGCGGCAAAGACGCATCGCGCTGAAATACGTCCGTAGACTCACATATAGGGCCCGCCACATGATAAAGATACGTCTGACCTTCGCCCTGCCGCACCGCTTTTATGGGGTGACACCCATCATACAGAGCCGTGCGCATCATATCATTCATCCCCGCATCTATCAGCAGATACGTAACCTTATCGGCTTTTTTGCTTCGAAGCACCCGAGACACCAGCACGCCACTTTTTGCCATAAGAAAACGGCCCGGCTCAAAAATCAGGGTGCCACCATAATCAGCAAACACCTCTGCTATCATGTCTCGATAAGCCGTCACCAAAGCCTTGTCTTCGTCATCGCTCCGAGATGCCAAGCCTCCTCCTAAGTCGAGAGTCTCTAGGGTTAAGCCTTGCCCCGCTAAATGCCACGCCAGCTCCCGCAGCTTGATAAAGGCATCCTTAAAGGCGACCAGTTCAGTCATGTTCGAGCCAATATGCGTGGCAAGCCCACACAACCTGAGCTGGCGATGGTTAGCGATACGAGTCGCAAGAGATGGTATCGCCTCTATAGCGATGCCGAATTTGTCGTCTTTGTGTGCCGTTGCGATGGTGCGATGGGTTGGGGCGGGCGTATCCGTATTGACTCGCAAGGCACACGGCACATCGCGCAACCCGCCTTCTTCCGCAACCTCGATGATATCTTGCAGTTCTGCCTCAGATTCAATGTTAATCTGCTTGATTCCTGTGTTCATCGCCAGCTTCAGTTCGTCCCGAGACTTGCCGACCCCTGAGAAGACGATTGTGTCGGGCTTAACGCCGCCGCGTAACGCTCGCACCAGTTCGCCCTGCGAGACGATGTCCGCCCCCAAGCCCTCATCCGCCAAAATCCGCAACAACGAAGTAAGACCATTGGCTTTGACCGCATAGCACACAAGAGTCTCTTGTTTCAGTTCGGCAACCGTCTGACGAAAAAGGCGCGCCTGTGTCTGCACCCGTCCCCTCGAATACACATAAAAAGGAGTCGCAACCCCGCGCAACAAAACCGCAAGGGCAACGTCCTCGCAGTAGAGCTGGCCCTGCTTGTAACGGAAAAAAGTGTCAGTCACGGGGAAAAGTATACTCGGAAGGCTCAACCGATGTGGTCGGGGGTGGCTCTAAAGCTGCCTTTTTACCACAGGCACCCAACGCCCCCGTTACCGCCACCGCCACCATAACCACCAAAAATAGACGCATCGTGTGTTACCCTTGTTCCTCTAGGTTAAACATCTGGCGGGCTCGTTTGACCGCTAAACGTACTTGTTCAGGGGACGTGCCGCCAAGACTGTTACGGGCGCGGACGGCTTTTTCTGGTGCGAGAACAGCCAAAATGCCCTCATCGATGTCGGGGCAGAGAGCCTGCATCGTTGCCAAGGGCAACTCGTCTAGGGTTACCCCTTCTTTTTCGGCATGGGCGACCAAAGCACCAACAACGTGGTGTGCCTTACGAAAAGGCATTTTTTTGTTGTGCACCAACCAATCGGCAGCATCGGTGGCGTTGGTATAGCCGAGTCGGGCTGCTCGTCCCATGGCTTCTTGCTCGACGTGCAGTGTGTCGAGCATACCTGTTAACGCTTGCGTCCCCTGCATCCACGAGTCATAGGCTGAGAACGTAGGCTGCTTGTCCCGTTGCATGTCCTTGCTGTAAGCGAGGGGAAGGGCCTTCAAGACCATCAGCCCATCGATGAGATGTCCTGCCAGTGCACCGCTTTCTGCGCGCACCAGTTCGGCGGCATCGGGGTTGCGTTTTTGCGGCATAATCGAGCTGCCCGTGCTCCAACGCTCGTCCAAACGGATAAAACCAAAAGAAGGGTTGCTCCATAGGATCATGTCTTCCGCCAAACGAGACAAATGCACACCCGCAAGGGCTGCCGTGCTCAAAAAGTCCACGACAAAATCTCGGTCGGAAACCGCATCCATCGCATTGTCCATCGGCTTAGCAAAGCCCAACGCCTGTGCGGTCATCGCTCTATCTATGGCAAAGGATGTACCCGCCAACGCACACGCCCCTAAAGGACACTCGTTCAAACGGCGGCGGGCATCAGCAACACGACTCCTATCACGCCCCACCATAAAAACATACGCCATAAAATGATGACCCAACGTTATCACCTGAGCATTCTGCAAATGCGTATAGCCCGGCATCAACGTCTCAGCATGAGTCTCGGCATGACGACACAAACACGCCTGCAGACGCGCCATCGCCTTATCAATCTGGTCGTAGGCATCTCGACACCACAGACGAAAGTCGGTCGCAACCTGATCATTACGCGAGCGCGCCGTATGCAGACTCAAAGCATCATCGCCGATATGGTGGTGCAGCCGCGCCTCGATGTGCATGTGAATGTCCTCTAGAGCCTCGTCATAGGCTAAGGTGTTATCCGCTATTTCTTGTGCGACTCGTTTCAAGCCGCGCTCGATGTTTGCCCCACACGCCTTACTGATAATGCCCGTGGCAACCAACATGGCAACATGAGCAAAAGATGCCCGAATGTCTTGCTCGGCAAGACGCTTGTCCACATGAATACTGGCATTCATACGCTCCATCAACGGCGCCAAACCCCGCGCAAAACGACCGCCCCGCACAGGGTGCTTAGCGCCCCCCGACTCCTGAGACGTTTTCTTACTCATCCGTTTGTCTTATCATACCCGCACCATTTAAGGTATCCTTATCTTACCCCACCCTAAACACCCTCTTTATGATGATTCTCTTTGCTTTCATCCTATACGCCTTGAGCGCATCGCCCCTACAGGCACAAGAGACCCTACCTGCCTGCTCTTTCGACACCGCAACCAAAGAAACCCGTGACACAACAGAAGAGCTCAGATTCGTGCCTCTCAATAGGGACGCAGACAAGCCCAAAGCCTATCCCATCACAGCATGGAAGGGAAAAGTGGTGCTCATCAATTTCTGGGCAACGTGGTGTCCACCCTGTATCGAAGAGCTGCCCGCCTTGCTGGCGTTACAAGCCCAGCTGCCTGATAGCTTACAGGTGGTGGCGGTCGCTAGCGATTTCTCTCAGCCTGAAGCGTTGCGGACGTTTCTTTCCTCTCGTAAGCTCGCGTCTCTGTGGGTTCACCATGATAGCACGTTGTCTTTGAGCGGCACGCTCGGCATTGGTCGTATGCCGACAACGCTGATTGTGGGCCCGCAAGGTCGTCTTGTTTTGCGTCATGAGGGGGCTTGCGACTGGAACACGCCCCCCGTTCATCGTTTCATTCAATCGTTAATCTCGCCCTAGCCGCCCCGATAAAAGGCTTTAGTATCCTTCTCGTTCCATGCGTTTGCGTAGGAGTTTGCGGTGGCGGCGCGCCATATCGGCACGCTGGCGCGCTTTCTTTTCGGACGGCTTCTCGTAAGACCGCCGCCGCTTAATTTCGCGGAACAACCCCTCCTTTTGCATTTTGCGCTTCAGTATACGCAACGCTTGATCCACATTGTTGTTACGGACAATTACTTCTATAATGGCTCTATCCTCCAACCAAAAATTTCTTCGTCACACGCCCCCCACCACTTATATATAGCCTAGGGCCTCACAGGATGCAACCTTGATGACACATATTTCTCTTCCACCGTTACACGAGAAGAAATGGTCTGCCCTCAACGAGCATATTCTGCCGCGCGTTGCCACGTTGGGCTGGGACGAACATGCCCTTTTTTCTGCTCTTGCGCCCGAGCATCAGCCAACGTTACGTGCTTTTTTTCCGCAAGGGGTGCGTGATATGCTCACCTGCTTAAATCAGGAGCATCTTCGTCAGCTGGGCGAGCATGGGCGCGCCCACCCCACCACAGGCACCAAAGCCACCCTGCAAGCAGCTCTTCTTCACAAAGCGCACATGATTCGTAGCCAGCAAGCTCTCGCCCACAAAACCACGGCTTATCTTGCCCTGCACCCCCATCTTGCCCGCGACCTCAGCTTAGCCACCATCAACCAGCTGTGGCAGTGGGCGGGTGATACCTCGACCCCGTCCCAATCCGCTTACCACACCAAACGCTTAACCTTAGGGTATGTCTATCTTGCCACTGTGCTGTATGCCCAAAAAAGCCCGCCCCCTGAGGACGATGCCCTGAAAGCCTTCATCGACCGCCGTCTCGCCGAAGTGGCACAAGGGGCGACCTTGCTGCGCCCCATCACAGATAAAATCAAGGATACCTTTTCGACAGCACGTTGACGTGTCCCATTTTGCGTTGAGCCCGTGCTTGCGTCTTGCCATAGATATGCACCCGTTTTTCTTTATGGCTAACATCATCGAGGAATCTGTGCACCTCCTCGCCCAGCAGATTCTGCATGGTCACATCATACAAGCGGCGCACATCCCCTGAGGGCAAGCCACAAATCATCCGTAGCCATTGCTCGAACTGCGAGCTGACACAGGCATCCATCGTCCAATGCCCCGAGTTATGCGCTCGAGGCGCAAGCTCATTGACCCATAACGTCTCGTCTTGGGTCACAAACATTTCCACCGCCAGCAAGCCCACCACCTCCAAGTGTTGAACCAGTTGGCGTGCAATCCTTTGGGCTTGCTGACAGAGCGCAACGGATACCCCCGATGGCACATGGCTACGACGCAAAATATGGGACTCATGGACGTTACGGGAAGGCTCATAGCAGAGCGGCGCGCCAGCGACAGACCCACAAGCAACCACCGACAGCTCACAGACAAAATCGATTTTTTTCTCGATGATACATGTGCCTGCCTGCCATAATGCCGCGCTAGCCATAAGGTCGTTGTCGTTGTCAAGGCGTCTTTGCCCTTTGCCATCGTAACCCATGCGGGCGGTTTTGATAATGGACGGGTAACCTAGCACCTGACAGGCATCTCTGGCACTTTTTTCATCGGTGACCTTCTGCCAAGGGGCGACCAGAAAGCCTGCCTCTTGGATGGCTTGCTTCTCGGCGTGGCGATTCTGCGCGCACAGCATCACAGAAGCTTTGGGGCGCAACAAGCCGTGTGCCTCTAATACGTGTAACGCGGTGGCGGGCACATGTTCGAATTCGCACGTCATGACAGCACAACTCTCGGCAAAAGCCCGCAGAGTCGCTTCATCCGTAAAGTCAGCAAGAAAACAGCGATGAGCGAGACAAGCCGCGGGCTCGTCTTTATGTTGACAGAGCACATGGACGCGGTAGCCCCAATCGAGGGCCACAAGAGCCAGCATCCGTCCCAGCTGGCCGCCGCCAACAATACCAAGAGTAGCCGATGGGCCAAAAACAGACATACACCCTCTATCCTATTGGGGTGGACGCAAGGCTACGTTGTCGGTTTGCTTCTGTCGCCACGCTTGCAGCCGTTGTTTGAGGGGCTCATCGCTGAGGGCGACAATGGCTGCCGCCAAGAGCGCGGCGTTGGTGGCACCCGCCTCCCCCACCGCCATTGTGGCAACGGGCACACCCGCAGGCATATTCACCATAGACAGCAAGCTATCCAAGCCATCTTGAAAGGAACTTACCATCGGCACCCCAATGACTGGCAAGCACGTATACGCTGCCACCATGCCTGCTAAATGTGCCGAGCCCCCCGCGGCGGCGATGACGACTTTTTCCCCCTGTTGCCCCAGTGCCGTTGCGTAGGCGTGTAGACGCTCGGGCGTGCGATGGGCAGAGACCACCCGCACGTCATGACGGACTTGTAATTCCTTCAACAGCTCTGCCCCTTTGACCATGGTTTTCCAGTCGGATACGCTCCCCATCACCATAGAGACATCATACATCGGCGTTCTCCCATAAAGATTCCTGTAGGTTGCTGAGCATGTGGCTATGAGCCTCCTGCTCTTGTTGGGTTGGTTGTTGTAACTTAAAGGCGCGCTGCTCGGGTTGCCTTGCCTCTGTGTCTGCCGTCTTTCGTCTGTCCACAGCCAATCCCAGTTCGGCTTGGTCGCCAAAGGCCATCAGGCAGTAGACCTTTGCCAACAGACGGGCATCGAGCAACGCCCCATGGTGCTTCTGCCGTTCCCGCAAAGAGACATCATAACGGCGACACAAAGCATCGAGACTCGCTGGCTCAGAAGGAAAAAGACGCCTTGCCAGCACCAGTGTGTCCACGACTCGTCCGCTCCCTATGGTGGGTAGCTGGCAGTCGCGCAAGGCAGCATTGAGAAACGACATATCGAAAGGAGCATTGTGCATCACCAGTTGGGCATCCCCTAGAAAAGCCATGACCTCCTCAGCCAGAGCAGAAAATGTGGGCTTGTCGGCAAGAGCCTCGTTGGTCAAGCCATGCACCGCCATCGCCTCCTCGGGAATAGCCCGTTGCGGATTGATAAGCCACTCTTTTTCGTTGCCGCTGATACGTCCATCTTGCACCTCGACACAGCCGATACTCACCAGGCGATGACCCTCTGCCACGTCGAGACCTGTTGTCTCGGTATCCACCACCACTTCACGCATGACGCACCCACCGCAGATGAGCTAAGGTTCGTCTCTTCAGTTGCCTGTTGAGAGAAACAGAATCGCCCCCTCTTAGGCGGCGCACCAGCCCTTCCACCCTACGTCTTGTTACGTGGAGTCCTTGTCCTGTCGGGACAACATAATCGGCTCGCCGTTTTTTTTCGTCATCGCTCATTTGTAGCCCGATGAAGTGCTTTATTTCCTTGTCGGTCAGCCCGCGCTTTTTGAGGCGGGCTTGTTGTATAAAAGACGGACTCGATACGGTGATAACCAGATGACAGCGTTTATCGCCGCCGCTTTCGAACAAGAGAGGCACATCGAGAACGATGCCTCGCCAACGCTGCACCCGCCCCTGCACAATAAGACGCTCGCGTAAAACCTTGAGACGAGGATGCAGAATAGCCTCAAGAGCCCGCAGCTTGGCGGGTTCTGCCAGCACTTGCTTACGCAACCACGCCCTGTCGATAGGGCGACCATCATCGCCACCGCCAAAAATGTCCTGCACAGCCTTTCTTACACCTCTTTGCGACAACAATTCATGGGCATGGCGGTCGGCATCATAGAGACGAAAACCGCACTGGCACAGCATGCGCGCCACCACCGACTTACCCATAGCCACCTGACCGGTCACGCCAATGATCACCATCATGGTTTCTCCGCCAGACTTTTTTTGACGACTCGATAGATGTCTTCGTCCACATCGGGTAGGACGCCAAAAAACGCCTGAAAGCTCAGGCGCGCCTGATGGACCAGCATACCAAGACCATCGACACAACGCAAACCACACTGCTCCCCTGCCCGCAAAAAAGACGTCCGCAACGGGCTATAGACAATATCACAGACCGCCCCAACCGCACCCGCTGCCATCTTAGGTAACAAGCTCTTCCAATCAACGCCAACATCGTGCCAATCGACACATCCTTGCATACCGACAGAGGTGGTATTGACGATGAGCCCTGCCCCGTGGACAGCCTCTGCCAGTTGCTGCCAAGGAAAGAAGCGCGCCCTTTTATTTTGCGCCACCAGCGTGCGTCCCTTGTCTTCATCTCGATTGACAAGCTTTAGGAGCGTATCATCTGTTGCTTCAGCCAACGCCCAGAAGATAGCCCGTGCTGCGCCGCCCGCCCCGATGATAACAACGGATTTGCCCTCTAAGCTCTGGTGTATATCGCCGTCCGTAAACCCCAGCTGGGCCCGCAAGGCTTCCATAAAGCCATAGCCATCGGTGTTCATGCCAAAAGACGAGCCGTCCGCAGACGAGCCATCTTGCCGAAACACCACCACATTAACCGCGCCCATACGGCGTGCCGACACATCCTTATCATCCACAAGGGAGCAAACCTGCTCCTTGTGGGGTATCGTCACATTACATCCCACATAACCCAGACGTTTGAGCGTATCCAGCTGGGCGGGCACATCGCCAGCTTTCACCTGAAGTGCGTGATAGGCACCGTCAAGACCATACCACTTCAGCCAGTGCTCGTGGATGAGCGGGGAACGAGAATGTGCCACAGGATCCCCTATAAGAACCGCTCGCTTTGTCCGCTTTGTCATAAAGTCACCCATCCTTGCTGCCGTAACGCCTGCAACAACGGCAACAACGGCAAGCCCAATATGGAAAAATAATCGCCATCAATGGCATCTATCAGCTGGATGCCGTGCCGCTCCAACAGACAGGCACCCGGGCTGAGCAGAACGTCCTCACCCGCCTTGCGTAAATAGGCTTCCAACACCGTATCATCGAAGGGACGCATACGCAGAGTCGCCTTCTCGCTATGTCGCCAGAGGATACCTTGTTTTGTCGCCAAGCACACTGATGTCCACAAGCAATACTGCTTGCCCCGCAGAGCCTGCAGCTGTTTGCGGGCATCATCTTTATGTTTAGGCTTATCGAGCCACACACCTTCATGCTCTAAAATCTGGTCTGCCCCGATGATACCGCGCACCCCGAAGGTATGCTCCTGTGCCAGAACCGCCCGCACCTTTGCTTCAGCCAAACGCACAGTCATGGCTTGTCCATCTAAACCTTCCTTCATGCCCGCCGCCTTATGAGTCGTCTCATCGACCCCAGAGCCACACACACGAAAAGACACACCTGCCGATGACAATAAAGCCTGACGAGACAAACTACCCGAAGCAAGAATAAGCTGTGAATCCATCCTGTATAAGTCCACCCATAAAAAAAAAGAAATCCAAAACCCCATAAAGCCCACAGAACAAAAAGACGTATCCACGCTTTTATAAACACGTGAACATAATCATCAACAAGGGACAAAAAAGAAAGCATATCTTTATCCCCGCTATCAACACAAAAAAGAGGGTAAAAATCTCCTTGTAAAATAAGGCTGTCAAAATGATACCCCTCTTATCAAGAACGTTGTTCTTTTTTTCTGTTTGGTATAAAACAAGAATAACATCGAATAACCCCGAAAAGCACGTAACTCACACCACCAACAGTAACAACAGTAACAGTTTTATATAATTTATTTTTGTTGACACCTTGGCTACGATAAGACGATAACCTAGAAACAGGGAGCGTTTTTTCTTCAGCCCCTTTTCCCCGCTTTGCATGATATTTTTTCTTTTGAACCTTGTGTCATGTATTGTCTGTTTTTCTCCCCCATTTTGTGACTCATGAACCTACAAGAACTCAAGAAGAAAGCCCCCGCTGAGCTTTTGGCTTTTGCGGAGGACTTAAAAATAGAGAATGCCTCCAACCTGCGTCGTCAGGATATGATGTTTTCTATATTGAAAAAGCTGTCTGATAATAAGACTGAGATATCGAGCGAAGGCACGCTGGAAATTCTGCAAGATGAGTTTGGTTTTTTGCGCTCGGCATCGTCCAACTATCTGTCTGGTCCTGATGATATTTATGTATCGCCGCAGCAGATTCGCCGTTATGGCTTACGGCGCGGCGATGTTGTCGAGGGCAAAATCCGTGCACCGCAAAACAACGAGCGTTATTTTGCTTTGATTGAGCCCGACAAAATTAACTTCACCGATCCAACCAAGAGTCGTCAACGAGTCAACTTCGATGACTTGACGGCTTTGTATCCGCAGGAGCGTTTTAATCTCGAAATCGAAAACAAAGCCCGTGATTTTACATCGAGAGTCATCGATGTCATTTGTCCCTTAGGCAAAGGACAACGTGCTCTGATTGTTGCCCCGCCTCGCACGGGTAAGACGATTATGCTTCAGAACATTGCTCACTCTATAACCAGCAACAACCCGAATGTTTATCTTATTGTCTTGCTGATTGACGAGCGTCCCGAGGAAGTCACTGACATGGCACGTTCGGTGCGCGGCGAGGTCATCAGTTCCACCTTCGATGAACCAGCAGTGCGGCATATACAGGTTGCCGAGATGGTCATCGCCAAAGCCAAACGTCTGGTCGAAAACAAACGGGATGTGGTGATTCTTCTCGATTCGATAACACGTCTGGCACGGGCTTATAACGCGATGGTGCCCAGCTCAGGGAAAATTTTGACCGGCGGAGTCGATGCCAACGCCTTGCAACGTCCCAAACGTTTTTTCGGGGCAGCCCGCAACGTCGAAGATGGCGGCTCGCTGACGATTATCGGCACCGCCCTTGTGGATACGGGCTCACGCATGGACGAAGTCATCTTCGAAGAATTCAAAGGAACAGGTAACTCGGAAATTATTCTCGACAGAAAAATCAGCGACAAACGTATTTTTCCCTCCATCGACATTACCCGCTCAGGCACCCGCAAAGAAGAACTGCTGGTGGATAAGGCGACCCTATCGAAAATGTGGGTTCTGCGCCGTATCTTGAATCCTATGGGCGTCATCGATGCCATCGAGTTTCTCATCGATAAGTTGTCTATCAGCAAAACCAACAGTGACTTTTTCGAGTCGATGACGACCCAGAAAAAATAGCTCAAAAGGGAAGCTGTGCGCCCTCGCCATCGAGGAGTGCTCCTTTGCGTTGCGCCGCGTCGCATCCGCCGTAGCCCTTCAAGCTGTTAGCACCCACCACTCGATGACAGGGAATCACCAGTGCGAAGCGATTGTGCCGCAACAGCTGGCCGACCGCACGGGGCATCGAGCCCATCGCCGCCGCCACCATGCCATAGGTTACGTATTGCCCGTAAGGCACGGTCTCTAGAACATCATACAGCCGCAAGGTCGCAGGCGAGAGCCCATCCACATTGAGCCAGCGTCGCGGGAAGGGTTCCTTGTTGCCGGCGAGATACCCCGCAAGCCAAGAAGACAGAGCCAGATAACACGGCACATCCTCATCCTGAGTGACCGCCGGGTTTGCTGACTCACGTTCTTCTGGTGCATGCCACGCTAGCGTATTCAAGCGTCCCGCGGCAATCATCCCCCTGAGTATGCCAAAGGGTGTGTCGAAGGTGACCCGCGCGGGCAGCCTTGTTACGTCAATTTTTTTAAGATTGTTTTTCAAGGGGCTATCTCTCGAAAGATGAAGGGTCAATGTTTATGAGAGATACGATACCATAAAAATCATCGATGGACGTTGAGAGTTACGCGCAATCAGGGTAAAAAGGACGTGGGTGCTTTTCAGGGTTGATGAATGGATGATGGACGAACACCATGGCAGAGAACTTAGGTTATCAAGGAGATATTGTGCCGAGCGCGGCTTGGGCGATGCTAGAAAAAGAGCCACAAGCTCAGTTGATTGATTGTCGCACCGATGCCGAGTGGCGCTATGTGGGCATTCCCGACCTCAGTGCTTTGCGTAAACGAGTCGTGTTTGTGCCTTGGCAGATTTATCCTCACATGCAGCAGAATAGTGCTTTTGCCGAACAGCTGCGCGAGCATGTAGGCGCAACAGAGACGTTGCTTTTTATTTGTCGCTCAGGTGGACGCTCACGCATGGCAGCCATAGCGATGCAGGCACAGGGCTTCTCGCAATGCTACAATGTCGAACACGGCTTCGAAGGCGACCGAGACGACAAAGGACAAAGAGCCAGACGCAACGGCTGGAAATACGATAAACTGCCTTGGTTGCAAGATTAGATAGATGACCCCCCCGCCCCAGATGACCCCCCAGATGATGACCCCGCCCCTTAAGACAACGATGATGACCCCCCAGATGATGAACCCGCCCCTTAAGACAACGATGATGACCTCCCAGATAATGAACCCGCCCCCCAGCCCACGATGAATCAGCCGCAAATGAATCAGCCTCCCCAGCCCCCCGTGACGTCCAATTCCAACCCGCAGTGGCAAAAGGTGTGTGCCTTTTTGCGCAACGAATGTGGCGATGATGTCTTCAACAGTTGGTTTGCTCGTCTCACCTTTGTCGCTATCGATAACGGCAAGGTGCAGTTTCATGTGTCATCGGATTTTGTTCGGGATTGGATTATCAGTCATTATCAAGACCGCCTGTTGACGTCTTGGCAGATGGTTGAGTCGTCGGTGCAAGAGATTGTTGTGGATGTTGTCAGCCATGCTGTGGGTGAGACGGATAATGGAGTGGGCAATGGCGCGGGCACACCCGGTGTTGACTCGTCTGCGGACGATGATTTGGGTTCGTCTCTTCGTCTTGATACGCGCTTTACCTTTGGCAATTTTGTTGTGGGCAAGTCCAACGAGTTGGCGTTTGCTGCGGCACAGCGGGTTGCCGATTTGGCGACCCCGCACGCGAGCTATAATCCTTTGTTTTTGTATGGCGGCGTCGGCTTAGGCAAAACGCACTTGATGCACGCCATTGCTTGGCACATTAAGTCACAGCACAAAAAGAATGTCCTTTATATGACGGCAGAAAAATTCATGTATCAGTTCATTTTGGCTCTGCGCTACAAGTCGGCATTGGATTTCAAGAAAAAGTTTCGTTCTGTGGATGTGCTGATGGTTGACGATTTTCAGTTCATCTCGAAGGCGGAAGCGACGCAAGAAGAGTTCTTCCATACGTTCAATAGTTTGGTCGATGACAATCGTCAGATTGTCATTTCGGCGGACAAGTCGCCGGATAGTCTCGAGGGCGTCGAGGAACGTCTGCGTTCTCGTTTGGGTGCGGGCATGGTTGCCTATATTGACCCTGCCAGCTACGAGTTGCGTCTGGGTATCCTTGAGTCGAAGGTCAGTCAGATGACGACGCCGATACCGCGAAAGGTTTTGGAGTTCATTGCTCGTCGTATCACGTCCAACGTCCGAGTTCTTGAGGGTGCGCTCAATCGTCTGGTTGCTTATGCCAGCCTTGTCAACAAGCCCATTTGCGAAGATGTCGCTTACGAGGCGTTGCAAGACTTGCTTCTTGATTCGGCAAAGCGCGTCAGTGTCGAGTCCATCCAAAAAATGGTCTGTCAGCACTACAACGTCAAGCTCTCGGAGATGTCGTCGCCGCGCCGTGCCAGAGAAGTAGTGCGTCCGCGCCAAATTGCGATGTTTTTAGCCAAAGAAATGACGACACGCTCGTTGCCCGATATCGGTCGGCGGTTTGGCAAACGCGATCATACCACTGTGTTGCATGCTATCCGCAAAGTTGAGGATCTGTCCCGTCAGGATCCCAGCATACGGGAAGATATCATGATTTTACGTAGACGCTTGGGAGGCTAGAGAACACGTTATGGCTGAAACTTCACTTTTGCGTTTTGAGGTGGCAACCGATGCCCTCAGAAAAGTCCTCGACCATCTGGTCAATTTGGTCGAGGTGCGCAGCACCATACGGGTCAACTCGCACGTCTTGCTCGACTGTCAAGATGGCAACCTGACCTTGACCGCGACGGATACGTTGATGACCGCAAGTGAGTCTTTGCCCGCGTCGACATCTGCGCAAGGGAGAGCCACATTGCCAGCCTCTCTGTTTTTAAGCATCGTCTCGAGGCTTAAAGGTGGCAGTCAGGTGACCTTGTATGAGAGCGAACCCCAAAAGCTTGTTCTCGAATGTGGTCGTGCTCGTTTTGAATTGTCGGGCGATGACCCTGAGCTGTTTTCACCTTTGGAGAAAGAAACGACCGCCCATAGTTTTAAGGTGCCAGCCCACGAGCTGCTGGCGTTGATACAGGCGGTCAGCTTTGCCATCTCGAAGGAAGATACCCGTCCCTATCTTTGTGGCTTGTTCATGGAAATCTGCAAGAGCGATGACGACAAACAGACGCTTCTACGGGTCGTTGGCACCGACGGTCATCGTATGGCTGTTGCCGATAAAGTCGTAGAAGGTGTCAGCGATGATATGCCGTCGATGATTATTCCCCTTAAAAGTATCCAGATTTTGAAGAACATGCTCGCTGATATTAAGGGGGATGTGGCGATTGCTTTTTCGGAAAGTCAGGTGACGGTCTCTTTTGAGCAAGGGTTTATCCGCTCTCGCCTGATTGCTGCCGAGTTTCCTAACTATCGAAAAGTCATACCGCCGCAGGACAATAGCGTTGCTATGATTGTGGATGCGGAAGAATTTAAGATGGTTATCCAACGTGTCGCTGCGGTCTGTTTGGATCCGGGTAAAGCCAATGTTGTGTGCACCATCGGTCAAACGTTGTCGATTACGGCACAAGACAACCTGAGCGGCGGGCGAGCGCAAGAAGAAATTGACGTTGACTGGCAGGGCGACAAAGACTTGGAAAAAGGCTACAACGCGGGCTATCTGACGCACATTTGTGATGCGGGTCTTGGTGGCAAGCTACGGTTTATGTATGCCCCTGACATCCAAGCGACTTTGATTGTGCCGCAACCGGCTGAGGCCAAGAAAGACGAGCAAGAAGATGGCGAGTCGCCGCCGCCTGCATCGGTTAACGCCTTTTACGTTCTTATGCCGACTCGGGTTTAGGGGTTACGTGCTTTTTGCGGTGCGCAATTGAGCTTATGAGCGATAGATGGTATGGATGCGCGCTTTGCTATTGTGTCTTTGACGCTGATGTGTTTCCGCAACTACGAGCATCTATCGTTGTCTTTTACGCCTGAGAGCGTTGTTTTCACGGGTGCCAATGGTGCGGGTAAGACCAATCTTCTGGAAGCCTTGTCCTATTTGCGCGTGGGGAGGGGCTTGCGCGGATGTGAGGGCGACGACGTGGTTCATCGCCGCTCCCCGACTCAGACAAAGACCCTAACCCCCCCCTATCATAAGAGCGTTGACCTCTGTGGTGTTTTTGCTGATGTCCGTGAGCCGCAGGGTGCGACCCGCCGTTCGGTCGAGTGGCGGCTCGAGCCCCCTCCCCCCCAGTCGGATACGACCGATACGGCGATGCAGTGGCGCAAAAGCACGCGCCGTGAAGGCGCGCTGGATACCCATGATGATAGTCTGCCGATGCTGTGGCTGGTGCCTGGTGCTGACCGTTACAGTGCCGATAGCCGCGCCAAAAGGCAGCTTTTTTTTGACCAGCTGATTAGTGCGCAAGACAAAGAGCATCGCCGCCGTCTGACCCGTTACGATAAGACCATGCGTGAGCGCACCAAGGTGCTCCGTCATCATCAAGGGTCGTGGCAGGAGCGATGGCTTGTGACATTAGAGGAACGCATGGCACAAGAAGCCCTTGCCATTGCTGCTGCCCGAAAAATGTTTATTGCCTCCCTCAATGGTGCGCTGGATGCTTACTCGGCTACCGATGTGCAAGCCCATACGCACGTCCAAGGCACCATCGAAGACCAGCTGGATAGCTTTCCCGCCCTTCACGTTGAAGAAAGCTTCTGCCAGCAGTTGAAAGACAATCGCCGCCTCGATGCCTTGAAGGGACGTGCTGAGGTGGGTGTTCATCGTAGCCGTTTCACGGTATCGGACAAGAGGCGGGGCCTTGATGCTCAGCTGTGTTCTACGGGGCAACAAAAAATGTTGACGTTGCTGGTGGTGTTGGCGGGAGCGTCGTTGCTGGGACGCAAACGCGCTGCGCCGCCGATTGTGTTGTTGGACGAAGTCGCCGCGCACTTAGATAGCCGTCATGCCCAGCAGTTCTTTCAGCTGTTGCATGGGTCTCAGTGTCAGGCGTGGATGACGGGCTTAGCCCCCGAGCTTTTTGCCGCGAGTGGGCCCCACATTCAAGGCTTCGACATCGAAGATGGTTGCGTGTATCCTTGGAAGCAGCCGCGGCAACGTTCTATCCGCATAGCCAAAGCCTAACTGTTGAGGAAAAACATGAGACGCCCCCCTTTTCATCGTTGGCAGACTCTCCCGCAGATGTTTTTTGCCCAAGCCCGCGTTTATGGCACGAAGCCGTTTCTATGGACGCGGGGTGATAACGGCTACGAGAGCTTGTCGTGGCAGGTGGTTGCCGAGCGGGTGCGCAACTTAAGTGCCTATCTTGGCCGCCTGAATCTGCAGAAAGGCGAGCGCGTTTTGTTATGTGCCAGCAACAGCCCTTCGTGGTTCATAGCCGATTTAGCCATCATGAATCGAGGCGCGCTCACGGTGCCTCTTTACACCACGTATCGCGCCGAGGATTATCGCTACTTTTTGGAGCATACGGAAGCTGCCTTGGCGATTGTTGACGACTCCCTGTATGAGCGTTTTGTTGCGGCGGGCATGCTCGACCATGTGCGCGACGTGCTGGTTATTGGCACCGCACCGACAGGGCAAAAACAATGGCATGACATTATCACAAGCGCGCCTGAGGACTCTGATGACGAGTCAACTTCAAACGTGCAGGGCGATGATGCGTCATCGATTATTTACACTTCAGGGAGCAGTGCCAACCCTAAGGGTGTTGTTTTGAGTCATCGGGCTTTGTTGTCTAATTGTCAGGGGTGTTGGGTGCTTTTGTCGGGCATCTTGAGTCGTCATAAATCTGAGCGTTTT
This sequence comes from Alphaproteobacteria bacterium GM202ARS2, assembly GCA_014323835.1. GTDB lineage: Bacteria > Pseudomonadota > Alphaproteobacteria > GM7ARS4 > GM7ARS4 > GM202ARS2. The sequence continues at coordinate 75,347 of JACONH010000005.1, forward strand.
TTATCATTTTTGCCGTTGTCCCATGCTTATGAGCGCACGGCGGGGCAGTTTTTGGTTGTGGCGATAGGTGGTGAGATTTACTATCTCGATAGTCTGGACAACTTGGCGGTGCGTCTGGCGGAGGTGCGTCCGACGTTGCTTGCGGTTGTGCCGCGTCTGTTGGAGGCGATGCGTCAGCGTATGTTGGGTCGGGCAAAAAATCTGCGTGGTATCCCTCGTTTTTTGTGGCAGCAAGCCCTTACCCGCGGCGAGCAACGCCAGATAAGCGGCAAGCGGAAGGGGGTGTGGGATTATGTGTTGGATACGCTGGTGTGTCGCAAGGTTCGAGCCATTTTTGGCGGCCAGCTGAAAATTTTGGTTTCGGGGGGTGCGGCTTTACCTGAGGCTTTGGGGTCGTTTTTTAATGCTTTTGGTGTGCCGTTGGTGCAGGGCTATGGGCAGACGGAAAGTGCGCCGGTTATCAGCTGTAATTTGCCGTCATCGAATCGAGCAGGGAGCGTTGGCCGCGCCTTATCGAATGTGCAGGTGCGTCTATCGGGCGACAACGAAATTCTGGTGCGCGGCGCGCTGTTGATGTCGGGCTATTGGCGCAACGATGCCGCCACCGTTGAGGCTCTTGCGGATGGCTGGCTTCATACGGGCGATCAAGGAAAAATCGATGCGGACGGCTATCTTTTTATTACGGGTCGCTTAAAAGAGATTATCGTAACGTCGGGGGGCGATACATTGTCGCCGCAGCGTATCGAGGGTTTGCTGTCTCTCGAGGAGGAAATTGCGCAAGCGATGGTTTGGGGCGATGGCAAGCCGTGGCTATCGGCGGTGCTTGTTGCCGAGGAGTCGTGGGCGAAAAACAAAAGCGCCGAAGATATTCACACAGGACTCGAACGAGCGGTCAAACGCGTGAATACCCGTTTGTCGTTGCCTGAGCATGTCCGCCGTTTTGTTGTGGCACAAGAGCCCTTTTCTATTGTCAACGGCATGTTGACGCCGACGATGAAAATCAAGCGTCGTGCGATTACGCAGGGTTATGAGGATTCGTTGTTGCGTCTGTATCGGGGTTGAGCATGGCTGCCTTAATGAGCGAGCGGGTATAGGCGTGTTGCTCGCTGGTAAACAGCTGGTGGCTTTTCTGGTAGTCGATAAGGTGTCCGTCTTTCATGACGATGATATCGTCGGTGAGGGCGCGCACCACCCGCAGGTCGTGGCTGATAAAGAGATAAGCCAAGTTGTGTTGCTTTTGCAGGTTCAAGAGCAGGGCGATGATTTGGGCTTGCACCGACAAATCGAGCGCGCTGGTGGGCTCATCGAGAACGATGATGCGGGGCTTGACAATCAGGGCGCGGGCAATGGCGATACGTTGGCGCTCGCCGCCAGAAAACTCGTGGGGATAGCGCAGGCGCATCTCTGCCTTTAAGCCGACATCTTTGAGACTCTGTTCGACTCGTTGGTCTCTTTCTGTTGCCGACAGCTGCGGGGCATGGATAGCCAACCCTTCGGCAATAATTTGGTGCACCGATAGGCGCGGATTTAACGAAGTGAAGGGGTCTTGGAAGACGATTTGCATGTGTCGGCGCACCGCTCGCATCTGGGCAGAAGACAGACGTCTCAGGTTGGTGCTCTCGAAGATGATATCACCGCTCGAGGGAATAAGGCGCAACAAGGCTCGAGCGAGGGAGGTTTTGCCACAGCCTGATTCGCCGACAATGCCGAGACTACGCCCGGCATACAGAGACAGAGTCATGTTTTTGACCGCATGGATGGTCTGGGTTGTGCGGCGCAGTAAGCCGCTTTTGATAGGAAAATGCACGTCAAGGTTGCGGGCGTGCAGAATCGGCTCGGGTTGGGGTGCACGTTGAGGTAGCGGTGTGGGCCAGCAGCTCAACAGATGACGGCTATAGGGATGGCGCGGGTTGGTAAACAGCTGGCGAATGGGGGCTTCTTCCACCACCGCACCTTCCTTCATCACATAGGCGCGCTGGCAGACGTTACGGACAATCGATAGGTCGTGGGTAATCAGCAGTAAGGTCATGTTCAAGCTTTTCTGCAGGCGAGACAGCAGGTCGAGGATCTGTTGCTGGATGGTGACATCGAGGGCGGTTGTGGGCTCATCGGCAATCAGTAGACGGGGATGATTGGCGAGGGCGATGGCAATCATGACTCGCTGGCGTTGTCCGCCGGAGAGTTGGTGGGGAAACTGGCGTGCCCGCATGGCAACAGGGGTGAGACCAACGCTCTCGAGGAGCTCATGGGTGCGGGTCAGGGCTTTGTATGGCGTTATCAGCTGGTGGAGCATCAGGCTTTCGCTGATTTGCTGGCCGATGGTATGGAGCGGATTGAGGGCATTCATAGGCTCTTGAAAGATCATACCGATGTGTTTGCCGCGCAGGGCGCGAAAACGGCCTTCATCGGCATGGCTGAGGTCGTGCTGGGCAAAGCGATAAGAATCGAAGTGGGTGCGGGCAGCATGGCGCGGAAACAAATTGGTGAGACTGAGGGCGGTTGCGGTTTTACCGCTGCCGGACTCGCCCACCAGAGCGACGGTTTCGCCGCTATGCAGGGTGATATCGATGCCCTTAAGAATGGCTTTGTGCTGTGGCGTTGTGAGACGCAGGTTACGGACGCTGAGCAGGGGAGAAGAAGCGGACATAGGAGCAAGCCTTAGAGATGGGCGCGGCGCGGGTCGAAGGCGTCACGCACTGCTTCCCCAATGAAAATGAGCAGGCTAAGGATGGTGGCTATGGTAAAGAAGGCGGTTGCCCCTAGCCATGGGGCTTGTAGGTTGGCTTTGCCTTGCGCGAGCATCTCGCCTAGGGATGGCGAGCCGGGCGGTAGACCAAAACCGAGAAAATCGAGGGATGTTAGAGTCGTTATGGCACCGCTCAAAATGAAGGGCATAAATGTCAGTGTCGCGACCATGGCGTTGGGGAGCATGTGTCGCCACAGGATGATGGGCGTTGGCACACCCAGAGCTTTTGCGGCGGTGATGTAGTCGAAGTTGCGTGCCCGTAGGAATTCGGCGCGCACCACCCCTTCGAGGCTCATCCAGCTGAACAGAATCATAATGGCAAGGAGCCACCAGAAGTTCGGTGTTATCAGGGAAGATAGGATAATCAGCAAGAAGAGGACAGGCAACCCCGCCCAAATTTCGATGAATCGTTGCGTTAAGAGGTCGCACCATCCGCCGAAGTAGCCTTGCACGGCACCGATGACGACACCGATGATGCTACTTATCAGGGTTAAGATAAGCCCGAAGAGGACAGAAATACGAAAGCCGTAAATCAGCCGTGCGAGGACGTCTCTGCCTTGGTCGTCGGTGCCGAGCCAGTTTTCGCTATCGGGGGCTGTTGGGGCGGGGGCGGGCAGCTCGAGATTGATTGTATCGTATGTATAGGGAATAAGGGGCCAGACGAGCCATCCGTCGGCGTTGATAAGGTTCTGCACGAAGGGGTCTTTGTAGTCGGCGGTGCTGTCGAATTCGCCGCCAAAAAATGTTTCGGGCAGGTCTTGTAAAATCGGCATATAGAGGTCGCCCTTAAAGGCAATCAACAGAGGCTTGTCGTTGGCGATGAACTCGGCAAACAGCGACAGCACGAACAGACAGGAGAAAATCCATAGCGACCAATAGCCGCGTCGATTCTTTTTGAAGTTGCTCAGACGGCGGCGGGTAAGAGGAGAAAGGGGCATTGTCTTTATCACGTTGTGCGTGACTCGAAGTCGATGCGTGGGTCGATGATAACATACATGACGTCCCCTAGAATTTTGATGAGAAGACCGAGCAACGTATAAATGTATAGGGTGGCGAACAGGACGGGGTAGTCTCGTCCGAGGGCAGCCTCGAAGGACAACAGCCCCAAGCCATCGAGGGAAAAGATGACTTCAATCAACAGCGAGCCGGTGAAAAAAATCGTGATGAAGGCACCGGGAAATCCAGCGATAACAATCAGCATGGCGTTGCGGAACACGTGGCCGTAGAGAATACGTGGCTCGGACAAGCCTTTGGCTCGGGCGGTGATGACGTAGGTTTTGTGTATCTCGTCTAGAAACGAGTTTTTTGTCAGCAACGTCAGACTGGCAAACCCGCTAATGACCATAGAGATGACGGGCAGGGTGATATGCCACAGGTAGTCGGTGATTTTGCTGTACCAGGGTAGGCTCTGCCAGTTGTCGGAGGTCAAGCCTCGTAAGGGAAAGATATCGAAGAAGCTTCCTCCTGCGAAGAGGATGATGAGGAGGATAGCGAACAGGAAGCCGGGAATGGCGTAGCCGATGATGATGACGGCGGAGGAGGCGATATCGAAGGGCGAGCCATCGTGGACGGCTTTGCGTATGCCGAGGGGAATAGAAATGAGATAGACGAGCAAAAACGTCCACAAGCCGAGGGATATGGATACGGGCAGTTTGTCGATGATGAGTTGGACGACGCTACGGTCGCGGTAGAAGCTGTCGCCGAAGTCGAAGGTGGCGTAGTTTGTGAGCATGGTTGTGAATCGTGTGAGGGGCGGTTGGTCGAATCCGTATTGTTTTTCTAGGTCGCGTATGAGTTCGGGGTCGATGCCGCGGGAGCCTTGATATTTGTCGCTGAGGGAGGAGGATTGGCTCCCTGTGCTGAAGGTTTGTTGTTGGTTTCTGGCGGCGAATTCGCTGGTGCTGCCGCTGAAGCGGGCGGTGTGGCTGATTTGTGTGCCTTTGATTTGGGCGATGACTCGCTCGATGGGCCCGCCGGGGGCTGCTTGCACGATGACGAAGTTTAGCACCATGACGCCCAGCAGGGTTGGCACGATGAATAAAAGACGGCGGAGAAGATACGTAGTCATAGCACGTAAACACGAGGGACATGAGGCACAGACTCTTTAAGACGCACGGGTGTCAGATGCTTGTCGTCTTAAGACGTTGTTGGGCGATGGAGACGTAGTCTCGATGAATTTCTATACCAATGCAAGACCTTTGTGTGTTGTTTGCGGCGAGGGCGGTTGTGCCGCTGCCGAGAAAGGGGTCGAGAACGACTTGATGGGGCGAAGAGAGCAGTTTAATCAAATGCTCCTTCAGCACGAGGGGCTTGACGGTGAGGTGGCTATTGTAGGTTTCTTTTTTGGGTTTTTCGACGACCATGACGGTGCTGGGTGCTTTTCCGTCTAGGCTTTCGTTGGCGTTGATGAATCCTGTTCCGAAGGCTTGCCAGTTGTCTATGGATGTGCCTTGCTTTTTTTTCTGTGCGAGGATCATGGTTTCGAATTGGGGTCGCAGTTGCGGTGTTTTTAAGCCGTCCATGCTTTTTTTCAGGGCGACTTTGTCTTTTTCGTTGAGGGGCATTTTGTCGATGAAGTGGTTGTGCGAGAAGGCTTTGAATTGGGCTTTTGTGGTGAAGTGCCAGGCGAGCAAGTCGCGGATGTTGAATCCAGCATCTTCGAGTCCGACCGCCATGCGATGAGCGAGGCGCGGTTGGCTGAAGAACACGGCAAAGGCACCGGGCACCATAACTCGATGGAGGAGCGCGCCGACATGACCGATGAATTGCTGTAGACGCACGCCTTGTTGCGGGTCGAATTTCATGCCGACAGGTAAGCCGCCGATGGTGCCTGTGGCTCGGGGCGAGTCTTTTGTGCCTTTTTTCCACGCCCCATCGAGTCCATCGAGAAAGTAGGGCGGATCCGTAATGACGAGATGAACGCTCTCAGGCTTGAGTTTAGCCAGCTGGTCTCGGCAGTCGCCATGGATGATACGGATAAAAGGACGCTGTGTCATGGTGCGCTTTTATCTCGCACTTTTAGCGCGCGCTGAGGTTGGCATCCTTTTCTTTATCGACCCACCAGAAATCGAGGGTAAAGGTATACGGGGGTAGCACGTCTGGACGGCTAAAGCGGTTCCACCAAGCGATACGGAACACTTGGATATGAAAGTGGGGGACAACGAAGTGGTATGACAACAGCACTCTATCGAGGGCGCGCACCGCATGGACGAGGTCGAGGCGACTCTGTGCGTTGATGACTCCGCTAACCAGAGCATCGATGACCGGGCTTTGGGCACCGGCATAGTTACGGCTCCCTTTTGTGGTGGCGGCGGCGGATGACCAATAATCGGCTTGTTCGTTGCCGGGTGACAGGGACGCGCCATAGACAACTGTGATCATATCGTAGTCGAATTCGTCTAGGCGTTTTTGGTATTGCGAGTCGTCTTGTATGGTGCGTATGTTGACCTTGATACCGAGTTTTTCCAAGTTGCGTTTATAGGGGGCGACGACTCTTTCGAAGGCGGGGTTGCGCACGAGCATCTCGAACTGGAAGGGTTGCCCGCTCTCGGTGTGGACGAGTTGGTTGTCCCGTAGCACCCATCCTGCTTCTTGTAGGAGTCGTTGGGCTTTACGCAAGGCGCTGCGTATGCCGCGTGTCCCGCCGCTGGGGGGTTCGTATACCGCATCGAAGACCTCAGGGGGCAGTTGCTCTTTGAAGGGGGCGAGGCGTTGGGCTTCTTCTTTGCTGATGGGCCCGCGGGATGCCAGCTCCGAGTTATCAAAATAGCTGGTGGTGCGGGTATAGGCGTTGTGGAAGAGGGCTTTGTTCGACCACTCGAAGTCGTAGGCATAGTTCATCGCGATCCGCACCCGCCGATCCCTAAAGAGAAAACGCCGGGTATTAAAGACAAAACCTTGCATGCCGCTGACCATCTGGTGTGGGATTTCCTCGACAATAACGTGTCCGTCTTGTCGGGCGGGGAAATCGTAATCGTTTGCCCAGGCTTTTGCCTGAAATTCACGGGTGAAGTCATAATCGCCGGCTTTGAAGGCTTGGCGGGCGACTGTGGCATCGCGGTAGTAGTCGATGTGGAGGGTATCGAAGTTATAGCGTCCCTTATTGACATTGAGGTCTTTGCCCCAATAGTCTTTGTTGCGTTCATAGACTACGTATTTGCCGCTATCGAAGTCGGCAACTTTGTAGGGCCCGCTACCCATAGGGGGGACGTGCAGACTTTTGGCGAAGTCGTGGTTGTCCCACCAGGCGCGGGACATAATCTGCAGACCGCTACCGATGATAAGGGGCAACTCTTTGTTGGTGTCGGTGTGAAAGGAGAAAACAACCGTCCGCTCGGACAGGGCTTTGACGTCTTTGACGTCACGAAAGTAGGATTTGTAGAAGGGGTGTCCCTTGTCGATGATGGTTTGGAAGGAAAAGACGACATCATCGGCGGTAATAGGCGAGCCATCATGAAAGCGGGCGTCATCCCGCAGGGTGAAGGTGACCGACGTGTTGTCTGGGGCGATGTGGGCACGTTCAGCGATAAGGCCATATTGGGTATACGGCTCATCGGCAGAGTTCGTCATCAGAGTCTCGAAGACGTAGGCAGTCAAGCCGCTTGCGGCGACACCTTTGAGGATAAAGGGATTGAAGCTATCGAAGCTACCGATAGTGGCGAGGCGTATGCGTCCGCCTTTGGGGGCGTTGGGGTTGGCGTAGTCGAAATGCTCGAATCCTTCGGGGTATTTGGGTTGTCCGTGTAAGGCTAAGCCGTAGCCAGAGGACTCCTCTTGGCTATAGGCGGGGGCAGACAGACAGATGGCGACAACGGCAAGGATAAGGCGGGCGTGGTTCATGGATAATTTATTAAGGCGTTTGTTGGAGGTTGGCAAGGTTTACCCGTGCCAGAGGTTAAGGACGTGCTGGTGGAGGGTGTGGGTGCTACAGGCAAGCACAGAGCCATCGCTGTGGCGGGACAACGGCTTGCCGAGCCAATCGGTGATGGTGCCGCCCGCCCCTTGGATGACGGGGGCGAGGGCGAGGTAATCAGCGGGCTTCATGCTGGCTTCGGCAACGATATCGATGAACCCGCTCGCCAGCAACCCATAGGCGTAGCAGTCGACACCGTAGCGGGTGGCGAGACACTGCCCGCTTAAGCGTTGGAACAGCGCGTATTGTTGCGGGCTGAACATATCGGGGGTGGTGGCATAGAGAAGGGCTTGATTAAGAGAATTTTGCTGACGGGTGCGGCAAGGCTTGTTCTGCCACGTTGTTGGCTGGTGGGGGCCTCCTTGCCATTGTTCGTTTTGTTGGGGGCTGGCGATGATGCCGTAGCAGGGGGTTTCGTGATAGCACAAGCCGACCAGCAAGCCGTAGAGGGGGCTACCGCTGACAAAGGCACTGGTGCCATCGAGGGGATCCAGACTCCATAGCCAGGGTGCGTCTTCTCGCACGGGGGGGAACTCTTCGCCGATGATGCCGTGGTCGGGAAATGTGCGGGCGATTGTGTCCCGCCAGAGAGTCTCGATACGCTTGTCGATGTCGGTGACGAGGGTGGCGTCTGCTTTGACGTTGATGATGTGGGTTTGGCGGAACTGCTGACGGAGAAGGTCACGTCCCTTTTGGGCGAGGGTGCAGGCGCAGTCGATATGGGCTTGCTGGAGAGGCGCGGGGGAGGTCGGGGGCGCGCGGGGCGTGCGAGGGCTAGGAGGGGAGGGGGGAGGGGGGGGGTTAGCGTGTGCCGCCATTGGTGGAATTCAGGGTTTGCAGATAGCCGATGAGGTTGGCTCGGTCGACGGATTTGCGGATGCCGTTGAAGCGCATTTTTGTGCCGGCGATGAATTCTTGTGGATTTTTGATGAAGTGGTTCATGTTTTGCACTGACCAGTGAATGTTTTTTTGTTTGAGTTCTGTCGAGTAGTTGAATCCGAAGAAGGCGCCGGCGGGGCTATCGATGATACCCCAGAGGGGGGGCCCTATTTTGATACCGCCATTTTTCTTGAGGGAATGGCAGGTGCGACACTTGGCGGCGATTTTTTTGCCGGCGGTTATGTCTACATCTTTGAGGAGGGTTGCGAGGTCGACGGTGCTTTCTACGGGGGCTGTGGTTATTTTTTCTGTTGTTTTTTGTTGTGTTTTTGCTTCTTCGCCCGCGTAGGCGAGGGTCACCTTGTGGGGAGGGGGCGGATAGAGTTTATTGCTGACGGAGCGTCCGAGGGTCAGAATAAACAGACTGAGGAGGATACCGCCAAAGATTTTAACTTTGAGGAGCGGGTCTTGGGTCATAAAAAGGCACCTATAAAGACTCGTTATGTTTTCATGTGTGGGTGTAAAGTGTTGATACGTTCCATGCCATAAACGCGGGCATAGGGGCAAGGTTTCTTTTTGTGTAACCTTTTTATCATCGATTAAGCGGTCGAGTCATGACATTATCGGATACAATATTTGCTATGAGTTCGGGTCATCTTCCGAGCGGTGTGTGTGTGGTTCGGGTTTCGGGTGGTGGTAGCCGTGCTGTTCTCGAGGGCTTATGTGGTGTTCTTCCGTTGCCGCGCCGTGCGCGCTTGTGTTTTCTGCGAGAGCCCAAGACGCAGGATGTGCTCGACCAAGCGGTTGTTTTGTGGTTGCCGAATCCTAGAAGTTTTACGGGCGAGGATATGGCGGAGCTGCACATTCATGGCAGTGTGGCGGTTTTAAGGCGTTTGTCGCAGGTGTTGAGCGATGATTTTGCTTTGCGTCCGGCTGACAGGGGGGAGCTGACTCGCCGTGCCTTTTATCATGGCAAGCTGGATATTACCCGTGCGGAGGCGATTGCTGACTTGATTGATGCCCAAAGTGATGCGCAACGCCGCCTTGCTTTGAGCCAGCTGGGGGGCGCACTGCACCGCCACTATGAAGACTGGCGGGCGCGCATCATTCACCTTCTTGCCTTGAGTGAAGCAGCGATAGATTTCAGCGATGACGATTTGCCGTCGTCGCTGGCAGACGACTGGCAACAAGGCATAGACTCTTTGATAGACGATATGGCGCGGCACGCACAGGATGCTCGCGGCTTGAAGGTGCGAGACGGCTTGCGGGTGATGCTGAGCGGCGCGTCCAATGTGGGCAAGTCGAGTCTGTTTAATGCCCTGTTACAGAGCGCGCGGGCGATTGTTGCCGATGAGGCGGGCACAACTCGAGATGTTATAGAAGAAACTGTGGACATGGAGGGCTATGCGGTTGTGCTGTGTGATGGTGCGGGGTTGCGGGCAAAGCAGGGCGCGGTGGAAAAAGAGGGAACGAAACGAGCCTTGCAGGAAGTGCGGGATTGTGATGTGTGTTTGGCGGTTGTTTCGGCAGATGTGCCTGATTCGCTTGTGACTTTGGATACAATTTTTCAGGCGTATCAGAGCACGCACGATGACATTTCTGGTTTTCGTATTCTTATCAATAAGATAGACAAACGCCCGACTGATTCTGCTTTTATTGTTGCGGCGCGGCGGTGGCGTGAAGGTGTGGGGTTGGCTATACCCCACGCTGTGAGTGCCAAGAATAAAAAGGGCTTGCAGGATGTGCGGGCGTATATTCTTGCGCGTTTGGCTTATGATGCGAAGGAGGCGGCGGTGCTGACCCGTGCGCGTCATCAGGGGCATGTGATGGCATGTTTGCGGGCGTTGCAGGAGGCACAGGAGCAGGGCTTTGCGGGGGGCGAGGTCAGTGCCGAGTGTTTGCGCGCCGCGATGGCTTGCTTGGGGCGGATTGTCGGCACAGTGGATATGGAGGATGTGCTCAGCGATGTGTTCGCCTCTTTTTGTATCGGCAAATGAAAAAAAATGTTTCACGTGAAACAATTTTGAGGGGGTGGCTCGAATGTTTCACGTGAAACAATTTTGAGGGGGTGGCTCGAATGTTTCACGTGAAACAATTTTGGGGGAGTGGCTCGAATGTTTCACGTGAAACAATTTTGAGGGGCTGGTTCGAATGTTTCACGTGAAACAATTGGTGGGAGCTGGTTCGAATGTTTCACGTGAAACAATTGGTGGGGGACGGCTCGAATGTTTCACGTG
>JACONH010000006.1:0-1739 GCA_014323835.1 Alphaproteobacteria bacterium GM202ARS2
CCAGCATCACCGCTATAACGTTCATTATAGAGGTCAATCATATCATCATTTGTCAAACCGTTGGGATTGACTCTGTTACGTTCCAACGTCAGCTCTACCGAGGAGTGTATGGCTTCACCAGAGACATACAAACGCCCTCGCTTGCCAAGCGGTGCTTCAAAGCCCAATTCCGCCCCTGAGAACACACGGGTCGCACCGCCCACCGCATAGTTACCGCCAATCACACCGAACGTATTATCTAAAAAGCCACGTTCCCGCGTCCGTCTTTCACCCGGTTTTTTGACATCTCTTGCCCTTGGTGCGGGTTCATCTCGGATAATCACATCATAATCGCCTTCATAGGTTCTCTCAGCTGCGACCGCATAAGACGCGCTCATCCACACAACCCCCAAAGTAATCAACAACACTCGTATCATAAGACCTTTAACCTCTTTAATATAAAACGCACCCGCAAAACACACATGGCACTTGACAACCGCATTATACCCTATATCACCTTTTAAGGCAACCTAAAATGCGTAGCGCAACCCAAAGCGCGCGCCGAAGCTCACTTCATCCTGAAGTTCATAGTCGGCAGCACTGCCAAACGGTCTTTCTTCTGTCTGCTCGACAAACACATCGGTTATCGATTGGACGAGGTCAACCCCAGCATACAAAGAGAGGTTATCGCCAATACGTGCTGTGCCATAAACCGCAACCCCAAGGGCTGCAACCAAAAAGCCGCCACTCAAGCCAAGGGTATAGCGGTCATCATCGCCAAAATAACGCACCACATTCAACGTGGGAAAAACAACAGTCTCATCGCCGTCATCATCAAGACTGCCACCATCGCCTAGCGCTCTATCGGCTAGGTCTCTTAAGTCCCTCCCCCCGCCAACATCGGCATCCTCATCAATGCTCACCAAATAGACCCCAAAGTTAACCAACCAGTCATTAAGCCGAGCATCAACACCGATACCCGCAAACAACTCAGTGGTATCCACAACAAAAGAACCACCATTGTTATTACGAATAGCATTGATGTATGCCACAACATCAGTATCTGGGCTACTGGCAATACCTTCGTAGGAGGGTAAGTCTCCCTTACTCTCTCGATAGACGACTTCTGCTTTCCATACCCACCGTCCACTCGGAATCGCCAGCTCAAAAGCATAAGCCGTAATCGGCGGCAAATCCGCCTGCTCGCCGTCCAAGCTCCCCTCATCAGCTAAGCTGGCATTCTCGTTATATTGAAACAAGGCGGAACGTCCACGATAGAACGTCAAACCCAACGTGCCCCAATCAGGACGATAAACGAGACGACCGGCATACTGGCGATGGTCTTCGACATCTTGTCTGCTCCCATCTTGCTCGATGACTTCTTCTAACAACGGGTCAATCTGCGTGCTCAGGAAGAAATGCCCCTGCAGCTCGAGACGCTCACCTAAAAACCACGAGAGAGACGCATTGTCCTGCGGCACCACATAGTTGGTTTTCTTAAAGTCCACCGCGTTGTTCTGAAAACGCACCGGCAACAACACACCCACCGGCGAAAACAAATCAAACTGACCCCACACCTGACGACGACGACCAACATAAACAACAATATCATCAATCAATTCATACTGCAAAAAGGCATCGCGAACATCCACCTCATTCGAGGTGACTTTAATCTCACGCTCCCGCGGCGCTAACGACTCTACAACACCCTCTGTAAAGCAAGCCTGTGCAGCTGATAAAGGAGGACTTGTAGAAGTGCT